>NZ_JBVICF010000014.1:0-267550 GCF_055572995.1 Streptomyces sp. NPDC030245 | reverse complement strand
CTATCAGACTCTTTCGTGTCCGATTTCCTCGGTGCCTTTCCGGTTCCCGCTCCGGCCTTTCGGCTTTCGCGTTTCCCTTTCCGGCGGTTCCGACTCTATCAGATCCTTTCGGGCCTGACTCCCAGTCAGCGGGAGGTGTCTTCGCGGCTGTTGGGCCGTTCCGACGTCTCAAACTCTAGCGGGTTTTCCCGGCGACTCATAATCGAGCCTTTGGAATTGAATTCGGGCATGCCGAATTGCATCCGTTGGGAGGTCGTGCTGAGTTTGGTTTGCCGCTCGATCAGCGGCGGGATGTGCTGTCGCAGAACCGTTACGGCTCCGTGGCAACCCGAAGAACCTTACGGATCCATTGGGTGGCTGTCAACCCCACCCTGTGCCCCGCCGGAGGCGGTTCAGTCCAGATCGGTGAGGCGTCCGCCGGCGTCCGGCTGGGCGTACTCCACGCGACGTAGAAGACGGGTGAGCACCTCGCCCAGGGCGCCGCGCTCCTCCTGGGACAGGTCCTGGAGGAGATCCTCCTCGAAGACCGTGGCCAGGCGCATCGCCTCCAGCCACTTCTCGCGGCCCTCTGCGGTCAGCTCGACGATCACGCGGACCCGGTTGGACTCGTCGCGGTCCCTGGTGACCAGGCCCTCCGCCACCATGCGGTCGATGCGGTGGGTCATGGCCGCGGGCGTCAGGCCAAGCCGCTTGGCCAGCTCACCGGGGCCCATTTGGTACGGGGCCCCCGAGAGGACGAGGGCCTTGAGGACCTCCCACTCGGCGTTGCTTATCCCGAGGGTCGCCGTCTGGCGCCCGTAGGCCACGTTCATCCGGCGGTTCAGGCGGCCGAGGGCCGAGACGATCTGCTCGACCTGCGGGTCGAGGTCCTGGAACTCGCGCTGATACGCGGCGATCTGTTCTTCAAGTGTCGGCTCGGTCGGGCCGGGGGTGTCACCCATGGGCCGAGTATGGCACGGGCCCGCTTGGCATTGAAGTCCTTCAGTGTGTACTGTTTAGATCCTAACTTTAGCTTCGAAGTCTTCACTTCTAAGGCTTCGCATCGACTCTCAAGGCAGGTGAAAGTGACCAGGGCGATGGGCGCAGCGATGCGTCGTATCCAGGCAGGCAGCGCGCTGAGCGCGTTCGGCATCGGTTTCACGGTCCCGTTCCTCTACGTCTACGTGGCGCAGGTGCGGGAGCTCGGATCCAGTGCGGCGGGCATCGTGCTCGCCGCGTTCGCCATGGCCGCGCTGATCGTCCTGCCCATCACCGGCCGCGTCATCGACCGTCGGGGTCCTCTCCCCGTGCTGGTGGGCGCGGCGGTCGTCGCCTCCGTGGGCGCGGTCGCGCTCGGCGTCGCGGACAGTGAGACGACGGCGATCCTCTCCGCGGCCCTGCTCGGCGCGGGTACGGCCGTGATGCAGCCCGCGCTGGCGACGATGATCGTGTGGTCGTCGACGCCCGCCACCCGTACGCGGTCCTTCGCGATGCAGTTCTTCCTCCAGAACCTGGGCCTCGGCATCGGTGGTCTCATCGGCGGCCAGATCGTCGACGAGGACCGGCCCGGCAGCTTCACGCTGCTGTTCTCCATCGAGTCCGTGATGTTCCTGGTGCTCGCGGCCATCGCGCTGACCGTGCGGCTGCCGCACGCGCCGTCCATCCAGGACTCGATGCCCAAGGACGCCTCGGCGCCGCGGGGCGGCATGCGCGCGCTCCTGAAGCACAAGGCCATGGTGCAGCTGTGCGTGCTCGGCTTCGTGATCTTCTTCGCCTGCTACGGGCAGTTCGAGTCGGGCCTCTCCGCGTACGGCGTGGAGGCCGCGGGGATCTCGCCGTCGACGCTCGGCATCGCGCTGGCCGCCAACACGGCGATGATCGTGCTCGCGCAGTTCGCCGTCCTGAAGTTCGTCGAGCGCCGCAAGCGGTCCCGGGTGATCGCGGCCGTCGGTCTGATCTGGGCCTTCGCATGGCTCCTCGCCGGGTACGCCGGGCTCGGGCACGGCAGCCAGGCGATGGCGACCGCCGCGTTCGTGTCGACGTACGCCCTCTTCGGGCTCGGTGAGGCGATGCTGTCGCCGACCGTCGCGCCGCTGGTCGCGGACCTCGCGCCGGGCGGCATGGTCGGTCAGTACAACTCGGCGTTCGCCCTGGTGAAGCAGCTCGCTCTCGCGGTCGGTCCGGCCGTGGGCGGGCCGATGGGTGCCGCGCTGCACGTCCCGTACATCGTGACGTTCGTGCTGTTCTCGCTGGGCATCACGGTGCTCGCGGTGCGGCTCGGGCGCGGGCTCACCCCCGTGCAGAACCAGCCGTCGCTGGCGAAGAGCCCGGTGGTGGCGCAGGGCGGCCCTACTGCGGCCGCGCCCGCCACGGCCGACGCGTAACACCCGCCGCGCACGGCCGGCGCGGGACGCGCGCTACTTGGGAAGCGCGAACTCGCACCAGACGGCCTTGCCGCCGCCCGGTGTGCGGCGCGAGCCCCAGTTCGACGCGATCGTGGCGACGATGGCGATGCCGCGTCCCGCCTCGTCGGCCGGTTCGGCGCGGCGGCGGCGCGGCAGGTGGTCGTCGCCGTCGGTGACCTCGATGATCAGCCGGCGGTCGGTGCGGCGCAGGCGGAGCCGCATCGGCGGGGTGCCGTGCTGGAGGGAGTTGGCGACCAGTTCGCTGGCGGCGAGGACGCCCAGGTCGTGCAGTTCCGGGGAGAAGCGCCAGCTGGCGAGGACGCCCGTGGCGAAGGCACGCGCGCGTGGTGCCGCTTCGACGCCGCCGAGGAGTTCCAGGGCCGCGTTCCTGAAGAGCTCGGCGTCCGAGCCGGCGCGGGCGGGGTGCTGGAGGACCAGGACGGCGACGTCGTCGTCGTGGTCGGCGGTCACTCCCAGGGCGCGGATCAGGCGGTCGCAGACCACTTGGGGGGTGCCGGTGGCGCCGGCCAGGGCGCGCTCCAGGGCGGCCACGCCTTCGTCGATGTCCTCGCTGCGCCGCTCGACGAGGCCGTCCGTGTAGAGGACGGCGGTCGAGCCGGGGCCGAGGGGTACGGAGCCCGAGGTGTGGAGCCAGCCGCCGGTGCCGAGCGGGGGTCCTGTGGGCTCCTCCGCGCGGTGGATGGTGCCGTTCTCGTCGCGCACGAGGATGGGGAGGTGGCCCGCGGAGGCGTAGACGAGGCTTCCTTCGTTCGGGTCGTGCACTGCGTAGACGCAGGTGGCGATCTGGCTCGCGTCGATCTCGGCGGCGAGGCCGTCGAGGAGCTGGAGGACCTCGTGCGGGGGCAGGTCGAGGCGGGCGTAGGCGCGCACGGCGGTGCGGAGCTGGCCCATGACGGCCGCCGCGCGGACGCCGCGGCCCATGACGTCGCCGATGACGAGGGCGGTGCGGCCGCCGCCGAGGGTGATCACGTCGTACCAGTCGCCGCCGACCGCGGCCTCGGTGCCGCCCGGTTGGTATGTGGCGGCGATGCGGAGGTCGTCGGGCTGCTCCAGCTCCTGGGGCAGGAGGGACTTCTGGAGGGTGACGGCTGTCTCGCGCTGGGCCCGCTCGCTGGTGCGCAGGCGCTCGGCCGCCTCGGCGTGGTCGGTGACGTCGGCGGCGAAGACCAGGACGCCGCCGCCCGCTCCGGGGCCCGTGGCGGAGCCGCCGAGGGGCAGCGTCACGGGGGTGCACGTGAAGGTGTACGACCGGCCGGTGGGGGCCTTGCGGGACTTGACGGTGCGCGGCTTGCGGCTGCGCAGGACCTGGTCGAGGAGGGGCAGCAGGCCCAGCTCCTCCAGCTCGGGCAGTGCCACGCGCGCGGTCTCGCCGACGGGGCGGGGGCCGAAGGCGGCCACGTACGCGTCGTTGACGTACGCGATGCGGTGGTCGGTGCCGTGCACGAGGGCCACGAGGGCGGGGATGCGGTCGAGCACCTCGCGGATCGGCAGTTCGTCGACGCCGTCGGGTCCCGGGCCGCCCGCGGTGCCGTCCGGGGGTGCGGTCTCCGCTCCGTCGGTGGGCCGCTCGGCGCGGGCCGCGGGGACGGAGCCGTCCCCGCGCGGTGCCGGGGCGATCGCTTGTTCGGTCCGCGCTGCTGCGCGGCGCTGCGTTCCGGGGAGCCGGGCGCTCCAGCGCGTGAAGTTCACTGCGGTAGGCCTCGTGGTGTCGCTTCTGGATCGGGAACACAGCATGTCGCGAGCGGACGTCCCTGGTGTCGGCCTGACGGCCTGCCCATGGTCACACGGACAGTCTGGCCGAACGGACTGACAACCGTCAGACGCCGGTGCCGTGCGGGGAGTTCCTGACTCCGGTCAGGAGGACTCCTTCGGGCGTTCGCCACCGGCTGCGAGTTCGAACTCCGCACGGGGGTGTTCGAGCGACCCCAGGGAGACGATCTCGCGTTTGAACAGGCCGGACAGGGTCCATTCGGCGAGCACTCGGGACTTGCGGTTGATGGTCGGCACTCTGCTCAGGTGGTAGACGCGGTGCATGAACCAGGCAGGGTAGCCCTTTAGCTTGCGTCCGTAGACGTGCGCGACACCTTTGTGCAGTCCCAATGAGGCGACGGAGCCCACGTATTTGTGCGTGTACTCCTGGAGGGGCCGGTCGCGCAGGGACGCGACGATGTTGTCGCCGAGGACCTTGGCCTGGCGTACGGCGTGTTGGGCGTTGGGCGCGCACTCCGTGCCGGCCCGGACCGCCGTGACGTCGGGGACCGCGGCGGCGTCTCCCGCGCCCCACGCGTGCGTGGTGCCTTCGACGGTCAGCCGTGCGGTGCAGGTGAGGCGGCCGCGTTCGTTCAGCGGCAGGTCCGACGCGGCGAGTACGGGGTGGGGTTTGACGCCCGCGGTCCAGACGACGGTGCGGGTGGGGTGGCGGGCGCCGTCGCTGAGGACGGCCACGCGGTCCTCGCAGGAGTCAAGCCGCGTGTCGAGGCGTACGTCGATATTGCGCCTTCGCAGTTCGCGCACCGTGTACTTGCCCATTTCGTCGCCGACTTCGGGCAGGATCCGGCCCGTCGCCTCGACGAGGATCCACTTCATGTCCTCGGGCTTGATGTTGTGGTAGTACCGGGTGGCGTAGCGCGCCATGTCCTCCAGCTCGCCGAGCGCCTCGACGCCCGCGTAGCCGCCGCCCACGAAGACGAAGGTCAGGGCGGCGTCGCGGATCGCGGGGTCGCGGGTGGAGGAGGCGATGTCCATCTGCTCGATGACGTGGTTGCGCAGCCCGATGGCCTCTTCGACGGTCTTGAAGCCGATGGCGTACTCGGCGAGGCCGGGGACGGGCAGCGTGCGCGCGATGGAGCCGGGGGCCATGACGAGGTGGTCGTACGCGATCCGGACGGGCCCGGTGCCCTCCTCCTCGGTGGCGAGGGTGGTGAACGTCGCGGTGCGCTTGGCGTGGTCGACGGACCCGACCTCGCCGATGACGATGCGGCACTTGTCGAGGACGCGGCGGAGCGGCACGACGACGTGGCGCGGCGAGATGGAGCCGGCCGCCGCCTCGGGCAGGAACGGCTGGTACGTCATGTACGGGTCGGGAGTGATCACGACGATCTCGACCTCGCCCCGCTTGAGCTCCCGTTTCAGCTTTCGTTGGAGTCTCAGCGCGGTGTACATGCCGACGTAGCCGCCGCCGACGACGAGAATGCGCACACAGTCCGGAGGTACGGGGGTCGTCCCCCGGGAGATCGCAGCCTTCACCATCCCATGACGCACCCGGCTCCGGAGTTTGTCCACAGGCCCGGCAATTTGTGTGACCGGACGCGGTGTGCGGGAAAGGCCCGGCGGCGTGCCGAGGGGTGGCGGAGGTGCCCAGGTCAGCCTGGGCGGGGAGGGTGCGGAAGAGGGGTGCGACAAGGCCTGAAAGGGCGCGTACTCCGATCGGGGGGCGCGCTGTGCGGAACCCGCCTCTTCTGAATTGACTCCCGCTCAACTATGTTCGTGGGACGTCGGGGTGTCGGGGGATGCGCTCGTCGGGCCGGATTCCCGGCTCACGGAAGGGCTCGCTCCTCACACGTCGGTAGTCAATGGCGGGGAGTGTCTCCGGGGGGAGACGTCATTACCGGGGGAACGTGTATGCACATTCAGGAGACTCACTGGACTTCCGCCGCCGTGCCGGCGTCAGCCGTCGGCCCGAGCGGGAACGGACGTGACATGGGGGAAGGAGCGCGCACGACACCGCTGCGTGTCGACGCACAGCGCAATCTCGAACATGTGCTCAGGGCGGCACGCGAAGTCTTCGGCGAGCTGGGGTACGGCGCGCCGATGGAGGACGTGGCGCGCCGCGCGCGGGTCGGTGTCGGCACTGTCTACCGACGCTTCCCGAGCAAGGACGTGCTGGTCAGGCGGATAGCCGAGGAGGAGACCTCCCGGCTGACGGATCAGGCGCGTGCGGCGCTCGGGCAGGAGGACGAGCCGTGGTCGGCGCTCTCGCGCTTCCTGCGGACGTCGGTGGCGTCGGGTGCGGGGCGGCTGCTGCCGCCGCAGGTGCTGCGGGTGAGCGTCGAGGACGGTGCCGCCAAGGAGGACGAGGCGCGGGTGCCGCAGCAGCGGCAGCCGGCCACGGACTCTCCCGAGCTGCGTCTGATCGAACAGCGCCAGGCACCCGTGGAGGAGTCGGCCTCCCTGGGTGACGACGCGGGGGCGGCGACTCTGCTCGAGGTCGTCGGCCGCCTCGTGGACCGGGCCCGGGCCGCGGGCGAGCTGCGCGCGGACGTGACGGTGGCCGACGTCCTGCTGGTGATAGCGACGGCGGCGCCCTCGCTGCCCGACGCGGCACAGCAGGCGGCGGCCTCTTCGCGGCTGCTCGACATCCTGCTCGAAGGGCTGCGGTCCCGGCCCGCGTAACCGGCCGGGCCGTTCGGCGGAAGGCTCGACCTCGCGTCAGACAGCGAACGTTGAGCCTTCCCCGAACGGGTGAAAGGTAGTGCTCCATCGCGGTAAATCGCCCCGGACGGGTGGTTGAACGTCCGCACCGTCGGCCTCGGCACGCCCGTGTGCCACTCTTTCCCGGTGGTCGGGTCTGAGTGTGCAACCGGGGGCGGTCCGCGATGAGTGTTGACGGTCCGGACGAGTCGTCCGCCGGGCTCGGCGAGGGGGCTCCCTCGGACGGCGGCACGGAGACCGGTGGGTCGCGCGTGCCACCGCAGCGTGAGGGCGGCGAGGCGGCCCCACGGTCCGACGCCGACCTGATCGCCCGGATGCGCTCCGGCGACGACTCCGCGTACGAGGAGCTGTACCGCCGGCACGCCGGTGCCGTGCGCCGCTATGCGCGCACCTGCTGCCGGGACGCCCACACCGCCGACGACCTCACCGCCGAGGTGTTCGCCCGCATGTTGCAGGCGGTGCGCGGCGGCAGCGGGCCCGAGCACGCCGTGCGCGCCTATCTGCTCACCACCGTGCGGCGGGTCGCCGCCGGGTGGACGCAGTCGGCGAAGCGGGAGCAACTGGTCGACGACTTCGCGGTGTTCGCCGCGCAGGCGGCGCGCGGCACCGAGGTCTCGGACGACGACACATTGGACCTGGGCGCCGACGTCCGCGCGATGCACGAGGCCGAGCAGTCGATGGCCATGCAGGCCTTCCGGAGTCTGCCGGAGCGCTGGCAGGCCGTCCTGTGGCACACGGAGGTCGAGGAGGAGTCCCCGAGCGAGGTCGCCACGCTCTTCGGCCTCGACGCGAACGGCACGCGGGTGCTCGCGAGCCGCGCCCGCGAAGGCCTCAAGCAGGCCTATCTCCAGGCACACGTCAGCGCCACGCTCACCGAGAGCGAGGAGTGCGCGCGCTACGCCGACCGGCTCGGTGCCTACGCCCGCGGCGGCCTGCGCACCCGTGCCGAGCGGGGGCTGCGCAAGCACCTGGAGGAGTGCGCCAAGTGCCGGCTCGCCGCGGGCCAGATCAAGGACGTGGCCAGCGGCATCCCGGCGGTCGTGCCCATCGCCGTCATCGGCTGGTTCGGTGCCGCCGGGTACGCGAAGGTGGCGGCGCTCGTCGGTGGCGGCACCGCGACAGCGGGCGCCGCGGGGGCCGCGGGTGCGGCCGCGGCGAGCGGGTCGGTCGGCGGTTCGGCCGCGGGCGGTGCCGCCGCGTCCGAGGGGCTCGGCGCCCCCGCGAAGGCGGGTATCGCGGCGAGCGTCGTCGTGGCGGCCGGGGTGGCCGCGGCGATCGCCCTCTCCGGAGGCAGCGGCAAGCCCAAGGAGGATCCGCCGCCGAAGGCCAAGGACCCCGCGGTGTCCGAGTCGATCGTGCCGCAGAAGCCGCCGTCGTCGAAGCCGAAGCCCGAACCGCCCCCGCCGCCCGTGCCGGCCGCGAAACCCAGCCCCACCCCCACCCCGTCCCCCACGCCGAAGCCGAAGCCTCCCGCGAAGGAGAAGCCTCGGCCGAAGCCGCCCCCGCCGGCCCCGAAGCCCACCCCCACCCCGCCCGAGCCGACCCCGACCCCGACCCCGACCCCGAAGCCGCCGCCGCCACCGGCCCCGAAGGTCTACCAGTGGAACGAGCTGAAGTACGGCCTCACCGGCGACGGCACCGAGCCCGAGATGCGGCTCGGCGAGAGCAGCTGGGTGTGGCAGCGCTGGGGCCTTTCGATCGGCGACAAGCGGTACTCCCACGGCGTGACCGTGCACGGCAGGTCCTCCGTCACCATCGATCTGAACCGCAGCTGTTCGACGTACGACGCGGTCGTCGGGGTCGACGACATGACGATGGGGCTCGGCAGGGTGCGCTTCTCCGTGTTCGGGGACGGGGCGCGGTTGTGGCAGTCGCCGCTGGTCAAGGGCGGTGACCCGGCGGTGGCCGTGCACGTGGACCTGACGGGCCGCAAGACGGTCCGGCTCGTCGTCGAACCGCACACGCCGTTCGACACGACGGCCCTCGCGGACTGGGCGCAGTCGCGGATGTCCTGCGTCTAGATGCCCTGCGTCTAGGTGTCCTGCACCGGGTTGTGCGGGGGCACCGCCTCGGCTGCCTCGGCTGCCTCGGCCGCCTCCGTGATCGCCTCGTCGACCGTCAGGGCGCTGCCCGCGGCGCGCTCCCGCTCGTACCCGTCCGGGCCGAGCACGGCCAGTGCCTCGCGCGCCACGCGGTCCGCGTCCACGGCCTCCGGCCTGGGGCGCGGGTTGCCGTTGCGCAGGGAGGTGGCGACGGCGAGCAGCCGGGCCGCGCGCGGGTGGTCGCCGAGGTCGCTGAGGAGCACGGCGGCGCCGTCCATCAGGGACGCCACGATCACTTCGGAGCACCGGGCCGTCCACGCCGTGCGCACCGCGGCGACGATGAGCGGCAGGCCCGCGGCAGGCCCCGACTCGGCCGCGACGACGCGGGCCTCCACTCCGTCGAGACCTGCTTCGAACTGCGGGGGCGGCGAGTTGCCGTACGAGGCCTCGCTGCGGGCCTCCTGGAGCAGCCTGCGCGCCTCGACGACGTCCCCTTCCTCCAGGACCATGATCGCGCGCAGCAGTCGTACGAAGGCACGGGAGTCCGTCACCCCGTACCGCTCGGCCTCGCGGCTCGCCTCGTCGAGCACCTTCAGCGCGACGTTCCTGTCGCCCTCGCGGTAGGAGATCTCGGCGAGCCGGGCGAGCAGGAACGGCGCCTCGGCATGGGCGCCCACCTCGTAGGCGAGGCGGAGCGCTTCCTCGTACTCCCCCCGCGCCTCCTCGTGGTGGCTGCGGGCCAGGGCGGCCTCGCCCGCCGCGCCGCACACCTGGGCCCGCATCCAGCGGTCGCCCACGCGGCGGCTCAGCTCCCGCAGCTCCGCCAGGTCCTCGTCGACGCCCGAGAGGTTGCCCGGCATGTCGACGGCCATGTGGGTGCGGAACATGAGGATGACGCCGAGGTCCCAGTCCCCGCCGTACCTGCGGCAGTTCTCGATCGTCCGGTTCAGCGGGGCGAGCGCGTCCTCGTGGGTGCCGCCGGTGAAGAAGACGGTGAACGGCCAGAGCAGCCCGGGGAAGCGGGCGGCCTCCGGCACCGGCCTCTCGAAGGCGGCCCGCAGCGCCGCGACGCGCTCCGGGTCGGTCCGCTCGCCCTGGTGGGTCAGGGAGTCGGCGGGGCTGGACTCGGCGATCAGGCACAGGTGCAGCAGGTGGAGGTTCATCCACGGCCAGTAGAGCGGGTCGTCCTCCGCAGGGAGGCCGGGCGGGGCGAGCTCCAGGACGCGGGCCATCCAGTCGGAGCCCTCCCTGCGGTAGTTGCGCAGCCACCAGAACCAGCCCGTGTGCAGCGCCATCGCGATCGCCGACGCCGTGTCACCGGATTCGACGGTGCGCTGGAGGGCCGCCCGGATGTTGTCGAGCTCGGTCTCCATGCGGGTGATCCACGGCAGTTGCTCCGCGGAGCGGAGCAGCGGCTCGGCGCGGGCGACGAGGTCCGCGAAGTACGCCGAGTGGCGGGCCTCTGCCGCGGCGAGGACGCCGGGGGTCTCGGCGGCGCGCTCGGTGGCGTACTCGTGGATGGTCTCCAGGAGGCGGTAGCGCATGCCGCCGTCCGCGGGGCCGGCGTCCGGGACGGCCACGATCAGGGACTTGTCGACCAGGGCGCCGATGAGGTCGGTGGCGGGCGCGGTGCACACGGCCTCCGCCGCGGGGAGGTCCCAGCTGCCCGCGAAGACGGACGCCTCGCGCAGCACGGTCCGCTCGGCGTCGTCGAGGAGGTCCCAGGACCAGTCGACGACGGCCCGCAGGGTCTGCTGGCGCGGCAGGGCCGTGCGGGCGCCGCTGGTGAGGAGGCGGAAGCGGTCGTCGAGGCGGTCGGCGATCTGGCGCGGGGTGAGCAGCCGCAACCGGGCGGCGGCCAGCTCGATGGCGAGCGGCAGCCCGTCGAGCCTGCGGCAGATCTCGGCGACCGCCGCCGCGTCCTCGCCGGGGTCGAAGCCGGGGCGCACCGCCATGGCCCGCTCGGTGAAGAGCCGGTGGGCCGGGTCGGGCGGGAGCGGCTCCACGGGGCGCACCGACTCGCCCGGCACACCCAGGGGTTCGCGGCTGGTGGCGAGGATGGTGAGGCCGGGGCAGTGGGTGAGGAGGGCCTCGGCGAGCTCGGCGGCGGCACCGATGACGTGTTCGCAGTTGTCAAGGAGCAGGAGCAGGCTGCGCGGGGCGCAGTACTCGACGAGCAGGGCGATCGGGTCGTCCTGCGGGGCGGACAGCTCGCTGGTCATGAGCACGGTCTCACGCAGACCGAGCGCGCTGACGACAGCGCCGGGCACCGCCTCGGGGTGGTCGAGCGGGGCGAGCTCGGCCAGCCATGCCTGCGGATGCCCGGCGGCGGCTTCCTCGGCGAGGCGGGTCTTGCCGGAGCCGCCCGGTCCGGTGAGGGTGACGAGGCGTGCTCTGTGCAAGTCTGAACGGATGGCCGCGAGTTCGGGTTCCCGGCCGACGAAAGACGTCAAGCGGGTGCGGATGTTCCCGTTCTGCCCGGTTCTGCCCGGGGGCCGGTGTGCGTGCGACGGCGATGGTGACGGCGACGGATCGGGTTCGGCCGGTTCCTGTCCCTCGTGCGCCGGTCGCTCCGGCCCCGCCAGCAACTCCGCATGCAGCGCCCGCAGTTCCGGCCCCGGATCGGTGCCGAGTCCGTCGGCGAGGGAGCGGCGCGCGTCCTCGTAGGCGGCGAGGGCGTCCGCCCCGCGCCCCGCGTCGCGCAGGGCGCGGATCAGCAGGGCACGCAGCGTCTCGTCGTACGGCTGGGCGGTGGTCAGTTCCCGCAGCTCCGGTACGACGTCGGGGGCGCGGCCAAGGAGCAGGTCCGCCTCGATCCGCGCGCGGACGGCCTCGGCGCGCAGGGCCTCGGGACGGGCCGCGGTGGTGCGGTCGGGCAGGTCGGCGAGGGCGGGGCCGCGCCACAGGGCGAGGGCGTCGCGCAGGGTGCGGGCGGCGAGGGCCGGGTCGTCGCGGTCCAGGGCCGACCTGCCCTCGCGCGTGAGCTCCTCGAAGCGGTGCAGGTCGACGTCGGCGGGGGCGACGGCGAGGCGGTAGCCCCCGGGGGCCGACGCGACGGCGTCCTTGCCGAGCGCGCGGCGCAGCCGGCCGACGAGGGCCTGGAGGGCGGCGGGGGCGTCGGCCGGCGGGTCGTCGGCCCAGACCTCGTCGATGAGGGCGCCGACGGTGGCCGTGCGGTTCGCGTGGAGCGCGAGGGCGGCGAGGAGGGCGCGCAGCCGCTGGCCCCCCACGGGCAGGGGGGCGCCTTGGTCGTCGTACGCCTCGGTGGCGCCCAGGATTCGGTACCGCACCACGTCATTCTCCCCGTACGGGTGCGTGAGGGCCCGTGCTTTCTTTCCCGGCGTATGTCGCCGGGTGTGCCTGACGGTGAGGTGCTCCGGCGTACCGCTACCGCCCCGCCCCTAGTGCGCCCCTCTCCGGAACCACACTCCCCGTAGGAACAGCCCGCTGCCGTGCTGGAGTGCCCGTCCAGCACGTTCCTCTTCGCGACAGCAGCCGGCGCAGCCACAGCTCGGTGGAGACCAGATCGGCCAGGCCGTCCAGCGGGAGCGGCTCCCCCTCGGCGGCCGCGCGCAGGGCCTTGCGGACGACGCGGGCCTCGACCAGTCCCGCCTGGGCGAGGAGCGGGGTGTCGAAGAGGGCGACGAGGTCGTCCACCGCGAGGCGGAGCCCGGTGCGGGCGGCGACCGTGTTCGAGGTGTGGGACGGAGCGCCCCAGCCGGCCGGCAGGTCGGCGACTCCGGCGCCTTCCAGGACGGTGCGCAGGATGGCGGCCCGCGCGCCGGGCTGGACGCGCAGGGCCTCGGGGAGCGCGCGGCAGGCGCGGACGACCTGGTTGTCGAGGAAGGGCGCGTGCAGGCGCTGGAAGCGCACCTCGGCCGCCTGTTCCAGGACGCGCAGGTCGGCGGCGTGCCGGGCGAGGGCCGCCCGCGCGCGGAACTCGCCGGGGCGCTGGCCGGGGCCGCCGGGACGCATGGTGGTGTCGTGCAGCCGAACCGATACTTCTGCGAGGGCCTCACCGGTGAGCCAGCGCGCGGCGGGTCCGGGCCGGGCCCACGCGAGGGCGGCGAGCGACGCCCCGACCGCTCCGCCCGGCTCGTCGAAGCGGCGGTGCAGCAGCTGGTCGGCGAGCGATTCGACGCCCGCCCTGTGCGGCATCCGGGCGAGCTTGCGGGCGGCGCCGTACACGCGCGCGGGGACCAGCACCGAGCCGTCGGCCTTCGCCAGCGCCGCGACGGGGCGCACCATGTGGCGCCGTCTGCGGTCCATGAGGAGGTCGGCGAGGCGGGCGGGGTGGGCGTCGAGGACCTGCCGGGCGCCGTGGCCCGTGAAGTGGTCGGCGCTGCCCGACGAGAGCCGTGCGCGGTGGCGCTGGGCGGTCACCAGGGTGGAGCTCGGCTCGTCCGTCAGCGGTCCTTCGAGGTCGGCGTAGGGCAGGGCTTCCTCGCCCGCGGCGACGACCACGTGGTGCAGGCGGGGGTTGGCCGCGATGGCGCCGGCCCGCTCCAGTTCGGCCTCGCGGCCGTTGACGGCCAGGTCGTTGAAGGTGACGGCGAGGAGGCGCTCGCCCGCGCCCGTGCCGTGCCCGAGAACGGTGCCGGGCATCCCGGGCAGGCCGGCAGCGAGGAGGGCGAGGGTGCCCGAAGCGGGTCCTCCGGAGAGGTCGGCTCCGATGCCGGGCACCGGCATGCCGCGCGCCGCGCGCCGTTCCGCGGGCCCCATGCCGGGCACCGGTCCCGGGTCGACGTCCATGCCCGGCACGTGGCGTGGGGCGGTGAGGCGGGCGCGTACCGCCTCGATGAGGGCGTCGCGTACGCCGTCCACGGCGCTGTCGGCGTCGGCCGTGGGCGCCGCGACGGCCAGCGAGGCCACCGGTTCGTACCCGGCGATCTCCCGTGCGCCCGCGCGCAGGATCAGCGCGTGCCCCGGTGGTACGCGTCGCACTCCCTGGTACGGGGTGGAGTCGTGCAGGGCCTCGGGGACGTCGGGGGCGGCGAGCAGTGCCGCGAGGTGGCCGATGTCCAGGTGGGCCTCGATGAGGTCGGCCAGCGGCAGCGCGGCCGTCGCGTAGGCGGTGCCGCCCGCCCAGGGGGTGAAGAAGACGGGGCGGGCGCCGGCCAGGTCGCCTGCGATCATGACGCGGCGGCCGACCTGGACGACCGCCGTGTAACTGCCGGACCAGGCGGTCAGATGGCGCAGGGCGCCGCCGCGGGCGGCGAGGAGGCCGACCCGCAGCTCCTCGTCGGAGGCTCCGCAGACGCCGAGGACCGCGATGCGGGTCTGCTCGTCGGCCGTCACTGTGCGTACTTCGTCGGCCCGCCAGTCGCCGACCGCCCAGAGGGGATCCGGGTCGCCCCACAGGAGTTGGGAGCCCACGGGGTGCACGGTCTCGCCGTCGTCTCCGGTGGCTCCGGCCGAGCCCACCACCGAGGGTCTCGCGGTGGTACTGCTCCACCCCACCAACCACCGCATCGCTGCCTCCACAGGCTGTGGACAGATCTGGGGGTCCCATGCTGCCACGAAGGAGGCGTGCGGGAAGGGCCGCGGGGCCGCTGGAGCGGCGGTGAATACGCCCCTGGAGGGCGGTGGTTGAAGCGCAGAACGAAGGTGCTCTCCTTGGAAGCACCTCGGGTCTGCCTCGAGGATGCCTTGCGAGCGACCTGTGCGCAGGGCGTACGCGGTCCGCACGAGGGTGGGCGCACTCCACACTCGTGGGCGAAATGCCGGTTCTTGTACAGAGATGCTTTTCGGCCAAATCGGCCTGTGATGGGCCCACGGCGGAACCGTTCGAGGGCAACACACAGCCCGGGAGGCGGTGTTCGCCTCCCGGACCGGTCCGCCGCCCGCGGGGATGGAGGCGGCGGTGTCCCCCAGCCCACTGACTCCAGCGCAGCGGGCCGACCCACGCATCGCCAATGGAAGCGCTCCCCCCATGGCCGGAGAAGAGCGCACACACGGGCGCACGGCCACACGGCGGGAGCACGCGGAGCCGTCCGCGCACTTCCGCACGGACAACAATCTCGCCATCCGGAACTGCGCCTCTTAACGCTTGGGATGCGGCGAACTACGCTGTGTGTGCTGATGTTTTCGCGGAGGCATATACCTGGAGGATCGGCCAAGCGCTCTTGCGGCCGCCATTCCGGCCACCGCGCGCGGAGCCCGGGGGCGGGACGCCCGGAATCGCGGCGCGCGACGGCTCGGGCAGGGCTGCCCCCGGGGGAACGCAGCACGAATGCCGAGCGGTCCAGCACCGCCCGGCAGCCGTCTGTGTCCGAGGGGTGGCGCATGTCCAGGGAGCAACGCGGGCCGAACGAAAAGCTCGGCACCGTTCTCGCCCTCGCGGGAATCAGCAATGCGGGACTCGCCCGCCGGGTCAACGACCTCGGCGCCCAACGCGGGTTGACGCTCCGTTACGACAAGACGTCGGTGGCCCGCTGGGTGTCCAAGGGCATGGTGCCGCAGGGCGCCGCCCCGCACCTGATCGCGGCGGCCATCGGACAGAAGCTCGGCCGCCCGGTGCCGCTGCACGAGATCGGCCTCGCGGACGCCGACCCCGCGCCGGAGGTGGGCCTCGCCTTCCCCCGTGACGTGGGCGCGGCGGTGAAGTCCGCGACCGAGCTGTACCGCCTCGATCTGGCGGGCCGGCGCGCGG
This sequence comes from Streptomyces sp. NPDC030245, assembly GCF_055572995.1. NCBI lineage: Bacteria > Bacillati > Actinomycetota > Actinomycetes > Kitasatosporales > Streptomycetaceae > Streptomyces > Streptomyces sp. NPDC030245. The sequence continues at coordinate 252,020 of NZ_JBVICF010000014.1, read as the reverse complement.
GCGGCGGGATCTGGCAGTCCCTGGCCGGCTCCTTCGCGGTCAGCGCGTACGCGACACCCGCGTCACGCTGGCTGATAACCCCGGCCGACAGCTCCGTCGCCCGCGACGTCTCCCGCGAGACGCCCCGCGACGCCGTGCACGCCGACGACAGCGGCGCGCCGATGAAGGTCGGCCACAGTGACGTACTGAAGCTGCGGGAGGCCGCCGAGGACGCCCGCCGCTGGGACTCCAAGTACGGGGGCGGCGACTGGCGCTCCTCGATGGTCCCGGAGTGCCTGCGCGTCGAGGCGGCTCCCCTGCTCCTCGGCTCGTACTCCGACGAGGTCGGACGCGCCCTCTTCGGAGCGTCGGCCGAGCTGACCCGCCTCGCCGGGTGGATGGCCTTCGACACCGGCCAGCAGGAGGCCGCCCAGCGGTACTACATCCAGGCGCTGCGCCTCGCGCGTGCGGCGGCCGACGTCCCCCTCGGGGGGTACGTCCTGGCGTCCATGTCCCTCCAGGCGACGTACCGCGGCTTCGGGGACGAGGGGGTCGACCTCGCGCAGGCCGCCCTGGAGCGGAACAGGGGCCTCGCCACCGCCCGCACCATGAGCTTCTTCCGCCTCGTCGAGGCACGGGCACACGCGCGTGCCAACGACGCGCAGGCCGCGGGGGCGGCGCTGCGGGCCGCCGAAGGGTGGCTGGAGCGGGCCAGGGACGGCGACCACGACCCGACCTGGCTCGGCTTCTACTCGTACGACCGCTTCGCCGCCGATGCCGCCGAGTGCTACCGCGACCTGAAGGCCCCCCGGCAGGTGCGGCGCTTCACGGAACAGGCGCTGTCCCGCCCCACGGAGGAATTCGTCCGGTCCCACGGCTTACGCCTCGTGGTGTCGGCGGTCGCCGAGCTGGAGTCCGGGAACCTCGACGCGGCGTGCGAGCAGGGCACGCGGGCGCTGGAGGTCGCCGGGCGCATCTCGTCCGCGAGGACCACGGAGTACGTGAAGGACCTGCTCCACCGCCTGGAGCCGTACGGGGACGAGCCGCGGGTGGTCGAGCTCCGCGAGCGGGCCAGGCCCCTCCTCGTGGCCCCGGCGTAGATCCGGGTCCCCCCTAGGGCCGCCGCCGCGCGGTGAACCGCCGGCTGAGGCCGGGTGAACCGGCGCGGAGCGGCGGGGGAGCATCCGGCGCCCGGGGTTTGGCGGCGTTGTCAGTGGCGCAGGGCAGTATCTGTGGTGGGAGGTGAGGCGCGGTGAAGAAGGTCGCGTACGACTGCGACGTGCTGGTGATCGGCGGCGGCATCGTCGGGCTCGCGACGGCGTATGCGCTCACGCGCGGCGCTCCCGGCACCACGGTCACGGTCCTGGAGAAGGAGCCGGGCCCCGCCCGCCACCAGACGGGCCGCAACAGCGGCGTGATCCACAGCGGGATCTACTACCGCCCGGGCTCCCTCAAGGCGAGGTACGCGGTCCGCGGCGCCGCCGAGATGGTCAAGTTCTGCGCGGAGTACGGCATCGCGCACGAGGTCACCGGCAAGCTGATCGTCGCCACGGAGCGCGCGGAGCTGCCCCGCCTGCACGCCCTCGTCCAGCGCGGCAGGGAGAACGGCATCCCGGTCCGCGAGCTCGGCCCCGCCCAGATAGCCGAGTACGAGCCGGAGGTCCGCGGCCTCGCCGCCATCCACGTCGGGACGACGGGGATCTGTGACTACGGCGCGGTGGCGCGGCACCTGGCCGACGCCTCCGGCGCGGAGATCCGCTTCGGCGCGGCCGGCGAGGCCGTCCACATCGACCGCCGCCCCGAGCGCGGCGTCGCGGTCCGCACCGCCGACGGCTCCGTCGTCCGCGGCAAGGTCCTGGTCAACTGCGGGGGGCTGCACTGCGACGAGATCGCGCGCCTGACCGGCGACGACCCGGCCATGCGGATCGTCCCGTTCCGCGGGGAGTACTTCGAGCTCGCCCGCCCCGAGCTGGTGCGCGGCCTCGTCTATCCCGTGCCCGACCCGGCCTTCCCCTTCCTCGGCGTCCACCTCACCCGAGGCATCGACGGCGGCGTCCACGTCGGACCGAACGCGGTCCCCGCCCTCGCCCGCGAGGGGTACGACTGGTCGGTCGTCCGCCCCCGCGAGCTCGCCGGCACCCTCGGCTGGCCCGGCTCCTGGCACCTGGCCCGCCGCCACTGGCGGTACGGAGCGGGTGAGCTGCGCCGCTCCGCGTCCAAGTCCGCCTTCACCGACGCGGTGCGCAGGCTGCTGCCCGCGGTCCGCCCCGCCGACCTGGTCCCGGCCCCCGCGGGCGTCCGCGCCCAGGCCGTCCTGCGGGACGGCACGCTGGTCGACGACTTCCTGATCCGTGAAGGCGCCCACACGGTCCACGTACTGAACGCGCCCTCGCCCGCCGCGACGGCGTCCCTCCCCGTGGGCAGGGAGGTCGCCCGCCGGGCGCTGGGCGTGCTGCGGGGCACGACCCCACCCCCGCTCGCCCCGTAAAATTGCCGCACTGTGTCTGACTCTTCCCGTATCCCTGACGCCTCCGGCGGTTCCGGCAGCTCCCACGTCTCCCGGTCCGGCGGCCGCGTGCAGGCCGCGCCGCGGTTCCCCGGCGGCCCCTCGCCCGACCCCGCGGGCTCGCACCACGAGCGGCGGATCCGCAGCTTCCAGCCGCGCCGCAGCCGGGTGACCACCAGCCAGGGGGACGCGCTGCGCCGGCTCTGGCCCCAGTGGGGCCTGGACATCGACGGGCTGCGCACGCTGGACCTCGCCGAGCTCTTCGGGGACGGCGGGACGCCGTTCACCGGGCCCGTCGTCCTGGAGATCGGCTTCGGGATGGGCGAGGCCACCGCCAAGATGGCCGCCGCCGACCCGGACACCGGCATCCTCGCCGTCGACGTGCACACCCCGGGCCAGGGCAACCTCCTCGCCCTCGCCGAGCGGCACGGCCTGACCAACGTCCGCGTGGCCAACGGCGACGCGATCATCCTCCTCCGCGAGATGCTGGCGCCCGCCTCACTCGACGGCCTCCGCGTCTACTTCCCCGACCCCTGGCCCAAGGCCCGCCACCACAAGCGCCGCCTGATCCAGCCGGAGTTCCTGACGCTGGCCGCGCCCTCCCTCAAGCCCGGCGCGCTGCTGCACTGCGCGACGGACTGGGAGCCGTACGCCGAGCAGATGCTGGAGGTGCTCACCGCGCACCCCGACTTCGAGAACACACAGGCCGACGGTGGGTTCGCGCCGCGCCCCGACTTCCGCCCCCGCACCCGCTTCGAGGGCCAGGGCCTGGACAAGGGGCACGTCGTCCACGACCTGCTGTTCCGCCGGGTCGCCCCGCCGCAGGACCCCACCGCCCCCGCCCAGGGCTGAGGCACCGTCGCGGCCGCCCGCCACCCTCGTTAGGGTCGACGACGTGGCCACCAGTCCGTCGTATCCGATACCCCCGGAGGCGCCCGCCCCGGGGGCGCTGCGCCACGTCCACTGGTGGCAGCGGCGCGCGATACGCGTGGCCGCGCTCGTCACCCTGCTCGCCCTCTCCGGCCTGGTGATCCTCGCCCTGGTCAGGGAGCAGACCGGCACCGAGGGCTTCCTGGTCGGGCTCGGCCTCGCGACCGTGCCCGTGCCGCTGCTCGTCGCCGCGTTCCGCTGGCTGGACCGGGTGGCACCGGGCCCCTGGCGGAACCTCCTGTTCGCCTTCTCCTGGGGCGCCTGCGCGGCCGCGCTCATAGCGATCGTCGCCAACAGCTTCGCGATCCGCTGGATAGCCACCGCCACCGCCGACCCCAGCAGCGCCGACACCCTCGGCGCCACCGTCATCGCCCCAATCGTCGAGGAGAGCGCCAAGGCGGCGGCCGTACTGCTCATCTTCCTCTTCCGCAGACGCGACTTCACCGGCATCGTCGACGGCATCGTCATCGCCGGCGTGACCGCGACCGGCTTCGCGTTCACCGAGAACATCCTCTATCTGGGCAACGCCTTCGTCACCGACCAGCTGAGCCGCGACAGCGGCCTCGCGTCGGTGACGGCCGCCACGTTCTTCGTCCGCGTCGTCATGTCCCCGTTCGCGCACCCGCTGTTCACGGTCCTGACGGGCATCGGCTTCGGCATCGCCGCGCTCTCGGCCGAGCGCCGGCACCTGCGCCGCGTGCTGCTCCCGCTCACCGGACTGCTGCTCGCGATGGGCGTGCACGCGCTGTGGAACGGCTCGGCGGTCTTCGGGGAGTACGGCTTCTTCGCCGTGTACGCCCTCTTCATGCTCCCGGCGTTCGGCCTGCTGACCTGGCTGGCGATCTGGACCCGGCAGCGCGAGCTGCGCATGGTCCGTACCGAGCTGCCCGTGTACACGGCGGCGGGCTGGCTCACCCCGCCCGAGCCGTACGCGCTCGGCTCGATGCGCGCCCGCTCACTGGCCCGCGACTACGCCGCCCACACCTGGGGGAAGGCCGCGGCCCGCACGGTCGCCGAGTACCAGACGTACGCGACGTCGCTCGCGCTCCTGCGCCACCGGGGCCGCCGCGGGCGAGCCGGTGCCGACTTCGTCGTACGCGAGCGGGAGCTCCTCGAAAAGCTCTGGGAGCGCCGCGGACCGGCCCGCCCCGCCCTGGCGTACGCGGCGGGGGCGACGGCACCGGTGAGGCCCCCGATGCCGTACGCGCCGTACGGCCAGGCCCCGCCCCCGTACGGACAGCCGCAGCCCTACCCGGCGTACGGCTACCCGGTGCACGGCCACCCGGCGTACAACCCCTACCGCGACAGCTGACCGCCGGGCGTCAGGCGGACGCCGCGGTCAGCGCCGCGACCTCCGCCTCCGTCAGTTCGAGGTCGCCGACCGCGAGCAGCGCGGGCAGCTGCTCCACCGTGCGCGCGGAGGCGATCGGCGCCGCGACGGTCGGCTGTGCGGCGAGCCAGGCGAGCGCCACGGTCGCGACCTCGGCACCGCGCGCCCCGGCGATCTCGTCGAGGGCGGCGAGCACCCGGTCGCCCCGCTCGCTCCCCACGTACTCCTCGACCCGGCCGCTGCGCGCGCTCTCCACCCGGGCGCCTTCGCGGTACTTGCCGGTGAGGAAGCCGGACGCGAGCGCGTAGTACGGGACGGCCGCGAGGCCGGAGCGGGAGGCGACCTCCTGGAGCGGGCCCTCGTAGGTGTCGCGGGAGACGAGGTTGTAGTGCGGCTGGAGCGCGACGTACCGCGCGAGGCCCTCGCGGTCGGAGAGGTCGAGGGACTCCTGGAGCCGCTCGGGGGTGATGTTGGAGGCCGCGATCGCCCGCACCTTGCCGGCCCGCACCAGCTCGTCGAGCGTGCCGATGATCTCCTCGACCGGGACCGAAGGATCGTCGTAGTGGGTGTAGTAGAGGTCGATGTAATCGGTGCCGAGGCGGCGCAGCGAGGCGTCGACCGCGCCCTTGACGTTGGCCGCGGAGAGGCCCTTGTACTCGGGGTGCGCGCTCACCTTGGTGGCGATGACGACGTCGGAGCGGTTGCCGCGCTCGGCCAGCCACTCGCCGATGAGGGTCTCGGACTCGCCGCCCCGGTTGCCCTCCGCCCACGCCGAGTAGACGTCGGCGGTGTCGATGAAGTTGCCGCCGGCCGCGGTGTAGGCGTCGAGGACGTCGAAGGACGCCGTCCGGTCCGCGGTCCAGCCGAAGACGTTGCCGCCGAGGGAGAGCGGGAAGACCTCGAGGTCGGAGGAGCCAAGCTGGCGAAGAGAAGTCATACGTTCTCCAACACCACCACCGGAAACACCATTCCGTTCCCGGGACCGGCAGCCCTGGCGTCGGGGGGTTGTCGCCAGGACCGCCGGAGTCTTTCAGAGGGGTCAGGCACAGGCTCTCAGGGGTTCAGGCCCTTGCTCTGAAGCCAGCCGAGCGGGTCGATCCCGGAGCCGCCGGGCGTGTGGACCTCCATGTGGAGGTGGGGACCGGTGACGTTGCCGGTCGCGCCGACGCGGCCGATGACGTCGCCCGTGCTGACCTTCTGACCCGCGCTCACGTTGAGCGAGGACTGGTGGCAGTACCAGACCTCCGTGCCGTCCTCCAGTTCGAGCACGGTGCGGTAGCCGTAGGCGCCCGCCCAGCCGGCCTCCTTGATGGTGCCGGTGTGCACGGCCTTGAGCGGGGTACCCGTGGGAGCGGCGAAGTCCAGACCGGTGTGGTGCCCGGAGGACCACATGGAACCGGCGTCACCGAAGTGCGACGTGAGGGTGTACGAGGAGGTGGGCAGGGCGTAGCTCTTGGCGAGCTTGGCGCGGCGCTCGGCCTCGGCCTTCGCCTTGCGGGCCTCCTCCTCCTTCTTCTTCTTGGCCGCGGCCTTGGCGTCCGCCGCCTTCTCGGCCGCCTTCTGCTGCTCGGCGGCCTCTTCGGCGGCCTTCTTGACCGCGGCTTCCTCGGCGGCCGTGCGCACGGCGGTGTCCGCCTGCTCCTGCTGGTTCTCGGCCTGCTGCATGATGCGGGCGCGCAGCGCCTCGCCCGCGTCGGTGGTGCCCTGCTCGGCGTCGCCCGCGCCGACCCCGGCTGCGGTGAGCGGAGCGGCGGCCGCGGCCGTGGTCGTCTCCGGCGCGTCGTCGGACATCAGCGCGCCGACGCCCGGCAGGGACTCGGCAGCCGGCAGCGAGTCCGCGACGGCACCCACGCCCGGCAGGTCGGGCAGGGATATGGCGACCGGCGGCTTGCCGTCCTGCGCGGTGGCGATGCCGCCCGCACCGACGGCGGCGATGACGCCCACGCCGAGCACGGTGGAGCTGCGGGCGAGTCCGCCGCCGCTCTTCTTGTGCACGCGGTGCCGGCCGCGGACGGGGCGGACGGACTCCTCGGTGGGGTTCCACTCCTCGGAGGAGGCGAGGGGGCCCTCGTCGTACGCGCCGAAGTCGTCGTCATTCGGAACGTACACGGCTCGGGGGGCAGGCCGGTTGGACGCCACTGGGGCGCGCTCCTTTCCTTCCTTCTCGCCTACCGGGTTAGCTGACGGGTTCGGAGCAGGAAGGTCTCCTACGAGCACCTGGCACGGAGGCACAGCTGCCCGATTCACCCCAAGTTGGTGGTTCCCCGGCTCCCTTGCGGGATTAGGCGCGTGCGCGCGGAGCCGCCTCGAGTGACGGCTGGGACGACCGCGCTGCGTTATCGAACGTTAATAGACAGGGGGTCCGTATTCCAAGCCGTTCCGGTTGATCGTTAACGCTCATCGGCCGTACGTACCGGGACACGAAGGTGCGGACCGGGGCGAGTTGACCCCCGGTCTTCAAACACCGGAGCTTTACATTTTCTTGACAGTGTGTCAGTCGTTATGCGGAGCGGTGTACTTCAGTCACCGGCGGTGACCTCCGCATCGCCGGCCGCGGGCCGCCGCACCGCGAGCAGCGCCATGTCGTCCGTCATGGCGCCCCCGGTGTGCCGCCGCACCTCCCCCGCGAGGGCGGCGAGCAGCGCGTGCGGGCCGCCCCGGCCCGGGAAGATCCGCCCGCCGAGCCGCGCCGCGGGATCGTAGAACTCCCCCGCCGCGTCGCGCGCCTCCGACAGGCCGTCGGTGTAGAAGAGCAGCGTCGCGCCGGGCGGGAACTCCGACTCGTCCGCCCGGTCCGGCCAGACCCCCAGGTCGCCCATGCCGAGCGGCAGCGCGGGTTCGCTCGGCGACATGACGCACAGCCGCCCGTCGCCGCGCAGCAGCAGCGGCGGCGGGTGCCCGCGGTTGATCAGGCGTACGGAACCCTCGGCGTGCCGGATCTCCGCGAGGACGGCGGTGGTGAACCCCTCGAACGCGTCCAGTCCGTCGCGCCGGGTGCCCTCGCGCGCCAGCGCCCGCTCCAGTCGCTGTGCCACCGCCTCCAGGGTGGCCTCCTGCTCGGCGGCCTCCCGGAAGGCGCCGATGACGACGGCGACCGCCGCGACCGCGCCCATGCCCTTTCCGCGTACGTCGCCGACGATGAGCCGCACGCCGTGCGGGGTGTCCTGCACCGCGTACAGATCCCCTCCGATGAACGCGTCGGCCTGCGCCGCCTCGTACCGTGCCGCGATGTCCAGGCCGCCGATGCGCGGATCCGGCGCGGGCAGCACAGCGCGCTGGGTGGCCTCGGAGATGGAACGGGCGATGGCGAGCCGGTCGTTGCCGCGGCGCACGACACGGTTGATCACGATCGCGAGGGCGGCGACGGTCGCCACGGTGACCACTTCGGTGACGGTCTCGACATGGCTGCTGACGCTGTTGCCGTAGTGCAGGAAGAGGACGGCGCCGGTGGCCGCCACGCCGGTCAGGACGGTGCTGAGCAGGGAGTAGAAGGGAGCGGCGATCAGCGGGGCCGCCGTGAAGAGCGGAGCGGCGGTGAACTCCGGCGGGGTCGCGATGTCGTAGCCGGCACCGACGATGAGCAGCAGGAGGGGCAGAACCCGCACGAAGGCACGCTCGGTCCCGCTGGCCCCCCTGGCTTCCCTGGCCCCCCTGGCCCCCCTGTCGCCGGGTACTCCTCGCTGCCCCACCGCTTGTCTCCCGCCGACTCCGCGCCCATCACCGCGCTCCACCCAGGGTTCCCGCAGCGGGGTGGGGGTGCGACCTGGTGGGGGCCGGTCGGGTGACAAAAACACCCAGGGCCCGGAACCATGTGCTGGTTCCGGGCCCTGGGTCTTCAGTAGCGGGGACAGGATTTGAACCTGCGACCTCTGGGTTATGAGCCCAGCGAGCTACCGAGCTGCTCCACCCCGCGTCGGTAAACACAACAGTACGCCATCCGGAGGGGTGCGTCGAACCACTTGATTCGGGGTGGTCCTGCGCTCGAGCACCCCGAAAGGGTGCGGACCCCGGCGGTATGTTCAGGCATCCACGACCCATCCACGGGAGTGAGCAAGCAATGCCTACCATCACCAAGCTCAGTGAACTGAGCGGCGAGTACGTCCTCGACACCGCCCGCACCCGGCTCGGCTTCGTCGCCCGGCACTCGGTCGGGCCCCAGGTCCGGGGGCACTTCGAGGAGTTCGAGGGCAGTGCACAGCTCGACGGCGACGATCCCTCGAAGTCCGGCGTCCGGCTCACGATCCAGTCGAAGAGCCTGCAGAGCCACAACAAGTTCCGCGACGACCCGGTACGCGCCAAGTTCCTGGACGCGGAGAACCACCCCGTCATCACCTTCGCCTCGACCGAGGTGGAGCAGGTCGGCGCGACCACCTTCAAGGTGACCGGCGACCTGACCCTGCGCGGCACGACCAGGCCGCTCACCCTGACGGTCGAGACGACTGGCGGCGAGCACGACGCGCGGGGCGAGCTGCGCGTCGGCTTCAAGGGCAGCGTCCTGATCAACCGCAAGGACTGGGGCGCGACCGCGAACGCCCTGGACGTGCTGTTCGTCAGCCCAAAGGTGACGGTCGAGTTCGAGATCGCGGCGCTCCGCCGCCCCTGACCCCCCGAACACACCGAAAGCCCAGCCGGAGACCTCTCCGAGCTGGGCTTTCCCCGTAGACCGTGTGGGACTCGAACCCACAACCAATGGATTAAAAGTCCACTGCTCTGCCAATTGAGCTAACGGTCCTCACCGGTGCACCCCCGAGCATAGCGGGACGCGGCCCGCCATCCGATCGGGTATCGCCGACGAGGACCGGCGCGCTTACGGAACGAGAGGTTCCGAGCTCTGCGGAAACCTCCCGCGGAAGCTTCCGCGGGAGCCCCTGCCGCACGTCACCTCGACACGCGCAGCCGCGCCACCTCCTGCTCGCTGATCACGCCCGTGTAGGCGTGCACGTCGTCCACGGCCCCGAGCAGGTACTCGCCCCGACCGTCCGCCGTCGTGGCCCGGCCGACCTCAAGCCCGCCGGTGGCCTGCCACGCGTGGTGGAACGGCGCACGGGCCCCTACCTCTCCGTCGACGTACAGCAGCACCTCGTCGGCCCCGTCGTCGTACACCACCGCCACATGCTGCGCGTCCCCCGGCGAGGCCCAGACGTTGTCCGCCTTGAGCGTCGTCGTCTCCGCTCCCGCCCGGTCCTCGTGAGCCAGGGTCAGCTCCCATATCTGCCGCTGCGGCGTGTACCGCAGCGTGGCGAGGTCGCTGTTCTTCCCCGGCAGGGAAAGGACCGTCATCGTCCGGTCGGCGCCGGCCGGGTCGAGCCGCACGTGCGCGGCCAGCGAGAAGCTGTCGCCGGTGTCCACGACCGGGGCGCCTGTCGCGGCGAAGTCACCGTCGCCGTCGAGGACCAGCTCCCCCTTGCCCACCATCGGAGGGTTCCCCGGACCGCACTCGGGGTCCATCGCCGGGTCGCACGTCTGCTCGTCGTGGCGGATCTTCGCGTCGCCGCCCAGCTTCAGCGGCTGCCCGCCGTCCTCCTCGGGGCTCGCGCCCCCGGGCGCCTCGTCGAACCGCCAGTGTCCCGCGCGCACGGTCGCGCGCTCCGCGAGCTTCGCCGCTTCCGCCGGAACGACGACCCGGTTCCACGCGCGGACGTCGGCGATCCGGCCGCTCCAGTTCCCGCCCTGCCCGGACTCGCCCAGGGCCCGGCCGATCTGCGCGGCGCCGGTTCCCCGGGGCGCCGGAGCGTTCTCCGCCTTGTCGACGAGGCGGCCGTTCACGTACAGCCGGGCCGTCTTCACCGCCGGGTCGTAGACACCTGTCAGCTGCGCCCACTCCCCGCTCTCCGGAGTGCCGCCCTTCGCCCGCACGACAGCGCCCTCCGGGCCGCCCAGCGCGAAGGACCACGACCCGTCGCCGTCGGTCCCCAGCCGGTAGGCCGCCGCCCCGTCGCCGTCCTGGCTCACCGCGGCCATGCTCCGACCCACCTCGTCGGGCCGCACCCAGGCGCTCACCGCGAAGGCCCCGCCGGTGTCCACGGCGGGGGCGCCCGGCGACAGATACGCATCGGCCGAACCGTCCAGCCGCGCCGCCGACTCCACCCCCGTACGAGTCGGCCCTGCGGCGCCGAAGGTGACACCGGAGCCCGCCCCGGCGGGCTTGCCGCCCGCTTCGGCGGCGCCTTCGGAGGCCCCCGCCGGGTCGGCGAGCTTCCAGTGGGCGGCCGGTGCGCTGCCCTTCTTCAGGCGGAACTGGTAGTTCGTCGGCTCGCTCCTGTTCCCGGCGCGGTCCTGCGCCTGGACGCTGACCGTCATCGGGCCTTCCCGCTCCGGCAGCCAGCTGAATTCGGCGGGCCCGCCCGGCCGTGCGGGCTCGACGGTCTTCGGCGTCTCCCCGATGAAGCTGTAGACGTAGGCCACGGTGTCTTCGGAGTCCGAGTCGACCGTGAACGTGCCGCGCACGCCGACCCCGTCGTGCCACACGAGATCGTTCGGATACTGCGGCGACGTCACCGAAGGCTTCGCGGGCACCTCGTTGTCGTACACGAACTCGCAGCCGCCGGAGGACCCCTCCGCGCTCCACGGCCCCCACGCCGAGCCGTCGAAGGCCCGCACGCGCCAGCTCACCTCGGTGAGCGCCGGCAGATCTTCCGGAACGGACCAGCTGAACGGCGAACCACTCCCCTTGGACGTCGTCCGCGCGGAGCGCACCTGCCGCTCCCCGTCCTTGCCCGTCCAGGAGACCTCGAACTCCGCGGAGACCGACTGCGCGTCCGGATCGCGGAGCACCGCCCTCAGCTGCGGCCGGGTACGGACATAGGGTCTCTCGGCGCCGGCGGCACACTCCTTGTCACCGGTTTTCAGATCCGCCCGCACCGGCTGCTCCGGCGGCCCGTTCTCCGCCGCCCCGGCAGCCCACGGTGTGACGACGACGGCTGACGAGGCGAGTGCGACAGCGACTGCGCAGCGCACGAGGACATGCCGAACCACGGGGACCCCTCCCTGTCGGCCCGGCTCCCCACCGGACCACCAATTCCAACGTGCCCGAAGGTAACAGTGGGTACTGACATCGGTACGCCTGCGAGGAGGGGACCGGTCCGGACATGCCGAAGGGCCCGCACGACGCGTACATCGTGCGGGCCCTTCCGTCAGACAGAGCCGGTCACAGCTCCCGGCCGGGGATCAGCCGTTGCGCTTCCAGCGCGGCTTGTCGTCGCGGCGGCCGAAGGAACCCGTGCCGGAGCCGGTGCGGTCGTCGCGGCGGTTGTACGACGGGCGGTCGTGGCCGCCGGAGCGGAAGCCGCCCGAGCCGCCGGAGGGGCGGTCGTCGCGACGGTCGCGGTTGAACGGACGGTCGCTGCCGCGGTGGCCGCCGGAGGGGCGGTCGTCACGGCGGAAGCCACCGCCGCGGTTGTCGTCACGACGGTCACGGCCGAAGCCGCCACCACGGTTGTCGTCACGACGGTCGCGGTTGAAGCCGCCACCACGGTTGTCGTCACGGCGGTCGAAGGAACGGCCGCCACGGTCGCCGCCGGAGGGGCGGTCGTCACGGCGGAAGCCACCGCCGCGGTTGTCATCGCGGCGGTCACGGCCGAAGCCACCGCCACGGTTGTCGTCGCGACGCTCGAAGGAACGGCCGCCACGGTCACCGCCGGAGGGGCGGTCGTCACGGCGGAAGCCACCGCCGCGGTTGTCGTCACGACGGTCGCGGTTGAAGCCGCCACCGCGGTTGTCGTCACGGCGCTCGAAGGAACGGCCGCCACGGTCGCGGCGCTCGTAGTTGCCGCGCTCGTCGCGCTGCGGGCGGCGGTTGTCGTACGAGGAGGAACGGTCCTCGCGGGCCGGGCGCTCGGAGCGCTCGGCGACGGGCTGCTCGGGGACCGACACGGCGGCCTCCACGACGGCCTCGGCGGCGGCAGCGGCCTCGGCGATCGCCGTCTCCGGGTCCTCGCCGCGCTCACGGGCGGCACGCGCGGTGAGGCGGTCGGCCTCCTCGCGCAGCTCGGCGGCGCGGCGCGTGGCGCGCTCCAGCTCCTTGGTGAGCTCCTTGACCTCGCGCTCGGCCTGGGTCGCGGCGTTGCCCGCGGAGTCGGCCTGCACCTCGGTCATCGAGCGGGCGCCGGTGATCTCGGCGACCTCCGGGTCGAAGGTGCCGCCGCCGTTGATGATGTGGCGCGTGGCGTCGACGCCCGCGTCCTCCATCAGGCGGAAGATCTGGCGGCGCTGGTGCGGCAGGGAGAGGGAGACGACCGTGCCGGAGCGGCCGGCGCGCGCGGTGCGGCCCGAGCGGTGCAGGTAGTCCTTGTGGTCGCCGGCCGGGTCCACGTTCAGGACCAGGTCGATGCCGTCGACGTGGATGCCGCGGGCGGCGACGTCGGTGGCGACGAGGGCGTTGACGTAGCCCTTCTTGAAGTCCTCCAGGACGCGCGTACGAGCGCCCTGCGTCATGCCGCCGTGCAGCGCGTCGGCCTTCACGCCGGAGTCGCAGAGCTGCTCGGCGATGCGGTCGGCGCCCAGCTGGGTGCGGACGAAGATGATCGTGCGGCCCTTGCGCGCGGCGATGGCGGCCGTGACGGGCGCCTTGTCGCGGGGCTTCACGATGAGGATGTGGTGCGTCATGGTCGTGACGTTGCCCTGGGCGCTGTCGACCTCGTGCGTCACCGGGTCGGTCAGGTAGCGCTTGACCAGCGTGGAGATCTCGTTCTCCATCGTGGCCGAGAACAGCATGCGCTGGCCGCCGGACGGGACCTGGTCGAGCAGCTCGGTGACCTCGGGCAGGAAGCCCAGGTCCGACATCTGGTCGGCCTCGTCGAGGACGGCGATCTGGGTGTTCTCCAGCGAGCAGGCGCCGCGGTTGATGATGTCGCGCAGCCGGCCCGGGGTGGCGACGAGGATGTCGACGCCGCGCTCCAGGGCGTAGATCTGGTTGCCCATCGACGTACCGCCGCAGACGACCTTCATCTTCAGGCCGAGCACGTCGCCGTAGGGCTGGAGGGCGTCCGCGACCTGCATCGCGAGCTCGCGGGTCGGCGTGAGGATGACGCCGCGGGGCTTCTTCTTCTCGGTGCGGCCCTCGGCGGCCAGCGTCGCCAGCATCGGCAGACCGAAGGAGAGGGTCTTGCCGGAGCCGGTGCGGCCGCGGCCGAGGATGTCCTTGCCGGCCAGGGCGTCCGGGATGGTCGCGGCCTGGATCGGGAAGGGCGTGGTGACGCCGTTCTGCGCGAGCTTGCGGACGATGCCCTCGGGCAGGCCGAGGTCGGCGAAGGTGAGCTCGGGCTCAGTGTCGGCGTCGGTGTCGGCGGCCTGGGGGGCCTCGGGGGTGACCTCGGTGGTGTCCTGGGCCTCGGCGGACTCGACGATCTCGGCGGCGGCCGCTACGGCCGCGTCGTTCTCGACGGTCTCGTTCTCGGGCAGGACGGCGTGGTCAGAACTGAAAATGGACATGCGAAATGCGAAACCTTCCGGAGTCTCGGCACGCGCCCGTCAACTCCGTGATTTCGCAATGGACCGCCTCGATGCGGTCAGCCACGGCAAGGGAGAGTACGCGCCACGCGGCGCTCTTCTGTGTCGGCGCCGGGCAAATGGGATCAAACGATCTACCACCATACGCACCCCCCACCCCATATGGCAAACCGCCCCCGCCAAACCCCCTCTCACCTGCGCATACGTCAGTGGGGTCCCGCTTCCGGCGACGGCTCACGCTCCGGGAGCTCCGCGCTCCGCCGCTGGAGCTGCGCCCCCTGCCCTCCCGACCCCTCCGAGGACGACGGCTCCGGAGTGGTCGGATCCGGCGTCGGGGTGGGGGTGGGCTTCGGCGGATCCGGTGTCGCGGTGGTCCGCGTCGGGGTCGGCTTCGGCCGGGTCGGAGTCGGCTGGCCCGGCCTGCCCGGCTTCGGCGGCTTCTCGGAGGCCGCCGCCGTCGAGGACTCCGAGGGCCGCGCGGCCTTCGCCCCGGCCCGGTCCTCGCGCGAGCTCCCCTCCCTGCCCTTCTTCTTGCCCTTGTGCCGCCCGCGGCCCGGCCCCTCCTCGTCCCCGGGCGCCGCGTCACCGCCCTGCGTCACGGGGTCGCCGTCGGGCGCGGCGGCTCCGCTGCGCTGCCCCGCGGAACGGTCGGGCGCCGGAGCGTTCCCGTCGTCACCGATGCTCATGCAGCCCGCGGTCGCCGCTACGGCCACCGCGACCGCGGCCCAACGGACGGGAACGTACAACTGGCGCACGGCCGAGCACCTCCTGAGGCGCGAGAGCCTGTGTCGTAACCCCGGTCGGATCAGTGGGCGTCGTCTGGTGCGTGCGATCGCAAGGCGCCGGAGCGTCCTCGGTGGGGGTCCCCCCCGGGCCCTTCAGGCCTGGGGGAGGAGCTACCAGGGCGTTTCGGCAACGCGGCGAGCGTGCGTGCCAGGCGGCGACCACCCGGCCGGGGTTATGACACAGGCTCTGGGAATCGAGACGCCCTGCCCAACTCCCGCGGCCCGCAAGAGGACACGGACCGCACTCCGGCCCGCCCGCCCCCGCACACCAGGGCGGGCGCCTTCGCTCACCCGTACCCGGCACCCGTACCCGGCGCCCGCTCGGCCCGAGGCCTCACCCGTACCCGAGCGCGTGCAGCCGGGCGTCGTCGATGCCGAAGTGGTGGGCCACCTCGTGCACCACGGTGATCTCCGTCTCGGCGACCACCTCCTCGCGCGACCCGCACATCCGCAGCGTCGGCCCCCGGTAGATCGTGATGCGGTCCGGCAGCACCCCGGCGTACCACTCGCCGCGATCGGTCAGCGGAGTCCCCTCGTACAGCCCGAGCAGCTCGGGGTCGTCGGACGGCGGCTCGTCCTCGACGAACACGGCCACGTTGTCCATCAGGCGGGTCAACTCCGGCGGAATCCGGTCGAGAGCCTCGCCGACCAGTTCCTCGAACTCCTCGCGCGTCATCTCCAGCACACCCCCATTGTCGGCCACACCGTCCGCCCCGTCCCGGCATACCCGCACCGGCACTTGGGCATACGGGACCAATGGCACGCGGCTACACCGGCGTTCTCCGCGGCGTACGACGGGTGGGCGGCGCCCTCGTCGGCCACTACCGCGCTCACCGCACCCATCCCACGACCGAGCTGATCAGCCCCCCGCACCCCTACGCCCGCGCGCTGGGCCTCATCACGGTCGTCGTCCTGGGCGCCTGGCTCGGCCTGCTCATCGTCGGCAGCGTGCGCGCGCCCGTCGGCCCGATGGACACCCGCATGACGCTCCGCCCGTCCATCTCCGGCGGCACGAAGATCAACGTCTCGCCGCTCGGCGCCCTGGAGCTCCGCTCCCACGTGGCGCCCATCCGCCTCGACGTCGACGTGGACCGCCTGGACCCGGTCCGCGCCCAGGCCCTGGTCGACCACCCCGAACGGCTCTCCGGGCTCCAGGACGAGGTCACGGACGACGTCGGCCACGGCACGCTCGACCTCGCCGTACGCTCCTGCGTCGCCGTCGTCTCGGGCGCCACGGCCCTCGGCCTCGCCGTCTACCGCCGCCCGCGCCGCGCGCTCGCCGCGGGCGGCCTGGCCCTCGCCCTGCTCGCCGCGTCCGGGGCGGCCGCGTACGCCACCTGGAACCCGAAGTCCGTCCTGGAGCCGAAATTCTCCGGCCTGCTCAGCAGCGCCCCCTCCGTCGTCGGCAACGCCCGCAGCATCGTCAGCGAATTCGACGTCTACCAACAGGAGTTGGCGCGCCTGGTCACCAATGTGACGAAGCTGTACGACGTGACGTCCACGCTCCCCGCGTACCAGCCGGACCCCACCACCATGCGGGTCCTGCACGTCTCGGACATCCATCTGAACCCGGCGAGCTGGAAGATCATCTCTTCCCTGGTCACCCAGTACGACATCGACGTCATCGTCGACTCGGGCGACACCATGGACCACGGCTCGGCCACCGAGAACGGCTTCCTCGACCCGATCGAGGACCTCGGCGCGCCCTACGTGTGGGTACGCGGCAACCACGACTCGCTCACCACCCAGCGCTACCTGGAGCGCTTCAAGAACGTCCACGTCCTCGACGAGGGCAGGGCCGAGACCGTCGCCGGCCTGCGCTTCGCCGGCATCGGCGACCCGCAGTACACCCCCGACCGCTCGGAGAAGCCCGAGGGCGACTCGGTGGAGCACATGGCGGGCATACGGCTCGCCTCCGCCCTGCGCGCCGAGCGGGCGGCCGGCACGCCGGTCGACGTGGCCGTCGCACACAACCCGACGGCGGCGCGCGAGACGGACGGCGAGGTCCCGCTGGTCCTCGCGGGCCATGTGCACCACCAGGAGATGGAGGTCATGGACGGGGGCACGCGGCTGCGCATCGAGGGGTCGACGGGCGGCAGCGGGCTGCGCGCGGTCGAGGGCAAGTACCCCGACCCCGTCGAGGCGTCCGTCCTCTACCTGGACCGTACGAGCAAGCGGCTACAGGCCTGGGACGAGATCAAACTGGGCGGGCTCGGCCTCACGAAGGCCGAGGTCAGCCGCCACCTCCCCAAGGAGAACCGCCCCGGAGCGCCCTCCTCGCCGACCGCCCCGAGCCCCTCCGACTGAACCGTTTTGGCGATAGCTCCCCGCATCCCATATGCTTCTCACGTCCCCGACGCGCTGCAAAGCGCCCAGGCGGGCCTCTTAGCCCTCATCGTCTAGTGGCCCAGGACGCCGCCCTTTCAAGGCGGTAGCACGGGTTCGAATCCCGTTGGGGGCACGTAACACCTTGTGCGAGACTGGTGCTCGCACAAAGCTTGGTCCTGTGGAGCAGTTTGGAGTGCTCGCCACCCTGTCAAGGTGGAGGCCGCGGGTTCAAATCCCGTCAGGACCGCTTGCGATTCCACGCGGATCGCGTGGCTGGGTAGCTCAGTTGGTACGAGCGATCGCCTGAAAAGCGATAGGTCGCCGGTTCGATCCCGGCCCCAGCCACCTCTCCAGAAGCCCCGCCCTTCCCGGCGGGGCTTCTGCCGTTTCCCCCGCGCCGTCCCCTTCGGTGGGGCTGCCCCGTGACGTCCAGCGGGAGTGGGGGCGCTCGGCCCCCACCGGCCGGGCAGGCGCAAGCGCTCCCGAGGGGACGTGGGGGTATGTGCGAACGGAGCACCGAGCGCACATCGGCGTCTTTGTCCGTGTGCCGCGGCGCAGGGATGGCGAGTACGCACATGCCCCCGCGGCCCCGCCCCAGAGGCAAACAGGAGGCGCAGGCCCGTACCGAGGCGGCCAGCGCCTTACCCCGCGTGCGCGGGAGAAGAGGTGCGGCCGCCCGGGTGGCGGTGGCGCCAGACCCAGAAGACCGCGCTGGAGAGCAGCGCCCAGCCCCCGAGCACCAGGAACGGAAACGCGTGCTGGTGGCCGCCGAAGTACACCGCCGTGTGCTGCGCGTTGACCGACGCCCCCGGCGGCAGCCACTGCCCGATGTGCCCGAGCACCGAGGGAAGCAGCGGCCAGGACACCGCGCCGCCCGACGACGGATTGCCGAGGAGCACCATCAGGCCCCACGTCGGCAGCATCGCCCACCGCCCGAACATCGTGTTGAACATCGAGAAGACCATCCCCGACGCGAACATCGTCAGCGCCAGGATCAGCCAGGACTCCACGAAGGGCAGCCGTACCGCCCCGAGCCACCAGTCCACGACCGCCGCGATGACGAACGCGCCCAGCAGGGCGTACAGCGCCGTGAACCCGATCCGCTCCGCCGGGTTCAGCCCGCGCGCGTGCACGCTCAGCTGAATGGCCCCCACGAAGCCGATGATCACGGCCGCCAGCGAGATGTAGAAGATGGCGAGCCCCCGCGGGTCGCCCTCCTGGAGCGGCTTGATGTCCTTCACCGCCACCGGCACGCCGACCTTCTCGCCCACCTTGGGCGCGGTCTCCGCGAGCACCTGCGCCACGGACGCGCCGGACGCCCCTGAGACGTCCAGCGTCACCTTGTCCCCGCCCCCGCCCCCATCCCCGCCGCGAGCCACATCCAGGACCGCGAAGACCTTCTGCTCCTCCACGTCCCGCAGCGCCGCCGCCCGGTTGTCGTACCGGCGCACCTCCAGCGACGCGTTCAGCGCCTTCTCCATGCCGTCGAGGAACGCCTTGCCCCGCTTGGAGTCCGGCGCGTCGACCACCGCGGTGGGGATGTGGTGCGGGGTCGGGTTCGCCATGGAGTACGTGTACGAACCGGCGAAGAGCCCCGCAGCCGCCGCCAGGATGAAGACGAGCACGATCGCCGGCAGGAAGGGCGACTTCTTGAACGCGTCCCACCGCTCACTCCGGGTGGGGACGCGCCCGTGCGCCCCGTGCGCGCCATCCCGTTGATTCCGCTGCTCCCACTGCTCCCGCTGCTCCGGCTCGTGATCATGCATACGAACACGCTAAACCAAACACCCCATAAGCAGCCTTCTCACTCAGCAGGCGACGCATCCGGCGAAACGGACTCGTCCCGCCTCCGACCCCCCTGTCTCCGCCACCCCCGCACCCCGAGCACCGCACCCACCACCACGACCACGCCGACCAGCAGCACCGCGTCCGGCACCGCACGGCCGACGCCGCCCGCCCACTGCTCCACGGCGAACGAGTCGTCCACGTCCAGCAGACCGGGCAGCGCGGTTGTCCCGTCGTAGGCGAGGAAGAGCGCCCCGAGCGCGACGAAGAACAGCCCCGACAGGAGCGAGGTCGTGTGCAGCTCGAACCGCCCGACGCGGAACGTCCGCCCCCGCAGCCACCTGCGCCGCCCCAGGTCGAACCGCTCCCAGAGCAGGGCGAGCAGGAAGAGCGGCACGGCCATTCCCAGCGCGTAGACGGCGAGCAGCAGCCCTCCGTAGACCGGGCTCCCGCTCACCGCCGCCACCGTCAGGACGCTGCCGAGGATCGGCCCCGCGCAGAATCCGGCGAGCCCGTACACCGCCCCCAGCGCGTACACGGAGAAGGCGGTGGTGGGCCGGATGCGGCCCGACAGCTCGGCCATCCTCCGCGAGGCGAACCCCATGCCGAGGATCTGGAGCACGCCGAGCCCGATGATCAGCCATCCGGCGGCGAGCACGAGCTGGTCGCGGTGGCCGAAGAAGAACCGTCCGGCGTAGGAGCCGGCCGCACCGAGCGGCACCAGGGTCGTCGCGAGTCCGGCGTAGAAGATGCCGGTCCGCGCGACGAGGCGCGAGGCGGAGTCGATCGAGTAGGCGAAGAAGGCGGGCAGCAGCAGTGCGCTGCACGGGCTCACCAGGGCGAGCAGCCCGCCGAGGAACGCGGCGAAGTACCCGACGTCGGCGGTCACTCGGAGCCACCCTTGCCCGCCGAAGCACCCGCCGAAGCACCCGTCGAAGCCCCTGCCGAAGCCCCCGCAGCACCCTTGCCCGCCCGCTTGGCCGCCGCCTCGATCGCCTGGTCGAAGACCTGGTCCGGCTGGGCGCCCGAGATGGGCCGCCCGTTGATCAGGAAGGACGGCGTCGAGGCGGCGCCCAGCCCGTACGCCTCCTCCTGGTCCTTCTTCACCGCGGCCTCGGCGGCATCGCTGTCCAGGTCCTTCACGAACCGGCCGACGTCCTTGACCCCGGCCTCCCGCGCCAGTTCCTTCAGCCGCCCTTCGCCGAAGCCCTTCTCCTTGGCGCCCTCGGCGTACGCGGCCTCGTGGAACTGCCAGAAGCGGCCCTGCCGCCCCGCCGCCCACGCGCCGCGCGCGGCCCGCTCGGAGTCCTCGCCGAAGATCGGGAAGTTGCGCCATTCGATGCGCAGGGTGCCCTCGTCGACGTACTTCTTCACGAGGCCGGGCTCGGTGTCGCGGGCGAACTTGCCGCAGAAGCCGCACTTGAAGTCGGCGTACTCGACCATCACGACGGGCGCGTCCGCGCGCCCCCGCGCGAGCGGGTCCTTCGCGTCGCGCCGGGCGAGCTTCTCCAGCTCGGGGTAGACGCCGGCCTCCTGCTCGGCCTCGGCGGAGGGCGCGGCACCCGCGGCCTCCTCCGTCACGGTGCGGCCGGCGTCCTCCGGCTTGGTCGCGGTGTACGAGGCGACGCCGAGCAGCACCGCCGCGACGGCGACACCCGCGCCGATGGCGATGTTGCGGCTCTTCTTGTTGTCGTTCTTGGGCATGGCTGTGCTCTCACTTGTCCTGTTGTACGTACGTACGAGGCGTCCGAGACGTACGAGGCGTCCGAGGCGTCTGTACGGCGATGTCGATGCAGGGGTCCCTGATGGTCAGGGACCCCTACACCCGCAGGACCGAGAGATCTATCGGTGAGGGTGGGGTGAGCTCGGGCGGTGCGCGGCCCGGCGTCGTCAGGAGCACGGCCTGGTCGGCGGCCCATGAGCCGGAGCCAGCGCGGGCGTCGTGCAGCGCGGGCAGCAGTTCGTACGCCGCTCCGGGGCGCTGCGGGGTGCCCGGCGCCTGGTCGGCGTCCCGGTCGGCGCCCTTGCCGCAGCCGGGCGAGCCCTGCGCGTCGGCGGCGACGGCCCGCAGGGCGCCCGCGGCCTCGGCCACCGGCTGCTGCGCGGCTGCCGCGGGCCCGCAGAACATGCCGAGCCCGAGCACGACGAGGAAGACCACCGCGAGGGGGCTCCAGGGCGCGCGCGTACGGGTCGGCATGCCCGGAATCGTACGTGCACGGGCGCCCTGCCGGAGAAATCGGTTCGCCACCGCCGAGCCGCGGGTGAGATCCTGGACGGCGTATGTCTACGCAGCCCGCCCTCACCCTCGACGCCCTCGCCTCCCGCCTCTCCGAGCTCTCGCTGCGCGACGAGCACCGGATCGGCAGGCGGCTGGAGGGTGCGCGCCGGATCCGCAAGCCCGAGGCCCGTGCCGCCGTCCTCGCCGAGATCGCGGCGGACGTCGACAGGGCCGCGGCGCGGATGGCCGAGCGGGGCAGCAGGCTGCCCACGATCACGTATCCGGAAGAGCTGCCGGTCAGCCAGAAGAAGGACGACATCGCCGAGGCGATCCGCGACCACCAGGTCGTGATCGTCGCGGGCGAGACCGGCTCGGGCAAGACGACGCAGATCCCCAAGATCTGCATGGAGCTCGGCCGGGGCGTGCGCGGCATGATCGGGCATACGCAGCCGCGCAGGATCGCGGCCCGCACGGTCGCGGAGCGCGTCGCCGACGAGCTGGACACGCCGCTCGGCGAGGCCGTCGGCTGGAAGGTCCGCTTCACCGACCAGGTCGGCGCGGACACCTTCGTGAAGCTGATGACGGACGGCATCCTGCTGGCCGAGATCCAGACGGACCGCGAGCTGCGCGCGTACGACACGATCATCATCGACGAGGCGCACGAGCGTTCGCTCAACATCGACTTCCTGCTGGGCTATCTCGCCCAACTGCTGCCGAAGCGCCCGGACCTGAAGGTCGTCATCACCTCGGCGACGATCGACCCCGAGCGGTTCTCGCGGCACTTCGGGGACGCCCCGATCGTGGAGGTCTCCGGGCGTACGTATCCCGTGGAGGTGCGTTACCGCCCCCTCCTCGAAGAGGAGGGGGACGACTCCGACCGCGACCAGATCACCGCGATCACGGACGCCGTGGAGGAGTTGCAGGCGGAAGGGAAGGGGGACATCCTCGTCTTCCTCTCCGGAGAGCGCGAGATCCGGGACACGGCGGACGCGCTGAACAAGAAGAACTACCGGTTCACCGAGGTGCTCCCCCTCTATGCCCGGTTGTCGCACGCCGAGCAGCACCGCGTCTTCCAGCCGCACACGGGAAGACGCATCGTCCTCGCGACGAACGTCGCGGAGACCTCGCTGACCGTCCCCGGCATCAAGTACGTGATCGACCCGGGCACGGCCCGCATCTCCCGCTACAGCCACCGTACGAAGGTGCAGCGGCTGCCCATCGAGGCGATCAGCCAGGCCAGCGCCAACCAGCGCAAGGGCCGCTGCGGGCGTACGTCGGACGGCATCTGCATCCGCCTCTACAGCGAGGACGACTTCCTCTCCCGCCCCGAGTTCACGGACGCGGAGATCCTGCGCACGAACCTCGCGTCCGTCATCCTCCAGATGACCGCGGCCGGCCTCGGCGACATCGAGAAGTTCCCCTTCATCGACCCGCCGGACCACCGCAACATCCGCGACGGCGTCCAGCTCCTCCAGGAGCTGGGTGCGCTGGACCCCGCGCAGAAGGACCCGAAGAAGCGGCTCACCGAGCAGGGGCGCAAGCTCAGCCAGCTGCCCGTCGACCCGCGGCTCGCCCGGATGGTCCTGGAGGCCGACAAGAACGGCTGCGTGCGCGAGGTCATGGTGATCGCGGCCGCGCTCTCCATCCAGGACCCGCGCGAGCGCCCGGCCGACAAGCAGACGCAGGCCGACCAGCAGCACGCCCGCTTCAAGGACGAGACGAGCGACTTCCTCGCCTTCCTGAACCTGTGGCGGTACATCCGCGAGCAGCAGAAGGCGCTCGGCTCGTCGGCCTTCCGCCGCATGTGCAAGCGGGAGTACCTGAACTACCTCCGCATCCGCGAGTGGCAGGACATCTATTCGCAATTGCGTACGGTCGCGAAGCAGATGGGCATCGGCCTCAACGAGGACGACGCCCCCGAGCAGCACGTCCACATCTCGCTCCTGTCCGGCCTGCTCTCCCACATCGGGATGAAGGACGTGAAGGAGTCCAAGGAGAGCAGGTCCGCCAAGGACGGCGACCCCAAGCAGCGCGGCGGGCGCAACGAATACATCGGCGCGCGCAACGCGAAGTTCGCGGTCTTCCCGGGTTCGGCGCTCTTCAAGAAGCCCCCGCGCTTCATCATGTCGGCCGAGCTGGTGGAGACCTCGCGCCTGTGGGCGCGGGTGAACGCCCGCATCGAGCCGGAGTGGGTCGAGCCGCTCGCCCAGCACCTCCTGAAGCGGACGTACAGCGAACCGCACTGGGAGAAGGACCAGGCGGCGGTCATGGCGATAGAGAAGGTGACGCTGTACGGCGTCCCGATCGTCACCGACCGCAAGGTGAACTACGGCCGCATCGACCCCGAGGTCTCCCGCGACCTGTTCATCCGCAACGCGCTGGTCGAGGGCGACTGGCGCACGCACCACAAGTTCTTCGCCGCCAACCGCAAGCTCCTGACCGAGGTCGAGGAGCTGGAGCACCGCGCGCGGCGCCGCGACATCCTCGTCGACGACGAGACGCTCTTCGACTTCTACGACCAGCGGGTGCCCGCCGACGTCGTGTCCGGCGCGCACTTCGACTCCTGGTGGAAGAAGAAGCAGCGGGAAGAGCCCGAGCTGCTCGACTTCGAGCGGTCGATGCTGATCAACGAGAAGGCGCAGGGCGTCTCCAAGGACGACTACCCCGACGCGTGGCGTCAGGGGCAGCTCAAGTTCCGGGTGACGTACCAGTTCGAGCCCGGCGCGGACGCGGACGGCGTGACCGTCCACATCCCGCTCCAGGTCCTGAACCAGGTCACGGACGAGGGCTTCGACTGGCAGATCCCGGGGCTGCGCGAGGACGTGGTCGTCGAGCTGATCCGCTCCCTGCCGAAGCCGATCCGCCGGAACTACGTCCCCGCGCCGAACTTCGCGAAGGCGTTCCTGGAGCGTGCCGTGCCGTTGCAGGAGCCGCTGCACGTCACGCTGGCGCGCGAGCTCCAGCGGATGGTCGGCGTGCCGGTCTCGCCGGACGACTTCGACCTGGCGCGCGTGCCCGACCACTTGAAGATCACGTTCCGCATCGTCGACGAGCGGCGCAGGAAGCTCGCCGAGGACAAGGACCTCGAAGCGCTGAAGCTCCGGCTGAAGCCGAAGGCCCGCAAGGCGCTCTCGCAGGCCGCCGCGGCGACGGCGGAGCGCACGGGCGGCTCCGCGGTCGAGCGCACGGGCCTGACGGACTGGAGCATCGGCACCCTCCAGCGCGTCTTCGAGACGCGCCGCGCAGGCCAGCCGGTGAAGGCGTATCCGGCGCTCGTCGACGCCGGCGACACCGTTTCCGTACGCCTCTTCGACACCGAGGCGGAGCAGCAGCAGGCCATGTGGCGCGGCACCCGCCGCCTCATCCTGCGCAACATCCCGGTGAATCCGGCCAAGTTCGCCTCCGACAAGCTGACGAACCAGCAGAAGCTCGCCCTCTCCGCCAACCCGCACGGCTCGATGCAGGCCCTCTTCGACGACTGCGCGACAGCCGCCGCGGACAAGCTGATGACGGACTTCGGCGGGCCCGTCTGGGACGAGGAGTCGTACCGCAAGCTCTTCGACAAGGTGCGCGCGGAGATCGTCGACACGACCGTGCGCACGGTCGGCCAGGTCCAGCAGGTCCTCGCCGCCTGGCAGGCCTGTGAGCGCCGCCTGAAGTCGACGCAGAGCCCGGCCCTGCTCCCCAACCTCGCGGACGTGCGGGAGCAGCTGAACTCCCTCATCAAGCCGGGCTTCGTGACGGAGACGGGGCTGCGCCGCCTGCCGGACCTGATGCGCTACATGGTGGCGGCGGACCGGCGCCTGCAACAGATGCCGACCGGCGTCCAGCGGGACACCGCGCGCATGGAGAAGGTCCGCGAGATGCGCGACGAATACCTGTGGCTGCTCGAACAGCTGCCGCAGGGCAGGCCCGTGCCGCAGGAGGCCCTGGACATCCGCTGGATGATCGAGGAGCTGCGCGTCAGCTACTTCGCGCACGCGCTCGGCACGGCGTATCCCGTCTCGGACAAGCGGATCGTGAAGGCGATCGACGCACTGGCCCCGTGACGGCCCGGGTACGCAGGGTGAGTTCGACCGCCGGGCCTGCACTGCTGTAGAGTCCTGTCTCGCAGCACAGCGCGCAAGCGGGTGCAGCGAAGCAAGGTCCTGTGGAGCAGTTTGGAGTGCTCGCCACCCTGTCAAGGTGGAGGCCGCGGGTTCAAATCCCGTCAGGACCGCAGTGAAGAGTGAGGGTCGCATCCATCGGGTGCGGCCCTCAGTCGTGTACGCCGTCCGCGCCCGCGGCGGAGCCGCAATCAGACACAGCAAATCCCGTCAGGACCGCAGTGAACGTGAGGGCCGCACCCATCGAGTGCAGCAGCCCTCAGCCGTGCACGTCGCCCGCGCCCGCGGCGGAGCCGCAATCAGACACAGCAAATCCCGTCAGGACCGCAGTGAAGACTGAGGGCCGCACCCATCGAGTGCGGCCCTCAGTCGTGTTCGGGGGTCGCACTCACGCCGGGTGCGACCCCCGTCGCGTCCGGGGCCGTGCCCCGGTGGGTTGACGGAGTCACATTCCGCCGGTAGTCCGGAGAGCAGGGGCCGGCGGGAGGCCCCCAGGAGGTGACGCATGTCTGCTTCTTCGGCGTCCGCGCGGCACGAGACGCGCGCCCTGCTGCGCGCCCACCTCGCGGCGGCCACCGGCTACCGCCACGCGACCCGGCACTGCCCCATCTGCCACCGACTGCTGAGACTCGCCCTGGAGGCCCCTCAGCGCGCCCCGGGCGGACCCGAGGACCCCGAGGAGGGTTCCGTGCGAGAGAGCGCCGCAGACGGCCCGGACGGTCCACCCGGCACATGACCGAAAGCGCAAGAACCCCTCTAGCGCAGGGGAGTTGCCCACAACAAGATTCCCGGCGTGTGACGGGTGTCACCGAACTGGTTTGCAGAACCCCGGAACTTACACCCTCCCTACAACCAGCCAATTTAATATGTGCAATTGCACCACCCCCCAGGGCGCTCCCCCCGAGCTTCCGCCGGTCTCCCCCGGCCCCCGCCGACCACCCCCAGGGCCGCCCACCTGCGCATCCTCGGCGCATCCCCCGGCGCACAAAAAAGATCGCGCTGGACCCGGCGGAGTCCAGCGCGATCGAACGACTCACCCATGTGTGTCAGGCGTGGCTCCCGTTGGGGCGGGACCCGCGTCGCGTGTAGCCATATGTCGGACGTACGGCCAGGTTGGGGGACCTGACAGCTGTGGTGCTCTTCGCCCGGGTTGTACGAGTTACTGCTGGTTGAGCGGTACTTCTGGCGTACGTCAGGCCTCGCTGCGCTGCTGCGGAATGCCCGCGAGCAGTGCGCGGACCTCAGCCTCGCGGTAACGGCGGTGTCCGCCGAGCGTGCGAATCGACGTGAGCTTGCCAGCCTTGGCCCAGCGCGTCACCGTCTTCGGGTCGACGCGGAACATCGTGGCGACCTCAGCCGGGGTCAGCAGCGGCTCGGCATCAGGGGTGCGAGCGGTCATGAGCGGCCTCCTCGGGAGAACCGAACCTTCTCGGTTCATTCCTCTAAATTCTGCACCTTGACCCGCGTTGCCCGAAATGGCGGACGCGAGTCGAGTCGGTTATAGGACGAACGGCTTGTCCTCGGCACTACAACTACACCATCCGTCCAGCCGCGTCGGCCAAACCGATGGAATTGCCCTCCCAGGTGTTCATCACCGACGGAAGCCGATGGACCATGCCATAGCGGACAGTCACGCCACAGTGACGATCAGTCACAGAGCGATCAGGAGTCAACAGACCCCCCATAGAGTGCAATGCTGAGCATTCCGCCCTTACTTGGGCGGAAGGAGCCCTCCCCGGACTCCTTGTCCTATTTTGGCATGAGGGGGGGTGATGGGCGCAAGAGCCCCGAAAGTGCGGTCCATCACGCTTGAGGCAAAGGCCCGTATCGGGACCTACGTCCCGGCCCCGGGGAAGAGCGGCGGGAAATCGCCGCCCTCAGTGCCCTCAGTTCGCGAACTGGAGGTCCCGGACCGCCCGCCACCGCTCCACGAGCCTCGCATACGCCTCGCCGGCCGCCTCGCCGTCACCGTCCCGCAGCGCCTCGATCCCCTCGGCCACGTCCGCCGCCGAGTGGTCCTCGCCGAGCTCGTCGGCCGGCACCGCGTGCACGAGGCCTCCGTAGTCGAGCTCGACCAGGGAGCGCGGATGGAACTCCTCCAGCCAGCGCCCGACGTCCACGAGCCCGTCGACGAGCGGACCCTCGCCGAGCGCCTCCCGCAGCGTCCGCAGGCCGCGGGCGACCCGGCGCCGCGCCTGCACCATCGGGGTGCGGTAGCGCAGCACGGGCGGGTCGGCCTTCGCGTGGCTCCGCTCGTCGTCGGAGACGAGCACGAACCAGTGCAGCGGCACCTGCCACGTCGACGTACGGATCCAGGGGCGCGCGTCAGGGTTGCGGGCCAGCCACCGCTCGTAGTCCGCGGCCGTCTGGCGGCGCAGCACCGGAGGCAGCACCGCGTCGAGGACCGGCGCGGGCAGCTGCCCGGCCAGCTCCCCCATGGCCTGCCAGCCGCGCAGCCGGGTCCGCCACGGGCAGACGCAGAGCACCCCGTCGGCCTCCACCACGAACGCGTCGCCGCTCTCGTGCACCGGCACGGGCACCGGCGGCGTGGGCACCAGGTCGGCGAGCGAGCGGCGGAGCTCGTCCTGGTAGGAGGGAAGGTCCTCGCGGCGGGCGTAGCGCGCCCAGTGGCCGCGCTCCGGTTCCGGGAAGGCGGCCAGCGGCTCGTACACACGCAGATAGGACGCGTACGGGACCGTCACCGATGACACCTTGGGCACGGCTGCTCTCTCCCCCACGGGTGAACTCGAAAACGTGATCCTCGACTCCGGGCGGTCAAGGTGGGTGGACAGCCTTTAGTCTCATGCCCATCGGGCCCCGCCACCCGTACGGAGCCCGCCCAACCGCGCCACTTGACCGGGAGTCACCACAGTGACCGAAGCAGACAACGGCGTCCTGCACACCCTGTTCCACTCGGATCAGGGAGGCCACGAGCAAGTAGTGCTCTGCCAGGACCGTGCCAGCGGCCTCAAGGCCGTGATCGCCATCCACAGCACCGCCCTGGGCCCCGCCCTCGGCGGCACCCGCTTCTATCCGTACGCGACCGAGGAAGAGGCCGTCGCCGACGTCCTGAACCTGTCGCGCGGGATGTCGTACAAGAACGCCATGGCCGGGCTCGACCACGGCGGCGGCAAGGCCGTGATCATTGGTGACCCCGAGCAGATCAAGAGCGAGGAGCTGCTCCTCGCCTTCGGCCGTTTCGTCGCCTCCCTCGGCGGCCGCTACGTGACGGCCTGCGACGTCGGTACGTACGTCTCGGACATGGACGTCGTCGCGCGCGAGTGCCGCTGGACCACCGGGCGCTCCCCGGAGAACGGCGGCGCGGGCGACTCCTCCGTGCTCACCGCCTTCGGTGTCTTCCAGGGCATGCGTGCCAGCGCCGAGCACCTGTGGGGCGACCCGTCGCTGCGCGGCCGCAAGGTGGGCGTCGCGGGCGTCGGCAAGGTGGGCCACCACCTCGTCGAGCACCTCCTTGAGGACGGCGCCGACGTCGTGATCACGGATGTGCGCGAGGAGTCGGTGAACCGGATCCTCCACAAGCACCCGTCGGTGACGGCGGTGGCGGACACCGAGGCGCTCATCCGGACCGAGGGCCTCGACATCTACGCGCCCTGCGCGCTCGGCGGTGCGCTGAACGACGACTCCGTGCCGGTCCTGACCGCGAAGGTGGTGTGTGGTGCCGCCAACAACCAGCTGGCGCACCCGGGGGTCGAGAAGGACCTCGCCGACCGCTCGATCCTCTACGCGCCGGACTACGTGGTGAACGCCGGCGGCGTCATCCAGGTCGCCGACGAGCTCCGCGGCTTCGACTTCGACCGGTGCAAGGCGAAGGCGTCGAAGATCTTCGACACCACGCTCGCCATATTCGCTCGCGCAAAGGAGGACGGCATTCCGCCGGCCGCCGCGGCCGACAGGATCGCCGAACAGCGGATGTCCGACGCGCGCTGAAGGGCATATCGAGGCGCATGACAGGGCCCCCGCCGGCGTACCGGGAGAGACAAGACTCACCCCCGTCGGCGGGTCGCCCGGCAAGAAGAGGTTAAAATCGCAGTTGACCAGCGAGGACGGGGCTCCTCGAGGGTTGTGCGCCGAGGCGCGTCCTGCGGGCGACGTACCGTATGGCCGCAGGAGCAGGTACCGTGGAAGCCCTACGGACCGGTCTCTCCACGGAGAGTCCGTTCCAGATCATGAACGCGTGTCAAGACTCTGGGGCCGTCGAGCCCCGTATCCGAGGGGGTCGAGCCATGGGGCGCGGCCGGGCAAAGGCCAAGCAGACGAAGGTCGCCCGCCAGCTGAAGTACAGCAGCGGCGGGACTGACCTGTCGCGTCTGGCCAATGAGCTGGGCGCTTCGACTTCGCAACAGCCGCCGAATGGCGAGCCGTTCGAAGACGACGACGAGGAAGACGACCCGTACGCCCAGTACGCGGATCTGTATAACGACGACGAGGACGACGACTCTGCCGAAGAGTCCGGCCCCTCGTCTCAGCGCCGCGGCGCTTGACCTCGTTGCTTAAGCACCATTTATTGCCTGTGCAGTATTCGCAGTTCTCATAGCAACTGCACTTCACCCGGTCCGGGGGCACCACCCCGGGCCGGGTTTTGTGCTGCTTCCGTTTCCTACTTCGCGTAGTCGCCGATGAGCTCGGCGCCCGTCGCGTGGTCGCCGCGGTCGGTGATCTCTCCGGCGACCCAGGCCTCCACGCCGCGGTCGGCGAGGGTGGTGAGTGCCGCGTCCGCCGACTCCTCGGGGACGATCGCGATCATGCCGACGCCCATGTTCAGCGTCTTCTCCAGCTCCAGGCGCTCGACCTGACCGGCTGTGCCGACCACGTCGAAGACCGCGCCCGGCGTCCACGTCCCGCGGTCGACGACCGCGTGCAGAGCGTCGGGGATCACCCGGGCGAGGTTCGCCGCGAGGCCGCCGCCGGTGATGTGGCTGAAGGCGTGGACGTCGGTGGTGCGGGTGAGCGCCAGGCAGTCCAGGGAGTAGATCTTGGTGGGCTCCAGGAGCTCCTCGCCGAGCGTCCGGCCGAACTCCTCGACCTGACGGTCCAGGGTCCAGCCCGCGCGGTCGAAGACCACATGCCGGACGAGCGAGTACCCGTTCGAGTGAAGACCCGAGGACGCCATGGCGATGACCGCGTCACCCTTACGGATGCGATCCGGGCCGAGCAGGCGGTCGGCCTCGACCGCGCCCGTGCCGGCGCCCGCGACGTCGAAGTCGTCCGGGCCGAGCAGGCCCGGGTGCTCCGCCGTCTCGCCGCCGACGAGCGAGCAGCCCGCGAGGACGCAGCCCTCGGCGATGCCCTTCACGATGGCGGCGACCCGCTCGGGGTGGACCTTGCCGACGCAGATGTAGTCGGTCATGAAGAGCGGCTCGGCGCCGCAGACGACGATGTCGTCCATGACCATGGCGACGAGGTCGTGGCCGATGGTGTCGTACACGCCCAGCTGGCGGGCGATGTCGACCTTCGTACCGACGCCGTCGGTCGCGGAGGCGAGCAGGGGGCGCTCGAAGCGCTTGAGCGCGGAGGCGTCGAAGAGTCCGGCGAAGCCGCCGAGGCCGCCGAGGCCCGCGACCTCGGGGCGCTGGGTCTTCTTGACCCACTCCTTCATCAGCTCGACGGCGCGGTCGCCCGCCTCGATGTCGACGCCCGCGCTTGCGTAGCTGGCACCAGTGGTCTCAGACATGACGGTGAGAACTTTCGTGTCGTACTGCGTGGGGTCTTACGGGCGACGGATCGCGTCGGCGGCGGCGGTGGACGCCGGGCCCGCGGCCAGCTCCGTCTCCAGGAGCTGCTTGCCGAGCAGTTCGGGATCGGGCAGCTCCATCGGGTACTCGCCGTCGAAGCAGGCGCGGCAGAGGTTCGGCTTGTCGATGGTCGTGGCCTCGATCATGCCGTCGATGGAGATGTACGAGAGGGAGTCGGCGCCGAGCGACGTGCCGATC
This sequence comes from Streptomyces sp. NPDC030245, assembly GCF_055572995.1. NCBI lineage: Bacteria > Bacillati > Actinomycetota > Actinomycetes > Kitasatosporales > Streptomycetaceae > Streptomyces > Streptomyces sp. NPDC030245. The sequence goes on along the minus strand of NZ_JBVICF010000014.1, from coordinate 220,655 downwards.
TCCTCGATGGTCATGCCGTTGGCGATGAGCTCGGCGCGCGTCGCGAAGTCGATGCCGAAGAAGCACGGCCACTTCACGGGCGGGGACGAGATCCGGATGTGGACCTCGGCGGCGCCGGCCTCGCGGAGCATCTTGACCAGGGCGCGCTGGGTGTTGCCGCGGACGATCGAGTCGTCGACGACCACCAGGCGCTTGCCCTTGATGACTTCCTTGAGGGGGTTCAGCTTGAGCCGGATGCCGAGCTGGCGGATCGTCTGCGAGGGCTGGATGAAGGTGCGGCCGACGTAGGCGTTCTTGACGAGGCCCGCGCCGAAGGGGATGCCGGAGGCTTCCGCGTACCCGATCGCGGCGGGGGTGCCGGATTCGGGGGTCGCTATGACGAGGTCGGCCTCGACGGGAGCTTCCGCGGCGAGTTTCCGGCCCATCTCGACGCGCGAGAGGTAGACGTTCCGGCCCGCGATGTCCGTGTCGGGGCGCGCGAGGTAGACGTACTCGAAGACACAGCCCTTGGGCTTTGCTTCCGCGAAGCGAGTGGTTCGCAGTCCGTTCTCGTCGATCGCGACGAACTCGCCGGGCTCGATCTCGCGGACGTAACTGGCGCCGCAGATGTCGAGCGCCGCGGACTCCGACGCGACGACCCAGCCGCGCTCCAGGCGGCCGAGGACCAGCGGGCGGATGCCCTGCGGGTCACGGGCCGCGTACAGCGTGCCCTCGTCCATGAAGATGAGGGAGAAGGCGCCCTGGACCTGCGGGAGGATCTTCATGGCGGCGTCTTCGATGGTCAGCGGCTTGCCGTCGTCGTCCACCTGGCCCGCGAGGAGAGCCGTCACCAGGTCGGTGTCGTTGGTCGCGGCGACCTGGGTCGCGCGGCCGTTCTCCTTCGGCAGTTCGGCGACCAGCTCGGCGAGCCGGGCCGTGTTGACGAGGTTGCCGTTGTGCCCGAGCGCGATGGAGCCGTGCGCGGTGGCACGGAACGTCGGCTGGGCGTTCTCCCAGACGGAGGCACCGGTGGTCGAGTAGCGGGCGTGACCGACCGCGATGTGACCCTGGAGCGAGCCGAGAGAGGTTTCGTCGAAGACCTGGGAGACGAGGCCCATGTCCTTGAAGACGAGGATCTGGGAGCCGTTGCTGACCGCGATTCCCGCGGATTCCTGGCCCCGATGCTGGAGGGCGTAGAGCCCGAAGTACGTGAGCTTTGCGACCTCTTCGCCCGGAGCCCAGACACCGAAGACGCCGCAAGCGTCCTGGGGGCCCTTCTCGCCGGGAAGCAGATCGTGATTGAGTCGACCGTCACCACGTGGCACGCCATCGAGTGTAGGCGAGATCGACCACTGGTCCGAATTGGGGATACGGGCCCTGCACGGAGGGTGAGCGCGCCCCGTCGCGAGGGCCGTCGCGGCCCGTTCGCCACGCGAGTGCTTCAGGCGTACGACAACGCTGTGAACTGCGACGACAGCTCTGTGAACAGCGGCGGTCACGCGTTGACGCCCGTTCCGGAACGCGGCGAGGCTCCTGATCCATGCAGCCTCATGGATCACGGTCTTCCCGGTTGTCCCGGCGCTCCTTCACCGGCGGTGTGGCGGGCGCCGCCGTCGGCGTGGGCGCCGCGGGCGCCGCCACGCGGGCCGACGCCGCGCCCGGCGCCCCCGCCACATCCACAACTCCCGGCGAACGCCCCTTCGCCGCCGCGCACGGGCGGTACTCCCGGCGGCCCAACATCCTCTTCATCCTCGGCGACGACCTCGGCTGGGCCGATCTCTCCTCGTACGGATCGCCGCACATAAGAACCCCCCACCTGGACCGCCTCGCCCGCCAGGGCGTGCGGTTCACGGACGCCTACGCCGGCTCCGCGACCTGCTCGCCGACCCGCTTCAGCCTGTACACGGGGCGCTACCCCGGGCGTACGAAGGGCGGGCTCGCGGAGCCGATCGCCGACAGGTCGGTGGGACTCGACCCGACCCACCCCACGCTCGCCTCACTGCTGCGCGACGCCGGGTACGCGACCGCGCTGATCGGCAAGTGGCACTGCGGCTACCTGCCGGACCACTCCCCCACCAAGTCCGGCTGGGACGAGTTCTTCGGGAACTTCGGCGGGGCCCTGGAGTACTACTCGAAGCTCGGGCTCGGCGGGGAGTACGACCTCTATGAGGGCGCTGTCCGGGAAGGCGACGCCGAGTACAAGGACCTGCGGTACTACACGCGCGTCCTGACCGAGCGTGCCGGGGAATACGTCCGGCGGGACCACGGCGAGAAGCCCTGGCTGCTCAACCTCAACTTCACCACCCCGCACTGGCCGTGGATCGCGGACGGGGACGAGGCGGCGAGCGCGGAGATCGTGCGGAGGATCAAGGCGGGCGAGAAGGGCGCGCTGTGGCACCAGGACGGCGGCTCCCTGGAGAAGTACGCGGAGATGGTCGAGGACTTGGACCGCTCGGTGGGCGAAGTCCTGCGCGCGCTGCGGAAGTCCGGGCAGGAGCGGGACACGCTGGTGTTCTTCGCCTCGGACAACGGCGGTGAGCGCTTCTCGTACAACTGGCCGCTGTCCGGCAACAAGGGCTCGCTGAAGGAGGGCGGCATCCGGGTGCCGACCATCGTGCGGTGGCCTGCGCGGATCGACGGCGGGCAGCTCAGCGGTGAGCCCGTGTACACGCCGGACTGGACGGCGACGCTCCTGGAGGTGGCGGGGGCCCGGCCGCACCCGGCGTACCCGCTGGACGGGACGAGCCTCGCGCCCTACCTCCTGAAGGGGCGGGCCGTCGGCGAGCGCGAGCTGTTCTGGCGGGTGCGCGGGGAGCGGGCGCTGCGCCGCGGGAAGTGGAAGTACTACCGCGGCAAGGGCGGCGCGGACCAGCTCTTCGACCTCGCTGCCGACCCGCGTGAGCAGGCCGACCGGGCCGCGGCCGAGCCGGAGCTCCTGGCCGAGTTGCGGGTGGCGTGGGAGCGGACGGACGGGGAGCTGCTGCCGTACGGCTGAGGCACCGGGGTCGTGCGGTTACTTCGCCGGCTTCCCGGTGTCGTCCGTCCGGTCCGCGTTCGCCCTGATGACGGTGCCGTCGGCGGCGGTGAGCTTCAGGGTGCCCCGCTCCACCTCGTAGCGCGCCGTGCCGTCGAAGAGCTTCAGGAGCTTGCGTTCCGTGGTCATCGCCGCGCCCGGACACAGCTTCCGGGTGGTGGTCGGGGCGCCGAAGGTGATGCGGCCGTCCTCCGCCTCGGCCTTGGCGGTGACGGAGTTGCAGCCGAGGTTGCCGCGGACCTTGCCGTCCTCGCCGAAGGTCAGGTGGACCTTGTCCGCCACGTCCTTCGGCAGGGACGCGGTGGCCCGGGCGTCGCCGACGGCGTCGATCCGCCACTTGGTGCCGGTGAGCGGGGCGTCGGGCCCGGCGGGCTGCGAGGTGAAGGCCACGCGGTCTCCCTTGGCGGTGGTGAGGGTCATGCGGTCGCCGGCGACCTTGGCGGTGAACTTCTCCTTGCCGAGGGCGCGCAGGGCGTTCTTCTCGAACGCCATGCGGCCGTCGTCCGCGCAGGCCCGCTTCGTCGTGAGCGGCTGCCCGAACTCCACGGTCCCGCCCTTGATCGTCACGTCGGCGCCGACCGTGTTGCAGCCGAAGCTGCCGCCGGCCCGCCCGTCCTCGCCGATCCTGAGGTAGGCGTCCCCCGGCGCGTCGTGCTTCTTGCCGCCCAGGGTGAGGCTCTCGACGTTCCAGCGGACGCCGGTGAGGGCCGCCTCGCTCGCCACGGAGCTCCCCGCGGAACGGCCGCCGGAGCCGCCTTCGGAGCCGGTCCCCGACTCGGTGCCGCATGCGGTGAGCAGCAGCCCGGCGGAGGCCAGCACGGTCAGGGTGAGAGTCAGTCGCTGCGTGTGCATGCCGATCTGACGGGACAAGTGGGGGAGTCGGTTCCCTTCTCGCCCCGGCCGGGTCAGCTCATGATCGGCAGCAGCCCCGACAGGTCCGCGCGCTCGCCGCTCGCGCTGACCTGTGCCGTGTCGAGGGCCGTCGCCCAGTCGGTGCGGCCGGTCGCGAGACGGATCCAGGTGAGCGGGTCGGTCTCGACGACGTTGGGCGGGGTGCCGCGGGTGTGCCGGGGGCCCTCCACGCACTGCACGACCGCGTACGGCGGAATCCGCACCTCGGTCGAGGCGCCCGGCGCCTTCACCGCGAGGGCGTCGGCGAGCACCCGGGCGCAGGTGGCCAGGGCCTGGCGGTCGTGCGGCACGTCGAGGCCGGGCACCGCGTCGTTCAAGTCGTCCGTGTGGACGGTGAGTTCGATGACGCGGGTGACCAGGAACTCGCCGAGGGGCATGGCACCCATGCGGGACGGCACCAGGCGCTCGTCGGACACGGTCGCCCAGGACTTCAATGCCTCCTCGACCTCGGTGAGCGTGCGGGTGAGCAGCTCGTCGAGGCCGGCGCCGACGCTCTTCGCGCCGGCGCGGGTGGCCTCATCGACCACGGCGGCGGCGCCGGACGTCACGAACGGCCAGTCGGCCAGCGACATTTCGGGCTTCTCCGGCTCCGGGAGACCGAGGTACTCGTGGACGGTGGAGAGGCCCATCGCCATGTGGACCGCGAGGTCGTGCACGGTCCAGACGCCGAGCCGGGTCGGCCCGGCGAGCTGCTCGGGCGTGAGCGTGCGGACCGCCTCGCGCACATGGCCGAACTGGGCGACGACGGCGGCGCTGGTCTTGGCGGAGTCGTATGAACGCATGCGCTTCTTGGCCGGTGGCATGGGGCCGAGCCTAAGTGTTTTCGGGGTACCCCTGAAGACCCTTTTCCACTTGGCCGAAAACACGCTCCGCGGCCTCGGCGCACTCCTTCGCGATCTCGTCGACGGGATCGCCGGCGAGGGTGCGCTCGTGGTTCTGCATGATGAGCGCGTTCCGCGCGCCGATCAGCTGGGCGGCGGCGACCCGCGCGAGGAGCATGTCGCCGGTCTCCGCGGCGAGCTCGTCGGCGAGGAGCTGGACGCTGCGCATGTGGAAGATGACCACGCGGTGCGCGAGCGTCGGTGTCTCCTTGATGAGCTGGCGCACCTTGTGGGCGCGCGGGTCGCCGCTGAGGCCGATCGACGGGTCGTGTCCGGGGATCTGTGCCAGGAACTGGCGGCGCACCGCGGCGACCGCGGATTCGCCCGGCCGGCGCTCGCGCACGGCGCGGGCCGGGTCCTGCGCGTGCTCCTCCATCGGGCCGACGATCACGTCTTCTTTGGTGCCGAAGTAGTTGAAGACGGTCATCTTCGACACCTCGGCGGCCTCGGCGATCTCCGCCACGGAGACGTGGTCGAAGCCGCGCTCGGAGCAGAGGTCCACGGCGACCTGCCAGATCCGCGCGGCGGTCTGCCGCTTCTTGCGCGCGCGCAGCCCCAGCTCCTCAGTCATGCAGGTCACGGTACCGGGGCGGTCTCTTCCCGCACGGTGAACGTCTCGCGGTTGCGGGGCACGCCGACCCCCCGCCACCTGAACGGCACGCCTCGCGCGGTCTCCGGGTCGGGCCCGTCCATGAGCTGGAAGTGGACGTGCGGCTCGGTGGAGTTGCCGGAGTTGCCGCAGCCGCCGATGCGCTGCCCGACGGACACCTTGTCGCCGGTCCGGACCGCGAGGGAGCCCTGCTGGACGTGCGCGTACAGGGCGTACGTCCCCTCGCCGAGGTCCAGGACGACGTGGTTGCCGATGATGCGGCGGCTCCCGCCGAGCGTCCTGCCGACGCCTTCGACCAGCCAGAAGTACAGCACCCCGAGGAGGGAGCTGCGGCTCAGGTGGTCGCGCTGGGCGTCCTCGGCGTGCACGACGGTCGCGTCGGCCACCGCGTACAGCGGCGCACCGAAGGCGGGGTAGGCGCGGCCGTGCCGGGCGAGGGGCCAGAACCAGACGGGGGCGGGGCGTGCGGGGCCGTCCTCCGGCTCGGCGGTGATGTCGATGGCGTACGTCTGTGCCAGCTGATGCGTGCCGTGGCTCGGCACCTTGTCGGCGGGGCTGTTGAGCGCGGACCAGCGGCCCGTGACCGGGGGCGCGACCTCGACGGGGGCCGGGGGATCCGCCTCGATCCGCCGGCGCGCGGAGCGGGAGAGCGTGGTGCTGACGGCGATCGCGGCGAGCGCGGGCAGCCAGCTCAGCCAGTAGTCGTACGGCAGCTCCGTGAACCGCTGGACGACGAATTGGGCGAAGAACACGATCCACAGCAGCCGGTGGACCACAGCGGCACTTTTGCGCAGGCCTACGGACATCACTTCCCCCTCGTACGGTCGTAAAGCCACAAGGTCGTACAGATTCGGTCAGGTCACCGGCTTGGCCGCCGTGAGCACCACGAGCAGCGGCACCACCCGCCCCGCCGGGACCTCGTACCGGCCGCGCTCCGTGGTGTGGAGCCAGCCCGCGCCGGTCAGCTGGCGCAGGTGGTGGTAGATCTGGCCGGTCGTGCCGACGTCGTCGAGCGCGGCCAGCTCGGCGGCGGTGCGCAGGCCGCCGAGGATCTCCCGCAGCAGCCGCAGCCGCACGGGGTTGCCGAGGGCGGCGAACGACTCGGCGGCCTCGGTCCAGTCGCCCTCGAACACCGTCTCCGTCAGCAGGCCGTACTGCCAGTCGTACCGATGCCCCGTCGGCACCCGCACCGACCCGGTGAACAGGACGGCGCCGTCCGCGTCCTCCGTCACCGGATGCCGCGCCTTCAGTGCGTCCAGGGCCCAGAAGTCGCCCTCTCCCACGGGGGGCGCGGCCGGGCCCGCGCTCTCCAGCTCCGCCATGCGCCGTTCGAGCTCGGCGACGCGCTCTTCGAGGCTCATGGGTACGAGATTACGTAGGTACGTAATTCCTGGCAACCCCCATGGGCCCCGTAAGGGGCGCGGTGAACTGCGCGGGCAAACACGGAAAAGCCGCAGACGCGTCTGCCGAATGCTGGGCAGATGCGTCTGCGGCTTTCCTTGGGCTGAGCGCGCAGTTCACCGCGCCCCTTACGGGGCGATCCGTCAGGCGAACAGCTCCGGCAGCGTCCGCTCGTGGGCCTCGCGCAGCTCGCTCAGCGGCAGCGTGAACTCGCCCTGCACGTCGACCGCGTCACCGTCGACCACACCGATGCGGCGGACGGGCAGACCCCGCGCCCCGCACATGTCGGTGAAGCGCAGCTCCTCGCTCCGCGGCACCGAGACGACCGCGCGTCCCGCCGACTCGGAGAAGAGGAACGTGAACGCGTCCAGGCCGTCGGGGACGACGAGCCGCGCGCCCTTGCCGCCGCGCAGGCACGACTCGGTGACGGCCTGCACGAGACCGCCGTCCGACAGGTCGTGCGCGGCGTCGATCATGCCGTCGCGCGAGGCCGAGATCAGGATCTCGGCGAGCAGCTTCTCGCGCGCCAGGTCGACCTTGGGCGGAAGCCCGCCGAGGTGTCCGTGGATCACCTGCGACCAGGCCGAACCGCCGAACTCCTCGTGCGTCTCGCCGAGCAGGTAGAGGAGCTGGCCCTCTTCCTTGAACGCCATCGGCGTGCGCCGCGCGACGTCGTCGATCACACCGAGGACGGCGACGACGGGCGTCGGGTGGATCGCCGCCTCACCGGTCTGGTTGTAGAGCGAGACGTTGCCGCCGGTGACCGGGGTGCCCAGCTCCAGGCAGCCGTCCGCGAGGCCGCGGATGGCCTCGGCGAACTGCCACATGACGTCCGGGTCCTCGGGCGAGCCGAAGTTCAGGCAGTCCGAGATCGCGAGGGGCTTGGCGCCGGACGCGGCGACGTTGCGGTACGACTCGGCGAGCGCGAGCTGCGCGCCCGTGTACGGGTCGAGCTTCGCGAACCGGCCGTTGCCGTCGGTGGCGATGGCGACGCCGAGACCCGTCTCCTCGTTGATCCGGATCATCCCGGAGTCCTCGGGCTGGGCGAGCACGGTGTTGCCCTGCACGAAGCGGTCGTACTGGTCGGTGACCCAGGACTTCGCGGCCTGGTTCGGCGCGGCGACCAGCTTCAGGACTTGCTCGCGCAGCTCCTCGCCGTTCGCCGGGCGGGCCAGCTTGTTCGCGTCGTCGGCCTGGAGGGCGTCCTGCCAGGACGGGCGGGCGTACGGACGCTCGTAGACCGGGCCGTCGTGCGCGACCGTGCGCGGGTCGACGTCGACGATCTTCTCGCCGTGCCAGAAGATCTCCAGGCGGTCGCCGTCGGTCACCTCACCGACGACGGTGGCGATGACGTCCCACTTCTCGCAGATCTCCAGGAAGCGCGCGACCTTGTCGGGCTCGACCACGGCACACATGCGCTCCTGCGACTCACTCATGAGGATTTCCTCTGGGGTGAGCGTGGAGTCGCGCAGCGGCACGTCGTCGAGCTCGACGCGCATGCCGCCCGAGCCGTTGGACGCCAATTCGCTGGTGGCGCAGGAGAGTCCGGCGGCACCGAGGTCCTGGATGCCGACGACGAGCTTCTCGGCGAAGGCCTCCAGGGTGCACTCGATGAGGAGCTTCTCCTGGAAGGGGTCGCCGACCTGGACCGCCGGGCGCTTGCTCGGCTTCGTGTCGTCGAAGGTCTCGCTCGCCAGGATCGAGGCGCCGCCGATGCCGTCGCCGCCCGTGCGGGCGCCGTACAGGATGACCTTGTTGCCGGGGCCCGACGCCTTCGCGAGGTGGATGTCCTCGTGCCGCATCACGCCGATGGCACCGGCGTTGACCAGCGGGTTGCCCTGGTAGCAGGCGTCGAAGACGAGTTCGCCGCCGATGTTGGGCAGGCCCAGGCAGTTGCCGTAGCCGCCGATGCCCGCGACGACGCCGGGGAGCACGCGCTTGGTGTCGGGGTGCTGGGCATCGCCCATGCGCAGCGGGTCCACGACGGCGACCGGGCGGGCGCCCATCGCGATGATGTCGCGGACGATGCCGCCGACGCCGGTGGCCGCGCCCTGGTAGGGCTCGACGTACGACGGGTGGTTGTGGGACTCGACCTTGAAGGTGACCGCGTAGCCCTGGCCGACGTCGACGACACCGGCGTTCTCACCGATGCCGACGAGCATGGCGTCGTTCTCCGGCACCTTCTCGCCGAACTGCTTCAGGTGGACCTTGCTGCTCTTGTACGAGCAGTGCTCGGACCACATGACGGAGTACATGGCGAGCTCGGCGCCGGTCGGGCGGCGGCCGAGGATCTCGCGGACGCGCTCGTACTCGTCCTCCTTCAGGCCCAGCTCGGCCCAGGGCAGCTTGACGTCGGGCGTCTCGGCCGCGTGCTTGACGGTGTCCAGAGTCATGCGTTGACCAGCTTCTTCAGGATCGAGGTGAAGAATCCGAGGCCGTCGGTGCGGCCGGTCCCGACCAGCGGCTCCACGGCGTGCTCGGGGTGCGGCATGAGGCCGACGACGTTGCCCGCCTCGTTGGTGATGCCGGCGATGTCGCGGAGCGAGCCGTTGGGGTTGCCGTCCAGGTACCGGAAGGCGACGCGGCCCTCGGCCTCCAGCATGTCCAGCGTCCGCTCGTCGGCGGTGTACTGCCCGTCGATGTTCTTCAGCGGGATGCGGATCTCCTGCCCCGCCGTGTAGTCGGCGGTCCAGGCGGTCTCCGCGTTCTCCACGCGCAGCTTCTGCTCGCGGCAGATGAAGTGCAGGTGGTTGTTGCGCAGCATCGCGCCGGGCAGGAGGTGCGTCTCGGTGAGCACCTGGAAGCCGTTGCAGATGCCGAGGACCGGCATGCCGGCCTTCGCCTGCGCGATGACGGACTCCATCACCGGCGAGAAACGGGAGATGGCGCCGGCCCGCAGATAGTCGCCGTAGGAGAAGCCGCCGGGCAGCACCACGGCGTCGACCTGCTTGAGGTCCTTGTCCTTGTGCCACAGCGGCACGGCTTCGGCGCCCGCCACGCGGACGGCACGCTGGGTGTCGCGGTCGTCGAGGGTTCCCGGGAAAGTGACGACTCCAATTCGAGCAGTCACTTCGCGGCCTCCTCGGCCTTCTGCGCCTCGGCCTCTTCGACCTTTACGACGAAGTCCTCGATCACGGTGTTGGCGAGGAAGGTTTCCGCCAACTCGTGGATACGGGCGAGGGCCGCGGCATCCACGGGCCCGTCCACCTCGAGTTCGAAGCGCTTTCCCTGACGTACGTCGGAGATGCCCTGGAAACCGAGGCGCGGCAGTGCACGCTGCACCGCCTGGCCCTGGGGGTCGAGGATCTCCGGCTTGAGCATGACGTCGACTACGACGCGTGCCACTGGCACTCCCGGTGTGTGGTGCTGGCGTGTGCTGCTTGCTGGGTGCTGAGCAGGTTCCTTCAGACTACCGGCACAAAATTTCTACTCGCGTAGATTCGTAGCAACCTACGAGATGACGGTCACGTTCCGGGGCGCAGACAGGTATCGAACCGAGAACCTTCACGATGAATCCATGAAAGATCTAGCCGCGCAATGCGGCAATACAATGCCGGGCACTGTACAAAGGAATTGGCAATAGCCGATACTTTGCCCAAAACATCCGTGCAGTCGGCATCACCGCATGTCAAGGCGGTAGAGCCGCGCGAAGGGACCGATATTCGTGGCGCAACGTGTCGTGGTCACTCTCTTTGACGACATCGACGGCGGGGAAGCGGCGGAAACGGTCGCGTTCGGTCTTGACGGCAAGTCGTACGAGATCGACCTCAATCAAACCAATGCCAAGAAACTGCGCACGGCTCTGGCGCCGTACCTGGAGGCAGCCCGCAAGCAGTCGAAGTCCGGAGCCGTCTTCCGGCACACGGCGGTCTCGCCCGATCCGTCGGCGGTCCGCGCCTGGGCGCGCTCGCACCAGATGGACGTCCCGCCCCGCGGCCGCATCCCCAAGAAGGTCTACGAGGCCTTCGAAGCGGCCAACTGAGCACGCGCCGCACGCCGTCCGGAGCCCCTCGCCGGCACCGACTTGCGCTGCACCCCTCCTGGTCGGCTAAAGTCTGGAGCACGCCGAGGGGCGAGGCCGAAAGGCCGGACCTCACGGAGTCTTGCGGGTGTAGTTCAGTAGTAGAACATCCCCCTTCCAGGGGGAAGGCGCAGTGTGCAATTCCTGTCACCCGCTCTGCATCGCTCACCGACCGGTCCACCGGTTGCGGTAAGCTGGTGCCCGCGCCGGTCGGTGAAAGCCGATCGGAGGCAATGCGAACGTAGCTCAGTTGGTAGAGCGCAACCTTGCCAAGGTTGAGGTCGCGAGTTCGAACCTCGTCGTTCGCTCCATGTGAGAAGGCCCTGGTCATCGACCGGGGCCTTCTTCGTATCCCCTGCCATCCGTCCCCCGGACGCTTCTGACATTTGTCATGCGGGCCGGTGACAGCGCGCACTGCCGACGGCTCCCCGGCGGGGAGACGCTCGACACATGACTGACCAAGTGATCGACGTGAGCGAGTTGCGGCGCGTGTACGGGGGAGATTTCGAGGCGGTACGGGGAGTCTCCTTCGCCGTGGGACGCGGCGAGCTGTTCGCGCTGCTCGGCACCAACGGCGCCGGCAAGACGTCCACCGTCGAACTCCTCGAAGGGCTCGCGGCACCGGCCTCCGGACGGGTGCGGGTGCTCGGGCACGACCCGTACACCGAGCGGAGCGCGGTGCGCCCGCGGATCGGCGTCATGCTCCAGGAGGGCGGCTTCCCGGCGGAGTTGACCGTCGCGGAGACCGCACGGATGTGGGCGGGCTGCACCAGCGGAGCCCGGCCCGTCGGCGAGGCCCTGGAGCTCGTCGGGCTCGCCAAGCGCACCCGGGTCCGCGTGAAACAGCTCTCCGGCGGCGAGAAGCGGCGCCTGGACCTCGCCATGGCACTCCTCGGCCGGCCCGAGGTGCTCTTCCTCGACGAGCCCACCACCGGACTCGACGCGGAAGGCCGGCGCGAGACCTGGCAGCTGGTCAGGGAGTTGCGCGACAACGGCACGACGGTGCTGCTCACCACGCACTACCTCGAAGAGGCCGAGAGCCTCGCCGACCGGCTCGCGATCCTGCACGAGGGCCGCATCGCCGCCGAGGGAAGCGTCGCCGACGTGGTGGCCGAGCAGCCCTCCCACATCTCCTTCGAACTGCCCGCCGGGTACTTCGTGGGCGACCTGCCGCCGCTCGCGGAACTCGGCGTGACCGGGCACGAGACGGACGGCCGCCGTGTCCGGCTGCGCACCGAAGAGCTGCAACGGGCCGCCACCGGACTGCTGTTGTGGGCCCGCGACGCACGCGTCGAGCTGACCGCGCTCGACGTGCGCGCGGCCACGCTGGAGGAGGCGTTCCTGCGGATCGCGCGGGACGCGCAGAGCGGGACGGGCGAGACCGCCGAGCGGCGCCCCGCCGGCAAGGAGATGGCGGCATGAGCACGGTGACCACGACGACCCCGGCACGCCGGATGCGGGCGCTGGCGCGCGCCGAGATGACGCTGTTCGGACGGAACAAGGCGATGCTGTTCGCGGCGCTGTTCGTGCCGCTGGTGATCCCGTTCAGCATGCGGCAGGCGGCCGAGGGCATGGACCTGAAGGGCACCGGGCTCGACGTCGGTACCGTCGTCCTGCCGAGCGCCCTCGGCTTCTCCCTGCTGTTCGCCGTGTACTCCGCGCTGACCGCCGTCTACGCCGCCCGCCGCGAGGAGCTCGTCCTCAAGCGGCTGCGCACCGGCGAGCTCCGGGACCCCGAGATCCTCGCGGGCGCCGCGCTGCCGTCGGTCCTCATCGGGGTCGTGCAGTGCCTCGTGCTCTCCGTGGGCTGCGCGGTGCTCCTCGACGCCGGGGCGCCGAGCGCGCCGCACCTCGTCGTGCTCGGCGTCGCCGCGGGGCTCGTGATGTTCACCGCGCTGGCCGCCGTCACCGGCAGCATCAGCAGGACCACCGAGTCCGCACAGGTCATGAGCATGCCGCTGATCTTCGTGTCGATGATCGGCTCCGGGCTCTTCATCCCGCTGGAGGTCATGCCCGACAAGCTCGCGTCGGTCTGCGAGCTGCTCCCGCTCTCGCCCGTCATCGAGCTGATCCGCGGCGGCTGGGCCGGGAACCTCTCCGCCTGGGACGCCCTGGGCGCCGCCACCACCGCGGTGGCCTGGACCGTACTCGCGGTGTTTGCTGTACGGCGATGGTTCCCCTGGGAACCCCGGCACTGAGGGAGGAGCCGCCGTGATCGACCGCATGCGGGCCTGGCAGCGCGACTGGCACGGGCGCAGCAAGATCGAGAGGGTCGAGCTCCAGAGCCTCGCCATGTGGCACGCCATGCCGTGGATCTTCTTCCTCAGCTGGCTCTCCGTACCGCTCGGCCTGAGCCTGCGCACGGAGCTCACCGCGCAGCTGTTGGGCTGGTCGCTGATCGTCCTTGCCGCCGCGCAGTGCGTGCACGTCAACCGCACCCTGCGCCGGTCGATCGACCACTACCTCCGGCGGGCGCCCCTGCCGCGCCGCGACCTCGCCGTAGCCGCCGTCCTCATGGGCGGCACCCTAGGACTCGCCGTCGGCCTCCGGGCCGTGGACGGCGTGGACGACGGAATGCTGGGCCTCACCACCCTGTACGTGACGATGCCGTTCGCCCAGGCGCTTGCCTTCTCCGTGCCCGTCCGGGGCTTCCTGGCCCGGATGGCGCTGGTCGACGCCGTGGCCGTGGCCGGCTTCGCGGCCGGCGGGGCCCGCGGCGGGCAGCTCGCCGTGGTCGGCGGCCTCATCGCCTTCGCGGGCGTCCTGGCGCTGGTCTCCACGCGCTGCGGCGCCTGGACGCTCTCCGTGATGTGGGAGGGCGACCGGGCCCGCGAGGTCGAGGCGCGGCTCGCGGTCGCCGAGGAGCGGCTGCGGTTCGGCAGGGACCTGCACGACGTGATGGGGCGCAATCTCGCGGTCATCGCGCTCAAGAGCGAGCTCGCGGTGCAGCTCGCACGCCGGGGGCGGCCCGAGGCGGTGGACCAGATGGTCGAGGTGCAGCGGATCGCGCAGGAGTCGCAGCGGGAGGTGCGCGAGGTCGTACGGGGGTACCGCGAGGTCGACCTCGCGGTGGAACTCGCGGGGGCCCAGGGCGTGTTGGAGGCGGCCGGGATCGTGTGCCGGGTGACGGGGTCCGCGGCGGCGCTGCCCGCGTCGGTGCAGTCGGCCCTCGGGTGGGTCGTGCGGGAGGCGGCGACGAACGTGCTGCGGCACGGCGACGCGGGGCGCTGCGACATCACGCTGGCGGTGGACGAGGGGCGGGCGACGCTGGTGGTGGAGAACGACGGGGCGCCGGAGGCCGCAGCGGAAGGGCGGGGCTCCGGTCTCGCGGGGCTGCGGGAGCGCTTGGCCGCGGTGGACGGGGTGCTGGACTTCGCATCCGGCGCGGGTCTGTTCCGGCTCGCCGTGGAGATCCCCCTGCCACCGCCCGCGGCACACGACCCGGCACCGGAGCGGGAGCGGGAGCGGGGCCGCGGCGAGGGGGTGGCCGCGTGAGCCTGCGCGTCCTGCTCGCCGACGACGAGCACCTCATCCGCGGCGCGCTCGCCGCGCTGCTCGCCCTGGAGGACGACCTCGTCGTGGTCGCCGAGGCCGCGTCCGGGCCCGAGGCGCTCGCCATGGCGCGGGCCCACCGGCCCGATGTCGCCGTGCTCGATCTCCAGATGCCGGGCGCCGACGGTGTGAGCGTGGCCACATCGCTGCGGGACGAACTCCCCCGGTGCCGCACCATGATCGTGACGAGTCACGGCAGACCCGGGCATCTCAAGCGGGCCCTCGCGGTGGGGGTGCGCGGCTTCGTGCCGAAGACCGTGAGCGCCCAGCGGCTCGCCGAGATCATCCGTACCGTGCACTCCGGAAACCGTTACGTGGACCCGGAGTTGGCGGCCGACGCGATCTCCGCCGGGGACTCGCCGCTGACCGCCCGCGAGGCCGAGGTGCTCGAACTCGCCGCCGACGGGGCGCCCGTCGCGGAGATCGCCGAGCGCGCCGCGCTCTCCCAGGGAACCGTCCGCAACTACCTCTCGTCGGCGGTCACCAAGATCGGTGCGGAGAATCGGCATGCCGCGGTGCGTCTCGCACGCGAGCGAGGTTGGGTATAGTTGGTCTCGCGCTTCGGCGCAACGCGGACGTAGCTCAGTTGGTAGAGCGCAACCTTGCCAAGGTTGAGGTCGCCAGTTCGAACCTGGTCGTCCGCTCCAGCTGGAAGGCCCCGGTCATCTCGACCGGGGCCTTTCTCGTGCGCTACCAGGACGTGCCTGTCAGCCGCTCGTACGCCTCGATGTACTTGCCACGTGTGGCGTCCACCACATCCTGCGGGAGCGCCGGCGGCGGCTGCTCCCCGTGGCGGTCCCAGCCCGAGGCCGGCGAGGTCAGCCAGTCCCGCACGAACTGCTTGTCGTACGACGGCTGGGCGTGGCCCGGCTCCCACTGGTCCGCGGGCCAGAAACGCGAGGAGTCCGGCGTCAGGACCTCGTCGCCGAGGATGAGCGCCTCCCCGTCGAAGCCGAACTCGAACTTCGTGTCGGCGAGGATCAGGCCGCGCTCGCGCGCTACGTCCCGCGCCCGGCTGTAGACGGCGAGGGTCGACTGGCGCAGCCGTGCCGCGGTGTCCGCGCCGACCTGGCGGGCCACGTCCTCGTACGACACGTTCTCGTCGTGCTCGCCGACGGCGGCCTTCGCCGCGGGCGTGAAGATCGGCGCGGGCAGCTCCGAGCCGTCGACCAGGCCCTCGGGGAGGGCGAGGCCGCAGACGGTACGGGTGGCGTTGTACTCCAGGAGGCCCGAGCCCGTCAGATAGCCGCGGGCGACGCACTCGACCGGGACCATCTGGAGGGACTTGCAGACGAGGGTGCGGCCCTCCCAGTCGGCGGGCGCGCCGCGCGGCACGTCCGTGGAGATGACGTGGTTCGGGACGAGGTCCGCGAGCTGGTCGAACCACCACAGGGAGAGCTGGGTGAGGACGCGGCCCTTGTCGGGGATCTCCGAGGGCAGCACCCAGTCATAGGCGGAGAGGCGGTCGCTGGCGACCATGACGAGCTCGCCCGCCTCGTTCTGGTACAGCTCGCGCACCTTGCCGGTGTGGAGGTGGACCAGGCCCGGCACCTCAAGGGGCTCGGGCTTTTCTACGAATCCGGACACGGTTCCCTCCCGTGGTTCTGGCCAAGTGAGGTCGATTCTCCCGTATGGGAGGCGTGGTTTTGGCCATGGGTCGAGCGGGGCTGTGCGGTGGCGCGTACTCCGGTGTCCTGCCCGCCGCGCGGCGGACGGGGTCGGTCGCGCGGCGGACAGGGTCAGTCGCGCTTGCAGATGCGGTCCAGGAGGTTGGCGGTGGCGCGCTGGATGCGCGCGTCCACATGGCCGGGGCGGTCCAGCGCCGGGGACCAGGCGAAGGTGCCGGACGCGAAGACCAGGGCGCCGGACGGGGCGCGGTAGAGCGACGACTCCTGGTGGCGGGTGACGCCCTCGGTGTCCTCGTACGGCGAGTGGGCGAGCAGGATGCGGCCCTGGTGCTGGGGGAGCGTGGTGCGCGGGAAGTAGCGGTCGGCCTCGCCGGCGACCAGGCCCGCGATCTCGTCGTTCTCGTGCGCCCCGGTGGCCTCCCACAGCCAGTGGTCGGCGTTGCGGACGACGAGGGGGCGCGGCTCGGGGACGCGCCCCGCGTACTGGATGCCGAGCAGCTGCTGCTCCGCCTTGTCCTGCTCGCGCCAGAGGGCGGGGCGTCCTGGGCCGCGGCGCTTGCGGCAGGTAAGGAGGCGGTCCTCGACGCCGGACGCGGACGGGCCCAGCTCCACCTGCCAGTACATGGTGTTGGCGGAGAGGAAGACCAGGGAGGTGCCGTGCTCGCGGGCCAGCTCCGCGGTGCGGCGCATGCTCGGCGACCAGTACTCGTCGTGGCCGGGGAAGACCAGGCCTCGGTACCGGGTGGGGTCGATGCGGCCCGCGTGCAGGTCGCGGGCGTCGGCGTACGCCAGGTCGTAGCCGTACCGCTCGGCCCAGCGGATGAAGTCGTAGGCGTGGCCGACGTGCAGGGGCAGGCCCGCACCCGCGTACGGCCGGTCGAAGGAGACCGTGACGGCGGCCTCGCTCTCGCCGAGGAGACCGCCCTGCTCGTCCCAGGCGTGGTAGAGGCTGGCGCCCGTGCGGCCGTCCTCCGGATAGAGGTTGTACGCCTGCCAGGTGATGTCCGGCAGGAGCAGCAGGAGGTCGGCGGGGTGGCTGTCGCGGACCGTGAAGGGGACGTGCGAGCGGTACCCGTCGGCGGTGGTGAGGACCGCCACGTACGCCCCGATGCTCCAGTAGCTCGGGATCTGTAGCCGCCAGGAGAGCCACCAGTGGTGGCAGGAGACCGTGCGGTCCGCGGTCAGCGGGGCGGGCTGGACGATGCCGGAGAGGCGCGGGCTGGTGGTGATCTTCGAGGCGCCGTCGCCCCCGTAGTGCCCGATGCGGTAGATGTCGACGCTGAACTGCTGGGGCGGGTCCACGGTGACGTGGAAGTCGATCGCCTCGCCCGGGGCGGCGGCGCCGGTGGAGGTGAAGCCCTTGATCTGGCGGTGCACGTCGTCGGCGGTGCGCGGGCCGCCGGTGCGCGGCTCCGGGATGTTCGCCGCGCCGGGGGCCGGGGCATGATCGACGTACCAGGGCACGACCCGGCCCGTGTCGTCGAAGTAGTGCTCGGATCCGCGCAGCCAGGGCAGCGGGCCCTGGCCGAAAGGATCCGACACGGCGTGCGCCAGCGCGCCCGATTCCCAGCGGCGGATCGGCTCCGACTTCATTTGTGCCCCTCCCTCGCTCCCCCGAGCCTGCGGCGCCTCCTGGTGCGTACGGTCCGGCGGCCGCTCCCAGCACATCACATTACGCACGCGCCCCGTTACCGTTCGTCGCGAATTGGTGTGAACGGAGCGTGATGCTCCGCGTGGGTCGACGGGCGGGGTGGCGCTCGGGGTGGCGTTGGGGTGGCGCGTCGCGGTGGCGGGTGCGGTGGTGGGTGGGTGAGCGGGGGTCGGCCGTGCCGGATCGCGGGTTCGGGGGTGGAGGGCCGTGGCGGGGAGCGTGGGGCGCACGGAGGGGCGTGCGGGGTGGCGGGCGCCGGGGGTGCAGGGTTGCGGGAATGCGGGGTTACGCGTGTGCGCGCCCGGGGTCAGACGAGGCGGACCGGTTTTTCGGGGCGGATGCCCAGGCGGGTGAGCCAGTCCCGCAGCGGGGACGGGTCGCCGTCCTCGACGAGGCTCAGGACGCGCGGCGTGAGGTCCGCCGCGCGCTCGCCGTCGACCAGCAGGGCGGGCCCGTCGAGCCAGTCGAGACCGGGGGCGGCACCGGCGGTGTCCACCGCCGCACAGCACACCATCGCCGTCACGTGGTCGGCGAGGAGCTCGCGGCCCGTGCGCGGCGGCTGGAGCGGGAAGAGCGGCAGCGCGCCGTCGTCCCAGAGGGCCTCGTCGGGGCCCTGGCCGGTGGGGGCCGGGCGGGGCGGGGCCGCGGCCTCCTCACGGGCGAGCTCGGCGGTGAGGCCGGCGGCGATCCTGCCTCCGAGGCTCTGCTCGTCGGCGTCGTCGGTTCCGTCGATGCCGTCGGTGTCATCGATGCGGTCGATGCGGTCGATGCGGTCGATACCGCCGGTGGCGCCGTTGCCGCCGGTGGCGCCGTTGCCGCCGGTGGCGCCGTTGCCGCCGGTGGCGCCGTCCGCCGGGAAGAGGGACGCGGCGTGCTCGGGGGCGCCCCGGGTGAGCCGGTGCCGCGGGGTCGTCGGCGCCGGGTCGTCACTCTGCGTACTGCCCGGGCCAGGCGTCGTGAGGTGTTCGAGGACGCGGCCGAGCGTCGGCCCGTCCGGGGCCGGGGCCGTCGGGTCGGCGGAGTGGCCGACCCCGAGGGAGTCCAGGACGCGGTGCAGCCGGGCGGCGTCCATGCGCCATTTCCGGTCGACGACCTCGTCCGGATACTCCTGCCACGCCACCGGCGCCCAGTCCGGCCCCGCCTCCGCCGGGCCGCCGTGGAAGAGCCTGGCGGCGAGCAGCGACGCCGCCTCGTCCACCGAGCCGGGCTCCTCCAGCAGGTCGCAGGCGGGACGCTCGCCCAGGCGCGAGGCGAAACCCTCCGCGAGGCGGTCCCTGCGGGACAGCTCGGTGAGCGCGGAGACCACGCCCGCGTCGAGCCGGGAGGGCCAGCGGCCCATGCGCCAGGCGGGCAGCGCGACCCGGGTGAGGAGGCGGTCCCAGCCCGCGTACGCCAGACCGACCTGTTCCTGGGCGACGATCCGCACCCCATAGTCCACGGCCTGGGCGCGCTCGGCGGCGGCCGCCGCGACGCCGCGTTCCATCTCGGCGGCGTGCACCCGGCAGTGGCGCAGCAGGAGCCGGGCGATCCGGCCGATCCCGGCGAGCACCAGACGCGAGACGGGGTCGCGGCCCGGGGCCGTGGCGACGGCGACCGCCGCGTCGAGCCCGCGCACGAAGCGGCGGGCGGCGGCTATGTCGGGGTGCGCCGAGGGTCCTGTCCCCGCCACGACGGGGGCGAGCACCGCGCGCAGCTCGCCGACCCGCATCCACCACAGGAACGGGGAGCCGATGACGAGCACGGGGGCGACGGACGACGGGCGCTGCGCGGCGTGCGGCCGCCGCTCCCCGCGGTCGCGCGCGGGCGCGCCGCCGTGCGCGGGGTGGGCGCGGTCCTCCAGCCAGCTGTCGCAGTCCGGGGTGAGCGCTATCGCCGAGGGCGCGGGGACGTCCAGGCGGTCGGCGAGGTCCCGCACCAGGCGGTACAGGTCGGGGGCGGCCTCCTCGGTGATCGGCACCGTCGGGCTCAGGGCCGGCCTGGCCCGGGCGACGACCAGGCCGACACCGGCCGCGACGAGCAGCACGAGCACGGCCACTCCGGTCACGATCCAGCGGACGGTGTCCCAACGCCCGCCGCCCGCATGGCCCATGGCCCCGGCCGCGAGCAGCACGACGGCGACGGCCGCGGGCAGCAGGGCGACGGCCAGTGCCCGGCTGCGCAGCCGCAGCACGGCGAGGGCCCGGGAGCGCGCGGCCTGCGCGCCCACCTCCACACCCGTACCTGACACGACCGATGGCACCCCCTGCTGCCTATTGCTCGGCCGTCGGCCGGGGCCGACGGCACACATCAACGGCGTTCGTGTAGCTCACTCCCCCACTGTGGCACCCGCCACCGACATCGCAATGCCGGTGGTCTGTTTGGCTCTGGGCGCCTTGAACGCTTTCGCCGCACCCTAGTTGGGGCGCCCGCCATCGTCAGCCGGATGGGCCACCGGTCACTCGATGGAATGGCTTTGGCTAAAGCTGGCTGCTGAGAAGGCCCCGGATCCAGTGTCAGATCCGGGGCCTTGGGTCGGCGGGAGTGGCCGAAAGCCACGCGTGGGAGTAGGGGGGCGTTTCGGCAGCACGCTCGGGAGCGGGGGCGCTCGGGAGCGGGTGTCACTGGGGGCGGGTCACGCCTCCGCGGCCGCCTTCGCCGCGATGTCCGTGCGGTGCTGGGAGCCGTCGAGGCGGATGCGGGACAGCGCCGCGTACGCGCGCTCCCGCGCCTCGGTGAGGTCGGTGCCCGTCGCCGTCACGGACAGCACGCGGCCGCCCGCGCTGACGACCGCGCCGCCGTCGTGCTTCGTCCCCGCGTGCAGGACGTACGCGTCCGGGGCGTCTTCTGCCGCGACCTCGTCCAGGCCCTCGATGGGGTCGCCCGTGCGCGGCGTGCCGGGGTAGTTGTGGGAGGCGACGACCACGGTGACCGCGGCGTCGTCGCTCCAGCGCAGCGGGGGCAGGTCGGCGAGGTTGCCGGTCGCGGCGGCCATCAGGAGACCGGCGAGCGGAGTCCTGAGGCGGGCGAGGACGACCTGCGTCTCGGGGTCGCCGAAACGGGCGTTGAACTCGATGACGCGCACGCCGCGGCTCGTGATCGCCAGGCCCGCGTACAGCAGCCCCGAGAACGGGGTGCCGCGGCGCCGCAGCTCGTCCACGGTCGGCTGGAGCACGCTGCTCATGACCTCGTCGACCAGCTTCGGGTCGGCCCACGGCAGGGGCGAGTACGCGCCCATGCCGCCGGTGTTCGGGCCCTCGTCGCCGTCGAGCGCCCGCTTGAAGTCCTGGGCGGGCTGGAGCGGGACGACGGTCTCGCCGTCGGTGACCGCGAAGAGGGAGACCTCGGGGCCGTCCAGGAACTCCTCGATGACGACGCGGTCGCAGGCGAGGGCGTGCGCGCGGGCCGCCTCGACGTCGTCCGTGACGACGACGCCCTTGCCGGCGGCGAGTCCGTCGTCCTTGACGACGTACGGGGCTCCGAAGGCCGCGAGGGCCTCGTCGACCTCCGCCGGGGTCGTGCAGACGTACGACCGGGCGGTCGGGACGCTTGCGCCCGCCATCACGTCCTTGGCGAACGCCTTGGAGCCCTCCAGGCGCGCGGCCTCCTTGGAGGGCCCGAAGCAGGGGATGCCCGCCGCGCGCACGGCGTCGGCGACGCCCGCGACGAGGGGGGCCTCCGGGCCGACGACGACGAGCGCCGCGTCCAGCTCCTGGGCGAGGGACGCCACGGCGGCGCCGTCGAGGGCGTCGACCCGGTGCAGCTCGGCCACGTCTGCGATGCCGGCGTTGCCGGGGGCGCAGTGCAGCTCGGAGACGGCGGGGTCGAGGGACAGAGAGCGGCACAGGGCGTGTTCGCGGGCACCACTGCCGATGACGAGGACCTTCACGGTGGTCAGCCTAGCTGGGTGGGTGGGGCGGCCTTGTACGGGCCGCCCATTGGGGGCCGCGGGGGCTTTTGTACGTTTCTCTAGCCCGGGGAGCGGTGAGGTGCCGTTGGCCGGGGTGCCGCCTGTTCGGGTGCGGGTTCGTTCCGGACTGGCCCGCCGCTTCGCGGCGGATGCCTCCCGCCCACCCACCCGTTTGCCCTACGCCGTCCGGCGGGGGTAGGGGCCCTCGCGTCTCCCGCGTCCCTCGCGCTACTCGTTCGGGTACTCGTCCACCACCGTCGCGCCCAGTTCCCGGACGATCAGGTCGTGGCCCGAGAGGGCCGACTCCACCAGGTCCGGGTCGTCGTCCTCGGGGATGTCGTCCTCGGGGGAGACGTGTTCCGGGGCGGGGGCGGATGCGCGGGGGGGCGGGGTCGGCTCCGGGGCGGGCGGGGGCGGTGCCTGGGGTGCCGCGGCCGGGGCCGCGGGGGGCGGGGACGGCTGCTGCGGGGGCGCGGCGGGGCGGGAGGCCATCGGGGCGCCGCCGAAGTTCCCCGCGGCGGGCGGGGGTGCGGAGCCGCCGGACGGGTCGACGATCGCCTCGACCTTCCACTCCACGCCGAACTGCTCGGACAGCGCCTGCCGCAGCACGTCCTCGCTGCCGCTGCTCGCGAAGTTGTCGCGCGCGCCCGCGTTGACGAAGCCGATCTGGAGGGTCGTCCCGTCGAACCCCGCAACCTGCGCGTTCTGGCTGAGCAGGATCCAGGTGAAGCGGCGGCGGTTCTTCACCGCCTCCAGGATGTTCGGCCACAGGGTGCGGGGGTCGGGTCCGCCGGCGGGGGGTGCGGCCGCCATGGGGGCCGGTGAGTGGGGGGCGGCGGGGGTGCTGGTTCCCGCAGGGGCCGCGGAGACCGCGGGGGTCGCGGGAGCCGCGGTCGGCCAGCCGCCCGGCCGGGATGCCGGTGCCTGGGCGGGAGCTGCGGCCGCCGGGCCGCTGCCGGGTGCCGATGCCGTCGGCCAGCCCCCGGGACGCCGCTCGGTGGCGGCGGGGGCGGGGGCGGCAGGGGTCGGCGGGGCCGGAGGAGCGGACGCCTGTGGCGGCGCGGGGGCGGCGTGGGAGGGCTGGGGGGCCTGGGGCGGCTGCGCGGGCTGGGCACCCGCGTCGGGAGCCGAAACGGAACCGCCGCCCTGACCCTGAGGTGCCGCTCCCGCTCCACGCACCGCCGCGCGCGCGGCTGCCGGGCCACCGCCCGGAGGAACGGGCGGCCCCGGCGGGACGGGCGCGGGTCCGCCCACGGGCATGGCCACCCCGGGCTGCTGCACGCCCGCGTGAGCCTCGGGCCCGGGGACGTAACCCATGGCGGGGCCGGGGCCCTGGCCGCCCGCGACGAAGTTCCCGCCGCGCTCCAGGCGCTCCAGGCGGGCCATCATCGAGCGCTCGTCGTCATAGGCAGCGGGGAGCAGCACGCGGGCGCAGATCAGTTCCAGCTGGAGCCGCGGCGAGGTGGCGCCGCGCATCTCCGTGAGGCCTTCGTTGACGATGTCGGCGGCGCGGCTGAGCTCGGCGCCGCCGAAGACGCCGGCCTGCGCCTGCATGCGCTCGACGACGTCGGCCGGTGCGTCGATCAGCCCCTTCTCGGCGGCGTCCGGCACGGCGGCGAGGATCACGAGGTCCCGCAGCCGCTCCAGGAGGTCGGCGACGAAGCGCCGCGGGTCGTTGCCGCCCTCGATGACGCGGTCGACGACCTCGAAGGCCGCCGCACCGTCCCCGGAGGCGAAGGCCTCGACGACGGAGTCGAGCAGCGAGCCGTCCGTGTAGCCGAGGAGGGAGGTCGCCATGGCGTATGTCACACCGTCGTCGGCGGCGCTGGCGAGGAGCTGGTCCATGACGGACATGGAGTCGCGCACGGAGCCGGCGCCGGCCCGCACGACCAGCGGGAAGACACCGTCCTCGACGGTCATCTCCTCGCGCCCGCAGACCTCGGCGAGATAGTCCCGGAGCGTGCCGGGGGGCACGAGACGGAACGGGTAGTGGTGGGTGCGCGACCGGATGGTGCCGATGACCTTCTCGGGCTCCGTCGTCGCGAAGATGAACTTGAGGTGCTCCGGGGGCTCCTCGACCACCTTCAGGAGGGCGTTGAAACCCGCCGAGGTGACCATGTGGGCCTCGTCGATGATGTAGATCTTGTACCGGCTGGACGCGGGGCCGAAGAAGGCCTTCTCGCGCAGGTCACGGGCGTCGTCCACGCCTCCGTGGGACGCGGCGTCGATCTCGATGACGTCGATCGATCCCGGGCCGTTCCTCGCCAGGTCGCGGCAGGACTGGCACTCGCCGCAGGGCGTGGGAGTGGGACCTTGCTCACAGTTCAGGCAGCGGGCCAGGATGCGCGCGCTCGTCGTCTTGCCGCAGCCGCGCGGGCCACTGAACAGGTACGCGTGATTGACCCGGTTGTTCCGCAGCGCCTGCTGCAGCGGGTCTGTCACATGCTCCTGCCCGATGACCTCGGCGAAAGACTCCGGGCGATAACGGCGGTACAACGCGAGAGACGACACGCATACGAGGTTATAGGCGACCACTGACAACCCGGACCGCCCCAACGCAAAGCGCCCCTCACGCACCCGCCAGAGCCGACCTACCCTTGCTGCCTTCCGGCCCTGGGGGAGTTCAGTCAGATAGCGCCACGTGAGGGGCTGACGCCCACCCTAGCGGATCCGGGGCCGCGGAGGCGACGCCGGGAGCCACCCTTCCGACCTCGGGAAGCCGCCGAGTGGATCGTGTTCGCGAGCACTGCCCAACGTCTTGTATTGTTTGCGGCGGAGGATTC
The DNA here is from genome assembly GCF_055572995.1 of Streptomyces sp. NPDC030245. Classification (NCBI taxonomy): domain Bacteria; kingdom Bacillati; phylum Actinomycetota; class Actinomycetes; order Kitasatosporales; family Streptomycetaceae; genus Streptomyces; species Streptomyces sp. NPDC030245. The sequence goes on along the minus strand of NZ_JBVICF010000014.1, from coordinate 196,317 downwards.
GCCTAGTGGCCTAGGGCGCACGCTTGGAAAGCGTGTTGGGGGCAACCCCTCACGAGTTCGAATCTCGTATCCTCCGCCAGTGCCTCACCGGGCACGATGTCGAAGGGCCCCCTGGAAACAGGGGGCCCTTCGACGTTGTCCTCAGCCCTCGTTGTCCTGGTTTTTGTCCACAGCGGGTGTCTCCGGGGTTCCCCAGATGGCTTCAGCGATCTTCCGGGCGACGTCCTTCAGCATGGCGTCCGGCACATGCAGGTACCGCGCCCGCATGCTCGCGGAGGTGCCCGGCTTCCACCCCATGATCTGGTCGATGACGCGGGCCGGGACGCCGAGCAGCATAAGGACCGTGGCGGCCGTGTGCCGGGCATCGTGCAGCCGGGCGTTCCGGACCCCCGCGTCTTCCAGCAGCCGCTTCCAGTCGTGGTGGTCCGTGTTCGGGCTCAGGGGGCCACCGAGCGGCTTGGTGAACACGTAGTCCGACTCGGTCCACAGGTCGCCGACCGCCTTGCGTTCCCGCTTCTGCGTCTCGCGGTGTGCACGGAACATGGCGACCAGCGGGCCCGGCAGGGGCACGGCGCGGCGGCCCGCCCGCGACTTGGTGTTCTTGGTCTCACGTCGTACCTGCACCTTGGCCGGGCAGTACCCAGCCTTACGGCCGCACGGCGAGGCTTCCGGGCACCCGTGCTCGTACCGGGGGCGCAGACGGTTGCGGCGCAGCTTCAGGTACTCGTTGACCAGGTCGACATCAGACCAGCGCAGACCGAGGGTCTCACCCTGCCGCAGTCCGAGCGCGAGAGCGAGCATCCAGCGAGCGCTGTTCCGGCGCTTGTTGGCTTCAAGCAACAGGCACTGAACCTCTTCCACGGAGTAGGGCTCTACCTCGGATTCGTCCTCCTCCATCCGTGGCGGCTTCGCCAGTGCGGCAGCATTCTTCGCTGCGTAGCCACGCCGTACCGCCTCCCCCAGCGTGGTTCGGGCGGTGCGGTGGGCCTGGCGAGCGGTACCAGCCTTGCGCTCCCCGTTCGCCTGCATACGGCGGTACAGGCTTTCCAGGTGCTCGGGCTGCAAGCGGTCAAGGCGGTGCTTGCCGACACCGGGCACCAGGTGCACGCGAACGGCCACCTCGTAACCGTCGTACGTCCGGCCGGTGGATGGCGTAGAGCGCACGTCGAGCGAGTCGACGGCCGTCGAGTGGCTGACTCCCGAAGAAGTCGAGAAGTGGATGGGCGAGGTCTACGCCGTGGGCGTGCTGGACGCCCTGGACTCCACGATCAGGCCCCACGTACGCGCCCACGACGGTCACCGTCTGCTCGCATCCACCTGAGCAAGGGGCTGACGGCGGCGTGGTTGCAACGCCCTAGCTATCGAGCAGGACGTGTGAATGGCGTTAATGCACCTATGAACGGGCATGCACGCAGGGCATCACCAGCCGACCTGACAGACCACCCCAGGAAGCGAAGCTTCTCTGGATCAATCACGCAGGTACGACGTCGCTGCGCTTTGACTGCAATCGCTGCCACGCCACTGCAATGTGCCGATCCGTGAAGATCTCTGCTTTACGTCGACTCCACTGCTGCAGAGAGGCGATGACCTCACCCTGTGGCGCATCTACGCCGAGTTCCTGCATGACCCAATGTGTCGTGGAAAGCAGTTCAAGGCCATACGGAGAGGCAAAGCCGTCGATTAGTTCGAGAACCTTGTTGACCGCCTCTCGAAGATCGGCGTCGCTATTCTCTTGCAACCAAGATTCCGCAGCACCCTGCGCCTCAGCCGTAAGTTTGATCGGCTGGAAGTCAAGTACACGCTGAGTGCGGTCGCCGTACCCCCGAACTAGGTGACCCTCCATGCGCTGAAGTTGATGATTAAGATTCTCGGCGTAGGGGCCGTACCGCGCCTTCTCATAGTTGAGGCGCATCGGCATTCCCGCTGCATTCTGAAGTAGGTACATCAGTTTTTGCAGTTCGAGGAGCGAGGCTCCATCTGACGCTTCAATACGTTCAGACTTCGCCTGCTCGACATAGCCGTTCAGCAAGGAAACCACTGCCGCCCGGCCTCGCGTCATATTCGGTGCACTTGTATGTACCGGCATCGAAGCTGGCGCTGGAGCGCCCGCCGGAGGGAACAGCAACACCTTAACAGAAGGAAGGGGCTCAAAGGCTGCGTAGATCAGCGGGCGCACTTCGTCCCAGTCGAGTCCACCATTCCCACACCCCAACGCTGGCACAGCAACGGATTCGATATTGTGCTTTTTCACTACGTCAACCAAAGCAGTGAGGCCAGCCTGGATATCCTCGATGCGGGACTTTCCTCGCCAGTGACGCTTCGTAGGAAAATTGAGTACGTAGCGGCGGAGACCGAGATGATGTGCGTCATAAACGAAGATCTCGCCGACCTTCACTTCGCCTAGATCGCAGGCTCGCTTGTACTGCTTGAAGTTCTCAGGGAAGGCCTGCTTGATCTGCAGGGCAATCCCTTTCCCCATTACGCCAACAGTATTCACGGTGTTGACGATGGCTTCCACGTCTGCCTCAAGCAAATTGCCTTGCGATTCCTGGATCACCGTCTTCACCCCTCCACTTCCTAGTAGTACCACTGAGGATACACCATTATTGGAATAGACGCACCATTTTCGGCGAGAATAACTTGAACTTCAGATGCACGACGCTCGTTTTGTGTAACGATCAACGATATGAGGCCTACTGGAAAGAACCCATGCACCAAGTATTCAGCTTGCCGTCGACTCGCCCGGTTGGGGTCTTCTGGGATGTCGTTCCACCACTTCTGTGTCATCAGTGGCCAGTCGATCAGCTTTTCACAAAGCTCGGCATCGTCTGCGTGGAAGTCCACAAATGTGGCACCGGCGTTTCCCTCACTGAATACAGCGGGAAGCCCTGCATTCCTTACCGCCACCAAGCTAGACGTCAAATAGATAACCGGCTCTTACCCCTCGCGATAAGTCGGAACATTCCCGACGTGGATCGATCGAAGCATCGGGGAACGGCAACCGAAATAGAAAGGCACATAGTCCGCCGGCGTGCCGCCGGGCCCACAGTTGACGGCCGTGGTACGACGGCGCTGCTTGATTCCCGCCATCCCGATATCGGTGTCAGTGATTCCACCCACGACGGCTGCATTGTCACTAAACAATCCACCGCGTTGAATGATGCCGCGTAGATTTCGGATGTGCGTGATGTGATAGATCGGCCTATTTGGTACCGGGTTCTGCACTGCCGCGACTCCTTTGGCCCAACTGACCGCCATGGGGTGCATGCAGTCTACTACGCGCAGTGCGCCTTGAGTCACAATCTGCGACAAGGTCCCTGAGCGGGAGCACCGGATGCGCTCTGAACTGCAGCGGGGCCGATAACCGCAACCACGGTACCTGGCGTCTGTACCCTAAGCCCGGTTCATTCAAAGGAGGAGGGATGTGTGTCTGAGGCAACCCCGGAGGGGTTCACGTTCGATGGGGAAACGCATGAATGGAAGATGGGGAGGATGCCTGTAACGGAGGAAGATTGGGTCACAGAATACCGACTGCGAGTGAAGAGCGATGAAAGCTCCTTACGCTTGTGGGGTAGTCAGCGCAACGAAATAGATAGCTTGACGCAGCAAGTAGCAGATCTAACGGCAAAGAATCGGCAGCTCGAAGTCGATCAAAAGCAGCCTGTCTTTCATCTCGGTAAACGCCCCGAGACACCCGACGAGATCGATGCAGAGGTTCGACTTCGGGAGATCGAACGACACTGTGAAGTAGAGCTCGCAGACAGGAAGCACCGGGCAGATCTCGCCTTCGATCAATCCGGACTTATTCGGCGCGCAGAGAACGTTCGCGGATGGGCGCTAGTCGCCGTGGTCTTTGCGATCATCGCCTCCCCCTGGGTTGCCATGATCGCTGGAGTCGCAGCGAAGGACTTCAGTCTTTACGTCACTCCAGTCACGGGGATTGCTGGAGCCATCATCGGTTACTGGTTCGGTCAAGGACAGCAGAACGAACTGCGTCCTCCGACTATCGTCAATTCTCCGACTCTTCCACCCCGCTCAGGCACACAGTAGCAAGGCGGCCAGGGGCCCTTGACTCGCGTAGCGAGCTGGTGCGCGATCGTGCCAGCACCGCTCGTTGTCCTGGTATTTGTCCAGCGCGCCGACGGCCGCCACCGTTCACTGCCGTACGCGCACCCCGTCCTACCTGCGCCGTGAACCCCTACGGACGGCCCCGTACGGCCACGCGGACAGTTGGAAAGCGTTTGGGGGCAACCCCTCACGAGTTCGAATCTCGTATCCTCCGCACTCGCCCGCAAGGGCAGACGAAGGCCCCGACCGGTTCACCGGTCGGGGCCTTCGTCGTTGTGTCACCCCAGTTCTGGCCTCCGTCGCGCAAGGCACGCATCAGGACGGCTCGGGCCTCACGCAGCGGCGGATCCCGTCCACCCGTAGGCGAAAGAAGGCGCCATCAGCAGGTACGCCCGGTACGTCTCAGCCACAGCCCGACCCGCTCTCACCGTCACCAGTCGGTCACGGATAGCGTTGCTTCGCTCGAGTTGACCCTCACCTCACCGGAGACAACACTGAACCGCTCGACCCGGCGTGTGGCGGCCGCGCTCACAGCCTCCGCCGCCCTGCTGCTGACCGCCTGCGGCGGATCGGACGACAGCAAGGACAACGACAGGATCGCCGGCGCTGACGCGGGCAGCGAGAAGCCGGCATCCCCCTCCGCATCGGCGGATGCCATCGACCGGCCGGAGATCAAACTGCCTTCTGACGTGAAGCTCACCTTCACTCCAGAACGCACGGGGGATCCCGTCAAGGACGCCGTCCTGCGGGACAACGCGGACATGATTCGTGCGCTCAACATGGCCATCGTGGCTGGAGATCCCCAGCTGTCCGCTCTGGAGTTCTACACCGAGGGCGAGGGTGCCGTGGCCGCCCGGGACTGGGCGAAGTCGTTCAAGGACGCAGGCTGGACCGTCACCGGGACGGTGCGCTACTTCGACCGAAATGTGAAGGTCAAGTCCAAGGACAGCGCAGTGATCGGATACTGCGCCGATGAGAGCAAGGGCTTCACCAGAAACATCAAGACGGACGAGATCAAGCGGACGAAGGTGACGAAGAACAGCTACGTCGCCTACAGCGCTCAGCTCAGGAAGAACAAGCAGGGTGTCTGGGAACTCATGAAGGTGGCGTCCACTCGCGGCGCGACGGGCTGCCAGCCGTGAGTCGGTCCCTCCGCACCGCCGCGATCACGGTCGTAGCGGGAGCGACCTGGCTGTGCGCGGCGCCTGCCGCCGTCGCAGACCAGACACCTCCCGGAGGAGGCTCGTTCGGTGGCGGGCCGGGAGGCGACGCCAGCGTCTCCGGCGAAGCCAGCGGTCCCACCCTCTCGGCGTCGGCCAAGGGGATCGTCTACGACTTCTCGAAGAACGGAAAGGGAAGCTCCGCCGGTCCCGTCACATCGTCTTCCGCAACGTGGACTCCTCCGGCCTGCTACTACGCTCCCAAGTACACCCCGAAGTCCCTTGAGGCGTACATGCGGTACCAGTGGATGGGCACATCGACCACCGAAGAGTGGGACAAGAAGACGCAGGGCCGGTACGTCGACAAGAACGGCGACTCCGACAAGGACTTCAACAAGGACAAAGCCGACAAGGGGGCTTGGTGGGGTGCCTTCGTAACCGAAGGGCGAGAGGCCGACCCCGCGGCGCAGGACTGCGACAAGATTCCCTTCTGGGTCGACAAGGGGGACCCGCCTCCCGCTGACGCTCCGCAGGCCGTCACCCCGGAGATCCTCGCGCAGCTCGCCTACTCCCAGATTCGTGTTCCCGGTACGAAGGTTGATTTGAAGCCGCAGAACAAGTCGACGGTAAATCTGCCGACGTGGGCGTGGCTCGAGGGGACGGAGTTCAAGCCAGTGTCAGTCACCGCTTCCGTTCCCGGGTTCGGGATCGAAGCAACGAGCACGGCCGAGCCCGCCGCGCTCAAGATTGAACCGGGGACACCAGACGCTGAAGTGCACCCGGCCTCCGGACAGTGTCCGGTCGAGGATGGCCGCATCGGGGTGCTATCGCAAGGGCAATAGTGGCGACACCCCTCCGTGCGGCGTGACGTACTTGCGGGCGTCCGGCGACGACGCCTATCAGCTCAAGGCCACCGTCACCTGGAAGATACATTGGACGGGGACCGGGGTCGGGGGCGAACAGAGGTTGCCCGATGGCGTGTTCGGCGCTGAACGGGACGTCGTCGTGCAAGAGATCCAGTCCATCAATCGCTGACCGAGACCGTCGGCCGGCCGGCGCACCATGCTCAGAACTATTTCGACCCGCGGGGGCGGACACGTATGTCGGACCTGAAAAAGGACGCGGAATCGCTGCACAAGGCGGCCTCCGCGCTGGCCAAGGCGGAGGACCACACCCGCAAGCCACTGCATGACTTCAAGGCCGCCTCCCACGATCTGTCCGCGTTCGGGGTGCTGGGCGCACTGATGAGCGCCAAGGACGACATCCAGGACGGCATGGACACCATCGCCAAGCTCACCAAGGACCTGCACAAGGAGTGGGAGGCCGAGGCGAAGTTCATGGATGACGTCTCCGACGCCTTCGACCTGCTGGATGTCCTGTTGTCCGCCGCGGCTCGCGCCAAGAAGGGCTGAGCCGTACATGGGCTTCGACATCATCCCCGGCGACGCCGAGTTCGAAATTGACGCCGGGGACCTCAACCCGCTGCACTGGATCAACAAGGCCAACCACGCCTTCGGCAGCACCCTGGCCAGCGGGCTGGAGTTCCTGGGCATCACCGACCCGGCCGTCGACCCCGACGGCATCCGCGAGATAGCCAAGCAGTGGCGGGCCCTGGCAAAGGGCCTGGATGCCGCCGCCCGCGACGCCGAGACGGCGCTCACGGGCCTGGAGTGGGAAGGCAAGGCCGCCAAGGCTTTGCACAAGCGGGCCAAGACCGCCCGCACGCAGGCCACCGAGATGGCCGACTCGCTGCGCAAGGGTGCCAAGGCGCTGGACGACTTCGCCGACGAGGCGCACGACCTGCTGACCGAGATCGGTGTGATCCTCGCCGAGATCGCCGAGTTCGAGATCGCGGGCCTGGCCCTGTCGGTGCTGACCGGTGGCCTGTCCGCGATCGCGGGAAGCCTCGCGGCCGGGGCGCGGGCTGCGAAGGTCGTGGCGTTGATCGCCAGGATCGAGAAGTCCGGGAGCCGTATGGCCCGGGTCATCCGTACCGTGATGGAGGCCATCCGCGGCCTGGAGCGGGCACTGAAGGCCCTCGGGGAGATCAAGACGATCGCCAAGGCCGGCAAACTCGCCGGTGAGGGCATGAAGTTCGCCGCCTTCGACGCGTTGTTGCAGGATCCGGGGACGTTCAAGGATCCGGACAAACTCGCGGAGACCCTGGCCCTGGGAGCCGCTTTCGGAGTCGGTGCGGGCGGTCTGGGCAAGGTCATCGGCAAGGGCCTGGGTAAGCTCAAGCCCGGCGAACTCGCCAAACTCGGCAAGACGTTGGGGCTCGACGGCACGGGGCTGTCCCGGCTCAAGCTGCGACCCTCGGAGTGGGAGAAACTGCCCGCCTCCATCCGGGCCGCGCTCAAGAAGTGCGACCTGGACCCGATCGATGTCGCCACCGGTGACATGCTGCTGCCCCAGACCGACGTGCAGCTACCGGGCGCTCTCTCCCTCGTGCTGGAGCGCACGCACCTGTCGTCGTACCGGTGGGGCGGCTGGTTCGGTCCCACCTGGGCCTCGACCCTCGACCAGCGTCTCCAGGTCGATGAGGACGGGGTCACCTACGCCGCGCCCGACGGCGCCCGTCTGGCCTACCCTCTCCCCACCCTCGACTCCGAAGCCTCAGTCCACCCCGAGGCGGGTCCACGTCTTCCCCTGACCTGGGATACCGAGACAGCCGGGGCCTTGCGCATCACCGACCCGGACTCCGGATACGCGTACATCTTCCACAGCCCGCAGCCCACGGAGGACAGCGACGCGGTCGACCTGCCCCTACAGGCCATCGTGGACCGCAACGACCAGCGGATCACCATCCTTTACGGCGACGACGGCACCCCCACCGCGGTGACTCATTCCGGTGGCTACCGCATCGCCATCGAGCGCCACGCCGACCTGCCCCGAATCTCGGCCCTCCGGCTCGTCGACCCGGGGCAGCCGGGGACGGCCGGGACGCTACTCACCGCTTATGACTACAACGACGACGGGCACCTCTCCGAGGTCACCAATTCGTCAGGGCTGCCTCTGAGGTTTACCTACGACGAGGCGGGGCGCATCACCTCGTGGACCGACCGCAACGGGACTGTCTACCGGTACACCTACGACGACCTGGGCCGGGTCGTCCGCACCGAAGGCAGTGGCGGTTTCCTGTCCGGCACCCTCGCCTACGACGACGAAACGCGCACGACTCTCGTCACCAACGGCCTCGGCCGCACGACCCGCTACCAGCACAACGAGGCGTACCGCCTTGTCCGGCAAACCGACCCACTCGGACATGTCACCCGCCAGGAGTGGGATGCCGACCACCGCCTCATCGCGGTCACGGATCCACTCGGCCGCACGACGCGCTACATCCACGACGAACACGGCCGGGTGGCGACCGCGATACGGCCGGACGGCCGGGAAGCCCGGGCGGAATACAACGCACTCGGCCTGCCGATATCAATCACCGAGCCAGACGGCGGTGTGTGGCAGCAGGCGTACGACGAGCGGGGCAACCGGATCTCCGTCACTGATCCCGCCGGAGCCACGACGCGTTACCGCTACAACGGATCGGGCCACCTCGTCGCGGTCACCGACGCGTTGGACCACACCATCAAGGTTCGCTGCGACGCGGCGGGACTGCCCGTCAAGGTCACCGATCCGCTCGGCGCCGTCACCTCGTACGAGCGCGACAGCTTCGGCAACCCCGTCAGCATCACCGACCCGCTGAAGCACGTAACCCGCCTGGAATGGACGGTGGAGGGCAAGCTCGCCCGTCGGACATACGCGGACGGGTCAAGCGAGTCCTGGGCATACGACGGTGAGGGCAACTGCACTCGTCACACCGACCCGACGGGGTCGGTCAGCCGCTTCGAGTACACGCACTTCGACCAGCTCGCCGCGCGTACCGCACCTGACGGCGTCAGATACGAGTTCACGCACGACGCAGAGTTGCACCTCACCGGTATCACCAACTCCCAGGGTGCTACGTGGTCTTACGCCTTCGACCCGGCGGGCCGCCTGGTCTCCGAGACGGACTTCGACGGTCGAACCGTCACCTATACCCACGACGCTGCTGGTCAGCTCGTCGCCCGTACCACCGCCTCCGGGCAGCGGATCCGCTTCGAACGCGACATTCTCGGCCGCACCGTGACCAAGGACGTCGAGGGCTGCGTCACCACGTACGCCTATGACGACGCGGGTCGTCTGACCAGGGCCGTAAACGGCGACACCGTCCTGAGTCTGCGGCACGACGCCGCCGGACGCCTGCTCTCCGAGACGGTCGACGAGCGCACCACGTCCTACACCTACGACTTGCTGGGACGCCGCACCGGCCGCACCACACCCACCGGCGCGGCCACCACCTACACCTATGACGCAGCCGGGCACCGGACCCAGCTGACCGCCTCCGGCCGCACCCTGACCTTCGACCACGACCGAACGGGCCGTGAACTGTCCCGCCGCGTCGGTGAGACCCTTACCATCACCAGCTCCTTCGATCCCCTCGGCCGCCTTTCGGGCCAGACGGTGACGGGGCCGGTTCCGCGCGGGGTGATCCAGCAGCTGGACTACCGCTACCGCGCCGACGGCAATCTCGTCGCCGTCAACGACCGTCTCAACGGTCTCCGTCGCTTCGATCTGGACGCCGCGGGGAGGGTCACCGCAGTCCGCGCCGACCAGTGGTCCGAGACCTACGCCTACGACGCCGCCGGCAACCAGACCGAGGCTGCCTGGCCTTCTGCTCACTCCGGTCAGGATGCCACCGGCAGCCGCTCATACTCCGGTACCCGCATCACAAGGGCCGGCCAGGTCCGCTACGAACATGACAACGCCGGACGCGTCACCCTGCGCCAGAAGCCCCGTCTGTCCCGCAAGCCGGACAACTGGCACTACACCTGGGACGCCGAGGACCGTCTCACCCAGGTCGTCACACCTGACGGCGCGATCTGGCGCTACCGCTACGACCCGCTCGGCCGACGCATTTCCAAGTCACGGATGGCCCACGACGGCACGACCGTGGCCGAACACACGGACTTCACCTGGGACGGCACCAGCCTGTGTGAACAGACCACTGTCAGTGGGGAGTTGCCCAACCCGCTGACGCTGACCTGGGACCACGACGGGCTTCGTGCCCTCACCCAAACCGAACGCATCACAGCGGCTACCGCACCACAAAGCGAGATCGACTCCCGCTTCTACGCGATCGTCACGGACCTCACTGGCACCCCCACCGAACTCATCGACGAACAGGGCGACATCGCATGGCGTGCCCGCAGCACCCTTTGGGGCACTACAGCCTGGCCGACGGACAGCACCACCTACACACCCCTCCGCTTCCCGGGCCAATACCACGACCCGGAAACCGGTCTCCACTACAACTACTACCGCTACTACGACCCCGAAACCGCCCGATACACCACTTCCGACCCTCTCGGACTCACGCCAGCACCCAACCCCAACACCTACGTCCACAACCCGCACACCTGGACCGACCCGCTCGGTCTTTCACCGTGTCCGAACAACGTTGCACTGGGGATCCGAAAGGAAGGGTTGCGGGAATTCGCGGACAAGAATGGATTCACTCACTACCTCGATGACTGGACGGGCTTCGAAGCGCAAGTCAGGGCCGCAGCCCACAATCCTGCCGTCCGCCTGCACGTATCCATGGACGGTTTCGCCGGGGGAACGCCGGCCGAACGTTTCATGAACGCCTATAAGAGCGGAATGGGGAATAACTGGTTCGCGACCGAGCGCGAGATGTACCACGTGGGGAAGGCGGTACGGGTGGGCGACAGGGACTGGGGTAGCATTTCTTTCTACGAGGGTGGCCGGAAGATCACCGTCCCTGAACCGGCGTCATGGCCCATGCCTGGGAGCTAACTTGCACAATATTGCATCGTGGGACCGAGAGTTCCAAGTCTGGCAGTACTCTGTAAGCCATTCCGTACTGCTGCTCAGAAGCGTTCAGCCTCGCGTTTATGAGACGCGAATCGATGTCGTGTTCCCTGCAGTTGAACTCATGCATATCAGTCCCGACTTCTCGCGCCTGACGATTTCAAGACTCGATGAAGTTGAATGCGCCGACTTCTTGCGTGATCGCCACGCGAAACCTGGGCGTGGCACCCTGTTCCTGTTGAATGGCGGAGAGGGATATGTTCGCGCTGCCGACTGCCAGTGGCATGAGGACGACGGCGACCACCGCGCGCCGTCACGATTCGGGCCAATGCGAGGCACCGAATAGGGCAGGGCCCGGTATGAGCATCGTCAAGAGCTCCTGCAAATGACCGCGCAACGCCCGCCTGCTCCGCACTCGCCCGCAAGGGCAGACGAAGGCCCCGACCGCTGAGCGGTCGGGGCCTTCGTCGTTCTTCGGGCTCCCCGCGTCACCTGCCGCCCGACTGCCAGAGCGTCACCGCCAGGGCCGTGCAGGAGGTGATGGCTGCCAGGGAGGGCAGGGGCCAGCGGCTGCGTTCCAGGGTGTCCAGGCGGTCCTCGTGTTCCGAGAGGGTCTTGTCCGTCTGGTCGGCCCGTTGCAGGAGGAGGGCCAGGTCGCCGCGGGTGGTGGCGAAACCCACGTCTACGGAGCGGCGCAGTCTCTCCAGCTCCAGGGGGACGCTGCCGGTGTCAGTTCCCGTCATCGTTGGCTTCCTCCCTTCGTCCCTGCCTCCGCAGCCACGGAGGCAGCAGCGCCTCCACCGCCGGCACCGCCATCAGGCGGCTCAGGGCCGTGGCGAAGGCCACCAGGGCCGCGAGTGCAGGGACATCGGTGATGCCCGGGTCCGTCGCGAGGAGTGGCAGCGCGGCGAGGAGGGTGAAGAGGGCCTGTACGGCGGTGCGCAGGCCTCTGCGTGTGGTGTCGGTCATGGGCGTCCTCCCGGGACTCAGGGCTCAGGTCTCAGGGGTCAGGGGTCAGGACTCAGGGGTCAGGACTCAGGGGGCAGGGGTCAGGAGCGTGGGACGCGCAGGCGGTCCCAGCTGGCCCTGCCCGGGATGCCGTCCGCGTCCCCGCCCCGGTAGCCGAGCTTGTGCTGCCAGACGGCGTACGAGGCGCGGTCGGCCTCGGTCCAGACCGGGCCGGGACCGACGGCGTACCGTCCGCAGCCCTCCTTGACCAGGCGGCGCCCGACCGCCGTGCAGAGCGGGCTCTGCCGCCCGATCGTGAAGAACGCGGCACCGGGGAACGGTTCGTACGCGGTGTCGTCGTCGCCCGGTGCCTCGGAGCCGAGGCGCGTGGAGACCCGGCCGCGCATTACCGGCATCGAGAAGGTCGGGTCGATCTTCCTGCGGGTCCACTCCTTGTGGCCGATGACGCTCGCGCCCGACCAGCCGTGCGCCCGGCACAGGGCCGCGGACAGGCGCTCCACCGTGTCGAGCTGGGCGGCGGGGAAGGGGTCGCGGCCGTTGCCGAGGTTCTCGATCTCGAAGCCGTAGAAGCGGGCGTTGCCGTCCACGGCGTCGGGGCCCGGCCTGGACGGCAGCACCTTTGACCTGCGTACCGCGTCGAGCACCGCGGTCGAACCGTTGCCGGCGTGGTTGGTGCGGCCGTAGCCGACCAGGTGGAGCGTGCCGTCCTTGGTGATCAGGCCGATGCAGAGCGGGCCCGGCAGGGTGGACATGCCCCTGCGGCAGAGGGCGAGGCTGTCGGTGCCCGCGGTGTGGTGCAGCATGACGCCGTGCACCGGGCCCCAGGCGCCCTTGTGGTTGCGGTTGTGCGTCCTCCAGTTGCCGTGTTCTCTCATGCGGACGCCCTCGCCGCGCAGGGCGCGGACGAGGGCGTCGGGGGTCAGAGGTGTGGCCATGGGCCCTCCTCGGTGCGTCAGTTCATGGGGGTGATCGTGAGGAAGCGGTTGGTGAGGCCCGTCGAGGTCGTGGTGGTGCGGAAGGCGCCCGTGACGGTGTGGGCGGCGCCCGCGGTGAGGCCGGTGACCGGGTACTGGATGCTCGCCGAGACCTGGTTCGTGCCGCCGACGACGGCCGCGCGGGAGTCCGCGGCGGCGGACACGACCCGCGTGCCCTGCTTCACGGAGGCCGAGAAGTAGGACAGGCCGGCCGCGCTGTTGTTGAAGCGGGCGCCGACCGTGATGAGCGCCATGCCGGACGGCGGGGCGATGAACGAGACGGCCAGGGGGTCCGGGGCGCCGGTGAGCGTCTCGACGTACGCGGTGGAGTTCGTCGTACCGGTCAGCGTGCTGAACCAGTGCACCGGGCCGGGGACGAGCGGCGCCCACTGCTTGGCGGCGGTGAAGTGGAAGTAGCGGCCGGGGTTGTTGAGCCAGGCGACCATGCCGGGGATCGGGTCGGTGACCTTCGCGTCGCGGGCCGCGGCGTCGGCGAACCGCAGCACGGTGCGGCCGTCGACGGCCTCGGCGAGGGATTGCAGGTGGACGGGGATGTCGGCGTTGTCGGTGGGCTGCGGGTAGGGCAGGCTGCCGAGCGGGGTGAGAGCGACCATGGGTTCGGTTCCTCCTGGGAGCGGGGGCGGGCTGATCGGCGGGGGGGGTCCGTCGTTCGGGCGTGGATCAGCCGTCGAGGGGCGGCGGCAGCGTCTCGCTCGGGTCCATGCCCTCGTCGTCCGCCGCCACGAGGGGGTCGTCGATCTGGACGGGTCCTGGCGGGGGCACGTACGCGTCGGTGTCCGTCAGGGCCTCGGTGTCCGTCAGGGCCTCGGTGTCCGTCAGGGCCTCGGTGTCCGTCAGGGCCTCGGTGTCCGTCAGTGCCTCGGTGTCCGTCAGGGCCTCGGTGGGGGCCACGTCTCCCATGGGGGTCCCGGGCTCGTTCATTCCGTCGCTCCCTGGGTCGTGAGCAGCGTCCGGTAACTGATCGCCGCCGCGGTGAGCGGGGCGAGCGTCGCGTACTGAGCGGCGAGGCGTTGGTACGTCCGCTGCTTGCCGTGCGCCGGGTCGACCGGGCCGTCGGGGGTGAGGCCGTCGTCGGCGGGGACGCCGTTGTAGGCGGTGCCGCGCAGGGTGAGGGTCTGCTGCGGGGCGCTGCCGGCGGCGTGCGTGGTGCGGATGCCCACCACCCAGGCGAACGTGTCCAGTTCGGCGCCCGCGGAGTCGACGACGCGGACCACGTCGCCGAGCTGGATGCGCGGGTCGTGCAGGACCTCGACCTCGCCGAGGAGCGGCACGGGGTAGCGCCCCGCGTTGAGCATGGCGTTCGAGAGCGCGGAAGCGGCCGTGGAGGCCTGCACCCACTCGGAGGCGGGGGCGGTGTACTGCTGCTTGCCATAGTGCTGCTGGCTGGTGGTGTTCCACCGGGCGTACGAGCGCTGCTTGGGGTCGGCCGAGCGCTTGATCGGCACGATGCGCACGGAGGGCTTGCCGTCCTTGGTCACCGTCCACACGCTGGTCGTACCGCGGTTGGAGAAGCGTACGAAGTACGTCGGGCCCTCCCGCCAGCAGCTCACCGACACCTTGCCCTTGACCGCGGTGCCGCCGGTCTTCACGGTGCCGAAGCGCACCCGGTGGCCGTCGTTGACGACGCTGTCGTCGGTGATCACGAGGGGGCCGATGTCGTTCTCCTCCTCGGCCATGGCGTACTGCACGACGACGGCGGTGTTCGGTTTGATCTCGCGCACCAGGGTGTCGTCCACGTGCTCGCCGTTGGTGGCTCTGATGCCGTTCCAGTCCTGGTAGGGCTGCTCGCAGTGGTTGCGGCAGGCGTCGATCTCCTCGGTGACGGTGAGCGAGGCGATGTCCCTGCGCGTGGTGACCGTGAGGTCGGGATCGGCCGGCACCTTGGTGAACCGTGAGGGTCCGCGCCAGCGGAAGACGCCCTGTTCGTCGAATTCGGCGGTGGACATGCTGGCCCGCGCGATCTCGGTGATCACGTCCCACTGGGAGCCGGACACCTTGGGGATGTCGTAGAGCGGCAGTTCGGGGAGGTCGAGGGTGGCGCCCTTCGTCCACCAGCCGCGTGGCTCCCACGCCTCGCTCGTGAAGCTCTCGACGTCGGGCAGGAACCGGTCGGTGACCTGGAGGCACTCCACGGCCATGTCGGTGGTCAGGTCGATCCGGTTCAGCTCGGAGATCGGCTGGAACGCGGATTCGTTGGTGAAGGTGTACTTGCCGCCGACGCGGAACGAGCCGTCGGGAGCGGTGAGGCGCGGCTGCACGGTCGGGGCGACGGTCGTCCCGGTCGACCTGGTGTCCACCAGGAAACCGAGGTGCCAGATGCCGCGCAGGGAGCCCAGCTTGTCGATGCCCCAGGTGACCTTGGCCGAGCCGGCGTCCTTGGTGCCCGCCTCGATGCCGACGACGCCCGTGGCGATGTCGAAGGAGCCCTTGATGAACCCGCTCTTGGTGCCGCTCTGGTCGAAGACCGTCGAGATCTCCACCAGGTTGCCGCGTGTGTACGCCGTGTTGACCCAGCACTCCACCAGGAAGATCTTGCCGGGCATGACGAACCGCGAGCGCGGCATCCAGGAGGCGGTGAGCCCGGCGGCCTTCGGCATCAGGGCGATCTCGTGGGGCGCGCCGTCCTGGATCCAGTCGTACGTGGTGGGGCTCGGCAGGGTCTCCGGCTGGCCGTACGTCGAGTTGAAGCCGCCGTGCAGCGAGGCGTAGAGCACCGTGAAGGGGTTCTCGTCCGCTGTGTCGTCCTTGTCGACGAGCGGGGCGCGCGGCGGCGGGCAGGTGTGGATGCCGCCCTGGCGCAGGAGTTCGTCCACGCACCAGGTGGCGGTGGCGACCGGGCGTCCGTAGTAGTAGCCGTGGTACGGGCGGGGCAGCGAGGCGGGGCCGCGCAGCCGCTCGGCGCCGTCCAGGGCCTGCACGGTGACGGTGTCGCTGCCGGACGCGGCGGTGCGGGAGCGGACGGTGCCGCGGAAGGCGGGCAGGGTGCGGCCGCCCGCGCCCGCCGTGTGGACGACGGACTGTCCCGGCCGTACGACGTCGCCCGTCGCGCGGTCGGCCCAGGCGGAGTAGAGGCGCGGGGCGGGGATGTTCTCCGTGCCGCCGAGGAGGAGCTCCAGCTGGGCGGAGGCGCTGCCGGAGAAGGCGCGCATCGCTTCGGGCAGGTCGGTCGCGTAGGCCCGCTCGACCTTCCAGGACTGGACCTGGCGTCCCAGCTCCTTGCCGCCGAGGCGGGTGGAGTGGGCCGGGACCCGCTCGGGCGAGGCGAGCGCCTTGTCGAGGGCGTCGTCAGAGGGCTGCACGGCGCACCTCCACGAGATCGACGCTGATGTTGCGGTACGGCAGCGGCCGCGCCGGGACGTCGCTGTACGCGGTGACGGCCATGGCCGGGCAGCCGTCGCCGAGGGCGTGTGCGACGGGGGCGTCACCGAGGGTGAGGCAGGCGCCCGCGAGCCCGAACAGGCCGATGGCGCCGGGGCGTCCGACGGGGGTGGCGAAGGCGGCGTCGGCGGGGGCGGTCGCGGTGACGGCGGTGCCGGTGGCGTGGCTGGTGCTGAGGTACGTGCCGTCCACGGCCTTCCAGTCCAGCTGGGCGGTGGCGGTGGCCGGGTCCCAGCCGGCCGGCAGCAGCCACGAGACCTGCGTGCCCGGCACCACCGGCCACCCCGCCCACGTGCCGTGGACCCAGCCGACGGCGGCGGCCGGGTCCTGGCAGTCGGCGGTGGTGACGGCGTCGGCGTTGCGCGTGAGCGCGATGTCACCGTTCATGGTGAACCAGTGGTCCCAGCCGCCGGAGACGTCCGACTGCCCGGCCGCCTGGTAGGGGTCGAGGAGGTTGACGGAGACCGGGTCGAGCACGACGAGCGGGCCGCGGCCGGTGCCGACGCGGCGGGCGAGCCGGGCGAGGTGCTGGGCGTCGGCGGGCTCCAGCGCGTCGAAGGAGAGCTTGAGGCGGCGGACGGTGCGGGTGGGGGCGAAGGTGGTGACGCGCCCTTCGAGCGCCTTGAACTCGGTGACGTTGAGCTCGGCGGTGCGCTCCCAGCTCTTCGCCGCCTGGTGGATTTCGCGGAGCCGGCCGGGGGCTCCGATCCACAGGTTCCTGGCCATGGAGTCCTCCTGTTCTGTCGTGGGACGCTCTGTCGTGGATCGCTGTGTCGTGGTCGCTCTGTCGTGGTCGCTCTGCCGGTGGCTGGCGGGACGGGAGGCGGCGGCTAGCGGCGGGCGAGGGCGCGCTGTCCGGCGAAGACGGCGCGGGCGATGGTCTGCGAGTCGACGTCGACGTGTACGGGGCGCTCCGCGAGCCGCTCCATGGCCACGGCGAGGCGGCGCAGGGCGGCGCTGTTGCCCCCGCCGCGGCTGAGCATGCGCTCCAGCTTGGAGAGCGGGATAACGGCCTCGGACTCGCCGGCCTCGCCGATGAGGGCGAGGGTGCCGCCGTTGCGGGCCTGGACGACACCGCCCTGGGCGAGGTGCGGGACGGGCACGTGCAGCCGCGGGAAGCCGAAGGACTTCCCACCCCACTTCGGCACCCAGCTGGGGATGGACACCTTGATGTTGCCGAGGACGCCGAACACGCCGTTCAGGGCGGTGGCCAGGCCCTTGATGGGGGTGAGGATGAGGTTCCCGAGCCCCTTCACCAGCGGCTTGATGAAGTCGACGGCGGCGCGGGTGCCGGACTTGATGCCACGCCACGCGGCGTCCATGCCGCGCTTGAGGGCCGCGGTGACCTTGTCCATGTTCACGAACTGGGCGATCAGCGGGGCGGCGAGCGTCATGATCAGCCCGAAGGGGCTGGCCGCCATGGCGAGGTTGAGGCCCCGCTGGGCGGTGCTCGCGCCCTTGAGCCCCTTGCCGAGGCCGTTCATGGACTTCCCGCCCTTGTCGGCGTTCTTGCCGGCCTTGCCGACGGACTTCTCCACGGCGTCGGCCTGGCGCTTCACGTCGCGCAGGGCGTTCTTGGTCCGGTCGGCGGAGCCGCGCAGCTTGTCGAGCGAGCTCTTGAACTTGTCGGACCCTTTCCGGGCCGTGGAGAGGGCGCCGTCGGCGCTGCGGAGGCCGGTGTTCAGTTTCCGTACGGCGCCGTCGCCGTTGCCGGCGGACGTACGGAGCTTGCCGAGGGCGGTGGCGGCGGTACCGGTCGACTTGCCGAGTTTGCCGACGGCGGTGGAGGCGGTGCCGCTCACTTTCCCCAGTTTGCCGACGGGGTTGTCGGCGGAGCCGGTCGACTTGCCCAACTTGCCGACCTGGGCGGCGGCTTGGCCCGCTGCCGTACGCATGCGGCCGAGCTGTGTGGCCGCGTTTCCTATGGACTTGTTCAATGCCATGGGTGACTACTCCTCCGGATGTCTGCCCCTTTGGGTGTCCGCTTTGGGTTTCCGCTCCTTGCGCGCCGGGTCAGAAGCGGGCATTGAGCCGGGCGATCTCGTCTTCCAGCGCCTGAACGGTGACCGTGGCCTGGCGGGCCTCGCGGTTCAGCGCGTTGACCTGACTGCTCCGAAGCCCTTCGAGCTGACTGTCGTGCCGGTCGGCGGTCTGCCGGAGGGCAGAGATGTCGGCCTTGCGGGCGATCTTCCGGTTCAGTTCGGTGGAGAGCTCGGTGATGCGCCGGTCGGCGCGGTCCCTTCCTTCAGTGGCCAGCTGCTTTACGGCTTCGATGCGCTCATCGAGTTGATACGGAAGCTGCCTCGAATTCTTGAGGTCGCGCTTTTCCTTCTCGGCGCGCATGTCGTATTCGAAGTTCCACAGCTTCACGCCGCCCGAGAGGACGGTGGCCTCACCTGAAATACCGGTCAGTGTGGCGGCGGTGCCCGTCGCCGCCCCCGCCGCTCCGACGGTTTCACCTTTGGCCCAACCATGCTCGAACTTTGTCGTAAACTCCTGGACTTGGTTCTCAAGTGCTGTGAGCCTGTCCTTGATCGGCTTCACTTCGCCTTCACTCACGCGGCATTCCTCCTGAAAGGTTCTCGAATGTCCAATGATTCAGCGGCGCACTTCTCCGGACGCGGAAAGGACGAGTTCGACATACCGGCCCCCCTCTCCGGAAGAACCCTGCTCGCCGAGGCGTGGGGCAGGGTTTTTGGGCAGGGGTTCTCCATCCACGGCGACCGCACGGAGGGCGGGATCACCCGTCGGGAACTCGTCGGTGAATCAGGGTGGGGAAACGATAAAGCTCACCTTGTGATACCCGCCGGCTATGACCGGCTCTCCATATCCAAGGGAGTCAGCAAGCCCGGGCGTTGGAACGTGTCACTCGGGCAACTTTCGGACGCACCCAAGCTTGCCACTGAGAATGCGGGATCCACTTCCCGCGTCTACGCCTATCACGGGGAAAAGGTCGAGGCACAGGTCGATTTTGAGGGTCACGGCGCTGTGTATCTCTACGACTTCGCCTGGCAAGAGGAACGGAAGCTGATCGAGCACAGTGCCACATTCCGCGGCACGATCGTGATCCCGGGCCCCGGGCTCGTCGCAGTGAGCGGTGGCCACGGTGGGGCGTCGCGGTGGGGCTCTTTGCCCAAGTGGACGATGCGTCTGCGTCAGGGGTGATCGGCCGGTCCGGGGTCAGTCGGGGACATGGAACCCGTCGCCGGTGCGATGTCCGGGGGAGGTCAGGAGAAGAAAGCCGCCAGCTGTTCCGGGGAGGGCATGGGCTGGTCGGGGGTGGGGGCGGGGGGCTGCTCGGGGTTATGGGGCTCGGTGTCCGGTGGGCGGGGCGTGCCGGGGCGTGGGAGGGGTTTCGGCGGGTCCAGGGGGTCCGCTTCCTCGTCCCGGTTGACCGTCGCGA
This sequence comes from Streptomyces sp. NPDC030245, assembly GCF_055572995.1. Taxonomy (NCBI): domain Bacteria; kingdom Bacillati; phylum Actinomycetota; class Actinomycetes; order Kitasatosporales; family Streptomycetaceae; genus Streptomyces; species Streptomyces sp. NPDC030245. Next base: position 176,476 of record NZ_JBVICF010000014.1, on the reverse strand, counting down.
ACATCCAGTTCCCGTCCGCCAGTTGGTCCACCACGTGCGCCAGCAGATAGTCGCCGACCGACCACTCCGCCGCCTCGCCCTCCGTCTCCCTGGCCACCGCCCCCTCCCGCGGAAGGTGGCGGATCAGGACCGCGAGGCGGCGGGAGGAGAGGCTTCCGCGGTGCCAGTCCAGGAGGTCCAGACCGTAGAAGCGGAGCAGATCGGCTTCCAGGGCCTCGGCGTGTTCCTCCACGAACACGCCGAGGCTCAGCCTTCCCCCAGGCCGAGCCCGGTCTCCTTGCCGTACGCCTCCAGGATCGCCGCGATGTCCTGCATCGTGACCTCGTGCCGCTCGAAGCGGGCGTACTGCTGCTCCCCCAGGAGGAGTTCGAGCAGGCCGTCGACGTCGTTGTCGTCGAGGTCACGGAGCTTGCGGGCGGTGGTGCGGGTCAGTTCGGTCGGCAGCTCGAAGCTGTCGGAGTCGAGCTCGAAGGTCCAGGACCGGCCGAGCGCTTCGAGGCGCTGGGCACGGGCGGCGTTGACGTTGAAGCCGGACACGGGTCTCTCCTTCGGCAGGGCGACGCCCGGCCGTGCTGGGGGCACGGGCCGGGCGTCGCTCGGATCCTAGACGGTCGCGCGCAAGCGCAACCGGCGATTTTGCGCAATCAATCAAAGGGCCGGCAAGGCGAGTTCGCCTTGGTGGCTTACGAGTACGACGTGGCCAGTTCCTTGATGCGGAAGCTCGCCAGCGGCGCGTTGTCGTCCTTGGCGAGGGCCGTGAAGGTCACGCCCAGCTTGACCGCGCCGGTGCGGGTCATCGCGATCTCCTCGGTCTCGGTGACCTGCCCGCGCGGGATCACGAAGCGGTACTTGGCCGAGCCGTCCGTGAACTCGATGCCGAGCGCGCGCTCGTCGGGCATCGGGCTGTTGGCCAGGTCGTACGTGAACTCCTTGAGGTCACCGACCGCCGTGCCGACCTTGACGTCGCCGCCGCCCATGAAGAAGGACAGGGTGTCCTTGTTCATCTGAAGGAGCTGGAACTTCACGGTCAGGTCGCGGTCGGAGTAGATGAACCGCGCCGGGCTCACCGACTGCCAGGTGTCGACCGGGTCGATCTTGTCCTTCTTGTTGAACTTGATGCCGTCGGTCGTGGTGTAACCGAGGTCGGTCCACTTGGTGGTGTCCCAGTCGACGGTGGCGCTGGCCGGGGCGTCGGTGCCGGCCGGCGCGATGAGGACGCGTCCGCTGCCGGCGACGCGGATCTGCTTGCCGTTGTTGCCTGCCATGAGTACTCCTCGGGTGGTTGTGGTGCGTGTGGTGGTGGCCGTCGGGGCGGTTCCGTCCCGGGGCCGGGTACGACGAAGGCCCCGCCGTGGTCGGCAGGGCCTGGCTGTGCGCGAGGGAAGCGCGGGGTGCGGCGGCTACGCGGGACGGACGGAGATCCGTACCGTCGACAGGTAGCGGCTGCCCGCCGGGCGGTTGTAGTCGGGCAGCCAGCGCGGCCCGTCCGCCTCGGTGACGTCGGTGACGACGGCCCCGCCGTACGAGGTGCCGGTCAGTTCGAGCACACAGGCACGGGCGGCGAGGGAGATGCCGTGCGCGGTGGACTTGTCCGGACCGTAGACCTCGATGTCGAGCAGCGGCTGGTCGAGATGCTTGTCGTCGATCCACGCACCGCCGACGCGGGAGACGAGGACGGCCTTCTGGGTGCCGTCGAACCCAGCGGGCGGCTTGTTGTCGACGACCGAACCGGCGAGCTCCGCACGGTTCTTGAGGAAGTCGACGACGAGCCGTTCCGCGTCGGGGAAGGTCAGGATGGACACATGGACACTCCCTGTCGTGAGGAGGGGCCGCAGGAGTGGAGCTGCTGCGGGCAACACAAAGCGGCAGGTCCGCCGCCCCCGGTGGGGGGCGCAGCTCTGCCGCTGCTTCAAGTGTGATCCAGGGGTCCGTATCCCGCAACCGGAGTAGTGGCGGGGCGGGTTGGGCCTGGTGGGAGTGGGTCGGACGTACGCGAAGAGGGCCCCGCACCACTCGGTGCGGGGCCCTCTTCTTCGTGCACGACTACCGCTACGGCCGTGTCCCTCGTACCCCTCGGACGAACCGTTCGGCGGCGAACACGTCCTCCAGGCGGTACATCGCCCGCCGCCCCTGCCGGCCCGCGGCCTTCAGGTGGCCGAGCTGGACCCACTTGCGGATGGTGGCGGGCGAGACGTCGGCCTCGGCGGCGGCGAGGTCACCCGAGATCAGCGGTGTGTTCATGCCGTCTCCTCCTCGGTCTCGTCGTCGGTCACGTCGCCGGTCTCGTCGCCGGTCACGTCCTCTTCCAGTTCGTGGCGGCAGGGCGGGTTCACGCACATCGCGACCCCGCGTTCGGGAAACGCGCGCAGCGACACGGAGCCGCAGGCGGGGCAGCGGCCGGGGAGCCGGACCAGCTGCTCGGGGTCCCCGAGGGCGCGGGCGCAGCGCCGGGACATGCGGCGCGTCTCCTCCTCGACGTGGGCCGCCAGGTCGGGCACGTCCCGTACCGCGTCGAGGAGTTCGGCGATCCTGCGCAGGCGGACCGGCACCGGGGCGGTGGCGATGCGGCGCAGGCCGAGCCGGTCCCGTACGGCCTCCTCCAGTTCGACCACGCCGTCGCCGATGTCGCGGAGGGCGTCGGAGACGTAGAGGCGGACCGGGGCGACGGCGGACGCGGCCGGGCCGCCGCCCCGCACCTCGCGGAACGTCCGTCCCGTGCCGGGCGCCAGCTCCTCCAGGAGCAGGGGGTACCGGCGCCGCAGGGAGTCGAGCCAGAGTGCCGCGCGTTCGACAGCGGTGCGCATCACGGCCTCCCTGCGGCGGACTTGCGCGGCTTGACCTCGCGGCCGTTGCGCCAGAGGCGCCCGCCGCTGACCCCGTCGAACCACGTGTGCGACGGATCGACGATGGCCTCGCACTCGCGCCGGATGGGGCACTGATTGCAGGCGCGCAATACCGGCGCCGCCTCGGCGGGGGTACGAGTGAAGACGTACTGCTGTGGGAGATCCACGCAGGCGGCGTTTCGGCGCCAGTCGAGAGCTTCGCCCGAACGTTCCCCGGTGTCCTGTGTGTCGGGAAACGCGCTGTTCAGAGCAGGTGCGAGGAGAACAGTCCGATGAGACATGCGCAGCCCCTCCAGCGGGTATGCGAACATTAGTTCGAAGTCGTGGATGCGTGATCAGAGTTCCACGCTGCGTGCGCATGCGCAACTAAAAACTGGAGGTGCGGGACTGAGAAGGGAGCTGGATGGGGCCCGAGGTGGCTGAAATGGCGCGCCTGCGCGGGATCTTCACAACAACGTGCGAGCGCGCACATATTTCGGTGCGCGCGCGATCGGTACGCTCCCCCTGCGACGAGGGGAGAGCGACGACATGGTGTCCAGCTCACGGGCCAGCGCCCGCAGCGACCAGGTGTACCGACCCGGGCCCGGCCCCGGACCCGGTGCCGGCCACGGCCCGGGACAAGGCCGGGAGAGCAACAGAGAGGGCAGCAGGGAGAGCAGCAGAGAGAGTGGCCGGAACCGAGCGGACGAACTGGAGGAGTTCGCCGAGTGGATCGAGGGCGTGATGCGCGAGCGCGGCTACGACATCGACAGCCCGCGCGGCGGCGGCAAGTCGAAGCTGGCGGACGACGCCGGCGTCCACCGGGCCGCGGTCAGCCGCCTCATCCAGCGGCAGAGCATGCCCGACCTGGAGACGATGCGACGCCTGGCGACGGTGCTCGGGGTGCCCTTGCGGGACATGCTGATCCGCTCCGGCCGGCTGTCCGAGAACGACCTGCCGGTCGCGGCCGCCCGGGGCGGTGACACCGACGCCCCCCGACTGCTCAGCCCCGAGGAAGCAGCCCGGAAAATGGGGGTGCCTCCGGAGCTTCAGGCGGTCTTCGTGCGAGTCACGAAGGCGTTCCTGCCGCAGGTCGAGTAGGCGAACAGCAGAGGACGACTTACGCAGCCCGGGGGCGCAGAGGGAGTGCGAACATGCCGACTGACGAAGCGGAGGGGCCATCCGGAGGCGCGGGTCGTCGCGGAGCGGGACACCACGGTGGGGGGCACCACGGTGCGGGAAGCCATGGTTCCGGACACCACGACATCGCGAGTGAGACGACCGCGGCGGAGGAGCTGGCCTTCCTCGTCGGCGGGCTGCTGATCGAACTCGGTTCGAAGATCCAGGAGGCCGGGATCGACGGCGTACGGATCCTCACCGAGGAGGAGGCGCAGCAGACCCAGTTGCGTTGGTTCCGCGAAGGCTGGGTGGAGCACGCCCGCGCGACGGAGCACGCACGGGCGGCCGATGCCGAGCCCGGCGACACGGCCGGGGCAGGGCCCGGGTGCGGGGCCGGGGAGGCGGCCGGCCACGCCGAGACGGATGCCTGTACCGGTGCGGTGACCGATACGCGTAGCGGTGCGGTGACCAATGCCCGTACCGGTACTGATGTACGTACCGCTACCCGCACCGACGCCGGGACCGACACCGCCACCGATACCCACACCCACGCGAATGCCGACGCCGATGCCAATGCCGGCGCGAGGCCGTCACCCTCCTCCTCCGCCCGGCTCCTCCACTTCCCCGCGGGCCCCCGAGGCCCCCACCCCCTCCCCATCGTGGGCACGGACGAGGCGCGCGGGACGCGGGACCTGATGGCGCACCGGCCGCGCAGGCGCCGCGAGGACGCCTCGAAGCGGCAGCGCCCGGCGCCCGGCCCCGACGACCAGGACTGATCCTTCTCTCACTCCCTCCCCCCTCGTACAACCTCCGCGCCCCCACGAAGGTCTCCTGTGCGCCGAAGCGCCACGCTCAAGGGCCCATCGGCACCCTTTTCGACACCAGGAGTACCGCATGCCCAAGATGTTCCGTACGGTCCTGGCCGGTGCCGCCACGGCCGCCCTGACCGGATCCCTGCTCGCCGTCGCGTCGGCGCCGGCCGGGGCCGCGCCCGCCGACAGGCCGGACGAGGTACGCGCCGACTTCAACGGCGACGGCTACGGAGACCTCGCGATCTCCGCGCCCCTCGGCACCGTCTCGGGCAAGTCCAACGCCGGTTACGTCGCCGTCGTGTACGGCACCGTGAGCGGCCTCGACACCACCAAGCGCACCCTGATCAGCCAGGCCACCACCGGCATACCCGGCACCCCGGAGAGCGGTGACCACTTCGGGGACCGGATGACCACCGGCGACCTCGACAACGACGGTTACACGGACCTGGTCGTCGGCGTGCACGCGGAACGCATCGGCAGCACCGACGAGTTCGGCGCGCTCACCGTGGTCTGGGGCGGTGCGGACGGCCTGAAGACGGGGACCGACATCTCCTCGCCCCTGCCCGACAACCGCAATGAGCTCGGCTGGTCCGTCGCCACCGGCGACTTCGACGGCGACGGCGTGACCGACCTCGCGGCCGCCAACAACTCCATGCCGGAGCTGAACATCTTCAAGGGACCCGTCTCCCGTACCGGCAAGGCGGCGGCGCTCACCGGCATCGACACGTCCGAGCAGACCGGTGTCGACACGGAGTCCATCGTCACCGGCGACGTCAACGGCGACGCCGCCACCGACCTGCTGATCATGGGGATGGAGGCGAGCGGCGACAGTTACCGCACCCGCAGCGCCCTCTACCTGGGCGGTACGACGCCGAAGCCGGCCGGCAAGGTCGCGGGCGGCTACGCCGCGACGATCGCCGACGTGAACAAGGACGGCTACGGCGACATCGTCACCGGCAACTTCATGGAGAAGTCGGCCGACGAGCCGAACGGCGGACCCGGCGGCGCGGTCACCGTGACGTACGGCAGCGCGACCGGTCCGAGCACCCGCACCCCGGTCCGCATCACCCAGGACACGGCGGGCGTCCCCGGCGCCGCGGAGAAGGGCGACGCCTTCGGCCGGAGCCTGGCCGCGGGCGACACCAACGGCGACGGTTACGCGGACATCGCGGTCGGCGTGCCCTCCGAGACGCTGGGCAGCGCGAAGCAGGCCGGTACGGTCGTCGTCCTGCGCGGCTCGGCGAGCGGCCTGACCGGCACGGGCGCGAAGGCGTTCTCGCAGAGCACCGAGGGCGTGCCCGGCACCGCCGAGTCCCAGGACTTCTTCGGCGCTTCGGTGGGCCTCGCGGACGCCGACGGCAACGGCCGCGCCGAGCTCGTGGCGGGCGCGTACGGCGAGAACGACGGCGCCGGTTCGGTCTGGCTCTTCAAGACCACCGCGTCCGGCACCACCGCGACCGGCGCCAAGTCGGTCAGCGGCCCGGGACTCGGCGGCCCGGCGGGCCTCTCGTACTTCGGCGACGTGCTCGAAGGCTGACGGCCCACCGCACCGCTCACTGCGCTGACCACCGCACTGTCCTTGGCTGTCACGTATCCTCCCCATTTTGTTCGGACAACTCTGTTCGGACAACTCTGTTCGGACAACGCAGGACGAAGGGGATGGGGAGCCGGTGTCGCTGGTCTCGCGCCTGGCCGGCCGGTGCGGGGACGCGCTGCTCCGGGAGTGGCGGAACGTCGTCGCGGCGCCGTTCCGCACGCTCCGGGAGCGCGGCCCCCTGGGCGTCTCACTGGCCGTCCTCGCCACCCTCGCCGTGATCGGCCTGCACGAGTTCCAGCAGACCGGCACGGGTGCCGGTGTGGTGCGTGTGGTCAGTGAGGTGCGGGCGGACCAGCCCCTGTGGCTCTCCCTGCTCCGTACGCCCGTCTCCGTGTTCGTGCCCGCGGTGGACCTGCCCGCGTGGGGCGGGCTGCCCCGGCTGTTCCTGGCGTTCGCGCTCGCCGAGCTGGTCTTCGGGCGCGTCCGCACGCTGGCGGTGGCGTACGCCGTCACGCTCGCCGGGACCCTCTCGGCGCGCCTGATGATCGCCCTGGGGCCCGACCGGCTCGGGCTGCCCGCCGACGCCGCGCACACGGTGGACACCGGTGCCTCCGCGGCGATCGTCGGCCTCTTCGCCTACACGGCCGTGGCGCTGCGGGCGCCGGTCCTCTTCCTCGCCGCCGTGGTCCCGACGGTGGCCGGTTCGCTGGCCGAGCCGAACCTCGCGGGCCGCGAACACCTGGTCGCCGTGGCCGCCGCGGTGCTCCTCGCCGCCGTCCTGCACCGCCGGGGAACCAGCCGTTGTCAGTGCCCGCTGACACAATCGACGGCAGTCGATCAGAGGGTCCGACATCACAGGGTCGGGCATCAGAAGGCCAGGCATCAGAAGGCCGGGCATCAGAAGGCCGGGCATCAGAGGGTCGGGCAGGAGGCCGGACATGGGAGTTCTCGACGCGGAGGACCCGCTGGCCGTCGCGGTGACCGGAGCGATCCGTTCCGGTGATGTGAGCGCCCTGCGGCGGCTCCTCGACGCGCATCCAGGTCTCGCCACCGCAGGAATCAGGCAGGAGGGCGAGGCCGCGGGCACCCGCAGCCTGCTGCACCTCGCCACGGACTGGCCGGGGCACTTTCCCGCCGGACCCGAGGTCATCGCTCTCCTGGTCGCGGCGGGCGCCGACCCCGACGCCCGGTTCGTCGGGGCGCACGGCGAGACTCCCCTGCACTGGGCCGCGAGCAACGACGACGTCGCGGCGCTCGACGCCCTCGTCGCGGCGGGCGCGGACATCGAGGCGGCCGGGGCCGTGACCGCGGGCGGCACACCGCTGGCCGACGCGCGCGCGTTCGGGCAGTGGCGCGCGGCCCGGCGGCTCCTGGAGCACGGGGCGCGGACGACCTTGCAGGACGCGGCGACGCTCGGCCTTCTCGACCGCGTGCGGGCCCTCGTCGAAGGCGTCCCCGACGCCGATGCCGATGCCGACGACATCACCAGCGCCTTCTGGGGCGCCTGCCACGGCGGCCGCTTGGCCACCGCACGCTATCTGGCGGAGCGGGGAGCCGACCTCGACTGGATCGGATACGACGGCATGACACCGCTGGACATCGCCACCGAGTCCGCGTCCGGCGCCGGGCCCGAGTCCGGGTCCGGGTCCGAGTCCGGGTCCGAGCCCGATGCCGACGATGTCGTGCGGTGGCTGCGTGCCCAAGGCGCGAGACACCGCAGCGAGTTGCCTACGGCGACGTAGGCCGCGGCTCCGCTTCCGTCGGCGCCGCGTAACAGCGCAGAGTGACCCGCTGCCCCGGACCCCACTCCTGCTCGACCACGGACAGCAGCTGCCACCCCATGCGTTCGTAGAGCACGGTGGCCGACGTGTCGGTGGAGACGACGTCCAGGACCGGATGCAGCCCGCGCGCCCGCGCCTCCCGCGCGGCCCGCCCCATCAGCAGGGCGCCGATGCCGTGCCCGCGCGCGTCCGGCGCGACGAAGAGGCGGCCGACGACCGCCGCCCCGCCGCTTCCCCTGCCCGTGCGCTCGCCCCACAGGCCGGGCGCCTCGTCGCCCTCCCCCGGGCGGGCGAGCCCGACATGCCCGACGACCCGCCCGTCCAACTCGGCCACCCAGGCTCCGAGCGAACCGGTCCCCTCCAGCCAGTCGGCGGGCCGCGCGGGCCAGTTGACCGGGTAGCCGTCCGTCTTGTGCACGCCCGCGAGCACACCGACGCACGCCTCCAGGTCGCGCTGGCCGGCCCGTTCCCGGACCCGGAGCACCGGATGGCCGTCGGCCGCGTCCGCGGCACGGTCTCGCTTCATCGCAGCATCGAACCACAGCGGCCGGTACGGCACGGGCGTCATTTCCAAGTCATGGCCCGCCCGGGGGTGTTGGTCCGCTCAGACCGGCGTGACCAGCTCCATGTAGTCGGGGCTCCACAGGTCCTCGTCGCCGTCCGGCAGCAGCAGCACCCGGTCCGGACGCAGCGCGTCGATCGCGCCCTCGTCGTGCGTGACCATCACGACGGCCCCCGGGTAGGTGCCGACGGCGGCGAGCACCTCGTCCCGCGACGCCGGGTCGAGGTTGTTCGTCGGCTCGTCGAGCAGCAGGACGTTCGCGCCCGAGTGGACGAGCCCGGCCAGCGCGAGCCGCGTCTTCTCACCGCCGGAGAGGACCGCGGCGGGCTTGTCCGCGTCGTCCCCGCCGAACAGGAACGACCCCAGCACGCGCCGCGCCTCCCCGTCCGTCAGCTGCGGCGCCGCGGCCGCGAGGTTCTCCCGTACGGTCCTCGCCCCGTCCAGCGTGTCGTGCTCCTGCGCGAAGTACCCGAGCCGCAGCCCAGGTCCTGCGACGACCCGCCCGGAGTCCGGGAGTTCACGCCCGGCCAGCAGCCGGAGCAGCGTCGTCTTCCCCGCGCCGTTGAGCCCGAGCACGACGAGCCTGCTGCCCCGGTCGACCGCCAGGTCGACCCCCGTGAGGACGCGGTGCGATCCGTACGACTTGGTCAGCGCGACCGCGCCGAGCGGCATCCGGCCGCACGGCGCGGGCTCGGGCAGCCGGATCCGCGCCACCTTCTCGCCCCGCCGTACCGGCTCCGTCCCCGCGAGCAGCCGCGTCGCCCGCCGGTCCATGTTCTTCGCGGCGGTGGCCGTGGCCACGTGGGAGCGCATCTTGTCGGCCTGGGCGCGCAGCGACGCCGCTTTCCGTTCGGCGTTGGCGCGCTCCCTCGTACGCCGCCGCTCGTCCGCCGCGCGCTGCGCGAGATAGGTGTGCCAGCCGGTGTTGTGCACGTCGACGGCCGCGCGCCGCGGGTCCAGGTGGAAGACGCGGTTGACCGTGTCGGCGAGCAGCCCGGTGTCGTGGCTGATGAGAACGAGGCCGCCCGGATACTCCGCGAGGTAGCCGCGCAGCCAGGCCACCGAGTCGGCGTCGAGGTGGTTGGTCGGCTCGTCGAGGAGCAGGGTGTCGTGCCGCGAGAACAGGATCCGCGCGAGTTCTACGCGGCGCCGCTGGCCGCCCGACAGGTCGCCCACGGGCTGGTGCAGGGCGCGCTCGGGCAGCCCGAGTCCGGCGGCGACGCGTGCGGCCTCCGCCTCCGCGGCGTAACCGCCGCGCGCCTGGAACCGGTCGTCGGCGCGGGCGTACGCGGCCATGGCCCGCTCCTGCGCGGCGGGACTGTCGGCCGCCGCCATCGCGGCCTCGGCGGTCCGCAGCGCGGTGACCGCCTCGTCCAGGCCGCGCGCGGACAGGATGCGGTCGGTGACGGTGGTGGCGGGGTCGGCGGCGCCCGGGTCCTGGGCGAGGTGGCCGACGGATCCCGCGCGGGTGACGGTGCCCTTAGCCGGGGCCGCCAGGCCCGCGAGGATCTTCATCAGGGTGGTCTTGCCGGCGCCGTTGCGGCCGACCAGGCCGACGCGGTCGCCGGGGGCGATGTGGAAGGAGACGCCCGACAGCAGCAGGCGGGCACCGGCGCGCACGTCGGCGCCTCGAACGGTGATCATGAGGTAACGCTCCGCAACAGCGAATGGACACACGGGTGACGTGGAGGCGTGTGTCCTGGCTAGGAGATGCGGGGCGTAGACATGCCTGCCACGCTAACGAACCCCCCGAGGCGCCCGCATCCGTATTTCCGCGCGCGCGACCGACCCCGCCCTTTCCGCCGCCCTGCGACGGCTGCGCCCGCGAGGGATCATCGAGCCATGGACGTGACCCTTCACCTCGCACAGGAGCCGGCCGCCGACGAGCTCCTCGGCCGCAGTCCGCTGGCAGCGCTGGTCGGCATGCTCCTGGACCAGCAGGTCCCCATGGAGTGGGCGTTCGCGGGGCCGCACACGATCGCCGTGCGCCTGGGGGCGGACGACCTGGACGCCCATGAGATCGCGGCGTACGACCCCGAGGCCTTCGCCGCGATCCTCTCCACGAAACCGGCCGTGCACCGCTATCCGGGCTCGATGGCCAAGCGGATCCAGCAGCTCTGCCAGTACCTGGTCGACCACTACGACGGCGACCCCACGGCCCTCTGGCAGGACGCCGCCACCGGGGACGAACTCCTGAAGCGCCTGAACGACCTCCCCGGCTTCGGAAAGCAGAAGGCCCAGATCTTCCTCGCCCTCCTCGGCAAGCAGCTGGGCGTACGCCCCGAGGGCTGGCGCGAGGCCGCCGGCGACTACGGCGCCCCCGAGGCGTACCGCTCGGTCGCGGACATCACGGGTCCGGAATCCCTGAAGAAGGTCCGCGCGCACAAACAGGAAATGAAGGCCGCGGCGAAGTCCGCGAAGACTAAGTAGCCCCACGGACGCCTTGAGGTCCGCGGCCGTCGTAGCCCAAGCGAGCGGATCTCGGCGTACGACGGTCCGTGCGCGGCGCGGACGGGGGACATGCCCTGCATGAGCGTTCCGGATCCGCCACGTCTGCGCCCCACGTGGCCCCGCGCACTGCTCGCCCTCCTCGCGCTCCTCCTCGCCGCGCTCGCCACCGCCCCCGCCGCCCAGGCGGCCCCGCCTCCCCCGGCCGCCCTCGCCGCGGAGACCGGCGGCGAGGCCCAGCCGGACGCCACCGAGGCGGCGCTGCGTCTCCCCACCCGGCACGCCACGCGCCTGCCCACCGCGCGCCCCCACGCCCCGGCCCCCGCCGGGCGCGGCACGCCACCCGCCCCGCGCCCCCGCGGCCTCCATCCCCACGTCCCGACCCCGCGCACCGCGGTCCTGCGCTGCTGACAGGAAGGCACACGCCTTCCCACCCCCAACCAGCACCAGCACCGGCGCAAATCGAAGGACGCTCCCATGCCCATGGACCCCTACGCGGCCCTGCAAGCCCTCCTCCGCGCGGAAGCCGCGCGCACCGCACCCCCCGAACCCGCCCACCGCCCCGCACCCGCCGAGCAGGACGAAGACCACCGCGTCCGGCAGGACCCGCAGCAGCACCGGCACTCCAGCGACGCCTGACCGGCCCGGCGACGGCCCGGCCACGGCCCGGCGCAGACGCTCACGGCACCCCGCCGGTCACCGTCTGCGCCGGGCCGTCCCGAACACCGAGCGCGAGATCTCCCGGCCGAGCTGCGCGCGGGGCCGGTGAAGGCGTATCCGGCGGCGATCTCCGAGGCCTCGTCCGGCGGTGCGGCCCCGGCGTCGGCGCTTCCGGCCGCCCCCTCGGAATCTTCGCTTCCGCTCGGCCTTCCCCCGGTCGGCCCAGACTCGTTCGGGCGGTTCGCACGGCCCGGCTTGGACGGAATCGGCTGGCTCTCGCTCACTTCGGCCCCTGTTCCGGCTGACGTGTTTCCGTTTTGAGCCGATTTAAGGCGGCATTTCCCAGGGTCGCACTCGGTCGCCATGGCTGCGCCCGGAGAGCCTTGCCCGGTAGGCTTTCCGTGTGATCTTCAAGCGCATCGGAAACGGCCGGCCGTACCCCGACCACGGCCGGGAAAGCACCCGGCAGTGGGCGGACGTCGCGCCGCGCCCGGTCCGCCTCGATCAGCTCGTCACCACCAAGGGCCAGCTGGATCTGGAGACCCTCCTCGCCGAGGACTCGACCTTCTACGGCGACCTCTTCGCGCACGTCGTGAAGTGGCAGGGCGACCTCTATCTGGAGGACGGGCTGCACCGCGCGGTCCGCGCCGCGCTCCAGCAGCGCCAGGTCCTCCACGCCCGCGTGCTCGAACTGGGCTGACACCCGCACCGGACCGGCACACCCGTACCTCCGTCCGAGCGGCCCCCGGCGCCGCATTGGCCCTTTCGGGTGCCCTGAGCACCGGGCAATGATCATTTAGTAGGCATCGCCGCCCCGCCGCACTACGCTGCGCCCATGAGCATGCTCACTCCCCCCGACATGGGCGGCCCGTACCGCATCACGGGGGACAAGTACCCACGGATGCGCCGCCCGAGCGGTCGCCGCAGGATCGCGGTCGCGGTCGCCGCGGCCACCGTCGTGGTGGGGCTGATCGGCTGGGGCACCTTGCAGCTCATCAATGTCTTCACCGGGGGCGACAAGGCGTCGGCCACCGCCCGCGCGAGCGGCGACTGCGACCGCGCGCCGGCCGGCCCCGCCCGCGCCGCGAAGCCGAAGCCGCTGCCCCGCCCCGGCCAGATCACGGTCAACGTCTTCAACGCCACGCCCCGCGCCGGCCTCGCCAAGAACACCGCCGACGAGCTCAAGAAGCGCGGCTTCACCATCGGCAAGGTCGGCAACGCGACGAAGGAGTACGACAAGAAGGTCAAGGGCACCGGGCTGCTGCTCGGCGCCGCGGCGGCCGCCGATACCGCGTTCCCGGTCCTCGGCACGCAGCTCGCCGACGCCGAGCGCAAGGCCGACGGCCGCAAGGGCGGCGAGGTCGACCTGGTCATCGGCGCCCGGTTCAAGAACCTGGCAAAAAAGGAGGACGCCGACAAGGCCCTGGCCGCACTGGCCAAGCCCGAGCCGACGTCCAAGCCGTCCGGCAGGAAGAACTGCTAGCCGGATACCGGCCGCGGGACCGCGGAGCTACTCCGCCGTCCCGTACATTCGGTCGCCCGCGTCGCCGAGGCCCGGCACGATGTAGCCCTGCTCGTTGAGCCGCTCGTCGACCGAGGCCGTCACGACCGTCACCGGCGTCCCCGCCAGCTCGCGCTCCATGATCTCGACACCCTCGGGGGCGGCGAGGAGCACCACGGCGGTCACGTCGTCGGCGCCGCGCTTGATGAGCTCCCGGATCGCCGCGACGAGCGTGCCGCCCGTGGCGAGCATCGGGTCCAGGACGTACACCTGACGCCCGGAGAGGTCCTCCGGCATGCGCGTCGCGTACGTGGAGGCCTCCAGGGTCTCCTCGTTGCGGATCATGCCGAGGAAGCCGACCTCGGCGGTCGGCAGGAGCCGGACCATGCCGTCGAGCATGCCGAGACCGGCACGGAGGATCGGCACCACCAGCGGGCGCGGGTGCGACAGCTTGACGCCCGTCGTCCGCGTCACGGGGGTGTCGATGTCGACCTGCTCGGTGCGCACGTCCCGGGTGGCCTCGTACGCGAGCAGGGTGACCAGCTCGTCGGCGAGGCGCCGGAAGGTCGGGGAGTCGGTGCGCTTGTCGCGCAGCGTGGTGAGTTTGTGCGCCACCAGCGGGTGGTCGACGACGTGGATCCGCATGGCATCAACAGTAACCGGGCGCGGAGCCGCTCCCTCCTCGCCCGCACCTCACCGGCACCTCACGGGCATCAATGCGGCCGACGGAGGGAAGGTGGGGACGTACGGACTGAGGTGGTGTGGCCCATGGTGGAGCGCAAGCCGGACGACGAGACCGACGCCGAGCGGCGCAGACGCCGCGCCCAGTTCCTGCGCGAACGCGCCGAGGCCATCGAGCTCCGCGACCGGGTGAAGCCGCGCCGCGCCCGGGCGGCACGCATGCGACAGCAGATGCGCATGCGTACGTTCCGCTGGTAGCCGCCCGCCCGGCGACGGGCCCGTGGGAGCCGGGGAAGAACGCGACGCGGAACACAGCGGCCGGAAGACCTCTCCTGACGGCGCCGTTTCTGCCACGATTCCGAATGGGCGGGGCTTGGCACCAGCACTCCCCGCTCCCCGACCTCGCCGGGGGGACCCCAAACCGCCAACCGGCACTGCCTATGACCAGTGGGAGAGTCACGGTGTACTTCGCCGCACTGCTCGCGCGCACCGAAGACGGGTGGGAAGCGAGCGACACGGAGCTCGACGATGTGGAGACCCTGTCGGATCTGGCCGACCTGGCCCGTGAAGCCACAGCCGATTACGACGACGACACAGTGCTCGTCTTCATCGAACAGGAAGACGCGTGGTTCGGCGTCGTCCGCGTGGACGGGGAGGAAGACCCCCGTATCTACGTCTCGGACGCGGCCGCGGCCGCCCGCAGCTCGTACGGGGAGATCCTGCTCACCGCCGAGATGCTCGGCCGCGACCCCGACGACGAGGGGGCCGTCGACCTGGACGCCCTCGACCTCGACGGCACGGAGGACGGCGAACCGGAGGCGTCCGACGCCGAGCCGGACGCCGACGACGACGCACCCGGCACCTCGGGAGTGCCGTCCGGGCCGCTCGGGGACACGGAGATCCTCGCCGACCTCGGTGTGCCGGAGAAGGATCTGCTCGGTCTGGAGGCCGGCGACGCGCTCAACGACATCGCCGACGTCCTCGGCGCGGCGGAGGTGCTCGAGACCGTCCGCTAGGTTCCCCGTGTGACCGACCCGACCGACCAGACCACCGACCACACCACCGAGACCGATCCCGTACGCGACCGCTGGCGGGCGCCCATGCGGCTCGCTCTGGCCGAGGCCGAGCTCGCCGCCGAGGGCGGTGACGTCCCCGTCGGCGCCGTCGTGCTGTCCCCGGACGGCACGACGGTGCTCGCCGTGGGGCACAACGAACGCGAGGCGGCCGGCGACCCCACCGCGCACGCGGAGGTGCTCGCCCTGCGCAGGGCCGCCGCCGCGACCGGCGAGTGGCGGCTGACCGGCTGCACGCTCGTCGTGACGCTGGAGCCGTGCACGATGTGCGCGGGCGCGCTCGTGCAGTCCCGCGTCGACCGGGTCGTCTACGGCGCGCGTGACGAGAAGGCCGGAGCGGCGGGCTCCCTCTGGGACGTGGTGCGCGACAGGAGGCTCAACCACCGCCCCGAGGTCATCCACGGTGTCCTCGCGGACGAGTGCGCCACTCAGCTGACGGACTTCTTCCGCAAGCGCTGATCCGGGGCCTCGCGGGATCCGACGGGGAACGGATTTCTGTCCGCGGCCCACTTTGGGCTAGAGTTCCTCTCGGTAGCGTGTCCGAGCGGCCGAAGGAGCTCGCCTCGAAAGCGAGTGAAGGGTAACCCCCTTCCGTGGGTTCAAATCCCACCGCTACCGCTCTTCAACACGAAGGGCCCGACCAGCCGAGCTGGTCGGGCCCTTCGTCGTTTCGCGGCTCCCCTCAGTTTTGGGCGGGGGAAGCGGCATCGGGGGGACAGCCGCTTCCCCCGACGAGAACCGGGCCCTCAAGTCGACGCCGCCGTCGGGGGGAAGCGGACGGCGCGGACCCCGCAGTGGGGCCGGTTCCTCGCCCCGCGGACTCCTGCCAGATCCGCCGGGCTCACCACCCATCCTGCGTCGCGCGCCACCCGGGGAGCGCGGGCAAAGGGCCTCTGCTGCCGGGCCGTTGGTCCCTAAAAGCCCCGTCAGGAGCGTCCGGGTTAGACTCGCCGCCGTCACAGGGGTCACACGGGGCGCGGCAAGGGGAGGCCAGATCGTGGCAGTGCAGTGGAAGAAGCTCGGCCTCTTCGCGGTGGTCGTCTTCGTGCTCTACGTGATCATCACCGACCCCGCCAAGGCCGCCGACTACGTGCAGATAGGGTTCGAAGGCATTTCGAGCGCCGCTCAGAGCATCGGTGACTTCATGACGTGGGTCGCCAACGGAGGCAAGGACTGAGCGGCCGCCCGGCCCCAGCCCTCTCCAAGGAGCGCCCGTGATCCGCCATCTGGTCCTCTTCAAGCTCAACGACGGCGTCCGGCGCGACGAGCCGCGCGTGATCGAGGGCGTCAAGGCCTTCCGTGCCCTCGGCGAGCAGATCCCGGAGCTCACGTTCTGGGAGTGCGACTGGAACATCACCGACCGTCCCATCGCGTACGACTTCGCCATCAACTCGGCGGTCGAGGACACCGATGCGCTGAAGCGGTACATCGAGCACCCGGCCCACCAGGCGGGCGTCGCGCTGTGGCGCGAGTTCGCCACGTGGGTGATCGCGGACTACGAGTTCTGAGCCACCCGCCCCGCCGCCCCGCCCGCCGAACGGCCCCGCACCGCCATGGTGCGGGGCCGTTCCGCGTCGTACGCCCCAACTTGCCGCCAACACGGAGTTATCAGGTGCTTGCACACAGTGCACATGTCTTGTGATGCTATGACCGCTTTTGACGGATGAGTTGACCGAGGTCGACCGCGCGTCGACCGAGCTTGACTGTGCCTGACCGACAGTGCCTGTCTGAGAAGGGGTGGCGTTGACCGTGCCGGCCAGTACTGCGCCCGAAGCGCCGCCCGCGAGGACCGCACAGAGCTCCACGAGCACCCGGGGCGCCGACACCCGCGCCCTGACCCAGGTGCTCTTCGGCCAGCTCAAGGAGCTGGAGCCGGGCAGCCCCGAGCACGGCCGGGTGCGCGGCGCCCTCATCGAGGCCAACCTGCCGCTCGTGCGGTACGCGGCCGCGCGCTTCCGCAGCCGCAACGAGCCGATGGAGGACGTCGTCCAGGTCGGCACCATCGGGCTCATCAACGCCATCGACCGGTTCGACCCGGAGCGCGGGGTGCAGTTCCCGACCTTCGCGATGCCGACCGTGGTCGGCGAGATCAAGCGGTACTTCCGCGACAACGTCCGCACGGTTCACGTGCCGCGGCGGCTGCACGAGCTGTGGGTGCAGGTGACGGGGGCCACCGAGGACCTCACCACCGCCTTCGGGCGCTCGCCGACGACCGCGGAGATCGCCGAGCGGCTGCGCATCACCGAGGAAGAGGTGCTCGCCTGCATCGAGGCGGGCCGCTCGTACCACGCGACGTCGCTGGAGGCGGCCCAGGAGGGCGACGGACTGCCCGGCCTGCTCGACCGGCTCGGCTACGAGGACCCCGCGCTCGACGGCGTCGAACACCGCGACCTCGTACGCCACCTCCTGGTGCAACTGCCCGAGCGCGAACAGCGGATCCTGCTCCTGCGCTACTACAGCAATCTGACGCAGTCACAGATCAGCGCCGAATTGGGCGTTTCCCAGATGCATGTGTCGAGACTGCTCGCCCGAAGCTTCGCGCGCCTTCGGTCCGCAAATCGGATCGAGGCGTAACCGTATCGGGTGGAGTCCTGTCGGAGCTCTTCCCGACGGCCCTCTTTGCCGAAATGGCGCAGACCCCCTCTTTCCTGCACGGATGTCACTCTTGTTTGTCGACAAGTAACTACAGCGCGTTGCCGACATGTGACATTCTGCTGGAACCGCGTTTGCCGTAGCCCCACCTCCGGTATTCAGGTGGAGGCTGCGTTCCTCCGACGGGAGCGCCCGCCGCGACCGTCCGCGACCTCAAGGGGGTGGCATGTCCGCAGACCAGGGCAGCTCGAAGGTGCTCACGCTCACGCTCACCAAGAGCCCGAGCGAGTCCGCGCCCGACGCGCTTCACAGCTCACCGGCTTCGGAAGCCATCGACACCCGGACCCTGTCCCGCTCCCTCTTCCTGCGGCTCGCCACGCTCGCCCAGGACAGCCCGGAGCGCGTCTATGTACGGGACACGCTCATCGAGCTGAACCTCCCACTCGTGCGGTACGCCGCAGCCCGCTTCCGCAGCCGCAACGAACCGATGGAGGACATCGTCCAGGTCGGCACCATCGGCCTGATCAAGGCGATCGACCGTTTCGACTGCGAACGCGGCGTGGAATTCCCGACGTTCGCGATGCCGACGGTCGTCGGTGAGATCAAGCGCTTCTTCCGGGACACCAGTTGGTCGGTGCGCGTGCCGCGCCGCCTCCAGGAGCTGCGGCTCGCGCTCACGAAGACCAGCGACGAGCTCGCCCAGCGGCTCGACCGCTCGCCGACCGTGCCCGAACTCGCCCTCGCGCTCGGCGTATCGGAGGAGGACGTCGTCGACGGCCTCGCCGTCGGCAACGCGTACACGGCCTCCTCCCTCGACTCACCCACCCCCGAGGACGACGGCGGCGAGGGCTCCCTCGCGGACCGCCTCGGGTACGAGGACACAGCCCTGGAGGGCGTGGAGTACCGCGAGTCCCTCAAGCCGCTGCTCGCCAAACTCCCCCCGCGCGAGCGCCGCATCATCATGCTGCGCTTCTTCGCCAACATGACGCAGTCGCAGATCGGCGAGGAGGTCGGCATCTCGCAGATGCATGTGTCCCGGCTCCTGACCCGGACGCTCGCGCAGCTCCGCGAGGGCCTCATCTCGGACTGAGGCGCCAATGCGGTGCGCAGTGGCTCGTGTTGCTGACGGGGTTCCGAATTGACGGGCCGTCAGCCACACTGGCGCGATGCGACGTGGCGTACGGAACGTGCTCGGAGCGGGTGCCGCCGTGCTCTGCCTCGGCGGGCTCCTTTCCGCCTGCGGCGACGGCGGCGGCGAGGGTTACGTGGCGACCGGGGCGGCGGGCTCCTCCCCGGGAGGCGACCGGGCCCCCGACGAGCCGGTGGGTCCGACGGCCGACGTCCGGCTGATCCCTCTTGAGGGAGCGGAGGGGGCCACGCGGGGCCCTCGGACTCCTCAGACCCCTCGGTCCCCTGGCTCGGGTGACGGAGTGAAGGGTGGCCGCGGCGATGACTCGGAGGGGAAGTCATCGGGCGGTGATTCGAGGTCGAGGGGTACGGGTGGGGAGTCGGCGGCGCCGCCGACAGGGTCCTCGGGGGTTCCTGGTGGGGAGTCCCGGGAGGGGACGGGTGCGCCCGGTACGCCGGGATCCGGCAGCCCGGGTACCCCGGGTACCCCGGATAACCCGGATAGCCCTGACAAGCCGCCGAGCGGGCCCGCGAAGCTCAGCTTTGGTGATCCCGAGCGCGAGCCCGGGGACAAACGCTGGTGCGACAAGGTGACCGTCGTCTTCCGCAACACCGGTGGCTCACCGGTCCGCGCCGGAACGGTCACCCTCGGTACGCACATCATCGGCGCGCTCGGCGTCGACTGGGCCACGATCGAGTCGACCGTGCAGCTGCCGGCGCCGATCGGTCCCGGGCAGAAGATGGAGAAAACCTGGCCGGTTTGCGTCGACGCGTGGCGGGTTCCGCTCGGTATGCATGTGGAGACGCGGGACGTGGCTGTGCGGTGGCGCTAGCGCGCCGGGGGCCGTATGCGTCCCGGGGGGCGTCTGCGGGTGCGTGGGGGCTGGTCGCGCAGTTCCCCGCGCCCCTAGGTGGTCCGCAGCGGCCCCAGCCGTCAGGTGACCCGAGCGAGGTTCTGGTCAGGGGCGCGGGGAACTGCGCGAGCAACCACGACATACCCGCACCCGAAGACGAGACCTGAACCCGCCCGGACGCCGTCAGGCCAGCGCCAGCCAGGCCACCCCCGCCACGACGGCAATCGCGAGGATCACGCCGACGATCAGACCCACACGCGGGCCGGAAGAGGAAGTCGCCGCCTCCCGGCGGCCACCACGCGGCGCCTCATCGACGAACGCGCGGAACATCTGCGTGCTGCCTGCGGGATCGGGGTTGCCCTGGTTGCCCTGGGGGTTGTGTGCCATGGAGCAGGACCCTAGCGAATCCACCGCCATCGGCCCAACCCTCTCTGGCCAGGGACTTTACGAGCGGGGCCCCAACGCTTTGCCGACTCTTTAGTCCGATGGGCCCTTTTTAGTTTGCCTTCAGCAACCAACTGCTCTTATCGTTGCCCTAAGCAACAAATATTCAGGAGGTGCCGTGGCCGCGCAGCGACAGTACGAGGAGCTGGCCCGACAGCTCAGCGCCATCGGTGCCGTGAAGCGCGGCCTCGGCCGGGGTCTCCCCCACGACTGCCCGGCCGGATCCGCCGCCGTACTCATCCTGCTCGACCGCCACGGCGCGATGCGGATGAGCAGGCTCGCGGAGCTGCTCGCCGTCGACATGTCGGTGACCAGCCGGCACGTCGCCCACGTCGCGGAGAAGGAGTGGATCGTCCGCGATCCCGACCCCGCCGACAAGCGGTCCCGGATCCTGCGGCTCACCACCGGAGGCAAGGCCAAGGTGGACGAGCTCTCCGAGCTCTCCATCCGGACGCTCACCCACTATCTGCACGACTGGACCGACGACGAGGTCGTCCAGCTCAGCACGCTGCTCGCGCGCCTGCGTGACAGCTTCGGGGACTGCCGCGCGGCTTCGGCCCGGCTCTCCCCTTCCCCCCACGACGTACAGACCACGTCGGAGACCACCCGTACACCCGCGTAAGAAAAGGAATTCCATGGCAACAACCACACCAGCCGGTGTGCGGGGCAGCCATGCCAAGCACGGAGCTCACCACGGTCACCCCGGTGAGAACGCTCCGATGACGCACCGGCAGATCATGGAAGCGCTGTCCGGGCTGCTGCTCGGCATGTTCGTGGCGATCCTCTCGTCGACGATCGTCTCCAACGCCCTGCCCGAAATCATCGGCGACCTCGGCGGCGGCCAGTCCGCCTACACCTGGGTCGTCACCGCGTCGCTGCTCGCGATGACCGCGACGACGCCCCTGTGGGGCAAGCTGTCCGACCTCTTCAGCAAGAAGGCGCTCGTACAGATAGCCCTGATCATCTACGTCGGCGGCTCGGTCGTCGCCGGTCTCTCGCAGAGCGCAGGGATGCTGATCGCCTGCCGCGTTGTGCAGGGCATCGGCGTGGGTGGCCTCTCCGCCCTCGCACAGATCGTGATGGCCGCGATGATCTCCCCGCGCGAGCGCGGCCGGTACTCCGGCTACCTCGGCGCGACCTTCGCCGTCGCCACCGTCGGCGGTCCGCTGCTCGGCGGTGTCATCACCGACACCTCGTGGCTCGGCTGGCGCTGGTGCTTCTACGTCGGCGTGCCCTTCGCGATCATCGCGCTGATCGTCCTCCAGAAGACCCTGAAGCTCCCCGTCGTCAAGCGCGACGTCAAGGTCGACTGGGCCGGCGCCTTCTTCATCAGCGCCGCCGTCTGCCTGCTCCTCGTCTGGGTCACCTTCGCCGGTGACAAGTACGACTGGATGTCGTGGCAGACCGCTGCCATGGTCGGCGGCTCGGTGCTGCTCGGGCTGATCTTCGTCTTCGTCGAGTCGAAGGCGAGCGAGCCGATCATTCCGCTGCGGCTCTTCCGCAACCGCACCATCACCCTCGCCTCGCTCGCCTCGCTCTTCGTGGGTGTCGCGATGTTCGCGGGCACGGTGTTCTTCAGCCAGTACTTCCAGCTGGCCCGGGGCGAGTCCCCGACGATGTCCGGCGTGATGACGATCCCGATGATCGGTGGTCTGTTCGTCTCCTCCACCGTCTCCGGCCAGGTCATCACCAAGACCGGCAAGTGGAAGGCGTGGCTGGTCAGCGGTGGCGTGCTGGTGACGGCGGGCCTCGGTCTGCTCGGCACCATCCGGTACGACACCGAGTACTGGCACATCGCGATCTTCATGGCCCTGATGGGTCTCGGCATCGGCATGATGATGCAGAACCTGGTCCTCTGCACGCAGAACCAGGTCGCCCCCGAGGACCTCGGCTCCGCCAGCTCCACGGTCACCTTCTTCCGCTCCCTGGGCGGTGCGATGGGTGTCTCGGCGCTCGGCGCCATCATGTCCACGCGCATCACCGACTACGTCAAGGACGGCATCGCCGACCTCGGCCCGAAGGCCGCGGCGCAGTTCGGCCACGGCGGCACGGGCGGCGGCGGCATCCCGGACCTGGACAAGATCCCGGAGCCGTTCCGCACGGTCATGGAGAGCGCGTACGGGCACGGCATTGCCGATGTCTTCCTGATCGCCGCGCCGATGGCGCTGATCGCCTTCCTGATCACGCTGTTCATCAAGGAGGTTCCGCTGCGCACCTCCGGCGGGCTCGCCCAGGCCGCCGGTGAGACGGCGGACGCCACGGCTCCGGCCGCCTCCCCGGCCACCGCTCCGGCGGCTACCGCCGAGCAGCCGGTGCTCGCCTCCGTCGCCTCCAGCACCTCGGACACCGAGGCCGGCCCCGACGGCACGCAGCGGCTCGCCGCCGTGGCATCGGCCGCGGAAGCGGGTTCCGGTTCCGGTCTGCCGCCGGTCACGAACGGCATCCCGGTGCACGGCTTCGTGCGCGGCGCCGAGAGCGCGCCCGTGCCGCGGGCCGCCGTCACGCTGATCTCCCTCGGGGGACGGCAGCTCGGCCGCTCGGTCGCCCAGGGCGACGGCGCCTACACCGTCGACGCCCCGGGCGCGGGATCGTACGTGCTGATCGCCTCCGCCGACGGCTTCCAACCGCAGGCCTCGACCGTGGTCGTGGGCGAGGACGCGCTGTCGTACGACATCCTCCTCAGCGGCACCAGCGGGCTCAGCGGCCTCGTGCGCGACGCCGACAGCAAGCTGCCCGTCAGCGGCGCCATGGTCATCGTGACCGACGTGCGCGGTGACGTCCTCGCCACCGGACTCTCCGGCGAACAGGGCGAGTTCACCTTCGCCGAGCTGGTCCCCGGCACCGTCACCATCGCGGTGAACGCCGCGGGACACCGCCCGCTGGCGCTGCCCGTCGAGGTCGGCGGCACCGGGGTCACCCGGGTCGAGGTCGAGCTCAACTCCGGCGCGCGGGTGCTCGGCACGGTGCGCGCGGGCGGCGGCCCGCTGAACGACGCGCGGGTCACGCTCGTCGACGCCGCGGGCAACGTCGTCGCCACCGCCACCACCGGTGCGGACGGGGCGTACGCCTTCACCGACCTGGACAGCGGGGAGTACACGGTCATCGCGACCGGGTACCCGCCGGTGGCCACGGGCCTGACGGTGGCCGGCAGCGGCGTCGAGGGCCACGACATCGAGCTCGCCCACCCGGGCGAGTGACCTGACCCCGGCCCGTGGCCGCGGACGTGCTTCGAGCGGAGGCGCGGCGGCGGCCCCGGGCCGGTCGTGGGGAGGGCCCCCGGGCCGGCGGTGGCATTCATGGCAGGGGACGGCCAGCCACCGCCGCCGGGGGCCGCCCGCGTTCCGCGGAGCCCGCGCGGCCTGCACCAAGCGTGAACGAACGTGAGCTGGGACTGACTGTGAGGCTTCCGACCGGATCGGAAGCCCGGCAAGGAGTAAAACGGGATGGGACTCAACGCTCGGATCCGTACGCGTGACGGGTGGGCCGTGCCCCACGCCGTCGTCACGGTGACCGACATGACCGGGGCACAGGTGCTGCGGGCGGACGCGGACGCGGAGGGCGTCGTGCGGGACGGGACGGCGCTCGCGGCCGGTCCGTACACCGTCATCGTCACCGCCGTCGGCTACGCGCCGGTCGCCTCCACCGCGCTCGTCACCGCCAGCGGGCGGGCCGAGGTCGGCAACGTCGTCCTCGCCCGGCAGGGCGGCACGGAGCTGCCCCCGCCCGGTGCGTGGACCGTCGACCCCGCGCACTCGACCGTGGGCGCCGTCGCCCAGCACCTCGGGATCACCAGCGTGCACGGGCGGTTCCTGGAGTTCGGCGGGCGCGTCGAGATCGCCGAGGACGTCGAGAAGTCGCGGGTCGAGGCGGTCATCCGGGCGGCCTCGATCGACACCGGCAACGGCATGCGGGACGGCCACCTGAAGTCGGCCGACTTCCTGGACGTCGAGCAGTACCCGGAGATCACGTACCGATCGAGCGGGCTGAGCCCCGTGGGCCACGACCGGTGGACGGTCCACGGCGAGCTGGGCATGCACGGGGTCGTGCGCCCCGTCGACCTGGACCTCAGCTACCTCGGCATCGGGGCGGACCCGTGGGGCGGCACACGCGCCGCCTTCCGCGCCACGGCGGAACTGCGCCGCGAGGACTTCGCCATGAACTACAACCAGGTGGTCCAGGCGGGCATCTCGGCGATCGGCACGACGCTGCGGGTGGAGCTGGACATCCAGGCGGTGCAGGGCGAGAGCCTGCCGCAGGCGGGCTGAGGACAGACGGGCTGAGGGCGGGCGGCGGGCGGTGGGCGGTGGGCGGTGAAGGCTCCTCTTCTTCGTCCCCGCCCGGGTCACACGTTCCTGGTCACGCGTTCCTGGCCAGGAGGGACTCGATGCCCGCGATCATCAGGTCGAGGGCGATCGTGAAGTCCCGGCCCCACATCTCCTCGACCGTGTCCCCCTCCCGCGCCGCCATGAGCTCGTCCGCGCTCTCCAGCAGCCCGTGCGAGGCCAGCTCGTCGCGGACCGTACCGACCGCCTCCCGGTAGTACTCCTCCTGCGTCATCCCCGCCTCCGCGCACCGCGCGATGTAGTGGCCCTCGATGGTGCCGAAGCCGTAGACGAACTGGAAGACCGCCGAGATCGCCCCGTTCTGCGTGTAGGCGGGCAGCCCCGTGTTGCGCACCGCGTTCTGGATGGCGAGGGCGAAAGCGAGCCAGTTGGGGCCGATGTTGAGGAAGCGGCCGACCAGCGGTGACACCCAGGGGTGCCGGATCAGCGTCGCCCGGTACTCGTCGGCCAGCGCGCGGAGCTGTTCGCGCCAGCTGTCGGGCGACGTCTCCGTGTCGGGGAGCCGCATCTCGCCGCACACCGAGTCGAGGGCGAGCTCCAGGAGGTCGTCCTTGGTGTCGACGTACCAATAGACGGACATCGCCGTGACGTTCAGCTCCCCGGCGAGTCTGCGCATGGAGAACTTGTCGAGCCCCTCCGCGTCCAGGAGGCGGACCGTGGCCCGGGTGATGCGTTCCCGGTCGAGGCCGTTCGGCTGGTCGCCCTTGCGGCCGCCGCCGCGAACCGTCCTGGCCTGGAGCCAGACACTCGCCCGCGCCGTGTTCTTCGTGCGGCCGGCTGCCTTCGCCATGGCGCACCTTCCTCGTTGGTCCTCGGGCCCGGAGCCGTTGTCTCCGGGTGGGGGCGGCGTGGAGAGGGCGGACCGTCCGGAACCGGCTGGTCCGCCCTTCCCCGATGCTATGCCGCTGTCTTACCCACGGAGTCTGCCCTCTCCGCCCTGCGCAGCAACGCCGCCGCCAGCATGCCGCCGACGAGCACCGCCGCCGCGCCCACCAGCTGGCTCGTCTCAAGGCCCGAGGAGAACGCGTCGGCGATCCGCTCGCGCTCGCCCGTCGACTTCGCCGCGGCCATGGCCGCCGGGAACGACGCGGCGGAGACCGCGACGAGCGATGCGAAACGGGAGTTGAGGACCGCGCCGAGCACGGCGACGCCCAGACCGTTGCCGAACTCCGCGAGCGTGCCGTTGATGCCCGCGCCCACGCCCGCCTTCTCCGGCGGGATGGCGCTCATGATGGCGTTGGCCATGGCCGGCATGGCGAGCGCGATGCCCGCGCCCATCACGATCAGGCCGAACAGCAGGCCGTTGTAGTTGTCGCCGCCGAGCACCGCTATGGCCGCGAGACCCGCGGAGAGGAGGGTCATGCCGGACATGATGGTGACGGGTGTGCCGAGCTTGGCGTGCAGCTTCGCGCCGAGGCCCGCCAGGTTCAGGGCCACGATGGTCACCGCGAGCGGCGCCGTGCGCAGCCCCGCCTCCAACGGCTCGTACCCGAGCACGAACTGAAGGTGCTGGGTGAGGAGGAAGAGCGAGCCGCTGAGGCCGAAGGCGACGAGGATGGCGCCCGCCACGGCCCCGATGAAGCGCTGGTTGCGGAAGAAGTGCATGTCCAGCATCGGGTACGGGGTGCGCAGCTCCCAGAGCGCGAACGCGCCGAGCACCAGCAGGCCGACCGTGGCGGAGAGCAGGACCTGCGCCGAGGTCCAGCCGTGCTCGGGGCCGGAGATGATCGCGTAGACCACCGCGGCCATGCCGATCGTCGAGAGCAGCGCGCCGAGCAGGTCGGGGCGGTCGCCCTGGGGGTTCTTGGACTCGGGGACCAGCTTCAGGACCGCGGCGAGGCCGAGCAGCGCCACGGGGATGTTGATCAGGAAGATGGAACCCCACCAGAAGTGGTCGAGCATGAAGCCGCCGAGCAGCGGTCCGGCCGCGAACCCGAGGGAGTTGATGGTGGCCCAGAGGCCGATCGCCTTGACGCGCTCCGTGTCGTCGAAGATCTGCACGACGACCGCGAGGGTGGTGGTCATCAGGAGCGCGCCGCCGATGCCCATGCCCGCGCGGGCGGCGATGAGCTGACCGGAGCTCTGGGCGAGGCCGGCCGCCAGCGAGCCGATGCCGAACAGGGCGAGGCCCGCGGCCAGCATCTTCTTGCGGCCGTAGCGGTCGGCGGCGCTGCCCGCGGTGAGCAGCAGGCCGGACTGGACCAGTGAGTACGCGTTGATCATCCACTGGATGTCGGACGTGGACGCGTCCAGCTCCCGGGTGAGGGAGGGGATCGCGACGCTGAGGACGGTGTTGTCGAGCAGCACGGTGAGCTGCGCCAGGCAGATGACGCCGAGGATCAGCCAGCGCTGCGGGTGCCTCTGCGAGGCGGTGGGGGTCGCGGCGGTCGTCGCCGTCATCTGCCCTCCCTTTCCGGGATTGCCGTTCTACGGTGTACGGGGTGGTGCGACTTACACCGTAGAACGACTCCCGTACGGCGTACAAGGCAATTACGTCGAGGGGGTCGTCAGGTCGTAGAAGGTGATGCTGCCGGCGCTGCCCACGGTGACCTTCTTGTACGTCGACTCGACCCAGGAGGTGATCGCGGTGGCAGTCCCTTGGGCGCCGCCCGGGCCGCCCGTGCCGCTCGCGATGAAGTAGTGGATGTCGCCGTCCGCCACGTACTTCTTGAACTGCGCGAGGGCCGGTGCCGGATCGCTGCCGTTGAAGCCGCCGATCGCCATCACGGGCTCGCCGGTGGCCAGTTGGTAGCTGGCCGCGTTCTGGGAGCCGATGGCCGCGGCGGCCCACGTGTGGTCCTCCGCGTCCGCCGCCAGCAGCTGCTTCGCCTTGGTGGAGACCTGCGCGCCGTTCAACAGCCCGCCCATGCCGCCACCACCGCCCGCGCGCCGCTCACCCGGCCCGCCCCGGGGCATACCGCCACCCGGCGCGGGCACGCCCTGCGGCACGCCGTTCCCGCGCTGGCCGGTGGCCGCGCCCGGTCCACCCGGCCCACCCGGTCGCCGCGGACCGCCGCCCATGCCACCCGCCGAAGCCGGTCCCGCCGTCACGATCGACCCCGTGTGCGCGCTGTCCACGGTCGACAGGGTGTACGCCACCGGACCCGCCAGGGACGCGAGCAGGCTGACGCCGAGCGCGGCGAGGGCCGGTCCGCGGCCGAGGCGGCCCGCCACCAGCAGGCCCACCGTCCCCGCGACCCCCGCCGCGAGCACCGCCCACCGCAGCCACGGCAGGTGGTCCGGGACCCGGCCGAGCAGGACGTACGCCCAGACCACCGTGGACACGACCGCCGCCCCGAGCACCGCCCGCGCCCACCGCGCGGCCCGCTCCTCCCACAGGACCGTGGCGCCCATGCCGACGAGCGCGGCGATGTAGGGAGCGAGGGCCACCGTGTAGTACTGGTGGAAGATCCCCGCCATGAAGCTGAAGACCGCGGCGGTCATCAGGAGCGCACCGCCCCACGCCACGAACGCCGCGCGGGCCGTGTCCGCGCGGTGCGCCTTGCGGGTGAGGACGAGGCCCGCCACGAGCAGGATCAGCGCGGCCGGCAGCAGCCAGGAGATCTGGGCGCCGACCTCGGAGCCGAACATCCGGCCGATGCCGGTCTCACCCCACTGACCACCTCCCCCGCCGGGGCCGCCGCCCCCGCCCACGCTGCCGGTCTCCTCGCCGTTGATGCGGCCGAGGCCGTTGTAGCCGAACGTCAGCTCAAGGAAGGAGTTGTGCTGCGAGCCGCCGATGTACGGCCGTGAGGACGCCGGCCACAGTTCGACGACCGCCACCCACCAGCCTCCCGATACCGCCATCACACATGCCGACAGGGCGAGTTGGGCGAACCGCCTGCGCGGGCGCCCCGGCGCGCACACCGCGTAGAGCACCGCGAGCGGCGGCAGGATCAGGAACGCCTGCAACGTCTTGGTGAGGAAGGCGAGGCCCACGGCGGCGCCCGCCCACACCAGCCACTTGGTGCGGCCGTCCTCCAGGGCGCGCAGGACGCAGTAAACCGTGACGGTCATCAGGAGGGTGAGCAGCGCGTCCGGGTTGTTGAAGCGGAACATCAGCGCGGCGACGGGCGTGAGCGCGAGGACCGTGCCCGCGAGCAGTCCGGCGGCGGCACTGAAACGGCGCCGCACCGCCGCGTACAGCACGCCGACCGTCGCGACCCCCATCAGGACCTGCGGGACAAGGACGGCCCAGGAGCCGAGGCCGAAGAGGCGCACGGAGAGCGCCATCGGCCACAGCGACGCCGGGGGCTTGTCGACGGTGATGGCGTTGCCCGCGTCGAGGGAGCCGAAGAAGAAGGCCTTCCAGCTCCGGCTGCCGGCCTGGGCGGCGGCGGAGTAGAAGGAGTTGGCGTAGCCGGACGCGCTGAGGTTCCAGAGGTAGAGGAGCGCGGTGGCGAGCAGCAGCCCGAAGAGGGCGGGGCGCGCCCAGCGGGGGTCGTCGGCCCTGCCGCGCCACAGCCGGCCGGGCAGCGCACCGCCCGGCAGCCGGTGCGCGGACCCCGCGGCGGCGGTTGTCGCGGTCATCGTGCGCTCCTCGGTCCGTCTGAGTCTGAGGGGGTGCTGTGGGAGGAGGCTTCGTGGGAGGGGGTGTCATGGAAGGCGGGGGTGTCCGGGAACACCCACGCCCGCAGCAGCAGGAAGCGCAGCACCGTCGCCGCGAGATTCGCCGCGATCAGGACCGCGAGCTCCGTGGAGTGCGCGGGCTCGCCGGATGCCGCGCCGAGGGCCGCGAGGGAGCCGCTGGTCAGGGCGAGGCCGATGGCGAAGACGAGGAGGCCCTGCGCCTGGTGGCGGACCGCGCGGTGCCTGCCACGTACCCCGAAGGTGAGCCTCCGGTTCGCCGCGGTGTTGGCCACCGCCGACACGAGGAGGGCGAGCGCGTTGGCCGCCTGCGACCCCGTGAACGTACGGAAGCCGCTGTAGAGGAGGAGGTAGCAGACGGTCGACAGCGCGCCGACCGCGCAGAAGCCGACGAGCTGGCGGGGGAGGCCACCGGGGACGCCGGTGAGCTGTCCGTCCCGCGGATCGTCGCCGAAGGGCCGGGCGAGACGGTCGAGCGGCAGCGCGCCGACCGCGAGCGCCCGCCCCACCCGCCACACGCCCTTGAGGTCGTCCGCGGCCGTCCGCACGATGTGGACCGTCGAGTCCGGGTCGTCGACCCAGTCGACCGGCACCTCGTGGATGCGCAGCCCGGCGCGCTCGGCGAGGACCAGCATCTCGGTGTCGAAGAACCACCCCGTGTCCTCCACCAGCGGCAGCAGCACCCGCGCCACATCGCCGCGGATCGCCTTGAACCCGCACTGGGCGTCGGAGAAGCGGGCGTGCAGCGAGCCGCGCAGGATGAGGTTGTACGCGCGGGAGATCAGCTCGCGCTTGGGCCCGCGCACCACCCGTGAGCCGCCCGCGAGGCGCGAGCCGATCGCCAGGTCCGAGTGGCCCGAGATCAGCGGGGCGACGAGCGGCAGCAGCGCGTTGAGGTCGGTGGACAGGTCGACGTCCATGTACGCGAGGACCGGCGCGTCGGACGCGGACCAGACGGCGCGCAGGGCCCGACCGCGGCCCTTCCGGTCGAGGCGCACGTGCCGCACCTCCCGTACGGAGGCGGCGAGTTCGGCGGCGATCCGCGGAGTGCGGTCCGTGGAGGCGTTGTCGGC
Source organism: Streptomyces sp. NPDC030245 (assembly GCF_055572995.1). Taxonomy (NCBI): domain Bacteria; kingdom Bacillati; phylum Actinomycetota; class Actinomycetes; order Kitasatosporales; family Streptomycetaceae; genus Streptomyces; species Streptomyces sp. NPDC030245. Next base: position 146,459 of record NZ_JBVICF010000014.1, on the reverse strand, counting down.
GACCGTGATGCGGAAGGGGTAGGGGAAGGTGCGGGCGAGGTGGTCGCGCAGCCGCAGGACGCACGGCCCGAGGTCCTTCTCCTCGTTGTGGACCGGGATCACGACGTCCAGGACCGGCGCGTCGCGCCCTGTGGCGGGGAGGTGGTCCCGCGACGGCAGGGCCCCCGGCGGAGTGTCGGTTCGCATGCGGCCGACACTCGCCAAGCGGGCTGTCAGGGCTGTGTGGTGAGGCTGTGGTCCGGCTGTGAGGGGTCGGCGTCGGCGTTGGTGTCCCCTTCGGGGGATGTGCTGCGCACCGCCGGGAGCGTGACGGCGAACACCGTACGCCCCGGCACGCTCTCGACGGTCACCGTGCCGTCGTGCGCCGTCACGATGGCCCGTACGAGAGCGAGGCCGAGCCCTGTGGACCCCGCCCGGCGCGAACGGGACGCGTCGCCGCGGGCGAACCGCTCGAAGACCGAGGGCAGGAGCGCGGGCGGTATGCCGGGCCCGTCGTCCTGGACCTCCAGGCGCACGCGTGGCCCGGCCGCGTACACCCGGGCCGTGACCGTCGTGCCGGGCGGGGTGTGCGTGCGGGCGTTGGAGAGGAGGTTGACGACGACCTGGTGCAGGCGCGCGGTGTCGGCGCGCACCAGGGCCGACTCGGCGGGCTCGGCGGGCAGTTCGAGGCGCCAGACGTGGTCGCGCCCGGCGGCCCGCGCGTCGCTGACGGCATCGGCCACGAGCGGTGCGAGATCACTGCTCCGGTACGAGAGCGGCTGCTCCGCGTCGAGTCGCGCGAGCAGCAGCAGGTCCTCGACGAGCCCGGTCATCCGCTCGGCCTCGGACTCGATCCGGCCGAGCGCGTGCCGCGTGTCGGGCCCGGTCGTCTCCCGGCCGCGGCGCGTCAGCTCGGCGTACCCGCGGATCGAGGCGAGCGGCGTCCGCAGCTCGTGGCTGGCGTCCGCGACGAACTGACGTACCCGCGTCTCGCTGCGCTGGCGCGCGTCGAGCGCCGAGTGGACGTGGTCGAGCATGCGGTTGAGCGCGGCGCCCACCTGCCCGACCTCCGTGCGCGGGTCGGCGTCGGGCGCGCGCTCGTGCAGGGCGACTTCGCCGCTGTGCAGGGGCAGTTCCGCGACGCGGGTGGCGGTCGTCGCGATGCGGCGCAGCGGGCGCAGCGCGACGCCGACCATGGCGGCACCGGCCAGCGACGCGGCGACAAGGCCCGCCGCGGTGACGCAGACCTCGACGACGACCAGCGTGTTGAGGGTGTTCCGCACCTTGGCGGTCGGCAGCCCGACGAGGAAGTCGCCCTTGTGCCCGGTCGCGTACGTCACGCGGTACTCGCCGAGCCGGGGCACGTCCACGTTGTGCGGCTGGCCGTCCCTCGGCACGCCGGCGACCGCCGCGACCTGCGCGGCGTCCAGCCGCGTCGCGTCCGGCACCGTGCCGCCGCCCTCATCCTCAGTGCTGACGAGGGCACGTCCTACCGAGTCGGCGTGCACCTCGGCGCCGAGCGCCCCGATCTCCTGCGGGCCCCGGGTGACGAAGTCCAGCGGGTCGTCGTCCGTGCCCGGGCCTTCGCCGGGTGCGGGCGGCAGCTTGGCGCCGCCGGGCGCGGCGGTGGGCCCCGCCGCCCGCTGCGCGACCCCGCCGAGCGCGCCGTCCAACTGCTCGTACAGATGTGACTTGAGGGCGATGGTGGTGACGATCCCGATGACCGCGCACACCACGGCGATCAGTGCGACGGCGGAGAGGACGAGCCGCGTCCGCAGGGTTCCCCGGCCGGGACCTCTCACGCGGAGACGGGCACGGCGGCCTTGATCAGATAGCCCGCCCCGCGCCGCGTGTGGATCATCGGCTCACGGCCCGCGTCGATCTTCCTGCGCAGATACGAGATGTAGAGCTCGACGACGTTGGCCTGGCCCCCGAAGTCGTAGTTCCACACCCGGTCGAGGATCTGCGCCTTGCTGAGCACGCGCCGCGGATTGCGCATGAGGTAGCGCAGCAGCTCGAACTCGGTGGCGGTGAGGTGGATGCTGTCGCCGCCCCGCGTCACCTCGTGGCTGTCCTCGTCGAGGGTCAGGTCCCCCACGACCAGCGTCGACTCGCTGCGCCGGTCGGCGGCACCGGCCCGCCGGATGAGGCCGCGCAGCCGCGCCACGACCTCCTCCAGGCTGAAGGGCTTGGTCACGTAGTCGTCGCCGCCGGCCGTGAGCCCGGCGATGCGGTCCTCCACCGCGTCCTTCGCGGTGAGGAACAGCACGGGCACGCTCGGCATCTCGCGGCGCAGTCTGCCGAGCAGGGAGAGCCCGTCCATGTCGGGCAGCATCATGTCGAGCACCACGGCGTCGGGGCGGAACGCGCGCGCGGCCCGCACCGCGCCCGCGCCGTCGGCCGCGCTGCGGATCTGCCAGCCCTCGTAACGCAGGGCCATGGACAGCAGCTCGGTGAGCGACACCTCGTCGTCCACGACGAGCACGCGGACGGGGCTCCCGTCCGGCCTGAGCAGTTCGGTACGCGCCTGAGGCGTGGTCGTGGTCATGTCCCACACCCTGCGGCGCGCCCCTGAGAGCACTCTTGCGCGAACCTGTGAATTCCCTGAGAAACGGCGCGGGGGGCCCAGATCCGCCAGGCGCGCCGACGAGCCGGGCGACCGGCTCGGGCCCGGTGTGCTTGCCGGGCTCCGGGCCGGAGCCGCAGTGCATGACCACCGGCACCCCGGCCTCGGCGAGCAGGCCCCACACCGGGTCGAGCAGCGCGTCGTTCGGGTCGTACCCGCCCACCTGCACATGCGCCTTGAAGACCCGCGCACCCGCCTCGACGGCCTCCCTGACATACCGGTCCACGCCCGGCTCCGGGAAGAACGTCGCGGTGTGCAGACAACCGGGCGTACGCCGCGCGAAGTCGGCGGCCCAGCCGTTGAGCCACTCCGCCATGCCCGCCTTGTGCGGGTACACCATCGAGGTGAAGGCCCGCACCCCGAACTCCCCGAGCCGCTCCCACACCCCCCGCACGGCGAGCCCACCAACTTCCGCCCCGCCTACCGCCCCGCCTTCCGCACCCCCTCGCCCTCGCCTCTACTCCCGCACAAAGCCGTGACTCCTCTCGACCTTCGCGACGTGCAGGACGTACTTCTCGTACCAGTCCTCGCGCCCGCGGCGCTGCGCCGCGCGGTGCTCCATGTTGCTCCGCCAGGCCTTGATGGACTCCTCGTCGCGGAAGTACGAGACGGTGATGCCGAGCCCGCCGGGCGTACGGGCCGACTCTGTACCGAGGAAGCCCGGTACGTCCGCGACGAGTTCGTCCATCCGGTCGGCGGTCTCGCCGTAGCCGTTGTCGCCCTCGGTACGCACGGAGGAGAAGACGACGGAGTAGTAGGGAGGTTCGAAGGGCCCGACAGGACCGGTGCTGTGATCACTCATGCCGCCACACTCGGCCCCACACCACACCCACGTCCACCCTTTCGCCCCGCCCTTGCCCAACGGTCGACCGGACTTGACCATTCGGTCAGCAAGCCGGCCGGGCGACGGCGGCAAACCGGCCGTACGACCGGTCAGAGGGCCGGCCGGTCAGAAGAGCCCGTCCTGTCCGGCGCCACCACCCCCGGCACCGCCACCTCCCCCGCCCGCGGCCTCCACAGCCCGCACCGGCACAGAGACCTCCGCCCCCGCGTCCGCCGCCACCAGCTCCCACCCCACGAGCACCCGCGTGTCGACCACCAGCGCGCCGCCGCCCGCGGTCTCCAGGTGGAGGTCGGGCCCGGCCGCGGCGACGAGCCGCCCCGTGACCGCCCCACCGTCGACCATCTCCCGCACGACCCCACCCCCTGACGCGAGCGCGCCGAGCCCGAACACCTCAGCGTGGTCAACGGCCTCGAAGGCCACCCGTTCCAACGCCTCGGCCCACCCGTCGAGCGCCACGGCCGCGCGGTACAGCTCGGCCAGCTCACGCGTGCGCTCCGGCCGGGCGGGGAGCGCCGCCCGCACCGCGCGCTTGCGGGCGTACGGCACCCGGTCCGGCACCCCGAGCGCCGCCCGCAGCAGCTCCTCCGTACGCCGCGCCGCCATCAGCGGCCCACGCCCCAGCCAGCAGAACGCCACCGCACCCTGTTCCAGGAGCCGCACGGCACCCCGCTCCTCCGCGGTGATCCCGACCTTCACCAGCCCGGCCCCGAACCACGCGAGGTACACCCGGTACGTACGCGGATCGTCGGGCACACCGTCCGCCGCCACCGAGAACATCCGGTCGAGCCGCGCGCACTCCGCGCAGCGCGCCTGCGTGGCCGTGCCCGGCACGACGGCCCGCAGCGGACACGGATTCCCCCGCGCCCCCACGCACCGCCGCTCACCCACGGCCCGGAACCCGATCTCCGTCCCGTACGCGAGGGCGCTGCGCCGGCCGCCTTCCCACCGCAGCACAGGCTCCCCGCCCGGCCACTCCATCCCCGCGACTCCCTCTCCGAACCCCTTCGAGCCCGTCCGAACCCGTGCCGACCTGGAAGAAGACGATCTGGCCCTGTTAGTCGCGTCTACACGGGCTGCGGCAGTACCACCGCGGGCAGCTGTCCCTGTTCGACTGCGTCCCGGTCGATCCGGATGCCGCTCAGGCTGCCGACGGCCCGGTACACGGCCGGCGCCCAGTCCGACAGGCCCATCTCCGACCACGGACGGGCCGGAGGAGCGAGCCGGGCATGGACGGCACCGTGAGCAGCGAGCCTGTCGTCAAGAACGGACAGGCGAGCCGCGGTGTCTTCGGGAAGCGCGGAGTATCCGTCCCGGAACGCCGTGCCGAAATCGGCCGACCATGCCATCCGGTCATCGGCCGGAGAGGAGTAGAGGATCACGGCAGGCGCATCGTGGCGGTTGAGCGTCACGCACACCATCTCCTCTCCTTCACGGGACAGAACGTCATCGTTGTCGAACCGGGAGAGGAACACCGTGGCCGCGTCCCCGTCCTCCAGGACAAAGGACCAGTCACCACTGGTTCCGACCATGGCGACCGACCCTTCGACGTCGTCCGGGATGGTGTAGTCCCGGTACGCGACCGGCGTACCGGTCGTGACAGCGCCCAGGCGGTCGAGCCACGAGGACGTGCCGATGCCGCGTATCGCGGTCAACGAGATCCCGTCACGCATACCCGGTGTGTCGCGAGACGGCACGTCGGCGCAGGCGTGCTCACCGATCCAGGAGAGGTCGTGGTGGTCGTTGTGCACACCCCGACGGTATCCGTCAGTCACTGCCGTCAAGACAAAAGCCAGAGGCCCTGTGGATCACTCCACAGGGCCTCTGGTCTGCTGTGCACTCGGCAGGATTCGAACCTGCAACCTTCTGATCCGTAGTCAGATGCTCTATCCGTTAAGCTACGAGTGCTTGTTTTTTCTTTTGTTTTCGTCTCCGCTCCCCGGCCTTTCGGCCCGCTCGCGGCGACAGGAAGAACATTACATGACTGCCGCCGTCATGTGAAATCCGTTCGCCCGACCCCTTGTGAGCTGCGAAAACACCGCGGAAACACCCCTCAGCGCGGCGGGCGGCCACTACGCGCCGAAGCCCCGGTCCAGACGGACCGGGGCTTCGGATCATGCTGCGGAGGCGGAGGGATTTGAACCCTCGATGGGCTTTAAGGCCCAAACCGCATTAGCAGTGCGGCGCCATAGACCGGACTAGGCGACGCCTCCAGCTTGCACACCTGCGCGAGCGCGGGGGGTGCGTGCAGATGATGACACAGCCGAGCGGTCTGTCACCAATCGCGGACTCCACGGTACTAGCCGCGCGGCCCGCAGGGCAAAGCGTTTCGCCGCACCGCAACATCGCGCGGCGTACGGCGTTAGTCCCGTAGAGCCAACCGTCCCGCCGACTCGTGGAGCCAGCAATGCTGCGTCGTCTCGTCCTCACCGCCGCCGCCTCCGTCACCGCCCTGTCCGCCCTCTCGGCCCTGTCAGCCTCTCCCGCCACCGCGCACGCCACCGCCCCGGGCACCCCGGGCGCGCACCTGCCCGCCCCCGCCGACCGCCTCACCGTGACGGTCTCCGGCGCGGGCGGCGCCCACGACGGGACGTACAAGCTGAACTGCCACCCGACGGGCGGCACCCACCCGGACGCGGCGGGGGCGTGCGAGCGGCTCCGGGAAGTCACCGTCTGGGGGACCGACCCGTTCGCGCCCGTGCCCAAGGACGCGATGTGCACGATGCAGTACGGCGGGCCCGCCACCGCCCGCATCACGGGCACCTGGCAGGGCCGGCCCGTCAACGCCACGTACGACCGGAGCAACGGCTGCGAGATCGGCCGGTGGAACGCTCTCGTGCCGGTGCTGCCCGCGACCTCCGCGTGACCAGGCAGTACCGAAAACTCACATCTTCTGCGTGCGACCTCCCTCTCATCCGGCGTCGCGCGCACAACCACTCCCCGTAGACTCCCTCCCGTGACACGCCACGGGCCGAGGGGCAAAATGGCCCGAGCGAGTCGGCAAGCAGCGGTAACCAGGGAGGAAGCGTCGTCGTGAGCAGCAGGCCATCCCGAGGCGCTGCTCGCCTCGCAGCCATACTCGACGCGCTCCCTGACGCGCTCGTCCTCGTCAACGCCAACGGCACCGTCGTCAACGCCAACGCCATCGCGCTGGAGGCGTTCGAGACCCCCGGCACCGCGCTCGTCGGGCGCGGGCTGCTCGATCTGCTGCCGCAGTTCGACTCCCGGCTCATCCCCGGCTCCATGCGGCGTCCGGACACCATCGACGAGCGCGGGCGCACCAAGCCGACGCGGATGATCGCCCGGCGCACGGACGGCAGCGAGTTCCCCGTCGAGGTCACCAGCTCCCCGCTGGAGGACGGCAGGGACGCCTACGACCAGTACGGGTACACCGGCGACGAGCTGCTGATGCTCGTCGTGCGGGACCTGTCGGGCACCGTGGATACCGAGGCCGAGCTGGCGCGTTCGCAGCGGCAGACCGAGATGATCCTGCGGGCCGCGGCCGAGGGCGTCGTCGGCACGGACACCGACGGACGCGTCGTGCTCGTCAACCCGGCCGCCGCCCAGATACTGGGCTTCCGCGCGAGCGACCTCGGCGGGCGCGAACTGCACCCGCTGGTCCTGCACTCACGCGCCGACGGCGAGCCGTTCCCGTACGAGGAGTCCCCGCTCGCCGACACCCTGCGCTCCGGCCGCAAGCACCGGGTGCGCGGGCAGGTCCTGTGGTCCAAGAGCGGCGCCAAGGTGCCCGTCGACCTCACGACGTCACCGGTACGCGACGGCGACCAACTGGTCGGCGCGGTGATGACGTTCACCGACCGCAGGCCCTACGACGAGCTCAACGAGAAGTACGAGGCGGCTCTCGCCCGGCACGAGAAGGAGCTCGCCGCCGCGGCCGCGGAGCGCGCCGCCGAGATCAAGGCCGCCGAGGAGCAGCGGGCCGAGGAGCTCGCCGCCGAACAGGAGCGGTACGCGGCGCTCGCCGAGCGCGAGAAGGACCGCTTCGAAGAGCTGGCCGAACGCGAGAAGGCGCGGTACGACGCGCTGTCCGCGCGCCACGAACAGCTGCTCGCCGTGCTCGACTCGTCCCTGCGCGGGCCGCTGGACGAGCTGCGCCGCGAGCTGAACGCGCTCGCGTCGGACGACGCGGGACAGCTGTGGCCCGAGGCCAACCAGGTCCTGCACCATCTGTCCGCCGGGTACGCCCGGATGACCACCCTCGTCGACAACGTCCTCGGCTTCCAGCGGCTCGACGCGGGCACCGAACAGCTCTCCCCCGCGCCGGTCCTGCTCGACGCGGTCGTCGCCGCCGGTGTGGAGGGCGCGGTCGAACTGATCGGTCCCGGGCGCGCCCAGTTCGCCGTGCACGCGCCGCCGATCGAGCTCGTCGCCGACGCGGAACGGCTCGCCACGGCGGTCGCCCACCTCGTCGCGGACGTCGTGGGAATCGACGCGACCGGCAACTCGCGCGCGGGTGGCTACGCGGGCGGTTACGTGGACTCGACCGTCGTCGTCGCCGCGGCCCAGCGCGGCGAGGTCGTCCGCATCGAGGTGCGGGGCCCGTACAGCGGGGGAGACCCGGTGCACGAGCCGATCGTGCGCGGCATCGTGCGGGCCCACGGAGGCGTCCTCCAGACGCATGAGGTGCCGGGCATGGGCGGCAGTGCTTATGTCCTTGAGGTGCCGATCGGGGCGGGGGCCGGGTCTACGTCATCGTCTACGTCGGCTTCTGCCTCTGCTTCTGCTTCTGCTTCTACGTCTACGTCTACGTCTACGTCTACGTCTACGGAGGGTGCTGGTTCCGGGGCCGGGTCTTCGGAGAGCGCGGCCTCGGGGTCTGCGGGTTCGGCGTCTTCCGGGGGTGCTGCTCCTGCCCCGGGCAGTGCGGTCGTGGTGCCCGAGCAGGCGTCGGCCGCTTCCGGTGGCGGGCGCCGACGGGCACGGCGTCCCTCGGTGGACTCCTTCCTGGACAGTGCGAGTTCGCGTACGGAAGCCGACACGGACGGCTCCGGGGTCGCCGGTGCGCCGAGCGGCGGTACGGGGCGGCGCAGGGGACGGCGTGCGGCGGAGGCCGCTTCTCCGGAGACGCTCGGTGGGGCGGTCGCCGCGGAACCGGCGAGCGGCCCCGGCGTGGGAACGCAGGCTACGGAGACGGCGGCCGGTGGCGGTACGGGGCGGCGACGCGGTCGGCCGAGTGCCGCGGAGAGCACCGAAGGTGCCGAGGGTGCCGTGATGACGGCGGCCGAGCACGCGGCCGGGTCCGCCGCGCTGGGTGAGACGGTGCCGCCGCAGGGCGTACCCGTTCCCGACGGGCCGACGGGGCGCCGCGCCCGGCGCGCCGGCGAGCAGCACGCGCTGCCCGCGCTGGCCTCGGGGCCCGCTGAGACGTCCGGGGCCGTCCCGGGTACCGAGCTCGCGGCGGTGGAGGCCGGACACGGTGACGCCGCGCGGCCCACGGGTCGGCGGGCGCGGCGTGCGCTGGCCGCCGCCAGGGAGCGTGCCGCCGCCGAGGAGGCGAACAACGGCCGCGTCTTCGCGCTGCCGCCCGCCGCGGCCGACCGCGCGCCGGACCCGGACGAGGAGTCCGCGGCGGTCCAGGGTGTTCCGGGTGTCCAGGGCGACACCGGGCACCATGCCGCGGCCGTACCCGGCGGCGATGACCACACTCCGCCGCAGCCGCACCCGACGCAGGCCCCGACGGGGCGCCGCGCCCGGCAGGCGGCGCAGGGTGGGCCGGGGGTTCCGGCGACTCCTGCGGCTCCGGCGGCTCCGTCGGCTGCTGGGATTCCGGCGGCTCCAGGCGTTCCGGGCGTCGGGCCGGTTCCCGGTGCCGTTCCTGGCGGGACGGTGCCTGCTCAAGGGGTGCCTGCTACTCCGGGGACGCCTGCCCAGGGAACTCCTGCGCAGGGAACGCCCACTCACGGAACGCCCGCCCAGGGAACGCCTCCTCAAGGGGTGCCCTCTCAGGGTGGCGTTCAGGGGCCGAGGCGGCCGCAGCAGGGCGGTCGGGGCGTCGCCGCCGACCCGGGCCCGCTGCCCGCACCGCAGCCGTGGCCGGACGGCACCACTCCGGCGCAGGGCGTTCCGACGCCGCCCCACGGTGCCGCGCTGCCGCCCGAGCGTGGCGCGCAGACCCGGGCCGCCCAGCCGCTGCCCGCCGAGGCCGCGCCCGGCGACCCCAACTCGACGCAGGGACGTGCGATCAGCGTCCGTACGCTCGGACAGGGCGTGCCGTTCGGCCAGCAGATCGTGGAGCAGCAGCGCGGTCCGCAGGCCGCACCACAAGGCGGACCGCAAGGCGTCCCGCACGGTGCCGGCCCGTCTGTGCCCGGCCAGGGCCAGCAGCCCCCGCTGCCGCCCCAGGCGCCGCTGCCCGGTCAGCCCGCGGCTGCACCGGCGAAAGCACCCGGCGCGGGCCCGATGCCCGCACCCCAGGGCCAGGGGGCCCAGGGCCAGGCGAACTCGCCCGCCGCCCCGCAGCAGGCCAGGACGCCGGGCACACCGGGGCAGCCCCAGGCCGGGCAGGCGCCTGCTCAGCCCCAGGCTGCCGCCGCGCAGTCGCACACGCTCGGCGGCTCCGGACGCAGGCGCAGGCTGGCCACGCCACCCGAGCCGGCGGCCGACGGGCGCCCCGAGACCTCGGCGCGCCCGCACCCCCTGCCCCAGCCACAGCCACAGTCCCAGTCCCAGTCCCGTATCGGATCCACCACCGAAGGGGCCGGTCGTTCCTACGCGATCGGCGCCCCGGACGAGGACGCCGACGAGGGGCCGGAGCCGCTGGACGGGCCCGGCGGTGCCGTCGAGGTCGCGAACCGGCCCCAACCGCAGCCGATGGACGACGAGCTGCCGCCGGAGCCGCTGGACAACCCGCGCCGTCTCCTGGTGTGGCCCGCGCCCGACGCCACCACCCAGCAGGCGCTCAGCGACCGCGGCTACCGCCCGGTGATCGTGCATTCGCGCGAGGAGGTCGACGCGCAGATCGCGGCGTTCCCCGCGGCTCTCTTCGTGGATCCGCTGACCGGCCCGATCACGCGCACGGCGTTGCAGTCGCTGCGTCAGGCCGCCGTGGCCGCCGAGGTGCCCGTGCTCGTGACGGCGGGCCTCGGTCAGGCGACGCGCGAGGCGGCGTACGGCGCCGACCCCGCCGTACTCCTGAAGGCCCTCGCCCCGCGCGACAGCGAACAGCACCCGTCACGCGTCCTGCTCATCGAGGAGCACGAGGAGATCGCGCTCGCCCTGACGGCCACGCTGGAGCGGCGCGGCATGCAGGTCGCGCGGGCCGAGAGCGACGCGGACGCGGTGACGCTCGCGGCGCAGATGCGGCCGAACCTCGTGGTGATGGACCTGTTGCAGGTACGTCGCCGCAGGGCCGGAATCGTCGACTGGCTGCGCGCGAACGGCCAGTTGAACCGCACTCCGCTGGTCGTCTACACCGCCGCCGTCGACGAGACGGAGCTGCCGAAGCTCGCGGCGGGCGAGTCCGTGCTGTTCCTGGCGGAGCGCTCCACCAGCACCGAGGTGCAGAGCCGGATCGTGGACCTGCTGGCGAAGATCGGCACGAACTAGCGAAACGGCCGGGACCCGTACCGGGGCCCGGCCGAGACCGCGGTACGGGGCCGGGGCCGGGGCCGCCGTCCCGCCGCGTCCGCGTGACCCGCCTGCGTCACAGCCGCGTGACGTCCAGCTCCCCGTCCGCGTACTGCCTGCGCAGCACCTTCTTGTCGAACTTGCCGACGCTCGTCTTCGGGACCGCGGGGATGACCGCCCAGCGCTCCGGCAGCTGCCACTTGGCGACGTGCTCCGCGAGGAAGTCGCGGAGGGCGGCATAGTCGGCGGTCGCCTGTTCCTTCAAGACGACGGTGGCGAGCGGGCGTTCCCCCCACTTCTCGTCGGGGACGGCCACGACCGCGGCCTCGGCGACTTCCGGGTGGGACATGAGGGCGTTCTCCAGCTCGACCGACGAGATCCACTCGCCGCCCGACTTGATGACGTCCTTGGCGCGGTCGGTGAGGGTGAGGAAGCCGTCCGCGGTGATCACGCCGACATCGCCGGTCTTCAGCCAGCCGTCCGCGCTGAACTTGTCCTCGGGCCGGATCACCCCGCCGCCCGCGCCGCCGTAGTAGGCGCCCGCGATCCAGGGGCCGCGCACCTCCAGCTCACCGGCGGACTCGCCGTCCCACGGCAGGTGTTCGCCGTCGGGGCCGACCAGCCGGCCCTCGACGCCGGCGGGGAAGCGGCCCTGCGTGAGCCGGTAGCCGAACTCCTCGTCGGTGCCGATGGCGTGGGCCGGCGGGCGGGCGACCGTGCCGAGCGGGGATGTCTCCGTCATGCCCCAGGCGTGGCAGACCCGCATGCCGAACCGGTCGAAGGCCTCCATCAGGGCGGGCGGGCAGGCCGAGCCGCCGATGGTGACCTGGCCCAGCGAGCTGACGTCACGCGGCTTCGCGGTGAGCTCGGCGAGGAGGCCCTGCCAGATGGTGGGGACGGCGGCCGCGTGCGTGGGCCGCTCCGACTCGATCATCTCGGCGAGCGGGGCGGGTTGCAGGAAGCGGTCCGGCATCAGCATGTTCACGCCGGTCATGAGGGTGGCGTGCGGCAGCCCCCACGCGTTCACGTGAAATTGCGGGACGACGACCAGCGACGTGTCCGCGTCGGTCAGCCCCATCGACTGCGCCATGTTGACCTGCATCGAGTGCAGGTAGATGGAGCGGTGGGAGTAGACGACGCCCTTGGGGTCGCCGGTGGTGCCGGAGGTGTAGCACATGGCGGCGGCGGCACGCTCGTCGAGCTCGGGCCAGTCGTAGGCGGTGGGCTTGCCCGCGATCAGTTCCTCGTACTCGTGGACCTGCGCGTGCGAACCCGCGAGCACCGAGCGGTCACCCGGGCCCGACACCACCAGGTGCTCGACGCTCGTCAGCTGCGGCAGGAGCGGCGCGAGCAGGCCGAGGAGGGAGCCGTTGACGATGATGACGCGGTCGGCGGCGTGGTTGACGATCCACACCAGCTGGTCGGCGGGCAGCCGCAGGTTGAGGGTGTGCAGGACGGCGCCCATGCAGGGCGCCGCGAAGTAGGCCTCGACGTGCTCCGCGTTGTTCCACATGAACGTTCCCACAACACTTCCCTCGGTTACTCCGAGGTCATCGCGCAGGGCGTGGGCGAGCTGAGCCGTGCGCTCGCCGATCTCGCGGTAGCTGCGGCGCTGCGGGTCGCCCTCGCCGGTCCAGGTCGTGACCTGTGATGTCCCGTGCACGGTCATGCCGTGCCGGAGGATGCGGGTGACAGTCAGCGGTACGTCCTGCATCGTGCTCAGCACGGCGTCCTCCTGGGGCGACATCGCCTGCGCGGCGGCAAGGGCTCCGCGCGGCCGTAGGGGTTGGCGCTGATTCTGCGCGCATACCACTTGGTATGTCACTACTCCAGGGGATGATCGATCATCCGCCCCGGGCTGCTCCGCTCAGCGGACCGGTGTGAGCTCCGGGTCCTCGCGGAGCTTGCCGAGCGCGCGGGACACCGCGCTCTTGACGGTGCCGACGGACACCCCGAGCACCTCGGCGGTCTGCACCTCGCTCAGGTCCTCGTAGTACCTGAGTACGACCATCGCCCGCTGCCGCGCGGGCAGCTTCATGATCGCGCGCCACATCGCGTCGCGGAGCACCTGCTGCTCGGCCGGGTCCCCGCCCGGCGTCACGTCCGGCTCCGGCAGCTCGTCGCACGCGAACTCGTCGACCTTCCGCTTGCGCCACTGCGACGTGCGCGTGTTCAGCAGGGCCCGGCGCACATACCCGTCGAGCGCGCGGTGGTCCTCGATCCGGTCCCACGCCACATACGTCTTGGTCAGCGCGGTCTGGAGCAGGTCCTCGGCATCGCTCGGATTCGCGGTCAGCGAGCGGGCGGTGCGCAGCAGTACGGGCTGGCGGGCCCGTACGTAGGACGCGAACGACGGGTACGTGCCGGGCCCGGTGGCCCGCGTCGGACCCGTGCCCCGCGTCGCGGCCGTGGAAGCGCTGGTGCACACGGACACCATGGATGCGGTCATGGCTCCACGCTAGAAGCGCCCCCTACTTCAGCGGATCGGCCGGAGGTCCCGAAGCCGTGTCCGCCTCAGGTTGTACGAGGGGTGTTGTCTACACCTCCTACAGGTGGAGGAGGTGGAGCACGTCCCTGAGGGTTCGCCCCTGAGAGACGTGCTCCGGTGGGCTGTCCGCCCGGGCGGCCGGCCGGCTAGCCGATGCGCGCCACGGGAGCGTGCACGAGGTTGCGGTCGATCACCATCGTGCGCCCGCCGTGCCGCTCCTTCACGTTCCCCGCGTACTGGTGGATGCGCCGCGCCGGGCGCCACGCGTTGGTGCTCAGCGAGGGCTCCCGGTACAGGTTCGGCTTGGTGCGCCAGCGCGCGAACCACATCACCGACGGCAGGTCGCGCACGCCCGCCCGCCGTGCCAACTCCATGTGCCGCACGCCGGAGTCGGCACTGCTGTAGAAGCCGGGGACGTAGCCCTGTCTGCGTACTTCGCGGTCCCAGGAGCGGACGAAGGAGAGCGTGGTGTTCGCGCAGCTCTTCTGGCGGTAGGCATACGCTTCCATGTCCAGGTAGAGCGGGCTGTCCTGCCGGATGCCGACGGCCTGCGCCGCGCGTACCGCGTCACGCCCCTCCTGCTTCCCCTGGGCCCAGGGGTACCGCCCGATGCGTACGTTCTTCTTGTTCCTCGCGACGACACACGGCGACTGCGACCCGACGTACAGCGGGAGGACCCGCCAGCCCATCCGCTTCACCGAGCGCATCCAGGCGTGGTTGAGGTGCGGCTGCCGCTTGCAGGCCCGGCCGCGGCCTCCGAAGTAGACACCGACGGCGCCGTACTTGGACTGGCGCCAGCGCCGCATGGTGTCCGTGGACCGGGTGAGGCAGGTGTCGAAGGCCCAGCCCCGGAAGGTCGACACCTTCGCGGCCGCCCTCCGGACAGGCCGGTCGGATGCGGCGCCCGGTGGCGGGGCGGTCAGGTCCACGGCCAGGGCCGACAGGACGAGGACGAATCCAATGATCATCGTTCGAAGACGCATACGCCGAGTGAAAGGGTCCGGGACCGATCCACGGCCGGGACACGCGCCGCGTTCAGCCGTCCGACCGCAGAATCAACCCCGATGTGGGAACGCCCGTGCCCGCCGTGACCAGAGTGCGCGCGGCGCCCGCCACCTGGTTCACGGAGGTGCCGCGCACCTGCCGGACAGCCTCCGCGATGCCGTTCATGCCGTGGAGATACGCCTCTCCCAGCTGCCCACCGTGCGTGTTCAGGGGCAGCCGCTCCTCTGCGACGAAGCCCGCGGCCTCGCCGGGCGGGCAGAAGCCGAACTCCTCCAGCTGCATCAGCACGAACGGTGTGAAGTGGTCGTAGAGCACCCCGACGTCGATGTCCCCCGGCGCCAGTCCCGAGGTGCGCCACAGTTGCTGCGCCACCACGCCCATCTCGGGCAGCCCTGTCAGGTCGTCGCGGTAGAAGCTGGTCATCTGCTCCTGTGCCCGGCCCGCGCCCTGGGCCGCCGCCGCGATCACCGCCGGTGGACGCCGGAGGTCGCGGGCCCGCTCCGCACTCGTGACGACGAGCGCCTGGCCGCCGTCCGTCTCCTGGCAGCAGTCCAGCAGACGCAGGGGCTCGACGATCCAGCGCGACGCCGCGTGGTCCGCGAGCGTGATCGGCTTCCCGTGGAAGTACGCCGCGGGGTTGGTGGCCGCGTACTTCCGGTCCATGACGGCCACATGCCCGAAGGCCTCCGGCGTCAGACCGTACGCATGGAGATAGCGCCGGGCCGCCATCGCCACCCAGGAGGCGGGCGTCAGCAGTCCGAACGGCAGGGCCCAGCCGAGCGCCGCGCCCTCGGCGGACGGCTCGCGCCGCTGCACCCCGGAACCGAATCTGCGCCCCGACCGTTCATTGAACGCGCGGTAGCAGACGACGACCTCCGCCACCCCGGACGCCACCGCGAGGGCCGCCTGCTGGACGGTGGCGCAGGCCGCCCCGCCGCCGTAGTGGACGCGGGAGAAGAAGGACAGCTCCCCGATTCCGGCCGCCTGGGCGACCGTGATCTCCGGGCTGGTGTCCATGGTGAAGGTGACCATGCCGTCGACGTCGGCCGGGGTGAGCCCGGCGTCGTCGAGCGCGGCGCCCACCGCCTCCACGGCCAGCTTGAGCTCGCTGCGCCCGGAGTCCTTGGAGAACTCCGTCGCCCCGATGCCGACGATCGCGGCCTTTCCGCCGAGGCTGTCGCGCGTACGGAGACTCATGCGGTGCCTCCCGCGGGGACGGTGACCGAGGCCGGTACGGTGACCGTAGCCGGGACGGTGACCGTGACCGTGCCGGTCACGTGGTTGCCGATGCCATTGGCCCCGACGACCGAGACGACAGCCGTGTCGCCGTCGGGCGCGGTCCGGACCTCCTCGACGGTCCCGGTCAGCACCATGGTGTCACCCGGGTAGTTGGGCGCCCCGAGGCGTATCGCCACTTTGCGCAGTACGGCGGTGGGGCCGAAGTGGTCGGTGATGTACCGCCCGACCAGGCCGTTGGTCGTGAGGATGTTCATGAAGACGTCGGGGGAGCCCTTCGCCCGGGCGAGCTCCGCGTCGTGGTGCACGTCCTGGTAGTCGCGGGACGCGATGGCCCCGGCGACGATGAGCGTCCGGGTGATCGGAATCTCCAGCGGCGGCAGTTCCTCTCCCTTCGTCACACCGGTCTCCCTCTTCACGTCGGCTCCCCCTTCGCGATCAAGTCACCCAGTTCCTGGAGCACTTCGCTCCCGCACCCCAGATACGCGTCCAGCTGCCAGCCCCACAGGAAGTGCCGGTGCACGGGGTGGTCGAGGTCGGCGCCCGTGCCGCCGTGCAGATGCTGGCCCGCGTGCACGACGCGCTTGCCCGCCTCCGAGGCCCACCAGGCGGCGGTGAGGGCATGCGTGTCGTACGACAGGCCGGTGTCGCGGCGCCAGGCCGCCTCGTAGGCCGTGACCCTGATCGCCTCGGTGTCCATGTGGGCGTCGGCGGCGCGGAGTTGGACGCCCTGCTTCGCGGCGAGGGGGCGGCCGAACTGTTCCCGCTCGTTCGTATGGGCCACCGCACGGGCCAGCGATCCCGCGCACACTCCGGCCTGTAGCCCGGCGAAGGCCGTCCGCGCGCACGCCCGCACGTCGTCGTACGCGGCGGGGCCGCCCAGCCGCTCCCCCGGTGTCCGGTCGAGGACGAGCCGGCCCGCCGCCCAGGGCGCGGTCAGCTCGACCGGCTCCACGCGCGCGTCGGCGACCCGCGCCAGCCACAGGCTCCGGTCGGCCGCCGCCACCAGGACCCGCGTCGCGTCCCGCAGCCACGGCACCCACGTCACCGTGCCGCTCAGCGACCCGTCCGCGGACGCCGCCACACCGCCGCGGGCGGGGAACGCTCCCGTGACGACCGCGCTCCCCTGCCTGAGCTCCGGCAGCAGCCGGCCTCGCTGCTCGGCCGTGCCGTGTGCGGCCACCGCGAGCAGGCCGTAGACACAGCTCGCCGCGAAGGGCACCTGTGCCGTCACCCGCCCCTGCTCCTCCAGGAGCAGCACCAGGCCGAGCAGCCCGATGTCCTCCACGGCGCCCGGCAGCCCCGCCGCGCACAGGGCCTTCCAGAGCTCGGTGTCGGAGCCCGTCCCCGCCGCCGCCAGCCGCTCCGGCGTGGCCAGGTCGGCGAAGATCTCCCGGGCCAGGTCACGCGCGGCCGCCTGCTCCTCCGTGGGCGTGAAGTGCATGTCAGCCACCGCTTTCCGGCGCGCCCCCGGAGGCCGCCGCGCCCTCGACGGCCCGGAACACCGGCAGCTCAAGCTCCGCGTCCACCCGCTGGAACGCGAGCCGCACCGGCATGCCGATCCGCACCTCGTCGTACGGCACCCCGGTCACGTTGCTCACGATGCGCACGCCCTCCGCCAGCTCGACGAGCGCCACGGCGTAGGGCGGGTCGAAGGCGGGGAAGGGCGGGTGGTGCATGACGACGTACGAGTAGACGGTGCCGTCGCCGCTCGCCTCGACCGTGGACCACTCGGGCGAGCCGCAGGCGTTGCAGCCGGGGAGCCAGGGGAAGCGGAGCGTGCCGCAACCGTCGCAGCGCTGGATCAGCAGACGGTGGGCGGCGACGCCCTCCCAGAAGCCGGCGTTGTCCCGGTTCACGACCGGGCGGGGGCGCTTGTCCTTCGGCTTCCGCTGCGCCGGGGCGTACTTGAGGATGCGGAAGCGGTGGGTGCCCGCGAGCCGGCCGCCCGCGCGGACGTCCATCCGCGTCGTGACGAAGTGCCCCGTGCCCAGCTTGGTCGTCTTGCGCTCCGACACCGACTCGATCACCGCGTCGAAGGTGATCTCGTCGCCGGGCCGCAGCGCCCGCAGATACTCCTGCTCGCAGTCGGTGGCGACCACCGAGGTGTAACCGGCGCCGTCGAGCAGGGCGAACAACGCGTCGTACGCCTCCGAACGGCCGTCGTGGCCGGAGAGTCCGCCCATCGTCCAGACCTGGAGCATCGTCGGGGGCGCCACCGGGTCCGCGCCCCGGTACGCGGGGTGCGTGTCGCCCATCGCCTCGCACCAGTGCCTGATCATGGGTGCGTTGACCGGGTCCTTGCCGAGGCCCGCCTCCGCCGCCGGCCTGCCCTCGAACGCCTTCAACTCCTCGTACGCGATGTCCTTCACCGCCGCCCCCGCCCTCGCTTCCGCCGTCACCGCCGCCCCCTCCGCATGCCGAGCCGCATCGTCGCGACGATCTCCCGCTGCACCTCGCTCACCCCGCCCCCGAACGTATTGATCTGCGCGGCCCTGTTCATCCGCTCCAGCTCGCCGCCGTCCCCGAGGCCGCCCGGTGAACCGGCGCGCACGAGCCCCGCTTCGCCCGCGATCTCCTGACACATCCGGTACACCTCCACGGCCGACTCGGTGCCCGCGAACTTCACGCCGCTCGCGTCGCCCGGGGCGGGGCCGCCCGCCCCCACATCGCCCACCAACCGCCAGCTGAGCAGGCGTGTCGCCGCGAGCCGGGCATGCACTTCGGCCAGCCTCGACCGCACCCACGGGGCGTCAATGCGACGCTCGCCGGTCACCGGATCGGGTGTGCGTGCGCGGTCCAGCGCCGCCGCGTAGAACTCCTCGGCCTGCATGCCGAGCGCCGCGAGCGCCACCCGCTCGTGGTTGAGCTGGCCGGTGATGAGCGTCCAGCCGCCGTTCTCCTCGCCGACGAGGTTCGCGGCGGGCACCCGGACTCCGTCGTAGTACGTCGCCGTCGTCGTCAGCCCGCCCACTGTCTCGATCGGCGTCCAGGAGAAGCCGGGGTCGTCGGTCGGCACGAGGATGATCGAGATGCCCCGGTGCTTGGGGGCTTCGGGGTCGGTGCGGCAGGCCAGCCAGATCCAGTCGGCGTTCTGCGCGTTCGAGGTGAAGATCTTCTGCCCGTCGATCAGCCAGCCGTCGCCGTCGCGCACGGCCCGCGTCCGCAGCGCCGCCAGGTCCGTCCCGGCCGAGGGCTCGCTGTAGCCGATCGCGAAGACGATGTCGCCGCTGAGGATGCGCGGCAGGAAGGTGGCCTTCTGCTGCTCGGTGCCGTACTTCATGAGGGTCGGCCCCACGGTGTTCAGGGTGACCATCGAGACCGGGGCGCCCGCGCGGTGGGCCTCGTCGAAGAAGACGAACTGCTCGTCGGGACCACGCCCCTGACCGCCGTACTCGACGGGCCAGCCGAGGCCCAGCATGCCGTTGGCGCCGATGCGGCGCAGCAGGCGCCGCCGCCCGGCCGCGTCCGTGCCGTCGGGCGGCCCGTCGGGCATCACCTCGCGGAAATACGCGCGCAGTTCGGCACGGAGTCGGAGCTGGCGTTCGGTGGGGGCGAGGTGCACGGCGGCTCCCTCTTCCGTCTCGTACCGGCAAGGGTTTCTGACTGTCCGTCAGCTCCGGTCGAGTGTCAAGGGATCACCCCGGACACGCCTGTGCGGCGGCGCCGAAGCACCGCCGCACAAGAGCGTCACACCCCACAGCTCGCGCCCCCTGGAGCCGTCCCGAGCGGCTCCGGGGGCCGCCGGCTCACCAGAGCTGGGCGAAGTTGACCGCGACGTTCTCGTTCGACTGGTCGAGCGCCGTGAAGCCGGAGCCGTTCACCTGGGCGGTGTTGTTCTGGTTGGCGGCGCCGTTGCCGATGGCCTGCTGCTGCGTCGTGGTCGAGTTGCCGCCGTTGTCGTCACCCACGCCACTGCCGTTCACGGTCGCCACACCCGCGTTGGATCCGTTGTTCGCGAAGGACCCGTTGTCTGCCGTCGCGACGCCCGAGAAGAGCGCGGCGGCCAGCGGCAGGGCCGCGGCGGCGGCGATGATGCGGGCGCTACGGATACTTGCCATGTCTGTTCCTCCAGAGCAGGAGGTACGCGCCGGCCGAGGCCTGGCGTACCCGGAAGTACGGCGTTTCCCGGGGCAGTTGGCCGACCGCCCCGGAGTGTGCTGCACGACGTCGCGGGTCCAGAGTTGCCCACCGAATCCCCGGCGAACCACCCCGGAAGCCGCGATTCCCCCGCAAGCGTGAGGACATATCGATAAACACTCCTCGCGCCCCACCCGTCTGCTCCGAGGCCCGCGGAGCCCCTGCCGGACGGTGGCCCGGACCGGGCATCGCACGAGGTGAAGCGTTACGGCAGCCCTCCCGCCGAAGGCGGCGCAGGGGGGCGGCGCCCCCTCCCCGATGACCTCGTCCGGCCCAATCCCGGCCCGTTCCCTCTTCCCTTCTTCGAACATGCGTACGAACATAAGGGCATGGCCACCACCGACCGCCATGCCACCACCCTCGCGCTCGCCCACGCTCTGTCGGCCGCCGAACGCGGCCTCGCGGTGCTCCCGCTGTCCCGCACCAAGCTCCCCGCCCTGCGCTCCCCCCACCACGACGATCCCCGGCCCACCCCCTGCCACGGCGAGTGCGGCCGCCTCGGACACGGCGTGTACGACGCGACGACCGAACCCCGGCGCATCCGCGAACTCTTCGCCGCCGCCCCCTGGGCCACCGGCTACGGCATCGCCTGCGGGCTGCCGCCGCACCACCTGATCGGCATCGACCTGGACACCAAGTCCGGTACGGACGCCTCGGCGGCCCTGCGCGAACTGGCGCTGCGTCACCTCTTCACGATCCCCGACACCGTCGTCGTGATCACGCCGAGCGGCGGCCGCCACATCTGGCTGACCGGACCGCCCGACACCGTGGTCCCCAACTCGGCGGGGCGGCTCGCCCCCGGCATCGACGTCCGGGGCGCCGGCGGTTACCTCGTCGGCCCCGGCTCCCGCACCGAGCACGGCCTCTACAGCACCGCGCCCGGCACCGCCCACCTGCCCCCCGCGCACTGCCCTCCAGCACTGCTGCGCCTGCTCACGCCCCCGCCCCGCACCCACCAGCACACACCCCGGCCGACCGACAGCCCACCGGCCGGACACCCCGACGGCGACCCCCAACGCGGGCAGGGCCTGGTGCAGTTCGTCCTCGCGGCGCACGAGGGCCAGCGCAACACCCGCCTCTTCTGGGCCGCCTGCCGCGCCTACGAGAACGGCATCGGCGAGACCCTGGCCCCCCAGCTCGCCGACGCCGCACTCCACGTCGGCCTCACCGAACGCGAGGCCCTCTCGACGATCGCCTCGGCGGCCCGCCTCACGGGCCGCACGTGACCGTAAAGACGACCTGCGCCAGAGCATGAGTAAGGGGCGCCCTCAAGGGAGGACGCCCCTTACCTGCATCATGCGGTGGGTGTGGGATTTGAACCCACGGTGGCGTGAACCACGACGGTTTTCAAGACCGTTCCCTTAGGCCGCTCGGGCAACCCACCCCGCGCCGTCCGCCGGAATCCGGGAACCGGAGACGGGATCAGGACCGCGCGGGGACAAGACTAGCGGGTCAGCTGTCTCCCTTGCGCTGGCCCAGGGTCACGTCGACCGTGTGCTCCTTGCCGTCGCGCTCGTACGTGAGCTTGACGGTGTCGCCCGGCTTGTGGGTCCAGATCTGGCCGATCAGGGTCGGGCCGCTGTCGATCACCGTGTCGTCCAGCTTCGTGATGACGTCACCGGGCTTGAGGCCCGCCTTGTCCGCCGGGCCGTTCGGGGTGATGGGCTCCGCACCGCCCGTGGCCTCCTCGGAGATCGTCGCGCCGTTCGTACCCTCCTGCTGGAGGGAGACCGACGCCCCGATCACGGGGTAGACGGGCTGGCCGGTCTTGATCAGCTGCTGGGCGACCTGCTTCGCCTGGTTGACCGGGATCGCGAAGCCCAGACCGATGGAGCCGGACTGGCCCGACCCGCCGAGGCCGCCGCTGTCGGCCGGCTTGATCGCGGAGTTGATACCGATGACCGCGCCGCGCGAGTCGAGCAGCGGGCCGCCGGAGTTGCCCGGGTTGATGGAGGCGTCGGTCTGGAGGGCGCTCATGTACGAGCTCTTGCCGCTCTGTCCGCCGTCGCTGGACGTCACCGGGCGGTTCTTGGCGCTGATGATGCCGGTGGTGACGGTGTTCGACAGGCCGAAGGGGGCGCCGATCGCGATGGTCGAGTCGCCGACGGCCACGCGGTCCGAGTTGCCGAGCTTGAGCGGCCGCAGACCGTCAGGGGCGCTCTTCAGCTTGATAACCGCCACGTCGTAGCCCTCGGCGCGGCCGACGACCTCGGCGGCGTACTTCTTGCCGTCCGAGAACGTCACCTGGAGCTTGCCGCCCTCGGCCGCCGACGCCACCACGTGGTTGTTGGTGAGGATGTGGCCCTGCGTGTCGTAGACGAAGCCGGTGCCCGTGCCGCCCTCGCCGCCGCCGCTCTGCGCCTCGATGGTGACGACGCTCGGCAGTGCCTTGTTCGCGATGTCGGCGACCGAGCCGGGCTCGCGCTTGAGGTCGGCCGGGGTGTCGGGGGCGGAGACCGTGGTCGAGCTGGTGTCGCTGTCGCTCCGCTCGGCCGCCCAGTAGCCCACGCCGCCGCCGATGCCGCCCGCGATCAGGGCGGCCGCGAGCACCGCGGCGACCAGGCCGCCGCGCCGGCCGCCGGGCTTGGGCTCCTGCGGGTGGTACGAGGCGCCCCAGCCGGACCCGGAGCCACCGCCCGTGGCATACGCCGGCGTGGCGGGCGGCTGCGGGGGCGGCCAGTTCCCGGCGCCGGAAGCGCTCTGCGGGGCACCGTGACCGTGCGCAGCCGCCTGCGGGGCGCCGTGCGGGGTCTCCTGCGGCGCGCCGTGCGGGGTCTCCTGCGGCGCGCCGTGCGGGGTCTCCTGCGGCGCGCCGTGCGGGGTCTCCTGCGGCGCACCGGTCACCCCGCCACCGCCCGTGACAGCGCCACCGGAACCGCCGGGACCGCCGGGACCGCCGGAACCGGCCGCATTGGAGTCGGCGGGAACAGCGGGAGCGTCCACCGGCGCGGGGGGCGCGGACGGGGCCTGGGGTACCTCGTTGCCCTCGTTCTCGGTGCTCACAGCTCTTCTCCTCGGTCCACGCTGTCGTTATGTTCGTGCTCGGTCACGGCCAGGGAATGCCGACTGTGCAGTTGTCAGCTTTTCCCATGGGCCGTCAGGGCACCATAAGCCGATCCTGTGTGTTCGGCGTCCCGGCGGGGTGTCGTCCGGCGAGCCGACGGGTACCCCGTGATGGCACCATGACGCGGTGACCCTCGCACGACAGCACCAGATTCAGGTCATTGCCCACCGCGGAGCCTCCGAGGATGCCCCCGAGCACACGCTGGCGGCCTACAAGAAGGCGGTCGAGGACGGTGCCGACGCCCTCGAATGCGATGTCCGGCTGACCGCCGACGGCCATCTCGTGTGCGTCCACGACCGCCGAGTGAACCGCACGTCGAACGGGCGCGGGGCCGTCTCCGCCCTCGAACTCGCCGACCTCGCCGCCCTCGACTTCGGCTCCTGGAAGAGCTGGAAGAGACAGCACGGCGAGGCCGAGGAGGACCCGGACTGGGAGGGGCCCGCGGGCGAGGACACCTCCGTGCTGACCCTGGAGCGGCTCCTGGAGCTGGTGGCCGAAAGTAATGCCTCGGGACGACAGGTGCGGCTGGCCATCGAGACCAAACACCCCACCCGCTGGGCGGGCCAGGTGGAGGAGCGCCTGCTGCTCCTGCTCAAGCGCTTCGGCCTGGACGCGCCGCCCGCCGAGGGTCCTTCACCGGTACGGGTCATGAGCTTCTCGGCGCGTTCGCTGCACCGCGTCCGGGCCGCTTCGCCGACGCTCCCGACCGTCTACCTGATGCAGTTCGTCTCGCCGCGCCACCGCGACGGCCGCCTCCCCCAGGGCGTGCGCATCGCCGGTCCTGCCATGCGGATCGTGCGCAACCACCCGTCGTACGTGGCGAAGCTGAAACGCGCGGGACACGAGGTGCACGTGTGGACCGTGAACGAGCCGGCGGATGTCGAACTCTGTGCCGAACTGGGCGTCGACGCGATCATCACCAACCGCCCCAAACAAGTTCTGTCCCAACTGGATCGACTGGGACTCCGGTAACTCCGGTTACAGGGAGTGCACCGGCGCGTTCGGTGCGTATTCGATCGTCACGAGTGCGTCACCGGGCCGGGATTGGCCGGTTTCCGGTCCAGTCCAATGGGGCATTCACACCGTGGCGTGGGGCGAAGGAGGTCTCGGGGGTGGCGTTGGTGGTGGCACGGGAGGTGCCCACGTCGTCGAGCATGGCCGTACCCCATGGCCCTGCGGGCGTGGGGGAAGCAAGACACCGTATGCGCGATCAGCTGCGCATGAGCGGGGTCTCGGAGTCGGTCGTCGACGATGCCGTACTCATCTTGTCGGAGTTGCTCAGCAATGCCTGCCGGCACGGCAGGCCGCTGGGCCGCGGGATGGTCGGTGACGGGGATGTGCGGGCGGCCTGGCACGTCGACAAGGCGGGCCGGTTGACGGTCGAGGTGACGGACGGCGGCGGGCCGACCCGCCCGGCCCCGGCCACCCCGTCGGTCACGGCGCACGGCGGCCGCGGGCTCAACATCATCACGGCGCTCGCCGACGCCTGGGGAGTCCGTGACGACGTGCACGGCGAGGTCACCGTGTGGGCCGTCGTCCAATCCGCACACCACCGCGAGGATTTCGCTACGCGCGTCGCCGCCCCGTCGGCCACCGCGATATCCGAGCTCGCCTTCGCGGACCCTTTCGACGAGCTGGACTGAGCCCGGGTGCGACGCCCCGGACCGACTCCGCGAACGGCCTTCGACGGGCTGGACCCGATCCGCGAACGGCTAGGCTCGCGCCCGTACGCAAGAGAGCCGTAGCCGGGAGACACCCAAGATGGCCAAGAAGCGCCCCCAGCCCAAGGGCAAGCAGCAGCCGCAGCTCAAGGGCGGCCCCGGAGGCGGGGAGATCCCCGTCGTCGGCGCCCGTGAACCCTGCCCCTGCGGTTCGGGCCGCCGCTACAAGGCCTGTCACGGCCGGGCCGCCGCGCACGCGGTGACCGAGCTGGTGCAGCGCCCCTTCGAAGGCCTGCCCGGCGAGTGCGACTGGGTCGCCCTGCGTGAGCTGGTCCCCGCCGCCACGGTCGAGCTGACGCTCAAGGGCGGCCTTCCCGAAGGCGTCCCCTCGGTCTCCCTCGCCACCGTGCTGCCGATGGCCTGGCCCGCGCTGCGCCGCGACGACGGCTCGGTCCTGCTCGGCCTCCAGAACGACACCGCGTCCGGTGACATCAGCCGCGACCTCGCCGACACCCTCCAGCGCGCCCTGGAGGCCGAGCCGGGCACGCCGGTGAAGGGCCGCCGCGCTCCGGCCGACGGCCCCCGGCTACAGGATCTGCTCGACCCGGAGGGCGCGTTCGAGCCGGTCGTGCACCCCGGCTTCGAGTTCTGGGTGCCGGACGCGGACAACGCCACGCCGGAGGTGACCGCCTCCCTGGAGCGGGCGAACGACGCCGCCATCCCGACGGCGAAGCTGACCGGTGTCGACGCCGCGTACTGGTGCGAGACCCCGGAGAAGAACCACCTCCGCTGGGTCATGCCGCACCCCGAGGAGAAGCTGCTCGACGCGCTGGCCCGGCTGCACGCGGCCGGCACGTCGAGCCTCGGCGAGGGCACGCGCCTGGTCGGCTCCTTCCGGGCGCACGGCCTGACCGTGCCGGTGTGGGACCTGCCGACCGGGGTCTCGGCCGCGGACGTCGAGAAGCCCGCCGCCGAGTTCGCTGAGCGGCTGGCGGCGGCGCTCGCCTCGGACGCCCCGCTGACCGCGGACGAGCGCCGGGCGCGCGGCGGTCTCACCAACCGCCAGGTGACGCTCAGCTGACGCAGCTGCCCGCCTGACCGTGCCGTACCGACTGACCCACCAGTCAGTCGGTACGGCACGAAGTGGAATGCGTGGCTCCTGTCACGGCTTCCCGGAGTCACGGATAAACGCCTGTCCGGATAACTGGGATCGAATTTGCCATGCGCCGATCTCTTGTTACCGTTCAGGTAGCCCGGTTGCTGGTGCATCCCCCGTCGCCAGCAACCGGGCCCTTTTGTGCCCGGAGACCGGTTCAGCACTCAACTGTCCTGCGGCGATGCCGAGTTGCTTCCCGCCCGCAGCAGCAGCCGTTCCGCCTCGCCCGCCGCGTACTCCGCCACCGCCGAGTACGCCGTCGCGTCGCCCGCCGTCCGCTCGCGCGGGGTCTCGCACGCTGCCGGTTCGTCCCCCGCCGCCACCTCGCAGTACAGCTGCACGGTGTGCGCGTCCGGGCCCATCAGGGTCAGGACCGCGGTCAGCTCCTCGCCGGTGGCATTGCGGTAATAGGTACGTGCCCAGGTGTCGCGGTCCCGCGTGAGCACACAGGTCTGCGCTTCCAGGCCGTCGGGCGAGGAGAGTTCGGGGCCGCACCGGGCGGCGGTGGTCGCTCCGAGGCCCGCGAGCAGCGAGGGTTCCGGGCCCGTCTCCGGCGCGCGACGCTGCCCCGAAGAGGCGTTCGAGGGAGTGGGTGAGGGGGAGGGGAGGGGCGACTTCGCGTCACCGTCGCCGACCGGTCCCGCGGACGCGCCCGCGAGCGGCAGGAGGGCCGTGACGGCCATGGCGCCCAGGAGCACGATCAGGCGGGGCTGCATGAGCCGAAGATAACGACAGTGGGCGCACGGCCTGCTCGCCGCGCGCCCATTTCCCCTACAACTCGGGGGCGCTCACACCCGTACGAGTGAGCGCGTCCACCACGGCGTCCACCACCGCTTCGACGTCCGGCACCCAGGGGGCGGCGGATCCGGGCAGCGGGGCGCGCTCCCAGCGGACCGGACCCTGGCCGGTCACGGAGGGCGGCAGCGCGATGTAACCCCCCTCGCCGTGGAAGCGGAGGGAGCCCGGGACGCAGTCCTTGGCGTACAGCAGCTCGCCCAACTGCGCCATGGAGTACGGCGCGACGAGGATGTGGAGTCTGGCGTCGGTGGCGACCACCGGGCCGAGCCTGATGCCGGCCTCGTCGAGCGCGGCGAGGGCGCGCGCGCCGGCTTCCGCGGGGAGGCTCACGGCGCACGGGGCGCGGCCGCCGGTGGCGAGCACGACGGGGGCGCCGGGTCGATTGGTCCACCACCAGCGGACCATCCGCTCGTCGGTGGTGGCGGCGAGGAGGCCGGGGTCGAGGGGGTGCGCGCCCGGTACCGCGCAGTCGGGGTCGGGGCAGGCGCACCGGCTGCCGTCGCGCCGGTCGAGACCGACTCCCGGCAGTACGGGCCACCGCCATGCGGTCGCGAAGGTCAGAGCCGCGCCGAGCTGTCCGGCACTCCGGCCGGGCTTCCTTACGATTCGCCAGGACAGGAGCCTGCGTCGCCTTCCGAGGATCTCGCGCATGAGCGCTCGTTCCTTTCCGTTGCACGCCGGCGTTAGCCGGGGAGACTGCGGGCCACATCACACCATGTGTGGATCACTTCGCTGTACGTACGAGCTGGCACATCCGACCCCAGCCTGCGGCATGGGGAACCACTCTGAACCGAGCGTTGACGTGGCGTGGGGTGGCGGCGCCTGGCGTTTGCCGTCCCGCGATATTGCTTGCCGCCTCCGCCACGGGAGGATGGGGCACGGTCGTCGTGAATGAGGACGTCCGGGTCCTTGGTCAGGTTCCGGACGGACCCCAACTGCCCCTGGCCATCACTGAGTACGTACCCAGCGCGACCACTGCAACGCTCTACCGAACAACGTCAGTCGACCCTAATATGCCCTAACCCGGCGCTGTTTTCAGCCAACTTCACAAGATCTTTTTCCGCTCCCGTAAATACCTCGGACACCAGGAATCCCAGCAGGACAATGCTGGACATCCCCTCACCAGGGCGTGTACATCTGGAGACATTGCTAGCGGCGCATAATGACATGGGGGTTTGCGATGCTATCGAGCATTACGCACCGGCCGGAAAGCCGTCAGCCATGAACGCCCCGCACCTCCCGAAAGTGGCCGGAATCGATTCAACAGTTCCGCCACCGGCCCACACTGTCGCGCCCGGCGCGCACGCCACGCCCGCCGCGGCGGTCACGGCGGCCACTCCCCTGCCGAGCGCCCCCTGCGCCGTGCTCCAGGACCGGCTCGCCGGCTGGGTCTCCGATCTGACCACGCTCCACGAACTGACCGAGCGGCTCGTCCGCACGGGCACCCTCGACGAGGCGTTGCGCGAGCTCCTGCGCGCCGGCGCCGCCCTCGTGGGCGCGCGCCGCGGACTCGCCGTGGTCGAACCCGCCGACGGCCTCGGGCCCGACACCACCGTCGGCCTCGGCCTGGCCCGCGCCGACCTCGGGCACATCGAGACGGTGCCGCGCGCCGCCACCTCGTACGGCAGGATCCTGGACGCCCCCGAGGACCGGCCGGGAGCCGTGCCCGAGGAGATCGCGCAGCCCGACCTGTTCGCCGAGGAAGGCCTCGACCCGCTCCACCGCGAGGTCGCCCACCGCCTCGGCTACGCCGCCAGTTACGCACTCCCCCTCGCCACCGGGACGGCGGGCCGGATCGGCGCCGCCGCCTGGCTGTACGACGAGCCCGCCGAGCCGGACGAGCGCAGACGCCACCTCGTCGGGCTCTACGCCCGGCAGGCCGCCGAGCACGTGGCGCGGCTGCTCGAACTGGAGCGCGCCCGCACGACCGACGCCACCCTGCGCGAGGAGCTCATGCCCTCGCGGCTGCCCCGGGTCGCCGGGGTGCAGCTCGCCGCCCGGCACCGCACGGGACCGCGCGGCGGCGGCGACTGGCACGACGCGCTGCCGCTGCCCGACGCGGCGCTCGGCCTCGCGGTGGGCTCGGTGACCGGGTCGGGGCCGAGCGCGGTGGCCGCGATGGGGCGGCTGCGGGCCTCCCTGCGGGCGTACGCCGTGATGGAGGGCGAGGACCCCGTCGCCGTCCTCTCCGACCTGGAGCTGCTGCTGCGGCTGACCGAGCCCGCGCGATCGGCGACCGCCCTCTTCGCGTACTGCGAGCCCGCGCTGCGCAAGGTGGTGCTCGCCGGGGCCGGACACAGTCCGCCGCTGATCATCGGGGAGCGCCGCACGGAGTTCGTGGAGACTTCGCTCTCCGCGCCGCTCGGCATGCTCGCCTGCTGGGAGGCCCCGAGCGTGGAGATCGGCCCCGAGCCCGGTGAAACGGTGCTGCTGTACACCGACGGGCTCCTGCACCGCACGGGCGACCCGATGGACCGGGCCTTCGCGCGGCTGCACGCGGCCGCGGCGAGCGTGCCGAGGGGCATCAGGGACGACCCCGGCGCGATCGCCGACCACGTGCTGCACGCCGTCCTGCCCGACGGGCTCGACGCCGTGGACAGCGAGGAGGATGTGGTGCTGCTCGCGGCCCGTTTCGAGTGAAGCGGCGAGCGATTCCCCGAGGACCGAGCGTGAGCCGCGGGCACTCTGTGTAAGTGGCCTTCCGGCCCTGGGACCCCTTCCGTACGCCCGTACGATGGAGAACGGTCCAGTGTCGTACATAGGAGGCAGATCGTGTCGGAGGCGCTCAACCCGGCTGAGCCCATTGCTGCTACCGCAGCGGGCCCGGACGAGACCGAAGAAGAGCCGATCAAGCAGCGCAAGAACGGCCTGTACCCGGGCGTTTCCGATGAGCTCGCCGCGAACATGAAGTCCGGCTGGGCCGACACCGAGCTGCACGACCTGCGGCCGATCCCGCAGGCCGAGCAGACCGCCGCCCGCCGTGCCGCGCTCTCCGCGCGCTTCCCGGGCGAGCGCCTGGTGATCCCCGCGGGCAACTTGAAGACCCGTTCGAACGACACCGAGTACGCCTTCCGCGCCTCCGTCGAGTACGCGTACCTGTCGGGCAACCAGACCGAGGACGGCGTCCTCGTCCTGGAGCCGAAGGACGGCGGCCACGACGCGACCATCTACCTCCTGCCGCGCTCCGACCGCGAGAACGGCGAGTTCTGGCTGGACGGCCAGGGCGAGCTCTGGGTCGGCCGCAGGCACTCCCTCACCGAGGCCGAGAAGCTGTACGGCATCCCCGCCTCCGACGTGCGCGAGCTGGCCGGCAAGCTGCGCGAGGCGACCGGTCCCGTCCGCGTCGTGCGCGGTTACGACGCCGGCATCGAGGCGGCCCTGACCGACAAGGTCACCGCCGAGCGCGACGAGGAGCTGCGCGTCTTCCTCTCCGAGGCCCGGCTGGTCAAGGACGAGTTCGAGATCGGCGAGCTTCAGAAGGCCTGCGACTCGACCGCCCGCGGCTTCGAGGACGTCGTGAAGGTCCTCGACAAGGCCGAGGCCACCAGCGAGCGCTACATCGAGGGCACGTTCTTCCTGCGCGCCCGCGTCGAGGGCAACGACATCGGCTACGGCTCCATTTGCGCCGCGGGCCCGCACGCCACCACCCTGCACTGGGTCCGCAACGACGGCCCCGTGCGCTCGGGCGACCTGCTCCTGCTCGACGCGGGCGTGGAGACGCACACGTACTACACCGCCGACATCACGCGGACGCTGCCGATCAACGGCCGGTACAGCGAACTGCAGAAGAAGATCTACGACGCGGTGTACGAGGCCCAGGAGGCCGGCATCGCGGCGGTGAAGCCGGGCGCCAAGTACCGCGACTTCCACGACGCGGCGCAGCGCGTGCTCGCCGAGAAGCTCGTCGAGTGGGGCCTCGTCGAGGGCCCGGTCGAGCGCGTCCTGGAGCTGGGCCTCCAGCGCCGCTGGACGCTGCACGGCACCGGCCACATGCTCGGCATGGACGTCCACGACTGTGCCGCCGCGCGCACCGAGACGTACGTGGACGGCACGCTGGAGCCCGGCATGTGCCTGACGGTCGAGCCCGGTCTGTACTTCCAGGCGGACGACCTGACCGTGCCGGAGGAGTACCGCGGCATCGGTGTCCGGATCGAGGACGACATCCTCGTCACGGAGGACGGCAACAAGAACCTGTCGGCCGCTCTGCCGCGCACGTCCGACGAGGTCGAGGCGTGGATGGCGCGCCTCAAGGGCTGACTCGCGCTCGCGTGACGAAGGGCCGGTTCCCCCCGGGGGGCCGGCCCTTCGGCGTTCCTCAGTGGGCCGCCCGCTCGTCCTCACCCGCCACCTTGGCGGTGCTCAGGGCGATGCGGTTCCAGGTGTTGATGGTGAAGATCAGGGCGAGGACGCGGGCCAGTTCGGACTCGTCGAAGTGCCGAGTGGCCTCTACGTAGACATCGTCCGGGACCCCGCCCTGGGAGACGAGGGTGACCGACTCGGTCAGGGCGAGGGCCGCCTGCTCCTTCGCGGTGAAGAAGTTACGGGCCTCGCGCCACACGCCGATCATGTGCAGCCGTGCCTCGTCCTCGCCGGCCTTGCGGGCGTCGGAGGTGTGCATGTGGAGGCAGTAGGCGCAGCCGTTGAGGAGCGAGGCGCGGATCTGGATCAGTTCGACCAGGGCCGGGTCGAGGCCGTCGCGGGCGGCGGCGTCGAAGCCGATGAGGGCCTTGAAGGCCTTGGGGGCCGCCTGGGCGAAGTTGAGGCGGGGGGTGTGTTCGTGGCCCTGCGCAAGGGTGGGGGCGGTGGCCTGCGGGGTGTTCGCGGTGTTCGTCATGACCATGAATCTACGGGCGGGAAAGACCTCGCGTAGGGTGCATTCCCATGCCGGAATCATGGGTCAATTTGGCGGAGCGCATCGGCAGTGACCTGCACGTGGACCTCTCCGGTCCGGGCAGCCGCCGCGCCGTTCTCATCCGTGCGCTGCGCGACGCCGTGCGCGAGGGACGGCTCCCGCCGGGCACCCGGCTGCCGCCCTACCGCTCGCTCGCCGCCGACCTCGGCCTGGCCCGCAATACGGTCGCCGACGCCTATGCCGAACTGGTCGCCGAGGGCTGGCTCACGGCGCGACAGGGGTCGGGGACGCGGGTGGCCGAGCGGGCCGCGCCGCCCAAGCGCCCGCGCAAGCCGAAGCCCGCTCCGCCGCGCCCCGCGGCGCCCGCGTACAACCTGCGCCAGGGCACGCCGGACGCCGCCTCCTTCCCGCGCACGGCCTGGCTCGCGGCCGCCCGGCGCGCCCTCGGCGCCGCACCCAACGAAGCCTTCGGGCCCGGCGACCCGCGCGGCCGCGTCGAACTGCGCCGGGCGCTCGCCGACTATCTGACGCGGGCCCGGGGCGTGCGCGCCGACCCCGAACGGATCGTGGTCTGCTCCGGGTTCGCGCACGCCCTTCGGCTGCTGTTCGCGGGGGCGCGCGGGGCGGGCGGCGGGGTGCTGCGGGGGCCCTTCGCCATGGAGTCGTACGGGCTCGGGTTCCACCGGGACATCCTGGCGGGCGCGGGCGTGCGGACCGTGCCGCTGGGCCTGGACGAACAGGGCGCCGTGGTGGCGGAGTTGACCGGGGGCCCGCGGGTGCGCGGTGTACTCCTCACGCCCGCACACCAGTTCCCGACCGGCGGTCCGCTGCACCCCGCCCGGCGCGCCGCGGTCGTCGACTGGGCCCGTAGCAGCGGCGGTCTCATCCTGGAGGATGACTACGACGGCGAGTTCCGCTACGACCGTGAGCCGATCGGCGCCGTACAGGGTTTGGATTCCGAACGGGTCGTCTATCTCGGCTCGGTCAGCAAGAGCCTCTCCCCCGCGGTGCGCATCGGCTGGATGGTGCTGCCCGAGCACCTCGTCGATGGGGTGGTCGCCGCCAAGGGGGAGCGGGAGGCGTGGGTGAGCGTCCTCGATCAGCTCACGCTCGCCGAGTTCATCGCCTCCGGTCAGTACGACCGGCACATCCGCCGGATGCGGCAGCGCTACCGGCACCGGCGCGACCGGCTCGTCACCGCCCTCGCCGAGCGCGCCCCGCACATCACGGCCACGGGCATCGCGGCGGGCCTGCACGCGGTGCTGCGGCTGCCGCCGGGGACGGAGGCGTCCGCGGTCAAGGCGGCGGCCTGGCAGGGGATCGCGCTGGACGGCCTCGCGGCGTTCCGGCACCCGGGGGCGACGATGCCGGCCGGGGACGGTCTCGTCGTCGGGTACTCGACGCCTGCGGAGCACGCGTACGGGGCGGCGGTGGAGGCGCTGCTGCGGGCGCTGCCGCCGGCCGACGGCTGACGGCCGTCTGCGGTCGGGGGAATGGCGTCTTCCGGTGGGGGCCCTCACGCCGTCATCAACGGCGCGCCCTCCCGCCACTTGAGGATCTTGTCGAAGCTGATCACCGCACCGCTCCTGCCCGGCTTGTTGCCGAGGTGGACGTGGTCGGCGAGCTCTCTGATCAGGCACAGGCCCCGGCCGTGCTCGTCCGTCTCGGCGGCGGGCGGCCGGGGCGCCGGACAGCCGCGCGCCGTGCCGGGAAAGCCGGGCCCGGAGTCGTCCACCTCGATGCGGCACTTCTCGCCGTCCAGGTAGGCCGTGACGCGGTAGCCGCCCGGCGCGGCCCCCGGCGCGCACGCGCCGCCGTGCTCGACGGCGTTGGCGCACGCTTCGCTGAGGGCGACCGACAGGTCGTAGGAGACGTCGGGATCCACGCCCGCCGTCTCCATCGTGCCGATCAGCAGCCGGCGTGCGAGCGGGACGCTCGCGGCCTCGCGCCGCAAATGGAGAGACCACCAGATGCTCATGCTCCAGCCTCCTGGCCGCGGCTCGACATACCGATACGTATTGCCGCGCGCGCCCCCGAATAAGCGCCCGAAGGACGTGAGACCGCCCATACGGCGGACGCGCGCCCCCCGCCAGCCGGTGTAGGACGGCGGGACGGAACGCGGCGCTCGCACCGCCCCAGGCCCACCAGAGCCACACCCATCACCTGGAACAGGACCTTCCGGACCTGCCGTACGCATGGGGCGGGCCCAGTGCGATGATGGCCCGGCCATGACTGCCCCCCACCAGCGCAAGACGCGCGACGGAGCCGACCTCCGGCTGCTGAGGGCCGCGACGTTCGCCGCGGTCTGCGTCGTGCTGTCCGCCGGGGGCCATGTGCTCGCTTCCTGCGTCGCCGTCCCGCTGTGGACGCTGGGCGCGGGCTTCCTCGTCGTCCTCGCGGTCGCGCTGCCGCTCGCCGGGCGGGCCCGTTCGCTGCCCGGCATCGCCGCGCTGCTCGCGACGGGACAGCTCGCTCTGCACGCCCTGTTCGGCCTCGGCCAGCACGGCACGGCCGCGGCGGCCACCGTGCACGGTGACGCGACCCTGGTGGAGCGGGCCGCACGCCTGGTCTGCGGTGCGGGCGCCGCGACGATCACGCCCGCGCAGGCCCACCGGATCCTCACCACCGCCGGGCTCGGCCCCGGCGGCGCCGGCGCTTCCGGAGCGTCCGCCGGGCATGAGCACGGCCGGTCCGCCGCCGCGGCCGCCGACACGGCGCTGGACTCGGTCGCGACCGGCGGCTCGCACACCGGTGGCATGGGGTCCATGGGCGCGATGGCACTCGTGCCGTCCCTGCCCATGCTCGTCGCGCACCTCCTCGCGGCCCTCGCCGCCGGCTGGCTGCTCCGCAGCGGCGACCTCGCGCTGCTCCGCCTCGTCCGCCTCGCCAACGGCGCACACGGTGTCGCGGAAGGGGCGCTCGTCCGCTCCCTGCGCTCGGCCCTGACTCTCGTACGCGCCCTGCGGGCAGGTCTGCCCGGCGCGCCCGAGACGACCGGACCGCGGCCGCCGCGCACCGCGCTGCTCGTGCCGCCGAAGCCGCGCACGGTCGCGCTCAAGGACGCGGTGATCAGGCGTGGACCCCCGGCCGGGGCCCACGACGTCGAACTCGCCGCCTGACGCGACACACTCCACACCGCTGTACGGAGAGCACTCCACAGCGCAGTACGGAGGGGTCGCTCGGCGCGCACGCGCGCGTGCCCGACGCGGCCGCGCCCAACCCTCGTACTGATCACCGCTGATCATCACTGATCACCACTGACGAAAGTGGAGTGTTCCTGTCATGAAGCTGTCCCGTATCGCCGCTGCCGGCACCGTCGCCGCCTCCGCCGTCCTCGTCCTCTCGGCGCCCGCGTTCGCGCACGTCAGCGTCTCCCCCGAGGGCCAGGCCGCCAAGGGCGGGTACGCCACGGTCAACTTCAAGGTGCCGAACGAAATGGACGACGCCTCGACCAACAAGCTGGAGGTCTCCTTCCCGGCCGACCACCCGCTCGCCTCCGTCATGACGCAGCCCGTCCCCGGCTGGACCGCGAAGGTCACCAAGAGCAAGCTCGACAAGCCGCTGGAGATCCACGGCGAGAAGATCGACGAGGCCGTCACCAAGGTCACCTGGACCGCCGACGGCAAGGGCATCCAGCCCGGCACCTTCCAGAAGTTCCCGGTCTCCATGGGCCAGCTGCCCGAGGACGCCGACGAACTCGTCTTCAAGGCCGTCCAGACGTACGACAACAAGGAAGTCGTCCGCTGGATCGAGCCGCAGCAGAAGGGCCAGGACGAGCCGGAGCACCCCGCGCCCGCCCTCCCGCTGACCGCCGCCTCCGACGGCCACGGCGGTGGCGCCGACGCCGCGAAGTCGGACGACAAGTCGCACGACACCGAGAGCGCGTCGTCCGACTCCGACAGCAGCGACACCACCGCCCGCGTCCTCGGCATCGTCGGCATCGTCATCGGTGCCGCGGGCGTCGCGTTCGGTGTGCTCGCGGGCCGCCGTCGCGTCACCGGCTGAGCCGCAGGACGAGCCACCCGCGGGGCGCACCGGCGCGGCGTACAGCCGCCCCGGTGCGCCCCGGCCCCCTCACATCTGGGACATTTTCGTATGCGCACCAAGAGCTCGAAGAGCTACGCGAAGAGCACCGACAAGAAGCTCGCCGCCGCTGCCCTGCTGGCCGTGGCCGCCCTCACCCTGACTGCCTGCGGCAGTGGTGACGACAGCAAGAAGCCGGTCGCCGAGGTCTCCATGGAGACCGACTCGGGCAAGGCCGCCACGGTTCTGGACAAGCCGTACCAGAAGCCGGACCTCGTCCTCACCGACACGCACGGCAAGAAGTACGACCTGCGCGAGGAGACCAAGGGCAGGCCGACGCTCATCTACTTCGGCTACACGCACTGCCCCGACGTCTGCCCGCTGACGATGAACAACATCGCGGTCGCCAAGAAGGCCCTGCCCAAGGCCGACCAGGACAAGCTCAAGGTCGTCTTCGTGACCACCGACCCCGAGCGTGACACCCCCGCCGAGCTCGGCAAGTGGCTCAAGGGCGTGGACTCCGACTTCATCGGCCTGACGGGCGACTTCGACACCATCCAGGCCGGGGCCCGCCGGCTCGCCATCAACATCGAGCCGTCCAAGAAGGACAAGAAGGGCAAGATCGTCTCGATGCACGGCACGCAGGTCTTCGCCTTCTCCCCGAAGAACGACGCGGGATACGTCCTGTACAGCGACAAGGCCACCGCAGGCGACTACACCAAGGACCTGCCCAAGATCGTCAAGGGGCAGACCCCGTGAACCACCGCACCACCAAGCACCGCGCGCTCGCCACGGGGGCCATGGCACTGACCGCCGCGCTGGCCCTCGCGGGCTGCGGCGACGACTCGGGCTCCGCCTCCGGGGAGACCGCGAAGAAGCCCGAGCTGAAGGTCAGCGGGGCCTATGTCCCCGAGCCCACCATGGACGACATGGCGGCGGGCTTCTTCACGCTGACGAACAAGGGCAGCGCCGACCGGCTCACCTCCGCCACCAGCGACATCGCGGGCGCCGTCACCCTGCACAGCACCAAGGGCGGCGCGATGAAGGAGGAGAAGTCCTTCGCCGTGCCCGCCAACGGCGAGCTCGACTTCGCGAGCGGCGGCAACCACCTGATGCTCGAAAAGCTCAAGCGCAAGCCCAAGCAGGGCGAGAAGATCGCCATGACCCTGCACTTCCAGAAGTCGGACCCGATCACCGTCGAGGTTCCGGTCAAGGAAGCGACGTACAGCCCCAAGCAGCACAAGTCGCACTGAGGGACGGATCGTTGATGCAGACCATCGCTCCCCGCTCCAGGGTCGTTTCCCGGACCGGTAGGGATTCCGGCGCAGCTCCCCGCCTCTGGCGGCTCCTTCTGGTGCTCCTCGCCGCGACCGGCGTCTTCCTCGCCGGTGCCGGGCCCACGTCCGCGCACGCCGCGCTGACCAGCAGCGACCCGAAGCAGGGAGCGGTGGTCGACAAGGCCCCCGACCAGGTGAAGCTCACCTTCTCGGAGAAGGTCGCCATGTCGGACGGCTCGGTGCGGGTGCTCGACCCGTCCGGCAAGCGGGCCGACACCAAGAAGACGACGGACCTGGGCGCCAACACGTACGGCGTGAAGCTGCGTCCGGGCCTGCCCGACGGCACCTTCACCGTCGCCTACCAAGTGGTCTCCGCCGACAGCCACCCCGTCGCCGGTGCCTTCACCTTCTCCATCGGCGCGCCCTCCGACACCAAGGTCGCACTGCCCGACCAGGAGGTCGGCGGCGGCCTGGTCGGCCTGCTCTACGACATCGTGCGCTACTTCTCGTACGCCGGGTTCATCCTGCTCGTCGGCGGCGCCGCCTTCGTCCTCGGCTGCTGGCCGCGGGGCGCGGGGGTGCGGCCCGTGCAGCGCATCGTGACGTCCGGCTGGGTCGCGCTCACCGCCTCCACGCTCGTCCTGCTGCTCCTGCGCGCCCCCTACACCGGCTCAGGGAAGCTCGCCGACGCCTTCGACATGGGCAAGCTCGGCGACGTCCTCAACACCAAGACGGGCGCCGCCCTGGTCTCCCGGCTGCTGCTGCTCGCCGCCGCCGCGCTGTTCATCGCGGTGCTCTTCGGCGCGTACGAGAAGCGGGAAGACCCGAAGGAGAAGAAGGACCTCACCTTCGGGCTCGCCATCGGCGGCACCGTCGTCGCCATCGGCATCGCGGCGACGTGGGCGATGGCCGAGCACGCCTCGACCGGCATCCAGGCAGGCATCGCGATGCCCGTCGACGTGCTGCACCTGCTGGCCGTCTCCGCCTGGCTCGGCGGACTCGCGTCGCTGCTCGTCGCGCTCTTCCGCACGACCGCGGTGGACGCGTCGGCCGTGCAGCGGTTCTCGACGGTGGCGTTCACCAGCGTCGTGGTGCTGGCGGCGACCGGCACCTACCAGTCGTGGCGGCAGGTCGGCTCGTGGTCGGCGCTGACGGGCACGTCGTACGGACAGCTGCTCCTCGTCAAGATCGGCCTGGTCGTCGTCCTGGTGGGCGTCGCCTCCATCTCGCGGCGGTGGACGGGGCGGATCGCCGCCGAGGTGGGCGGCATGGCTCCGGAGAGCGCGGCCGCCGTCGTCGTCGAGCAGCGCGCCAGGCAGGCGGCGAAGCAGGCGGCGAAGACGGCTCAGAAGAAGCCGGTCACGGTGCCGGCCTCCTCCGGGGACGCGGGCGACGACCCCAAGCGCTCCGCCCAGCTGGCGCGCCAGCAGGCCGCCATGGACAGCGCCCGTGAGAAGCGCGTCCGCGACGCCGACCCGCACCGCTCGGGCCTGCGCCGCTCGGTGCTCACCGAGGCCGGCATAGCCGTCGTCCTGCTGGCCGTGACGACCATCCTCACCGCGACCGAGCCCGGCCGCACCGAGGAGGAGGCCGCCAACGCCACCGCCGCGGCGGCGGCGCAGCGCTCGGGACCGCTCAAGCTCAAGGTGCCCTTCGACACGGGCGGCACCGACGGCAAGGGCGCCGTGCAGCTGGACCTCGACCCCGGCCGTAGCGGCAGCAACACCCTGCACCTGTATGTGAAGCGTCCCAACGGCAGCGCCTTCGACGTCCCCGAGGTGAAGGTCTCCTTCACCCTCGAGTCGAAGGACGTCGGGCCGCTGCCCGTCGCCCCGGACCGCATCGCCACCGGACACTGGACCGCGAACGGCGTGCAGATCCCGATGGCAGGCAAGTGGAAGATCGCGGTGACGGTGCGGACCTCCGACATCGATCAGGTCACCGTGAAGAAGAACGCGCAGATCGGCTGAACGGAACAACCACCATGGCGGAGAACGGGATTTCCAGGCGGCGGCTGCTCGGCACCGCCGGCGCGACGGGCCTCGCGCTCGGCGCGGCGGGCGGCGCCGTCGGCTACGCGGCGGCCCCGGACACCTCGGCGGACTCCGCCGATGTGTCGCGGACGGAGCTGGCCTCCCTGGGCGCCGAACAGGTGATGTTTCACGGGAAACATCAGCCCGGCATCACCACGCCCCTCCAGGCCCGCGGGCATCTGATCGCCTTCGACCTCGCGGCGGGCGCGGGCCGCAAGGAGGCGGCGGCCCTGCTGCGCCGCTGGTCGGCAACGGCCGAGCGGCTGATGGCGGGCGAGCCGGCCGGCGGGGCGGACACGGCGGTCGCCCGGGACGCGGGCCCGTCCTCGCTCTCCGTCACGTTCGGCTTCGGTGCCTCCTTCTTCTCCCGTACGGGCCTGGAGAAGCGGCGCCCGGCCGCCCTGGCCCCGCTGCCCGACTTCTCCTCGGACCACCTCGACAAGGCGCGCAGCAACGGCGACCTGTGGGTGCAGATCGGCGCCAACGACTCGCTCGTCGCCTTCCACGCGCTGCGTGCGATCCAGCGCGAGGCGGCCGGGACCGCGCGCGTGCGCTGGCAGATGAACGGCTTCAACCGCTCGCCGGGCGCCACCGCGCGGCCGATGACGACCCGCAACCTGATGGGTCAGGTCGACGGCACGAACAACCCCAAGCCGTCGGAGAAGGACTTCGACGAGCGGATCTTCGTGCCGGGCGACGGCGACCCCTCCTGGATGGCGGGCGGCTCCTACGTGGTCGTACGCCGTATCCGGATGCTCCTCGACGACTGGGAGAAGCTGGACCTGAAGGCGCAGGAAGCGGTGATAGGGCGGCACAAGTCGGACGGCTCACCGCTCACGGGCGGTACGGAGACGACCGAGCCGAAGCTCGACAAGACCGGCCCGGACGGCAAGGTCGTCATCCCGCTCGACGCGCACGCCCGCATCACACGGCCCGACCAGAACGGCGGCGCCGCGATGCTGCGCCGCCCGTTCTCCTACCACGACGGCTTCGACGCCAAGGGCGAGCCCGACGCGGGGCTCCTCTTCGTCTGCTGGCAGGCGGACCCGATGCGGGGCTTCGTCCCGGTGCAGCGCAAGCTCGACCGGGGCGACGCCCTGTCGGAGTTCATCCGGCACGAGGCGAGCGGTCTCTTCGCGGTGCCGGGCGGGGCGGCGAAGGGCGAGTACGTGGGGCAGCGGTTGCTGGAGGGGTAGGGCGCCGCTCCGTGAGACGCGTGAGCCGCGCCACGCCGGGCCCACTAGGGTGACGGTATGTCGGCGACGCGCTATACGTACCTGGGCCCCGAAGGCACCTTCACCGAGGCGGCTCTCCGCACCCTGCCCGAGGCGGCCACCCGGGAGCTCGTCCCGATGGTCTCCGTCCCTGCCGCGCTGGACGCGGTCCGCGGCGGCGAGGCGGCGGCGGCTCTGGTGCCGATCGAGAACTCGGTCGAGGGCGGCGTCACCACCACCGTCGACGAACTCGCCAAGGGCGACCCGCTGATGATCTACCGCGAGGTCGTGCTGCCGATCGCCTTCGCGCTGCTCGTCCGCCCGGGCACGAAGCTCAAGGACATCAAGACGGTGACGGGCCACCCCGTCGCCCAGCCGCAGGTCCGCAACTGGCTGGCCGCGCACCTGCCCGACGCCCAGTGGGAGTCGGCGGCGTCGAACGCGGACGGCGCCCGGCTGGTCCAGGAGGGCCGCTTCGACGCGGCCTTCGCGGGGGAGTTCGCGGCGACGACGTACGGCCTCGAAGCGCTGGTCAGCGAGATCCACGACGCGGCGAACGCCGAGACCCGCTTCGTGCTGGTCGGCCGTCCGGCCCGCCCCGCCGCGCCGACGGGCGCCGACAAGACCTCCGTCGTCATCTGGCTGGGCGACGACCACCCCGGTGCCCTGCTCGAACTCCTCCAGGAGTTCGCCGTGCGGGGCGTCAACCTGATGCGCATCGAGTCCCGGCCGACGGGCCAGGGCATCGGCAACTACTGCTTCTCGGTGGACGCCGAGGGGCACATCACGGACCGCCGGGTCGGCGAGGCCCTGATGGGGCTCAAGCGGATCTGCCCGCAGGTGCGCTTCCTCGGCTCCTATCCGCGGGCGGGCGTGTCGACGGAGGACGTCAGGGCGCCGCGGCCCGGCACGACGGACAGCGAGTTCATCGCGGCGTCGGACTGGTTGGCGCACTGCCAGGACGGCCGTTTCTAGCCAGCACCGCGTCACCGCCCGGGGCTCCTCGGCGCCCATTCCTGCGGTCCTACCTGCAGATTTACGTTGTCCACAGAAGTTATCCACAGGCGCGCGTCTCGACCTGGGGACAAGTCGACAACGAAGCGCGACATGGTCGACAAATCGGCCTACAGCCCCCAACTCCGTCCACAGGGGCGCACGTCACCCCTCGTCCACTCTTTTCTATTGATCAACTCTTTAGAGCGAGGCATTTCCACTCGAAAGAGGGTGTGCGAGTGGTTTGGGAAGTGATTCCCCAGACGCGTGAGGCCCTTTGGAAACGGCCCCTTCCGGCATCCACAGATTTTTCGCACACCCTGTGGATAACCGTCCGGAGGCGCTGGTTCCTGTGGACAACCACAGTGGAGGGGCGGCCCAAATCCCGTCTCCCACAAGGGGATCCGGTCAAGGCGGCGGGCACGCTCTGCCCCCTTTCGGGGAATAGTGCCCTTTTTATTGACCGGGGGCCGGACGGCTCGGGACGGAGCTTTTCCGGCCGCCCCGAACCCGGAATTCATATTCCGGCAAACCGGGCATAACGTACACAATGGAATATGGAGTCGTTGGCCGGAAGCGCGCAACGGTAGCCTTGTGGGGTGATTGACCTTCGCCTGCTCCGTGAGGACCCCGACCGTGTTCGCGCCTCCCAGCGCGCCCGTGGAGAGGACGTCGCGCTCGTCGACGCCCTGCTCTCCGCCGACGAGCGGCGCAGGTCGTCCGGCGTCCGCTTCGACGAGCTCCGCTCCGAGCAGAAGGCGCTCGGCAAGCTGATCCCCAAGGCCGCGCCCGAGGAGAAGCAGGAGCTCCTGAAGAAGGCGGGCGAGCTCTCCGCCGCCGTCAAGGCCGCCGACGCCGCACAGGACGAGGCCGACGAGGAGACCAAGCGCCTCCTCCAGCAGCTGGGCAATCTCGTCCACCCGGACGTCCCGGTCGGCGGCGAGGAGGACTTCGTCGTCCTCGACACGATCGGCACCCCCCGCGACTTCGCGGCCGAGGGCTTCGAGCCGAAGGACCACCTGGAGCTCGGCGAGGCGCTCGGCGCCATCGACGTCGAGCGCGGCGCGAAGGTCTCCGGCTCGCGCTTCTACTACCTCACCGGTGTCGGCGCCCTCCTGGAGCTCGCCCTGGTGAACGCCGCGATCGCGCAGGCCACCGAGGCCGGGTTCATCCCGATGCTGACGCCCGCCCTGGTCCGCCCGCGCGCCATGGAGGGCACGGGCTTCCTCGGCCAGGCCGCGGAGAACGTGTACCACCTGGAGAAGGACGACTACTACCTGGTCGGCACCTCCGAGGTCGCGCTCGCCGGCTACCACATGGACGAGATCATCGACGCCGACAAGCTGCCCCTGCGGTACGCGGGCTTCTCGCCCTGCTTCCGCCGCGAGGCCGGCACGTACGGCAAGGACACCCGCGGCATCTTCCGCGTCCACCAGTTCGACAAGGTCGAGATGTTCTCGTACGTCGACCCGGACGACGCGGAGAACGAGCACAAGCGCCTCCTGGAGTGGGAGAAGCAGTGGCTGACCGGCCT
Source organism: Streptomyces sp. NPDC030245 (assembly GCF_055572995.1). NCBI lineage: Bacteria > Bacillati > Actinomycetota > Actinomycetes > Kitasatosporales > Streptomycetaceae > Streptomyces > Streptomyces sp. NPDC030245. The sequence continues at coordinate 103,952 of NZ_JBVICF010000014.1, read as the reverse complement.
CGGCCTGCCCTTCCAGGTGATCGACGTGGCGACGGGCGACCTCGGCGCCTCGGCCTCCCGCAAGTTCGACTGCGAGGCCTGGATCCCCACCCAGGGCAAGTACCGCGAGCTCACCTCGGCCTCCAACTGCGACGGCTTCCAGGCCCGCCGCCTCTCCGTGCGCATGCGTGACGGCAAGAAGATCCAGCCGCTCGCCACGCTGAACGGCACGCTGTGCGCCGTCCCGCGCACCATCGTGGCCCTCCTGGAGAACCACCAGCAGGCCGACGGCTCCGTGGTGGTGCCCGAGATGCTCCGCCCATACCTCGGGGGACGCGAGATCCTGGAGCCCGTCGCCAAGTGAGCCACCCTGCTCCGGTCACGCCCGCCTTCCCGTACAAGCTGGTCGCGACCGACCTCGACGGGACGCTGCTGCGCCCCGACGACACGGTTTCGGAACGTACGCGCCAGGCGCTCACCGCGGCCACCGCGGCGGGCGCGGCGCACATCATCGTCACCGGCCGTGCGGTGCCCTGGACCCGCCACATCCTCGACGACCTCGGCTACGACGGTCTCGCGGTGTGCGGCCAGGGCGCGCAGGTCTACCACGCGGGAGAGCACCGCCTGCTCACCTCGGTGACGCTCGACCGGCAGCTGGCGGGTCTTGCGCTCGCCAAGATCGAGGCGGAGATCGGGCCGCTCGCCCTCGCGGCGAGCCGCGACGGCCTCGAGGGCGAGGTCATCGTCGGCCCGGGATACGCGGTCCAGGACGGCCCGCTCCCGGCCATCCCCTTCACGGACGTCGCCGACCTGTGGGCGGCCCCGCTGAACAAGGTCTACATCCAGCACCCCGGCCTGAGCGACGACGCGCTCACCGAGGTGGCGCGCAAGGTCGCGGGCGACCTGGTCGGCGTGACCATGGCGGGCGAGGGCATAGTCGAGCTCCTGCCCCTCGGCCTCTCCAAGGCCACGGGCCTCTCCCTGGCGGCGCGCCGACTGGGCGCGAAGGCCGTGGACACGATCGCCTTCGGCGACATGCCGAACGACATTCCGATGTTCGCCTGGTCCGCCCACGGCGTCGCCATGGCCAACGCCCATGACGAGCTCAAGGCCGTGGCGGACGAGGTGACGACGTCGAACGAGGCGGACGGCATCGCGGTGGTGCTGGAGCGCCTCCTCGGCTGACGCCGAGGCGCGTGTGGCCCCCCGGGTGACCCGGGGGGTGCTGGCGGATGCTTACTCCTCCCCGGCCAGCGTCAGCGACCTGAGCTTCTGTCCCGCGTACCAGGTGGCGAGCGCGGTGACCGCGACCAGCAGGACCGTCGCGGCCGGCAGGCCGACGTCCGAGGTGATCAGGTCTCCCTCGCCGACCTTCTGGGCCACGGCGAGGGACCACTGCTGCACGCTGAGCGTGCGTGCCCCGGAGACCAGCGACCCGAAGAGGGCCTCCCACACCAGGGCGTAGACGAGCCCGAAGACCACCGCGTGCCGGGTGACCGTGCCGAGCAGCAGGAAGATCGCCGCGTACGTGATGGAGGCGACCAGCGCCGCGACGGTGTAGGCGATGGCGATCTGCTGGCCGTTGCCGTTCAGGATCATCCCCGAGACGAAGGTGGGGATCGCGGAGAACGCCATGGTCACGGCGATGGCGACGATCAGCTTGGTGAAGATGATCGTGGGGCGCCCGACCGGCTTGGAGAGCAGGTAGACGACCGACCCGTCGTCGATCTCCGGGCCGATGGCGCCCGTGCCCGCGATGACCCCGATGATCGGCACCATGGTGGCGAGCGCGAAGCCGCCGAGCACGTCGACGGCCACTTGGTCGTCGGCGCCGCTGAAGCCGCGTACGGCGGCGGAGATGGCGATCAGCAGGACGGGCAGGGCGAAGAGGATGAGTGCCCGGCGGCGGCCGAGCAGGGCCCGGTAGGTGAGCCGGGCGACTGTGGGGTTGTACACGATGGCTCCCTTTCAGGCCGCGACGAGGTAGGAGAAGACCGATTCGAGGGACTCGTCCGACGGCGAGACCGTCAGGAGCCTGATGCCGTGCTCGCGGGCGACCCGGGGCAGCAGCGTCGTGAACCGGCCGAAGTCGACCGCCTGGACGCGCAACACGTCCTCCTTGAGGTCGACTTCGATGCCGGCCGTCGAGGGGTCGGCGATCAGCGCGGCGGCCAGCGCACGGTCGTCGCTGGAGCGGATCAGATAGCGGTGGGGCCGGTCGGTCATCAGGCGGCGGATTTTGCGGAAGTCGCCGCTCGCCGCGTGCCGTCCGGCGACGATCACCTCGATGTGCGAGGCCAGCTGTTCGACCTCTTCGAGGATGTGCGAGGAGAACAGGACCGTGCGGCCCTGGTCCCCCATGGTCCGCAGGAGCTCCATCAGCTGCATGCGCTGGCGCGGGTCCATGCCGTTGAAGGGCTCGTCGAGCAGCAGTACGGCCGGGTCGTGGACGAGGGCGGAGGCCATCTTCACGCGCTGCCGCATGCCCTTGGAGTACGTGGAGATCTTCCGGTCCTGCGCGTACTCCATCTCGACCGTGGCCAGCGCCCTCTTCGCGGCCCGCTCGTCGAGGCCGTGCAGTTCGGCGTTGGCGACGACGAATTCGCGGCCCGTGAGGAAGTCGTACATGGCCTCCCGCTCGGGGACGATGCCGATGTGCTCGTAGATCTGCTCGTTCCGCCAGATCGGCCGGCCGTCGAGGGTGACGCTGCCCGTGGAGGGGGCCAGGAAGCCGCCCATCATGTTGATGAGGGTCGACTTGCCCGCGCCGTTCGGACCGAGGAGCCCCGTGACTCCCGGGCCGATGTTCATGGTGATGTCGTTGACCGCCACCACGTTCCCGAACCAGCGGGAGGTGTGGTCGATGTTGATCGTGCTCACAGCCCGACCTTTCGGTAGCGGCGCATCATCGCGCCGTAGCAGCCGGCGATGAGGCCGAGGACGACGACTACGTAGACAACGCCCACGCCCGACGAGGGGCCTTCCCCTCCGGGGAAGGCGGAGGTGGCGCCGAGGAAGGCGGTCTGCACGCCGTCGATGAGCGTGATCGGCGAGAAGAGTCCGAGCCAGGCGATGGCGTCGTGGCTGCCCTGTTCGTAGGCGATGGCCTGGACGGTGGACACCGCTCCGTAGGTGATGGTCAGGACGGCGATGACGGCGGCGATGCCAAAGCCGCGGCGGGGAGTGACCGCCGCGATGACGAGGGCGATGCCGGAGAAGAGCAGGGAGAGCAGCGCCACGGAGACGAGTCCCTGGGCGAACCCCGTGCTCTGGTCGGCGAAGTCGAGCTTGGCGAGGAGCGCCCCTACGTAGAGCACGAGGAGGGGGGCCGCGGTGAGGACGAAGAGGGCCGAGGTCATCGCGGCGAACTTGGCCACTACGTAGTCACCGCGCTCGATGGGCCGTGAGAAGTAGAGCGGCACGGTCTTGAAGCGCAGGTCCCGGGAGACGGTCTGCGGGGCCTGGGCGGCCAGGAAGAGGCTGATGAGGGCCTGCATCACGATCGCGTAGCGCGTGTAGTCCAGGGGGAGGTCCTTGGCCTTGGTGGCCACGGCGACCGCCACCATGATCGCCGCGGGCAGGCACATCACCGCGAAGAGGATCATCGGCAGGACCTTGGACTTGGCGGAGCGTCCGAGGCCGTACGCGCCGCGCAGGCTCTGGGAGAAGAGCGAGCGGCGGGCGTAGGAGCGGCCGAGGCGCGGGCCGTCGTAGTCCCGGTAGCCGATGTTGTGGATCCGGGTGGACTCGGGGGTCCGGGTGGACTCCGGGGTCCGGGTGGACTCGGGGCTCATCGCGCCGGCCTCCTGTCTGCTGTGCGGCTCTGCTGTGCGGCCGCGGTGACGGGCTCCGGCCGGGACGCGTCCTGGTCCTTGAAGACCTCCGCGATGTGGTGCCTGCGCTGTTCCATCCGGACCAGGCCGAGGCCGAGGTCGGCGACGAGGTCGCGCACGATGTCGTACGTCTCGTCGCCCTCCGCGGTGAGCAGGATCGTGTGTCCGGCGCCGGGCAGTTCGCCGCCGCTCTCCGTGGCTATGTCGCGCGCCCGCAGCGCCTCGCGCAACGCCCGGGTGCCGTCGGGGTGTTCGTCGCTGTCCGTGACCTCGACGGCGAGCGTCGTGGTGGTCCGGGTGAAGTCGGTGGTGGAGCTGGACCGCAGGAGCTTGCCGCCGTCGATGACGACGACGTGGTCGCAGGTGCGCTCCAACTCGCCGAGCAGGTGCGAGGTCACCAGGACCGAGATGCCGAAGTCGGTGTGGACGCGGCGGATCAGGCCGAGCATCTCGTCGCGGCCGACCGGGTCGAGGCCGTTCGTCGGCTCGTCCAGGAAGACGAGGCGGGGGTCGTGGACGAGGGCCTGGGCGAGCTTCACCCGCTGCTTCATGCCGGTCGAGTAGCCGCCCATGGGGCGGTACCGCTCTTCGTAGAGCCCGACGTGGCGCAGGGTGTCCGCGGTGCGCTCGCGGGCCGCGGCGGGCGGGAGGCCCGACATACGCGCCATGTGGACGACGAACTCGGTGGCCGAGACGTCGGGCGGCAGGCAGTCGTGCTCCGGCATGTACCCGACGCGCTCGCGGATCTCGCCGCCGCGGGTGGCGACGTCGAGGCCGAGCACGGCGGCCCGGCCCTCCGTGGCAGGGGAGAGACCCAGCAGGATCTTGATCAGTGTGGACTTGCCGGCTCCGTTGGCTCCGACGAGTCCGGTCACACCGGGCCCGATATCCATGGAGAGCCGGTCAAGCGCGGTCACCCTCGGGAACCGCTTGCTCAGGCTTTCGGTCGCGATCACAGTCACGTTTCGACGGTAGTGGCGCAGACCACACCACCGCGTCAGACCATGGGCCTGCCCTGCCCTCACTCTGGAGTATTACGGGCCCGTAGGGGTCGTCCGAAGGTCGCCCCCTGGGGGATCTCCCGGACCTGTCCCGCGGGGTGGGACGGAACTATTGACGTAGCCGCCAGGCATTGTCACATTCGTCAGTGTCAAGTTACGACCGCGTACGGCGATGGACCGGACACGGTGGACCGGACTCGGGACGGACGGTGGCATGACCTCAGCGGTGGCAGGTGAACTCTCCGCGGAGCTGCGGGGGTTCAGGGAAGTGCAGACCCTTGCGTACGCGTGCGCGGAAGCGGTCGCGGCACAGCTCAAGCCGGGTGTGACGGAGCGCGAGGCCGCGCGGATGCAGCGCGAGTGGCTGCGCGAGCGGGGCGTGCGGGACTGGTTCCACCTGCCGTTCGCCTGGTTCGGGGACCGCACGGCGTTCGTGAACTTCCGTATACCGCTGCACTTCTTCCCGACCAACCGCAGGCTGGAGCCGGGGATGCCCTTCATCCTCGACATGGCCCCGGTGTACAAGGGGTTCACGGCCGACATCGGGTACTCCGGCTGCCTCGGGCTCAACCCCGTGCACGACAAGCTCCTCGCCGATCTGGAGGCGCACCGCGAGCTGATCCTGCGCGAGGTGCGCGAGCGCCGCCCCCTGCGGGAGATCTACGAGGACGTGGACCGGCTCATGGTCCGCCAGGGCTATGCCAACCGCCACCGCGCCTATCCCTTCGGCGTCATCGCGCACAAGGTGGACCGGGTCAAGGAGCGCCGACTGACCCCGCACCTCTTCGGGTTCGGCACCCAGTCGCTGAAGGGGCTGGCGAGCGACGCCCTGCGCGGCCACCGGGACGGCTGGTCCCCGCTGTGGTCGCCGTACAAATTCTCCGACCACCCGCCCCGCGAGGGGCTCTGGGCGGTCGAACCGCACCTCGGTTTCAGGGGTACGGGCGCGAAGTTCGAGGAGATCCTGGTCGTCACCGACTCCAAGGACCCCGAGCAGAGCGCGTTCTGGCTGGACGACGACCTGCCGCATGTGCGGCGCTGGGCTGAGGAGAGGGCCGCCGCATGACGACCGGAGACATCGCCAAGGGCACCGGCAAGGGCCTGCGGGACGCGCGCGAGCGCTGGGTGCGCACGGGCGGGGTGGAGCTGTGCGTCGCCGAGCTCGGCGACCCCGACCGGCCCACGGTCCTGCTGGTGCACGGCTATCCGGACTCCAAAGAGGTGTGGTCGGAGGTGGCCGAGCGCCTCGCGGACCGCTTCCACGTCGTGCTGTACGACGTCCGCGGCCACGGCAGGTCGACCGCGCCGCGGCCGCTGCGCGGCGGCTTCACCCTGGAGAAGCTGACCGACGACTTCGTGGCGGTCATCGACGCGGTCAGCCCGGACAAGCCGGTGCACGTGGTCGGGCACGACTGGGGCTCGGTGCAGTCCTGGGAGTTCGTCACGGTCAAGCGGACGGAGGGCCGCATCGCGTCGTTCACGTCGATGTCGGGCCCGTCGCTCGACCACTTCGGCCACTGGATCAAGAACCGCATGACCAGGCCCACGCCCCGCAAGGTCGGCCAACTGCTCGGCCAGGGCGCCAAGTCCTGGTACGTGTACATGCTGCACACCCCCGCCCTCCCCGAGCTCGCCTGGCGCGGTCCGCTCGGCAAGCGGTGGCCGAAGATCCTCGAGCGCGTCGAGAAGGTCCCCGCGGGCGACTATCCGACACCGTCGCTGCCCCAGGACGCCGCGCACGGCGCCTGGCTCTACCGCGACAACATCCGCGCGAGGCTGCGCAGGCCCCGCTCCGACGCGTACGCGCACGCGCCCGTGCAACTCATCACGCCCACCGGGGACGCCTTCCTCTCCGAGCGGCTCTACGACGACTTGGAGCAGTGGGCCCCGCAGCTGGTCCGCCGCACCCTGTCGGCCAAGCACTGGGTGCCCCGCACCCGACCCGACCAACTGTCGGCGTGGATCGGCGACTTCGTCACGGCGAACGAGGACGGCCTGCCCACCAAGGACAGCCCGGCCACCGGGAAGTACGCCGACCGGTTCGCGGGCCGGCTCGTCCTGGTCACCGGGGCGGGCAGCGGCATCGGGCGGGCCACCGCCTTCGCGTTCGCCGAGGCGGGCGCGCGCGTGGTGGCCGTCGACCGGGACGCGGAGAGCGCTGCCCGCACGGCGGAGATGGCCCGCCTGATAGGTGCCCCGGACGCCTGGGGAGAGACGGTCGACGTCTCCGACGAGCAGGCCATGGAGAAGCTCGCCGAGCGCGTCGCCACGGAGTACGGCGTGGTGGACGTCCTGGTGAACAACGCCGGTATAGGTCTCGCAGGTCCCTTCCTCGACACCACCGCCGAGGACTGGAAGAAGGTCCTCGACGTCAATCTGTGGGGGGTGATCCACGGCTGCCGGCTCTTCGGCAAGCAGATGGCCGAGCGCGGCCAGGGCGGCCACATCGTCAACACCGCGTCGGCGGCGGCGTACCAGCCCTCCAAGAGCCTGCCCGCCTACAGCACGTCCAAGGCGGCGGTCCTGATGCTCAGCGAGTGCCTGCGCGCGGAGCTCGCGGACCAGGACATCGGTGTCTCCGCGATCTGCCCGGGCTTCGTGAACACGAACATCACGACGACATCCCGTTTCGTCGGCGTCGGGGCCGAGGAGGAGAAGCGCCGCCAGAAGAGGTCCGCCCGGCTGTACGGCCTGCGGAACTACCCGCCGGAGAAGGTCGCCGACGCGGTCCTGCACGCCGTCGTCAAGAACCAGGCGGTGGTGCCTGTCACCCCCGAGGCCCGTGGTGCCCGCTTCATGTCCCGCCTCAGCCCCAAGGCCCTGCGTGCGATCGCCCGGTTGGAGCCGCCGTTGTGAGCACGGAGAAGGAGCCCGGCACACGCACCGAGGACCACTACACGATCGTTCCGCGCCGGGTCTCGTTCGACTGGGACGGGACACCGCTGCACTGGATACCGGACGAGCCGACGGCCACCCACGTCATCAACGTCCTGCATCTGCTCCTCCCGGCGGGAGAGCGGTGGTTCGTGAAGGTCTTCAAGGAAGGCCTGCCACTGATCACCGACCCGGTGCTGCGGGGAGACGTCAAGGGGTTCATGGGTCAGGAGGCCACGCACAGCGTGCAGCACGCGCATGTGCTCGACCACCTGGCGGCGCAGCACCTCGACACCGCCGACTTCACCCGGTACGTCGACTTCCTCTTCGAGAAACTCCTGGGTGAGAAGCCGCCGTTGGGTGCCCCGATATCGACGCGCGAGTGGCTGCGCTTCCGGCTGTCGATCATCGCGGCGATCGAACAGTTCACGGCGGTCCTGGGGAACTGGGTGCTGCACGCGGAGGGCCTCGACCGCGCCGGGTCCGACGAGGTGATGCTCGACCTGCTGCGGTGGCACGGTGCGGAGGAGGTGGAGCACCGCGCGGTCGCCTTCGACATGTTCCAGCACTGCGGCGGGCAGGGCCTGCCCCGGTATGCCCGCCGGGTCGCGGGCATGACGGTCACGGCGCCCGTGATGCTGTACCTGTGGTTCTGGGGCACGGCCTATCTGCTCCGCCACGACCCCCGGCTCGCCGGGCGCCTGCGCTACTCGCTGGGCGAGCACAACAGGGCGGTCCGCAAGGGGCTGCTGCCCACCTGGCGCGAGCTCGGCACGGCCATACCCCGCTATCTGCGGCGGTCGTACCATCCCTCGCAGGAAGGCTCGTTGCGCAAGGCCGTCGAGTATCTGGCACAGTCGCCCGCGGCACGGGCGGCCGCGGGCGCGATCGGCCGGTCGGTCACTGCCTAGCGGCCCCGGCACGGGCGCCGGCGCGGGCTCCGGCACGAGTCGGTGCGGGCCCAGGCGAGAGTCATCACGGAGGACGGGCAGCGTGGAGTACCGCATCGAGGACCTGGCGCACCACAGTGGCGCGACGGTCCGCACGATCCGCGCCTATCAGGACCGGGGGCTGCTGCCCCGCCCGGAGCGGCGCGGCCGGTCCAATGTGTACGGGGACGCGCACCTGGCACGGCTGCGGCAGATCGCGGACCTGCTCGACCGCGGGTACACCCTGGCCTCCATCAAGGAGCTCCTGGAGGCCTGGGACGCGGGCAGGGGCCTCGGCGGGGTCCTCGGCCTCGCCGCGGAGGTCGACGGCCCGTGGACGGACGAGAAGGCTGACCGGATCACCCGTGCGGAGCTCGACGCGGCCTTCGGCGGCACTTCGGACGAGGCGGCGGTGGCCGACGCGGTCGCTCTCGGCGTGCTCGAACCGATGCCGGGACGCGAGGACGAATTCCTGGTACCGAGCCCCCAAGAGCTCGCCGTGGCCGTCGAGTTGCACGCCGCGGGCGTTCCGTTGTCGGCGATATCGGGCCATTTGCGGGAGTTGAGGGGGCAGGTCGAGCACATAGCGTCCCGTTTCCTGGAGTTCACGACGGAGCACGTCTTCGCCCGCTATCTCGGAGCTCACCCGCCGTCCGAGGCGGACGCGGCCGAGGCTGCCGAGCTCGTGCGCAGGCTCAGGCCGCTCGCCCAGCAGTCGGTCGACGCCGAACTCGCGCGTGCCATGCGCCTGTTCGCCACCCGGCACCTCCGGCAGCACCTTGCCCCCGGCGAGCCGGCCCCACAGGCGGATGAGCCCCAGATGGTGGCGGTGCCCGGCTCCACAATGCGAGCCGTACAGGCCCTGGTTGGCGAGGAGAACGCGGCGGCGTTCATCGCGGCGGCCGCCGAAAGGGAGGTCCAGACAAGGACGTTGGACGCCCTTGCCGCAACCACCGGGCGACCGGGGCAAGTTGGGCAAACGCCGCCTGTCGCCTAGGAGTTGTCCACAGATTTATCAACTGGCCTGTGGATAACTTGACTTGGCTGTGGATCAAACCTTCGGGCCCCAATTCGCCGATGAAAAGCTGATGGCCGGAGGTCGAGCACGCGGGAAACCGATCGCCGTGGCTGTCAGCCGAGCTGCCGGACAGCCTCCGTGGCGATCTGTTCGAACACGGACTGCTCCGCCGCGAAGTCGGAGCCGGGGATCGGCCAGTGGATCGCGAGCTCCGTGAAGCCGAGCTCCTGGTGGCGTCCGGCGAAGTCCACGAAGGCGTCGAGGGACTCCAGCGGGCGGTTGCGGTCGGGCGTGAAGCCGGTCAGCAGGATCTTGTCCAGCTCGACCACGTCCCGGCCGATGTCCGCACAGGCCTTGCCGAGCTTGTCGACCTGGTTCCGGAGCGCCTCTCGGGACTGCTCGGGAGTGCCGGCCTCGAAGAGCTTCGGGTCCCCCGTGGTCACCCACGCCTGCCCGTGCCGGGCCGCGAGCCTCAGACCGCGCGGGCCGGTGGCCGCGACGGCGAAGGGCAGCCTCGGCCGCTGCACGCAGCCCGGGATGTTGCGGGCCTCCAACGCCGAGTAGAAAGTGCCCTCGTACGTCACCGAGTCCTCGGTCAGCAGCCGGTCGAGCAGCGGCACGAACTCGCCGAACCTGTCGGCGCGCTCGCGCGGCGTCCAGGGCTCCTCGCCGCTCTTCAGCAGCGTCGTGGCGTCGAACCCGTTGCCACCGGCGCCGATGCCGAGAGTGATCCGGCCGCCGGAGATGTCGTCGAGCGAGATGAGTTCCTTGGCGAGCGTCACCGGATGCCGGAAGTTCGGCGACGTGACGAGCGTCCCCAGACGCAGCCGCTCGGTGGCCGCCGCGGCGGCGGTCAGCGTGGGCACCGCACCGAACCACGGGCCGTCGCGGAAGGTGCGCCAGGCCAGGTGGTCGTACGTGTACGCCGTATGGAAGCCGAGCTCCTCGGCCCGCAGCCACTGGTCGCGGCCGCCCTCCTGCCAGCGTCGTACGGGAAGGATCACGGTGCTCAGGCGCAAACTCATGGTTCAGAGCTTACGGCGGGGCCGACGGGCGGGTTCATGGCCTGAGCCGCACGCCGGGCAGCACCCCGAGCTGTATGCCGGGCAGGCCGGGCAGTACGCCGGGCAGGCCGGGCGGCACCCCATCCGCACGCCGGGCAGTACCCGAGCACTCAAATGTGCGCCCCACCGCACGGCCGTGCGCGCATATGCGGGACAATCGACGGCGTGACCTCAGCTACCCCAGGGCCCCAGAACCCGGCCACCACCGCACCGGCGGCCGGCGGCCCGGCCGCGCCGCGCCCACGGCCCCGGCTGATCGCGACGGACCTGGACGGCACCCTGCTGCGCGACGACAAGACGGTCTCGGACCGTACGGTCGCCGCGCTCGCGGCCGCCGAGGAGGCGGGCATCGAGGTCTTCTTCGTGACCGGCCGCCCGGCCCGCTGGATGGACGTCGTCAGCGCCCACGTCCACGGTCACGGCCTCGCCATCTGCGGCAACGGCGCCGCGGTGGTCGACCTGCACGGCGGCCCCGGCACCCACAGCTTCGTCAAGATCCGCGAGCTGGCACGGGAGTGCGCCCTCGACGTCGTCCGCAGGCTGCGCGCCGCGGCGCCGGGCACGTCCTTCGCGATCGAGCGGACCGGAGGGCTCCACCACGAGGAGACGTATCCGCCGCTGCACATGGAGCCGGGGGAAAGCGTCGCGCCCGCCGAGAAGCTGCTGGCCGAGACCCTGGCGGACTCCGCTGTAGCCGTGCAGCCCGTCCTGAAGGTCCTCGCCTTCCACCCCGGCCTCGCCCCCGACGAGTTCCTGGTGCTCGCCCGCGCGGCCATCGGCGACCGGGCCACGGTCACCCGCTCCAGCCCGAGCGCCCTCCTGGAGATCAGCGGCCCCGGCGTCTCCAAGGCCAGCACCCTGGAGCTGTGCTGTGCCGAGCGCGGCATCACACCGGCGGAAGTCGTCGCCTTCGGAGACATGCCCAACGACATCGAGATGCTCGCCTGGGCGGGTACGTCGTACGCGATGGGCAACGCCCACCCGGACGTCATCGCCGCGGCCTCCGGACGCACGGTCGCCAACAACGACGACGGCGTCGCGGTCGTGATCGAACAGATCCTGGTGGACCGCTGAAGCCGCCCCTGGGGCCCGACCGGCGGACCGCTAGAGCCTGACGCCCCGCCGCGCCAGCCACTTCCGCGGGTCGACCCCCGAGCCCAGGTGCGGCGTGAGCCGGGTCTCGAAGTGCAGGTGCGGCCCGGTCGAGTTGCCGGTCGTGCCGGCCTGGCCGACCCACTGGCCGGTGCGCACGCGGTCCCCCTGGTCGACGGTGACGGCCGCGAGGTGCGCGTACTGCGTGAAGTACCCGCCCTTGTGCCGCACCACGACCTCGATGCCGAAGGCGCCGCCGCACGACACGCGCTCCACGCGGCCCGCGCCCACCGACCGCACGGGCTCCCCGATGTCGACCGCGAAGTCCTGTCCGGTGTGCCGCCCGGACCAGCGGCCGCCGACGCTGTCGAATCCCGCGGAGAGTTCGTACGTCTCCACGGGCGCTACCCACGCGCGCGTGCCGGGCTTTCTCCGTTGGTGCGGACGTTGGTGCAGACGTACGGCGCCGCGGCACTTCCCCGCCGCGACCGACCGGTCGGCCTCGCCCTGGAGGTTCCACTGCGCCGTCTCCAGCTTCCGCTCGATGCCGCGCTTCAGCTTCGCCAGGCGGGCGGTGCGCCGGACCAGCGAGCGCCTGGCACGGTCCGCCCTGACCTTGGCGGCGGTGAGGTCGGCCACCGCCCGCCGGGTCTTGGTGACGGCGCTGTTGACGGCCAGATCGGCGTGCCACAGGGCGCGCCTGCCGCGCATCACGGCGTCGGGGCTGTCGGCGAGGAGCAGCTGCGCGGTGTAGGGGAGGCCGCCGCCGGTGCGGTACTGGGCGCTGGCCATCCTGCCGAGGTCGTCATGGAGCACCGCCACGTGGCGGCGCTCCACGGCGAGGCGTCGGTCCAGTTTCCGAACCTTCGCCTTCTCTCTGCGCGCTGCCCGATGGCCCTCTTCGTAGCGGGCGGTCGCGGCGGAGGCCTCTTCGTAGAGCCGTGCCACGTCGGCGCTCGCGCCCGGCCCTTCGGAGGCCGCGGCGGGCGGCTCGGGCCCGAGCAGCGCGATCAGCAGCACCGGCAGGCAGAGCACCGGGACGCGGAGGAGCGGGTGCGGACGGTGACGGTGACGGCGACGGCGGCTCGAACACATGTCACGGATCGTTGCCCGCCGCGATGGCGCGGATCCTGCGCGACTCGGGCACTCGGGGGGCGCGATGCCCCGTACGGATCAGCCGTGTACCGCCGAACAGGCCCCCTCCACCACCGGCTGTACCACCGAACAGACAGGCCTCCTCCACCCGATCAGTACGGTGCCTCCCACACCACCGTCGTACCGCCGCCGTCCTCACCGATCCCGGGCCCGTACCAGCTGTCGCCGCCGAGCGACTCCGCGCGCCGCTTGAGGTTCTTCAGGCCGCTGCGCCGGCCGCCCTCCGCGATGCCCACGCCGTCGTCGGCGACGGTCAGGCGTACGCCCTGCTGCCCGTCCGGGAGGAGCACCGTCGAGTCGACCACGACGTCGATGCGGGCCGCGTGGGCGTGCCGGAACGCGTTGGACAGCGCCTCCCGCAGCGCGGCGATGAGGTTCTTTCCCGTCAGTTCGCCGACCACCGTGTCGACCGGCCCCACGAAGTGGTGCGAGGGCTTGAAGCCGAGCGGTACGGCGGCCATGTTGATCTCGCGCAGGACGCGGGTGCGCAGCCCCGACGGAGCTTCTGCGGGCCCTTGCTGGAGCGCGAAGATCGCCGTGCGGATCTCCTGGATCGTCACGTCCAGTTCGTCGACCGCCCTGCCGACACCGATCTGCACCTCCGGGACGACCGACCTGCGCTGGGCGCTCTCCAGCATCATCCCGGTGGCGAACAGGCGCTGGATGACGAGGTCGTGCAGGTCCCTGGCGATCCGGTCGCGGTCCTCGTAGACCGCGAGCCGCTCCCGGTCCCGCTGGGCCTCGGCCATCATCAGCGCGAGCGCGGCCTGCGAGGCGAACTGGGTGGCGAGGGTCCGCTCGGCCTCGCTGAAAGGACGTGCCCCGCGCGCGCGGGGCGTCACGAGCGTCCCGAGGACCCGGCCGTCGCTCTGCAGCGGCAGCATCATCACGGGGCCGTAGGCGCGGGCGAGCTCGGTCATGACGCGCGGGTCGCTCGCCACGTCGTCGATGAACACGGACTTTCCTTCGAGGAGGTCGGCGACGATGCGGCTCTCCGGAGGGACGGTCATGCCGAGCGCCCCGGTCGGTTCGTCCGAGGAGACCGCGACGATCTCCATGCCGCCCTCCTCGTCGGGCAGCAGCACGATGCCCGCGGCGGAGTCCGCGAGATGCCTGGCCTGCTCCGCGACGACCGCGAGCGCCTCCTCCGCGTCGCTGCCCGCCAGCAGGGCGGTGGTGACCGCCACGGAGCCGTCGATCCAGCGTTCGCGCTGCTTGGCGGCTTCGTAGAGGCGTGCGTTCCCGATGGCGATGCCGGCCTCCGTCGCGAGTACGCGGACCATGTGCACGTCGTAGTCGTTGAACTCGGCCCCGTCCCGCTTCTCCGTCAGGTAGAGGTTGCCGAAGATCTCGCCCTGTACGCGGATGGGGACGCCGAGGAAGGTCCGCATCGGCGGGTGGTGGCGCGGGAAGCCGCAGGAGCGCGGGTCCGCGGAGAGGTCGGGCAGGCGCAGCGTCCTCGGCTGGTGGATGAGCGTGCCAAGCAACCCTTTGTGCCCGTCGGGCAGGTGCCCGATCCGCTCGGCGGTCTCCTCGTCGATGCCGTGGTAGACGAAGTCGGAGAGGCCTTTGCCGTCCTCGGCGACGACACCGATCGCGGCGTAGCGGGCGTCCGCGAGCTCGGCGGCGGTCTCGCAGATGCGGTCCAGCGTGGCGTGCAGTTCGAGTCCGGTGCCGACCGACCGCATGGCTTCCAGCAGTTGCGGCACCCGGGACGTCAGCTCGGGCGAGAGCCCTTGGAGGGTGCGGGTCGCCCGCGCCGCCGCCCGCACCGAGCCCGGTGTGCCGTCGGGGAGCGGGGAGTCGGCGGAGGCCGAGGGGGCTGACATGCCTTTGAGCCTAGTAAGTCCTATTTGCAGGGGAAAGTCGAGGTCACCGTCACCCCACGAACCGGCCACTCTCACCCCGCACCCGGCCACTCTCACCCCGCCACCAGCTCCCCCTCACCCCACCAACAGATCCGCCGCCCGCTCCACCTCCAGCATCCGCCGCAGCGGCCCCTCCGCCGCCGCGAGCTCCGCGTACGTGCTGCGCTGCGCCACCCGCCCGCCGTCGAGCACGAGCACCTCGTCCACGGCGTCGAGTCCGGCCAGCCGGTGCGTGATGAGCAGCGTCGTGCGCCCCTCGGTCGCGGCCAGCAGGTCGGCGGTCAGGGCGTCGGCGGTCGGCAGGTCGAGGTGTTCGGCGGGCTCGTCCAGGACGAGGACGGGGAAGTCGGCGAGCAGCGCGCGGGCCAGCGCGAGACGCTGCCGCTGTCCCCCGGAGAGGCGGGCCCCGTGCTCACCGACGAGCGTGTCGAGCCCGTCGGGCAGGGAGTCGGCCCAGCCGTCGAGCCGCGCACGCTCCAGGGCGTCCCGCAGTTCGGCGTCGGTGGCGTCCTTCTTGGCGAGCAGCAGGTTCTCGCGCACCGAGCTGTCGAAGATGTGGGCGTCCTGGGCGCACAGCCCGACCATGCCGCGCACCGTGTCGCCGTCCAGCGCGGCCGCGTCCGTGCCGCCGAGCGTGTACGTCCCTTCGTACGCCCCGAGGAACCGCAGCAGCACCTGTGCGAGCGTCGTCTTGCCGGACCCGGAGGGACCGACCACGGCGATTCGCCGCCCCCGCTCCAGCGTCAGGTCGACGCCCGCGAGCGCGGGCGCGTCGGTGGACTGTCCTTCGTAGCGGGCGCACAGCCCTTCGACGCGCAGCGGGAAAGGCGTACGAGGGGCCTCTGCGGGCACGGCGGGCTCGGGGACCGGCACGGGTGCGTCGAGGACTTCGTAGACCCGCTCGGCGCTCTTCCTGACCCGCTGGCGGTACTGCACGGCGAGCGGCAGCCCCATCACCGCCTCGAAGGCGGCGAGCGGCGTCAGGATGACGGCGGCGAGGGCCACGCCGCTGAGCCTCCCGTCGTGGACCGCCTGCACGCCGACGAGCGCGGCGGCTGCCACGGTGAGCCCGGTGACGAGGGCCCCGAGGCCGTCGCCGAGCGCGGTGGCCGTGGCGCCCCGCGAGGCGATCCGGGTCAGCTCCGCGTCGGCCTCCGCGGCCTTGGCCGTACGAGGCTTCAGCGCACCGGCGACGGTCAACTCGGCGGTCCCGGTGAGGAGGTCCGCCACGCGGGTGGCGAGCGCCCCGCGCGCGGGTGCCAGCTTCCGCTCCGCGCGCCGGGCCACGGCACCGCTCACGAGCGGCACACCGACCCCCGCCGAGAGGAGCCCCGCGGCGAGCACGGCGCCCGCCTCCGGCAGCAGCCACGCGGTGAAGCCGACGGCTCCGGCGCCGACGACGGCCGCGGCGGACGCGGGGAGCAGCCAGCGCAGCCAGTAGTCCTGCAAGGCGTCGACGTCGGCGACCAGACGGGAGAGGAGGTCACCGCGGCGGGCCCCGCGCAGCCCGGCGGGGGAGAGCCGCTCCAGGCGCCGGTAGACGGCGACCCGGGTGTCGGCGAGCATCCGCAGCACGGCGTCGTGCGAGACGAGGCGCTCGGCATACCGGAAGACGGCGCGGCCGATGCCGAAGGCACGGGTCGCCGTCACGGCGATCATCAGGTACATCACCGGGGGCTGCTCCGAGGCCCGGGATATCAGCCACCCGGACGTGGCCATCAGCCCTACGGCGCTCGCGAGGGCCAGGCTGCCGAGCAGCAGCGCCAACGCCAGCTGGCCGCGCCGCGCCCGCGCCGCGTGCCGCACCCGGGCCAGCACCCTGCCCTGCGGACGGACGGCCTCGGCACCGACATCGGCACCGGCCTCACCAACGGCGGACCGGGCCACCACCTGGTCGCCGTGCTGGTCTCCCGTACTGCCGCCGGACCCCGCGGACCGGCGCGCCCCCGGAATCACGGAAGCCGCGGAAGCGGCAGAAACAGGGGATGTTGCGACCGCGACACCCAACCGTACGACGCGATCAGCGACAGCCAGCAGCGCCGGCCGGTGCACGACGAGCAGCACGGTCCGCCCGACGGCCAGCCGCCGCACCGCCTCGACGACCTCCGCCTCGGTGCCGCCGTCCAGGGCCGCCGTCGGCTCGTCGAGCAGCACCACGGGCCGGTCGGCGAGGAACGCCCGCGCCAGGGCGAGGCGCTGCCGCTGCCCGGCCGAGAGCCCCGCACCGTCCTCCCCCAGCTCGGTCCGCGTTCCGGCGGGCAGCGCGTCCACGAACTCCAGGGCACCCGCCTCGCGCAGGGCCTCCCGCAGCTGTGCGTCGTCCGCCTCCGGCCGCGCGAGCCGTACGTTCTCCGCGATGGTCCCGGCGAAGAGGTGCGGCCGCTGCGGCACCCACGCGATCCGCTCGCGCCAGCGCTCGGGCGAGACCTCCGCCAGGTCGACGCCCCCGACCCGCACCCGTCCCTCGGTGGGCGGGACGAACCCGAGCACCACGTTCAGCAGCGTCGTCTTGCCGGCCCCGCTCGGCCCGACCAGCGCCACGGTCTCCCCGGGCGCCACCTCGAAGGACGCCCCGGAGACGGCGTCCGACGCCCGCCCCGGGTACCGGACCGTCACACCCTCCACGCTCAGCACGCCCGAAGGCGCCGCCCCCGTCCCGGCGGCCGGCGCCGGCGTCTCCAGTACCTCGAAGATCTCCTCGGCGGCCGAGAGCCCCTCCGCCGCCGCGTGGTACTGCGCGCCGACCTGCCGCAGCGGAAGGTAGGCCTCGGGGGCGAGGACGAGGACGACGAGACCGTCGTACAGCTCCATCTCGCCGTGGACGAGCCGCATGCCGATGGTCACCGCGACCAGCGCGACCGAGATCGTCGCGAGCAGTTCCAGGGCGAACGACGACAGGAAGGCGATGCGCAGCGTCCGCATCGTGGCCTGCCGGTACTCGTCGGTGATCTTGCGTATCGACTCGGCCTGCGCCTTGGCACGGCCGAAGACCTTCAGCGTCGGCAGGCCCGCCACCACGTCGAGGAAGTGGCCCGAGAGGCGCGAGAGGAGGCGCCATTGGCGGTCCATGCGGTTCTGGGTGGCCCAGCCGATCAGGATCATGAAGATGGGGATCAGGGGCAGCGTCACGACGATGATCGCCGCGGAGACCCAGTCCTCGGTGACGATGCGGGCCAGCACCGCCACCGGCACCACCACCGCGAGCCCCAACTGCGGCAGATACCGCGAGAAGTAGTCGTCGAGCGCGTCCACGCCACGGGTCGCGAGCGAGACGAGCGAGCCGGTCCGCTGGCCGGTCAGCCACCCCGGCCCGAGCTCGCCGGCGCGCTCCAGGAGCCGCCCCCGCAGCTCCGACTTGACCGCCGCACTGGCCCGGTGCGCGGCGAGCTCCGTCAGCCAGGAGACCAGCCCCCGCCCCACCGCGACCACCGCGAGCAGCACCAGGGGAGTGCTCAGGTCACCTACGGACCGCCCGTCCTGGAAGGCGCCCACCACGATCTCGGCGATGAGCATCGCCTGCCCGACGACCAGGCCCGCCCCGGCCAGCCCCAGGACCACGACCGCGACCAGGAAGAAGCGAGTGGCGCGGGCGTACCGGAGCAGGCGCGGGTCGATCGGTTTCACGTGAAACACACCCTCCAACAGAAACGGTGAACGGTCTCAGTGCGCGGCGTCCGCGATGTGCTGCGTCCCGATCCGCTTGCGGAATACCCAGTACGTCCAGGACTGGTAGAGCAGCACGACAGGCGTCGCGATGCCCGCGCACCACGTCATGATCTTCAGGGTGTACGGACTCGACGAGGCGTTGGTGACCGTGAGGCTCCACTCGTCGTTCAGCGACGACGGCATGACGTTCGGGAAGAGCGTCAGGAAGAGCATCGCGACGGCCGCCGCGATCGTGATCCCGGACAGCGCGAACGACCAGCCCTCTCGCCCGATCTTGATGGCGACGATGGCGCCGACCAGGGCGACCACGGCCACGACCATCGCGACCAGGCTCTTGCCGTCGCCCTTGTCGGCCTGCGTCCAGAGCAGGAACCCGAGCGCGAGCACCGCCGTGACGAGTCCCAGGCCCAGCGCCGCCCTCCGCGCCCGCACCCGGATGTCGCCCACCGTCTTGAGCGAGGCGAACACCGCGCCGTGGAAGGTGAACAGCGTCAGGGTGACCAGTCCGCCGAGGAGCGCGTACGGGTTGAGCAGGTCCAGGAAGCCGCCCACGTACTCCTTGTGGGCGTCGATCTTCACGCCGCGCACGATGTTGCCGAAGGCGACGCCCCACAGCAGTGCCGGGATCAGCGAGGTCCAGAAGATCGCGTGCTCCCAGTTGGTCTGCCAGCGCTCCTCGGGCCGCTTGGCGCGGTACTCGAAGGCGACACCGCGGACGATCAGGCAGATCAGGATGATCAGCAGCGGCAGGTAGAAGCCGGAGAAGAGTGTCGCGTACCACTCGGGGAAGGCGGCGAAGGTCGCGCCGCCCGCCGTGAGCAGCCACACCTCGTTGCCGTCCCAGACGGGACCGATGGTGTTGATGAGGACCCGCTTCTCGACCCGGTCGCGGGCGAGCAGCTTGGTCAGGATGCCTATCCCGAAGTCGAAGCCCTCCAGGAAGAAGTAGCCGATCCACAGGACCGCGATCAGTACGAACCAGACGTCGTGAAGTTCCATGTCCTCGTCGCTCCTTCCTTCCGCTTCAGTAAGAGAAGGCCATGGGCCGGTCGGCGTCGGAATCGGAATCGGAGTCCTTGCCCGATCCGGGTCCACTGATCCTGGTCGGCGGGTTGAGATCCGCCTCGGTCAGCTCGGGCGGACCCGACCTGACGTACTTGAGCAGCAGCTTCACCTCGATCACGGCGAGGATCGCGTAGATGAGCGTGAACCCGATCAGCGAGGTGAGCACCTCGCCCTGGGAGACCCCGGGCGAGACCGCGTCCTTCGTGCGGAGGACTCCGTAGACCACCCAGGGCTGCCGCCCCGTCTCGGTGAAGACCCAGCCCCAGGCGGTGCCGATCAGGGGGAAGATCAGGGTCCACTGCGAGAGCCGCCACCACCAGTTGCCGAGCTTCGGCGCGAGCTCCTTGTTCTTGGTGAGCATCAGCTTGGGTATCTCGTCCGCGCCGGTGCGGTGCTCCGGTGCGAGCCAGAACTTCTTCCGTGTCAGCCAGAGGCCCGCGGTGCACAGCGCCATCGAGACACCGCCGAAGCCGATCATCCAGCGGTACGACCAGTAGGCGGTGGGGATGTTGGGCCGGTAGTCACCGGGCCCGTACTTCTCCTGCGCCTCCTTGTTGAGGTCGTTGATGCCGGGGATCTCGGCGCTGAAGTTGTTCTTGGCGAGGAAGGACAGGACGCCTGGGACCTCGATGGCGACCTTGTTGTGGCCCTCGGCGACGTCGCCGTACGCGAAGAGCGAGAACGGTGCCGGCTTCTCGGTCTCCCACAGCGCCTCGGCCGCCGACATCTTCATCGGCTGCTGCTCGTACATGACCTTGCCGAGGGTGTCGGCGCTGACGACGGTGAGCAGCGTGCCGACGAACGCGGTGACCAGGCCGAGCCGCATCGACATCCGCATGGTGCGGATGTGCTGCTTCTTGCGCAGGTGGAAGATGGCGATGCCGGTCATGAAGGCGCCGCCGACCAGGATGGCCGCCGAGATGACGTGGAAGAAGTTGACGAGCGTCGTCTCCTGGAAGAGCACCTTCGAGAAGTCGGTGAGCTCCGCGCGCTTGGTGCCGTCGCGCTCCACGATCTTGTAGCCGACCGGGTGCTGCATAAAGGCGTTGGCGGCGATGATGAAGTACGCCGACAGGATGGTGCCGATCGAGACGATCCAGATCGTCGCGCAGTGCAGCTTCTTCGGCAGCTTGTCCCAGCCGAAGATCCACAGGCCGATGAAGGTCGACTCGAAGAAGAAGGCGATCAGCGCTTCGAAGGCGAGCGGCGCCCCGAAGACGTCACCGACGAAGCGGGAGTAGTCGGACCAGTTCATGCCGAACTGGAACTCCTGCACGATGCCGGTGACGACACCCATCGCGATGTTGATCAGGAACAGCTTTCCCCAGAACTTGGTCGCTCTGAGGTAGTGCTCCTTGCCCGTCCGGACCCATGCCGTCTCGAGGATCGCCGTGAGGGCGGCGAGGGAGATCGTCAGGGGGACGAACAGGAAGTGGTAGACGGTCGTGATGCCGAACTGCCATCGCGCCAGGGTTTCCGGCGCCAGAGCCAGGTCCACTGCGTCTCTCCTTACTCACCGTGCCCACAGCGACCGGTCGCCCCTTTTGCCCCACTGATCTCGGGACGAACCGGGGCACGCTTGTGAACGCGTTCACATTCACAAGCATTATGTCGTACTGGTGGTCGGAACCCCAAAGGGGGGTCCCTCTTACCGAGGGAAACGGCACGGAGGCACGGAAAAAGGCCCCGGGCGCCACCGACCGAGACCTCCCGAAGCCTCCCAAGGCCCTTCAGGGCCTTCCCAAGAACTTCAACATATTGTTGAATCCGCGCCATGCACATACGGATCTCGTGGCCCGCCGGCCACCTCACCGCGACCCTCGACGAGACACCGACCAGCCAGGCTCTCGGCAAGGTCCTGCCGCTCTCCACCACGGCCCACACCTGGGGCGAGGAGGTCTACTTCGACACGGGCGTCAGCGTTCCGCGCGAGGCCGACGCGCGGCAGGTCGTCGAACCCGGCACGGTCGCCTTCTGGACCGACGGCGACGCCCTGGCGCTCCCCTACGGGCCGACGCCGATCTCGCGAGGCGACGAGTGCCGCCTCGCGAGCCCGTGCAACCTCCTGGGCCGCCTCGACGGCGACCCGCGCCTGCTGGCCACCGTCCGCTCCGGAGACCCCATCCGCGTCGAACTCGCGACCGGCTGACCGACGGCGGCCGCGCACACCCGCGGACGCCCGCGACGGCCTCAGAGCTCCTTGCGGAAAGCCTCCGCCGCCTGAAGGAAGATGTCGTTGGCCTCGGTCTCGCCGATCGTGGCCCGCATCCCCTCGCCCGCGAACGGCCGCACGACGACGCCGGCCTTCTCGCACGCCGCCGCGAAGTCCGCCGTACGGTCACCGAGCCGCAGCCACACGAAGTTCGCCTGCGTCTCGGGCACCGTCCACCCCTGGCCCCGCAGCGCCTCGACCACGCGCGTGCGCTCCGCGACCAGCGACCCGACCCGGCCCATCAGCTCGTCCTCGGCGCGCAGCGACGCCACCGCCGCGTCCTGCGCGAGCTGGCTCACCCCGAAGGGCACCGCCGTCTTGCGCAGCGCGGCGGCCACCGGCTCGTGGGCGACCGCGAAACCGACACGCAGGCCCGCGAGGCCGTACGCCTTGGAGAACGTACGCAGCACGCAGACGTTCGGCCGGTCACGGTAGATCTCGATGCCGTCCGGCACCTCGGGGTCACGGATGAACTCGCGGTACGCCTCGTCGAGCACGACCAGGACGTCGCCCGGCACCCGGTCGAGGAACCGCTCCAGCTCGGCCCTGCGGACGACGGTGCCCGTGGGGTTGTTGGGGTTGCAGACAAAGATGAGGCGAGTGCGGTCGGTGATGGCGTCGGCCATCGCGTCGAGGTCGTGGACCTCGCCGTCCGTCAGCGGCACCCGCACCGACGTCGCACCGCTGACCTGCGTGATGATCGGGTACGCCTCGAAGGACCGCCACGCGTAGATGACCTCGTCGCCCGGTCCCGAGGTGGCCTGGAGCAGCTGCTGGGCGACGCCGACGGAACCGGTGCCGGTGGCGATGTGCGACGTCGGCACCCCGAAGCGCTCGGCCAGCTCGCTCATCAGGGCCGTGCACGCCATGTCGGGGTAGCGGTTGAAGGACCCGGCGGCGGCGAGCGCGCTCTCCATGACGCCGGGGAGCGGCGGGTAGGGGTTCTCGTTCGAGGACAGCTTGTAGGCCGCGGGACCGTCGGCCGCCGCCGCGGGCTTGCCCGGCTTGTAGGTGGGGATCCCCTCCAGCTCGGCGCGCAGCCTCGGGTTCGTCTCGCTCACCGCAGTCCTCCTCTTAGCCAGTCACACCAGTTCGAATGCTGCTTACCTTATGAGGATTCGGCGCCGCTGCGAATGGCCTTCCGGCATCGGTCCACGGACGGCCCCGCACCGCCCCGCGCAGGCGCGCGCAGCGGGGGGAGCGCCCCCCGCCCTGCCTCGCGCCGGTGGCTCGCTCCGTGGCGCGCATCCCCCGTGAAGGTGAGTTGAGACCTCTTCGAGACCTGACTCATTCAGCAGGCCCGCACGCGACGATCAGGTGCAGGCACCCGTGGATCTCGTCAACTACCTTTATTTCCAAGGTCATTGGCGGCGTGGCGCCATGCAGAAACGTGCCTGTCAACGCGTGCATATGCGCCCCTGCTACCCACCCCCATGAGCCCTACTATCGGCTCGCCATGACAGCAGCAGGGAAGCACCAGGTGAGCCGAGCGGAGACCGCACGCCGGGGCAACCGGCAGAGTCGAGCGGGGATCAGAGACGTCGCCGCCGCCGCCGGTGTCTCCATCACGACTGTCTCCGACGCCCTCAACGGCAAGGGTCGGCTCCCCGACGCCACCCGACGCCACGTCCGCGAGGTCGCAGAGCGGTTGGGCTACCGGCCCTCCGCGGCGGCCCGCACCCTCCGTACCGGCAAGTCGGGCCTCATCGGCCTGACCGTGACGACATACGGGGATGAACCTTTCACCTTCACCGAATTCGCCTACTTCGCCGAGATGGCCAGAGCCGCCACATCGGCCGCGCTCGCCCGGGGATACGCCCTGGTGATCCTGCCCGCCACCTCGCGCCGCAGCCCCGTCGACGTGTGGTCGAACGTCGCACTCGACGGCACCGTCGTCGTCGACCCCTCCGACCACGACCCGGTGGTCAGCGAGCTGGTCCGCCAGGGCCTGCCGGTCGTCTCCGACGGGCGCCCGGCAGGATCGCTCCCCGTCACGGCCTGGGTCGACAACGACCACGAGGCCGCGGTCCTGGAGATCCTCGACCACCTCGCGGCCGCCGGCGCCCGCCGGATCGGGCTCCTCACCGGCACCACCACGGACACCTACACCCACCTGTCCACCACCGCGTACCTCCGCTGGTGCGAGCGCGTCGGGCAGGACCCGGTCTACGAGTCCTATCCCGCCCACGACCCGTGCGCGGGCGCCGTCGCCGCCGACCGGCTGCTCGCCCGGCCCGACCGGCCCGACGCCGTGTACGGCCTCTTCGACCCCAACGGCACCGACCTGCTCGCCGCCGCCCGGCGGTACGGCCTGCGCGTCCCCGACGACCTGCTGCTCGTCTGTTGCAGCGAGTCCACGGTGTACGCCACCACGGAACCGCCCATCACCACGCTCTCCCTCAAACCGCGCCGCATCGGCACGGCCGTCGTACAGCTCCTCATCGACGCCATCGAGGGCCTCGACACGGGCCGGCCCGTCGAGCAGGTGATACCGACCGAACTGATCGTGCGCACCTCGTCCGAGCGACGTCCGCCCCGCACGACGGTCAGTCCACCACGCTCGTCCGGCTCCGGCTGATCGCTCCCGCTCTCGTACGCGGACCTGGGCAGAGGCCGGTTTCCTCCCCGCCACCAGCGGGGAAACCTCTGCCCAATTCGGGAGAAATCCGCAATGAACCAGGGTCCGGCACCGATTCACCACCCCTGGTGCACCACACAGCGGGAGCCGCATTCCTATGATGGGCGGACGACACCGCGGGCCGCAGCGACCAAGCAGTCCGATCTCGGTGCAGATGCGGCGCAATGGTGGTGGAGGGGTCGATGACTCAGGGGGCCGGTCAGGGACCCGATGTGCGGACGGCGACGCTGCGCGACTTCCGCGTACCCGCGTACATCCATGAGACGACCGGCCCCGCCGCGGGAGGTCCCGGCTCGCCCGGCGAGGCGCCGGACGAGGGGTACACCCCCACCCAGCGCGACCTGCCGGTCATCAACCGCGGTGACACCGTCCAGGTGCAGGTCATGCCGGAGCCCCCGCAGCCGCGGCCGAGCGACGAGCACGGCCCGCTGTTCGTCGTCGGCGATGTGCACGGCTATCTGGACGAGCTCGTCGCGGCCCTCCAGGAGCAGGGCCTCATCGACGCGGAGGGCAGCTGGGCCGCGGGCAACGCGCGCCTGTGGTTCCTCGGCGACTTCACCGACCGCGGGCCCGACGGCATCGGCGTCATCGACCTCGTGATGCGCCTGTCCGCCGAGGCCGCCGCCGCCGGCGGCTACTGCAAGGCGCTCATGGGCAACCACGAGCTGCTCCTGCTCGGCGCCAAGCGCTTCGGCGACACCCCCGTCAACTCCGGCGCGGGCACCGCCACCTTCCAGGCCGCCTGGTTGCTGAACGGCGGCCAGAAGACCGACATGGAGCGCCTGGAGGACCACCACCTCCAGTGGATGGCCCGCCTCGACGCGATGGAGGAAGCCGACGGCCACCTCCTCGTGCACTCCGACACGACCGCCTATCTGGATTACGGCGACTCGATCGAGGCAGTGAACGACACCATCCGGGAGACCCTCACGCGCAACGACGCGGACGAATGCTGGGACCTCTTCCGCAAGTTCACCAAGCGCTTCGCCTTCCGCGACGAGTCGGGCCCCTCGGCCGTACGGGAACTTCTCGACATGTACGGCGGCACACGCATCGTCCACGGCCACAGCCCCATCCCCTACCTCCTGGGTGACGTCGGCTCCGAGGACGAGTCGGACGGCGGCGGTCCGGTCATCGAGGGCCCGCATGTTTATGCCGACGGCCTCGCCATCGCCATGGACGGCGGCGTGACCATGGCCGGAAAGCTGCTGGTCCAGCAACTCCCCCTGGGTATCTGAGCGTTAACCGGGCAGGCGCTCCTCTACACGATCACGCTGGCCAGGGGGGCAATTTCCGGAAACCCCCTGTCACCGCGTGCCGTCACGGCTCTACCATCGGCTTATCCGTAGCAGGCTCCCCTCCGTTTCTGCCCAACGGCTCGTAGCCATGCGAGCCTCAGCCCTACGGAGCATCGGGGGATGCACATGAACAGCGCTCCACACCTGCTCAATGAGGACCGCCCGGCATACGAGCGGATCCTCGATGAGGCGCTGCGCACCGCACCTGACCGTCCCGAACTCGCCGCAGTGGGCCAGCGGCTCAACACCGAACAACTGCGCACCATGGCCCTGAACGCGACAGCACTGATCACGGCCGCAGCCGCGGCCGAGTACGCGCACTACGTGAAGGTTCGCGAGGAGTTGCGCGAACCTCGACCGTCGTCCACGTCGATCCGCGAAGGGAATGGACAGAGCGCCGCGGAGTCGGGCTCCGGCGGCGTCAGCCTCGCCACCACGATGGGCGAGGTCGCCGAACCAGCGGCAGCGGGAGCCGGGGCGATCGCCGTCGTCGCGGTCCTCGCACCCGTCCTCGCGGGGGCGGCCGCCGCGATATTCCTGCTCGTCGGCTACATCCTGAAGATGCTCACCCCCGAGCCCGCCTTCGCGGACACCCTGCTCACCGCGGGATGGCTGTTCGGCGCGCTCACGGCGGGGGGCATCCTGGTCGCAGCGGTCGGTCTCCTGCTGACCGCCCTGCGCAACGGCTCCACCTCGCTCCAGGCAGGACTGCACGGCGAGCGGAACGAGGAGTTGGTCCGAGCCAGGGAGAACTGGAGCCGGGCGCTCCTGGAGCGGGGCGTCGTGCCGTTCCTGCGGGAGGCCCTGACGGAACCGGGCGGGCCCTCCGCGGCCCGCACGCCGTCGGCGAACTCAGGGGTCTCCGGGGCGAACGGCCGCATGCCCCAACTCGGCTACCACCGACCGGGGTTCAGCAGCCCGGAAGGCGGCCCGACCGCAGGGCCGCGTCCGAGCTTCTCGAGCCCCGACTTCACCAGCCCCGACTTCGGCGGGCCCGACCACAAGCCGGAGTAACGGGGCCGGGGGACCGGGCCGGGCCGGGGCCAGGCCATGGGGCTCGACACCGCCTCGGCGCGCCGCTGTCGGCGAGCGGCGGCGCAAGCCGGAGGCGTACTGACAGGTGGGTGGGACCAACACGTCCGCGACTGCCCCGTCCGCACGGACGGGGCCGCCCACGACGTCACGCGACAACCGATAAACGGCACGAGTGCGCACGCGGGAGCAGGGCCGTGACCGGCGCGGCCGAAGTCGGCACACGGCCTTGCTCAAGCGGTTCAGTCGGCGATCGGCAGATAGACCCGGTTGCCCGCCGCCGCGAACTCCTTGGACTTCTGCTCCATGCCCGCCGCGATGTCGTCCGAGTCCAGATCACCGCCGTGCTGGCGACGGATGTCCTGGGAGATCTTCATCGAGCAGAACTTCGGCCCGCACATCGAGCAGAAGTGTGCCGTCTTCGCGGGCTCGGCCGGCAGCGTCTCGTCGTGGAACTCCCGTGCCGTGACCGGGTCGAGCGCCAGATTGAACTGGTCCTCCCAACGGAACTCGAAGCGCGCGTCCGAGAGCGCGTCGTCCCAGTCTTGGGCGCCGGGGTGCCCCTTGGCCAGGTCCGCCGCGTGCGCCGCGATCTTGTACGTGATGACACCGGTCTTCACGTCGTCGCGGTTGGGCAGGCCCAGGTGCTCCTTGGGTGTGACGTAGCAGAGCATGGCCGTGCCCCACCAGCCGATCATCGCGGCGCCGATGCCGGAGGTGATGTGGTCGTAGGCGGGCGCGATGTCGGTGGTCAGCGGGCCGAGCGTGTAGAACGGCGCCTCCTCGCAGATTTCCTGCTGGAGGTCGATGTTCTCCTTGATCTTGTGCATCGGGACGTGACCGGGGCCCTCGATCATCGTCTGTACGTTGTGACGCTTGGCGATCGTGTTGAGTTCCCCGAGGGTGCGCAACTCGGCGAACTGCGCCTCGTCGTTGGCGTCCGCGATCGAGCCGGGCCGCAGGCCGTCGCCGAGCGAATACGTCACGTCGTACGCCGCGAGGATCTCGCAGAGCTCCTCGAAGTGCTCGTAGAGGAAGCTCTCCTTGTGGTGAGCGAGACACCAGGCGGCCATGATCGAACCGCCGCGCGAGACGATGCCGGTCTTGCGGCGCGCGGTGAGCGGAACGTACGGAAGCCGTACGCCCGCGTGCACCGTCATGTAGTCCACGCCCTGCTCGGCCTGCTCGATGACCGTGTCCTTGTAGATCTCCCAGGTCAACTCCTCGGCCTTGCCGTCGACCTTCTCCAGGGCCTGGTAGAGCGGCACGGTGCCGATCGGCACGGGGGAGTTGCGCAGGACCCACTCGCGGGTGGTGTGGATGTTGCGGCCGGTGGAGAGGTCCATGACCGTGTCGGCGCCCCACTGGGTCGCCCAGGTCATCTTGTCCACCTCCTCCTCGATGGAGGAGGTGACCGCGGAGTTGCCGATGTTGGCGTTCACCTTCACCAGGAACTTCTTGCCGATGATCATCGGCTCGATCTCCGGGTGGTTGACGTTGGCGGGGATCACCGCGCGGCCGGCGGCGACCTCCTCCCGGACGATCTCCGGGTCCATGTTCTCGCGGATCCCGATGAACTCCATCTCGGGCGTGATCTCGCCGCGGCGCGCGTACGCCAGCTGCGTCACCGCCTGCCCCTGGCGGCCCCGGCGCGGCTGGCGGGGGCGGCCGGGGAAGACCGCGTCGAGGTTCTTCAGTCCGCCGCGGGGCGAGGTGTGCTTGATGCCGTCGTCCTCGGGGCGGGGCGGGCGGCCCACGTACTCCTCGGTGTCGCCGCGGGCGATGATCCAGTTCTCCCGCAGCGGCGGCAGGCCGCGGCGGACGTCGGTCTCGGCCGACGGGTCGGTGTACGGGCCCGAAGTGTCGTACAGGGTCACGGCCTTGCCGTTGGTGAGGTGCACCTGGCGGACCGGCACGCGCAGGTCGGGGCGCGAACCCTCGACATACGCCTTGTGCCAGCCGATGGACTTCCCGGCCTCGCCGCCCTCGACCTGGTTTTTCTGGTCGTTCTGGTCGTTCTGGGCGTAGTTGTTCTGATTGTTCTGCGTCGAGGCAGGCGTGCGTGCGTCCGATGTGGTCATGAGACCTACTCCCTACGCCGGCATTACCCGGTAACAGGTTCGGCGGTCGACGCAGCGAATCCCGTACGTTTCGTGCACTCTTCGTGCCGTTTCGTACGGAGGTCAGCGCCCTCTCAGCCCGGTGCTCCGAGCTCCCGCGATTGCAAAGGTGGCTCCACGCTAGCGTCATGTCGGCCGCGCTGAACAGAGGGCCCCCTCCGTTCTTGCGATGATCGGTCAGTGACCACCACACAGCCGCCGCCTCCGCCGCCCCCACAACCGCCCTCCTCCGGGATGCCTCCGGAGGGGCACGGACATGGGTCCGGGCACGGGCATGGGTCCGGGCACGGACACGGGCATTCCCACAGTCACGGCCCTGCCGCGCCCGTCTCGAAACACCTGCGCAAGGTCATCGCCGCGGTCCTGATCCCCTTCGCCACCGCGGTCCTCGTGGGGCTCGTGGTGCTCTGGCCCGGCGGCACGCCCTCGCATGAGCGGACCGGCGTCGGTTTCGACCGGCAGACGCAGTCGGCGAAGGTGACGAAGGTGCAGGAGCTGCCCTGCAAGGAGCTCAGCCCCTCACAGCCCCCGCCGACCGGCGACACCTCCACCCCGGAGGGCCAGTCCGCGCAGAGCCGGGCCAAGGGCACCTGCAAGAAGGCGACGATCGAGGTGAGCAGCGGCAAGGACAAGGGCCGCACCTTCACCGAGATCATCCAGCCGGACTCGCCCCGGCAACTGCGCCAGGGCCAGGAGGTGGTGGTCGCCTACGAGCCCAAGGCACCCGAAGGACTCCAGTACTCCGTCACCGACGTGAACCGCAAGATCCCGATGGCGCTGCTCGCCGGCATCTTCGCGCTCGCCGTCGTCGTGGTGGGACGGCTGCGCGGCGTGATGGCCCTGGTCGCGCTCGCCATCAGCTTCATGGTGCTCACGTTCTTCATCCTGCCGGCGATCCTCCAGGGCTCGAATCCGCTGGTGGTGGCGGTGATCGGGGCGAGCGCCATCATGCTGATCGCGCTCTATCTCTGCCACGGCCTCACGGCCCGCACATCCGTCGCGGTACTCGGCACGCTCATCTCCCTCCTGCTGATCGGGCTGCTCGGCTCGCTCTTCATCGGCTGGGCCGCTCTCACCGGCAACACGGACGACAACACCGGCCTCATTCACGGCCTGTACCCGTCCATCGACATGAGCGGTCTCCTGCTCGCGGGCGTCATCATCGGCTCGCTCGGCGTACTCGACGACGTCACGGTCACCCAGACCTCCGCGGTCTGGGAACTGCACCAGGCCAACCCGACGATGGGCTGGCGCGGCCTGTACCGCGCGGGCATCCGCATCGGCCGCGACCACATCGCCTCCGTCGTCAACACCCTCGTCCTCGCCTACGCGGGCGCCGCGCTGCCCCTGCTGCTGCTCTTCTCGATCGCCCAGTCCAGCGTGGGCACGGTGGCCAACAGCGAGTTGGTCGCCGAGGAGATCGTGCGCACCCTGATCGGCTCGATCGGCTTGGTCGCCTCGGTACCGGTGACGACCGCGCTGGCCGCCCTGGTCGTCTCGGCGGACCGCACGCCCGGGGGCGGGCGGGGTGCTGCTGGTGGTGGTACTGGTGGCGTTGTCGGTGGTGGTGTCGGTGGTGCTATTACTGCCGGCGTCGGGGGCGCGGGCCGTGGGAGCGGGGCTCGGCCTTCCCGCGGCGGGAAGGGGCGCCGCCGCAAGCGGTGACGGGGAGGCCGGTCGGTGGCCTCGGCTGCGGTCGAAGTCGAGGAGGTCGGGGAGGTCAGGGAGGTCGGGGAGGTCGGGAAGGTCGGGGAGGCCATGGAGGCTGTCGATGCCGTGAAATGCACCAAAGTGCCTGCGGGCCTTCGCTTCTTGACGAACCCGGATCAGCCCGCGTTCTGCTCCTCCGCGAGGATCCGGTCGAGTGCCTCGTCTAGATGCGTCTCGAAGTCGGCGAGCGCCCGCTCCTGCCCGACCGGCACCAACTTGGCCGTGCGGTCGAGGAAGGCGAGCAGCGGTGGAATGCCCACCCGGAACAGCGCCCGGTCCTCCCCGACCTGAAGCCTGATCAGGGCCTCGGCGAGGACATCGGAATCGGTCGGCTCCACCCGCACGTCCCCGTCCCCGCACGGCTTCCCCACCCCGACGATCAGCAGCTCCCGCCCGAAGGCCCAGGTCACCGGTGTGTCCCCCGGCAGGTGGAACGTCAGCCGCACGGCATAGGGATCGTCGATCTCGTAGCGCAGCTCCACCGGGATACGGAACGACAGCTCCTCGGAAACGAGGAAGCTCATCATGACCTCTGCCTGTACCGCTTCGCCCATCGCGCGCTACCCCGTCGCTTCTCCATCAACTCGCCAGGGACCAACTCCCTGACATCACCGGCATCTTGCTCAACGTGTGCATCACATCACAAGGAGTGAGTTTTCAGATGCTGATAGAGAAGGCGAGTGTCCCTAGTAGCTTTCCGACCTCCCGTTGCAACTTCTGGGCTGCGGGCAGCAGCCGGTCGGATTGGCTGGATGGAACAGAAATGGCCATGGTCGCCGCGGTGTCACCCGCTGTGATCGGGATCGCCGCGCAGACCGTTCCGAGGGCGTACTCCTGGCGCTCCACGACGGGCCGCATCCGCTCCCTCGACTCGAGCCGTCGCTTGAACGTGCGGTCGTCCCGGACCGAGTAGCGCGTGATCGACCGCACCGGATAGCGGTCGAGGTGGTCCTGCCGCGCCTCGTCGTCGAGCTGGCCGAGGAGGCACTGACCGATCGCGTGGGCATGTCCTGTCTCCCGGAAGTCCGCCCACTCCTCCACAGCGGGATTGCTCGGGGTGTCGGCGACGGCCACGACATCGATCTCGCCCTCCCGGTAGACGGCGAAGTACACGGGGACGCCGATGGTGTCGCGCCAGTGCGCCAGGGAGTCGTCGATCCTTCCGCGCCGGTTCTGCTGCGCTCCGCTGCCGCTCAGCCGCTCGGCTGCCTCGCCCAGTACGAACAGCCCCTTCTCCCGGCACAGATAGCCCTCGTGGGTCAGGGTGCGCAACAGGTGGTACGCGGTGGGAAGCGCGAGCCCGGCCTCACGTGCCAACTGTTTGGCGGGGGCACCGCTTTGGTGGGAGGCGGCGGCTTCCAGCAGTCGCATCGCCCGCTGCACGGAGCCGATGAGGGTCGGCCCGACGGCTCCGGGGGCCGTCTCTGCGGTGTCAGCGGTGTCAGCGGTGTCAGCGGACTCTTTGGCTTCTGTGGTGTCTGTGGAGTCGTCAACCGGTGAAGGGGTGGGGTCGACCGCGGCCAAGGTTCGCTCCCTAAGCGTGCGCCTGTTCAGCGTGCGCCCGTTCCGCGGAGGTCGAGCCCCGCGGCGGATTCCGGACTCTAATCCTCGGCCATCGCCCTATGCCGTCCGACCGGGAAACTTCCCCCGGTCGGGGGAACCGTTGCGTGAATTCACCAGTCGGTGCGCGATGACGAGGAGCCGGATATGAACTTCCGTACGACATAGATGAGCCCACCGACCAGCGCCACGAAGAGCAGCGCCTTGAAGAGCAGCCCGACCACGAATCCGACAACGGTCGCTATCACGCTGCCGAACACGACGAGTGCGATGACCGGCACGGCCACCCACTTCACCCACCACGGCATTCCCGCAAAGATCTCCTTCGCCGCCATCGTCCTTACCTCTCTCCGCTCTGTCCGCACTTCCGCGCTCTTCGCATCGGTGCGGTACCTGAAAAAACTCCGCAGGTTCCTGGCTTCTCGCATTCGATGCTAGGGCGCCGAAGGCCTCCGCGGAGGCCTCGGACCCCTTGTCCTCCCCTGATCCGACCCTGAGAGAACCCCGAGGTCGCAGCCCTGAAGAGGTCAGCCTGCGGTGGGAGTCAGCCGTCCCCGGTGGGAGTCAGGCCTCCGGAGGAGAGAAGACGACGAGCACACGCAGGTCCTCGCTGATGTGGTGGAACTTGTGGGCGACACCGGCCGGCACATAGACGACACTGCCCCGCGCCACCTGCGTGGTCTCCATGCCGACGGTGATCGAGGCCCGGCCGCTGACGACCATGTACACCTCGTCCTGCCCGTGCGGCTGCTGCGGGTCGGCCTCCCCGGCATTGAGCGCGTACAGCCCGACCGACATGTTCCGCTCACGCAGGAACTGCAGGTAAGCGCCGTCATTGGCGGCGCGCTCCGCCTCCAGCTCGTCCAGTCGGAATGCCTTCATCGCCCTCGTACACCCCTCGCTTGTGAGCCGACCTTTCCCGGCCCATGTCTGCCACGATCAGACACATGAAGAATTTCGTAGTCAAGACGATCGCCAACGCCGCGGCCTTGGCCGTCGCCGTGTGGGTGCTCGACAAGATCACCCTGACCGGCGACAGCACGGGCAAGAAGGTGGGCACGCTCATCGTCGTCGCCCTGCTCTTCGGTCTGGTGAACTTCCTGGTCAAGCCGGTGGTGAAGGTCCTCACCCTCCCGCTGTTCATCCTGACGCTCGGCCTGATCACCCTCGTGGTCAACGCCCTGATGCTGCTGCTCACCTCGTGGCTGGCCGACAAACTCGACGTCAGCTTCCACGTGGAGGGCTTCTGGACCGCCGTTCTGGGCGGCCTGATCATCTCGATCGTCTCCTGGGCCCTGAACGTCGTGCTCCCCGACGACAAGGACTGACCGACAGCTTCCGGGTGTGGCCGAGAATGGTGGAGGCGGCGGGCCCAGGCCTGCTCGGCCCTGTAGGTGCAGCAGTGGAAAGGCGGGCGGCATGACGGAACCAGGACCTATAGGCAGGCCTGTGGGCGACGGCTCGGAGGGCGTCCGGGGCGCCTCGTCGGGCATCGGCGACGGTACGCGCGCGGTCCGGGTCGGGCTCCCCGAGCCGGTGAAGCACGAGCCGACGCTGCCCGGCCCGGTCTTCGCCGCGCACTTCCACCTGCCGGGCGACCCGACGGGCGGTTACGCCTACGGCCGCGACGAGAACCCCACCTGGACGCACCTGGAGCGCGCGATCGGCGAGCTCGAAGCCCCGGACTCCGGCGCGGACGTCGAAACGCTGGTCTTCGCCTCCGGCATGGCCGCGATCTCGGCGGTGCTGTTCTCGCAGCTGCGTGCCGGTGACGCGGTCGTCCTGCCTGATGACGGCTACCAAGTCCTCCCCCTCGTCCGTGAACAGCTCACGGCGTACGGCATCGAGGTGCGCACCGCTCCGACCGGCGAGGACGCCCAGCTCGACGTCCTGGACGGCGCGAAGCTGCTGTGGATCGAGACGCCGTCCAACCCCGGGCTCGACGTGTGCGACGTCCGGCGGCTCGCCGACGCGGCCCACGCGCGTGGCGTGCTGGTGGCGGTCGACAACACCCTGGCGACGCCGCTCGGCCAGCGCCCCCTCGAACTGGGCGCCGACTTCACGGTGGCCAGCGGCACCAAGATGCTCACGGGCCACGGTGACATCCTCCTCGGGTACGTGGCCGGCCTCGACGCGGAGCTGATCGCTTCCGTACGGCGCTGGCGCAAGATCGTCGGTGCGATCCCGGGGCCGATGGAGGCCTGGCTCGCACACCGCTCGCTGGCCACACTGCAACTGCGCGCCGACCGGCAGAACACGAACGCCCTGGCCCTCGCCGAGGCGCTGCGAGGCCGCTCCGAGGTGTCGGGGCTGCGCTATCCCGGGCTGCCCGACGACCCGTCGTACATGGTCGCCTCGCGGCAGATGCGGCGCTTCGGGTGCGTGGTCTCCTTCACGCTGCCCACACGCGCGCGTGCCGAGCGTTTCCTCGAAGCCCTGCACCTGGTCGACGACGCGACGAGCTTCGGCGGCGTGCGGTCCACTGCCGAGCGCCGCGGGCGATGGGGCGGGGACGCCGTTGCGGAAGGTTTCATCCGCTTCTCCGCGGGCGCCGAGGACACCGACGACCTCGTGGCGGATGTGCTGCGTGCGCTGGACGAGTCGGCCGGCTCGACGGGCTGACCTCGCCCGACACGAGCCCCGCAGCACGCCTCCCGTGCGACAAGGCTGCACTCCGGCTACGTACAACGAACGGTCCGAGCCTCCCCCCTCTTGGCTCGGACCGTTCCGGTCCCGCGCGCTGGGAACCGCGCCAACAAGGCTAGTTGACTCTGTGTCAGTGTCCAATCACAGTAGCGACAGATTCCTATCGACATATTTATAGTTGGCCGGGCCCTGGGGGCACGAAGGGGAGGGACGTCGCCATGGACCTGGCCCTGCTGCGCACCTTCGTGACGGTGCACCGGGCCGGTTCCTTCACGCGTGCGGCGGCGTTGCTCGGGCTGTCGCAGCCCGCTGTCACCTCACAGATCCGATCGCTGGAACGGCAGTTGGGGCGGCCGCTCTTCCTGCGCCAGGCACGTGGCGTGACCCCCACGACCATGGGCGATGAGCTCGCCCACAAGGCCGCACCCCATCTGGACGCCCTCATGGAGATCGCTGAGGCCGGACTGGACGAGGACTCGTCGGTACGCACTCTGCACCTCGCCGGCCCACCCGAGTTCACCGCGGAACGCGCTCTGCCCGCACTCACCGCGCTGAGCGGCCAGGAGGGCCGCAGTCATGCACTGCGCGTCTCCTTCGGCACCGCCGAGGAGGTGCTGGAGGGGCTCGCCGCCGGGCACCACGACCTGGCCATCACCACGGCCCGGCCGCGCGGACCGCTGCTCACCTCGACGGCGCTCTGCGACGAGGAGCACGTCCTGGTGGCGGGGGAGCGCTGGGCGGCCCGTCTCGCCCCCGGCAGGCCGTGCCGCCGGGCGTCGCTGCCACTGGAAGACCTTCCGGTGGTCGAGGTTCATGAGTCGCTGCCGTTCGTCTCGCGCTACTGGGCCGCTGTCTTTGACGACCGCCCCGTGGCGTCGGGTGCCGTCATCGTGCCGGACCTGCGCGCCGTCCTCTCCTGCGTGGTCTCGGGCGCGGGCCTCGCCGTACTGCCCCGCTATTTGTGCGCTGAGGCCCTGGACCGCGGCGACGTCGTGGCGCTCCTCGACCCTGCGGTGCCTCCTCTGCGCACGTACTTCTTGGCGGTGCGCACCGGGACACTCGCCATGCCGCACATCGCGCGGGCACACGAGTGGCTGTTGCGCGCCGCCACCGGCTGGGCTTGATGGGGGGCGCGGCAGCTTCACGATGTTTCACGTGGAACAGTCCGGGCCACATTTCCCCCATGACCGTCCGACCCGTGGTCAAGCGCACCGCACGCGCCGTCCTGCTGGACGGCGACGACCTGATCCTGATCAAGCGCACCAAACCCGGTGTCGATCCGTACTGGGTCACCCCTGGCGGTGGCGTGGAGGCGGAGGACGCCTCCGTCGTCGACGCGCTGCACCGTGAGGTCCATGAGGAGCTTGGCGCCAAGATCACCGATGTCGTGCCCTGTTTCGTCGACACCCTGGAACACATCGCCGAGGACGGCTCGACCGGCGTGAAGGTGCAGCACTTCTTCGTCTGCCGACTGGAGTCCATGGACCCCGGTCTGCGGCACGGCCCCGAAATCGAGGAGCCGTGCGGCGAGTACGAGATCGTGCACGTGCCCTTCACCCGGGTCGGCATCGCCTCGGTCCATCTCGTACCGCTGTCGCTCCGGCATTATCTGGACGGCAACATCGAGGGTGTACGCGCGATGCACGCACCCGATCTGGGCTAGGGACCGCCTAGTCCGACCCCACCAGTTCCTCGACGGAGTCGTGGCGGATCCGGCCCTCCGGGATGCCGACGTCCCGCAGGGCGTCCACTCCGTTGCGGATCATGCCGGGCGGGCCCGAGAGATACGCGTCGTACTCGTTCCACGGACCGTACTCGCGCACGGCGTCCGGCAGTTGTGCCCGCTGGTCCACGATGGGGCGGACGGACAGCCAGGCGTGGGACTGCTGCAGCCGCAGCATCGTGTCGATGTCGTACAGGTCGTTATCGGTGCGTGCGCCGTAGAAGACCTCGACGGGGCGCCGCCTGCCGTGCTCGGCGACGTCCTCGACGAGCGCCTTGATGGGTGCGATGCCCGTGCCGCCGCCCAGACAGAGCAGACCGCTGTCGGTGGTGTGGTCGACGGTCATCGAGCCGGTGGGCGGGCCGAGCCGCAGGATGTCACCGGGGCGGGCGTGGTGCACGAGGGCGTTGGACACCCAGCCGGCCGGGACGGCCTTGACGTGGAAGGACAGCAGCCCGTCGGAGCGGGGGGCCGATGCGAAGGAGTAGTGCCGCCAGACCCGCGGCCACCAGGGCGTCTCCAGGCTGGTGTACTGCCCGGCGAGGAAGGGGTACGGCTGGTCGGGCCGGACGGTGACGACCGCGATGTCCGGGGTTCTCAGGTCGTGCGATACGACCTCACCGAACCACCAGGCGGGGGCGCGCAGTTCGTCCTCCGCGGCGGCGTCGATCATGACCTGGGAGATCGTCGTGTACGTCCGGACCCAGGCGGCCTCGGTCTCGTCGTCCCAGCCGGTGCCCGCGTACCGACTCAGCGCGCCGATCAGGCACTCGCCGACGGCCGGATAGTGCTCGGGCCGGGTGCCGTACTTGCGGTGTCCGCGTCCGAGATTCTTCAGATACGAGACGAGGACGTCGGTGTGGTCGATGTGCTCGGCCGCGGTCAGCAGTGCCTTGAGGATCCGGTCCCGCTGGACGTCCATCGCCGCGGGGAAGAGAGCGCGGAGGTCCGGGTGCCGGGTGAAGAGGAGCGCGTAGAAGTACGAGGTGACCTGGTCGGCGACGGGGCCTATTTCGGCCATCGTGCGCTGCACCAGGACGGCGTCGGGGGACGCGGCCTGCGGAGGCTTCGTCTTCTGGGCGGAGATCGGGGGCGCGGTGTTCTGGGCCTGAGGGGCTGAGGTCTCCGTAGTCGCGGCCTGGGGTGCCTGCTTCTCCGGGGTCGAGGCCTGGGTTGCCGGGATCTCCGGGGCGGGAACCTCCGGGATCACCGCTTGGGGAGCCGGGGCTTCGGATATTCGCTCGTCCGGCCGCTTCGACGGCCTGCGCGGGGTGAACCAGCCCCCCTCGCCGTCGGAAGTACCGTCATCCGCCGACGCGGTGGTCGGAGCGTCCATGCTGTGCCTCGCCTCGAACATCTCTCGGTCGGTCTGCGCACT
Organism: Streptomyces sp. NPDC030245; assembly: GCF_055572995.1. NCBI lineage: Bacteria > Bacillati > Actinomycetota > Actinomycetes > Kitasatosporales > Streptomycetaceae > Streptomyces > Streptomyces sp. NPDC030245. Next base: position 66,091 of record NZ_JBVICF010000014.1, on the reverse strand, counting down.
TCCTGCCGGAAGCTGCCTGTGTTCCCCGCTCTGCCTCGATGGCCGATACGGCCACATTGAACCCCGTACACCCGGACCCTACGGACAAGTAGGTTGAGAATGTGACATTGCCCGCAGCCGCCTCACCGCAGCCGCAGCATCCCATTCGCCGTCACCGCGCCGACCGCATAACAAGAAGTACGGGCTCTCGATCTCTCTGCCCCGTTAGGCTTCATTTACCTGCGCGCGTACCCCCCGAGTGCGCAGAGACGCACCGGCACGGACCTTGATCGACCATACCGGCAGCGGCCGGACGCACAAGCCCCTCTCCCCTGGGCCCGGAATTCATCGGCTCTGCCTGCCAATTGCCTCAGTTACCGGCGTGCCGGACCAATTCGTACGCCTTACGCAGATCCCGCCCGACATAGGAGTGGGTGGCGAGGCTCACCAGCCGTTGATCCGCGTTGATCGCCACAGAAACAGGCACTGCGCCGAACAACTCCAGGTCGGAAAGCGAGTCGCCGTACGCTACGCAATCGCTCCGCCCTACCCCGAACTCTTCACAGAGCCGGTCCGCGATCTTCACCTTGGCCGCCGCGTTGAGAATGCCCGTCGGATCGACGGGCTGGGTGAACGGAACGGCGGGAAACCGCGAACCATGTGCGGCATGTGCGCCCCACCCGATGAGCCGCTCCACGAAGAACGACGGCGAGAGGGACACCACCGCGCAGTAGTCACCGCCCTCCCGGATCTCGGCCCAGGTCTCCTGGATACCGGAGAGCCAGGGCGCCCCGTCGAAGGCCGCCGACACCTGCGCCTCGGTGAGCTCCGCCCACAACGCGTGCACGCGCACCGCGTACTCCGGGGAGCCGATGTGCCCTGCCACGAACTCCCGCTCCAGCTCGGCGATCTCGGCGTCCAGGCCGAGCTGTCGCGATATCTCCACAGGGGCCGCCGTGCCGTGCAGCAGCGTCCCGTCCAGGTCGAAGAGGTGTAGGCGTGCCATGGGGGCCGAGGCTAGTACCCATGGCTGGTCCAGCCCTCGGGTACCCCTCGATGCTCTGCGCGGCACCGTGTTTCACGTGAAACGTGGTCGTCCTTCCTGCCGCTTTCTCCGGGGCCTACCCACCTCAGTCGGCGACGAGGTGTCCAAAAGGAACGTGCTTCTGCCCACAAACGGGTGGACGCCGAGGTTGTACGTCAGACAGCCTGACCCGCGTGTCGACACCTTCCCTCTCCGCACTGCCCATCCGCCGACTGACCCCCCGCGACCTCAAGGCCTGCGCCGATCTGTCCGAGGACCGGGGCTGGCCTCGTGAAGAACACAAGTGGGGTCTGCTGCTGTCGGCCGGAACGGGTTACGGCATCGACGACCCCGACGGCGACAGCCTCATCGCTGTCTATGTAGTGACCCAGTACGGCCCTCTCCAGCGCCCCGCCCTCGCGGCGATCGGCATGGTCCTCGTCGCCGAGCGGTACGCCCGCCGGGGCATCGGCCGCCGACTGATGCAGTACGCCATCGAGCAGGCGGCCACCACCCCGCTGACCCTCCACGCGACACCCACGGGTCGCCCGCTCTACGAGCAGCTCGGCTTCAAGGTGATCGGCCGGGCCGAGATGGTCAAGGGGCGCTTCACCGCGGGGGGACCCGTGCCCGACATCGCCACCAGGCCGGCCACCGCGGAGGACCTCAGCACCATCCTCCGGCTCGACACCGAGGTGTTCGGCCATGACCGCATGCATGTGATCACCCGGCTCCCCGCCTTCACCGACCAGCTGCGGGTCGCGGAGGCCGACGGCGAGATCATCGGCTACGCGGGAGCCTGGCCCAACATGGAGACCCACGTCGTGGGCCCGCTCGTCGCACGGGACACCGAGACCGCGAAGGCCCTCATCGCCTCGCTCGGCGCCGGTAGCGACCGCCCGCTGCGCACCGACATCGACGTACGGCACACCGGACTCCTGGCGTGGGTGAAGGAGAACGGCCTCGAGTCCATCGCCTTCAACGCCGTGATGGCGTACGGCACACCGGAACTGCCCGGCGACTGGACTCGCCGCTTCGCACCGCTGACGGTCGCGGCGGGCTGATACGGCCGACGAGCGAAGGCCCGCCCCGGGTCACCCGGGGCGGGCCTTTCCGTACGCATCTTGCATGTGCGTGCGTTACGCGCCTTACGCCTGGGTGAGGGCCTCGACGGCTGCCGTGGCGAAGCCGTGGTCCTGCTGCGGGGCGCCGCCGCCCACGCCGATGGCGCCGATCAGGCGGCCGTCGCGGTGGACCGGCACACCGCCCGCGATGAAGAGCAGCGGACGGTCGAGGGCGGTGGGCAGGGTGTGGAAGAGCCCACCGGGCTGGACCGCGTCGACGAGGTCGGCGGTCGGGGCGTTCAGCTGGAGGGCCGTGTACGCCTTGCGGGTGCTGGTCTCCCCGGAGATCAGCACGGCCCGGTCGTCGCGCCGGAAGGCGAGGAGGTGGCCTCCCGCGTCGAGGACGGTGACGCTGACGGTGACGCCGGCCTCCTCGGCCGCACGGCGGGCCGTGGTGACGAGGGCCTCGGCGTCCTCGATGGTGAGCGGGGCGACAGCGGTGGGGGTCTGGGTGGTGCTCATGAGGTTTTCTCCTTGCGGGTGGTGCTGGGGGTGAAGAGGAGTGGCTGGGTGTGAGGAGCGACCCGGGAGGGGAGCCGGGGGCCCTCAGTGGTGGACGGGCGTGCGCTGCTCCACCGGTGCCGCGCCTGTCACGACCAGGCTCGGGCCTCCGGAGCGGCGCTCCAGGGCGGCCGAGACGAGGGCCAGGACGAGGGCGGAAGCGGCGAGCACCGCACCGACCCAGTTCGGGGCGGTGTAGCCGAGGCCTGCGGAGATGACGAGGCCACCGAGCCAGGCCGACAGCGCGTTGCCCAGGTTGAAGGCGCCGATGTTGACCGCGGAGGCGAGCGTCGGGGCGCCGGATGCGTAGTCCAGGACCCGCTTCTGGAGGGGCGGCACGGTCGCGAAGCCCAGCGCGCCGATCAGCAGGACGGTCACGGCGGCCGCGATCTTGTTGTGCGCGGTGAGCGTGAACAGGCCGAGCACAAGGGCGAGGGCGCCCAGTGCCACGTACAGCATGGGCATCAGCGCACGGTCCGCGAACCGTCCCCCGACGAGGTTGCCGCCGACCATGCCGAGCCCGAAGAGGACGAGCAGCCAGGTGACGGAGGAGTCCGCGTAACCGGCGACGTCCGTCATCATCGGCGTGATGTAGGTGATGGCCGCGAAGACACCGCCGAAGCCCAGGACCGTCATCGCCATGGCGAGCAGCACCTGTACGTTGCGGAAGGCACCCACCTCGTCGCGCAGCCGCACGCCTTCGGGCTTGGGCAGGTCAGGCACGAGCTTGGCGATGCCGAAGAGGCCGAGGACGCCGAGGGCAGCGACGATCACGAAGGTGATGCGCCAGCCGATGGCCTGGCCGACGAGTGTGCCGAGCGGAACACCGACCACGTTGGCCACGGTGAGGCCCGAGAACATCATGGCGATCGCGCCCGCCTTCTTCTCGGGAGCGACCAGTTCGGCCGCGACGACCGAGCCGATGCCGAAGAAGGCGCCGTGGGCGAGTGAGGCGACGACGCGGCCGGCCAGCATCACGCCGAAGACCGGCGCCACGGCGGACAGCAGGTTGCCGACGACGAAGAGGCCCATCAGCAGCATCAGCATTCGCTTGCGCGGGATGCGGGTGCCGAGGGCGGTCATCAAGGGAGCGCCGAGCACGACGCCGAGGGCGTAGCCGGTCACGAGGAAGCCGGCGGTGGGAATGGAGACACCGAAGTCACCCGCGACCTCGGGAAGCAGCCCCATGATCACGAACTCGGTGGTCCCGATTCCGAAGGCCCCGATCGCGAGGGCCAGAAGCGCGAGAGGCATGGATCTACCTTCCAAACGGTTGCAGGTGCGCTTAACGTGCGTCCACAATAGTTGCAGACGCTGGATACTTGCAACCGCTGGATATTGCACCTGTGGATTACCCTGGGTGCAGCCGCTCCGGGACGGAGGAACAAGAGCCATGACCGCGACCGACCCCGCACTCACCGCGCTCGCCCAAAGCTGGTGCGCCCTCTCCTTGCTCCACGGGAAGATCGAGGCTCACGTCGAGCGCGCCCTCCAGACCAAGCACGACCTCAGCGTGCGGGAGTACAGCCTTCTCGACGTCCTCAACCGCCAGCACGACGGCGAAGGGGGCCATCTACAGATGAAGCAGGTCGCCGACGCCGTGGTGCTCAGCCAGAGCGCGACCACCCGCCTGGTGACCCGGCTCGAGGAGCGCGGCCTGCTGTCCCGCTACCTGTGCCCCACCGACCGCCGCGGCATCTACACAGACGTCAGCGAGGCCGGCGCCGCGCTGCTCGCCGAGGCACGTCCCACCAACGACGCCGCCCTCCGGGAGGCGCTCGACGAGGCCGCCCGGAATCCCGAGCTCGCTCCGCTGGTCAAGGCCGTCGAGACACTGCGCGTACCGGCCTGAGGCCGCGGGCCGTGGCCTACGCATGGTCTCTGCACGGCCTCCACAAGAGTTGATCCCATAGAAATCGGCGGCGGCGATGGGCATAGGGTGCGGCCATGGGAGATCTTGAGATACGCCCTGCTGTCGCCGCGGATTTGCCCGCCATCGTGGGCATGCTCGCCGATGACCCCCTGGGCGCCACGCGTGAGTCGCCGGACGACCTCGCCCCGTACGTGACGGCGTTCGAGCGGCTGGCCGACGATCCGAACCAGCACCTGGTCGTCGCCGAGCGCCAAGGACGCGTCGTCGGCACACTCCAGCTCACGATCATTCCGGGACTCTCCCGGAAGGGCGCCACCCGGTCGATCATCGAGGGAGTGCGTGTCCACGCCGACGAGCGCGGCAGCGGCCTCGGTACACGGTTCATCGAGTGGGCCGTCGACGAATCCCGGCGCCAGGGCTGCCAGTTGGTGCAGCTGACCTCCGACGCCACCCGCACCGACGCCCACCGCTTCTACGAGCGGCTCGGCTTCTCGGCCTCGCACGTGGGCTTCAAGCTGCAACTCTGAGTGGAATTCACGCTGCGGCTCTGAGGCCGTTCTTGCTGGGTGATGCAGAGGCCTGTTTCACGTGAAACGCTCGCTGTCTGGCGTGAAACCCTCGCTGTTTCACGTGAAACAGGCCCTCGTACCGCCAAGAACTAGAAGCCGCGCCACCCCTGCGGGTCCACCCCACCCGGCACCGGCGTTCCCTCGTCGTACGGCTTGCGTGTGAAGACGAATGAGCCCAGGTCGAGGTGGCTCACCGAGCCGTCCGGCCGCCGTACCGCCTGCAACAGCTCACCGGCGTAGTACCCGTTGAGCCCCGTCCACGTGCCGTCGCCGTTGGGCCGGAAGCGGGCCTGGCGCCCCCACCCGGACAGCGGTCCGATCTCCACCCCGCCGTCGGCCGTCAGGCGGAGCACCAGCACCTGAGTCCCCCAGTACCAGGGACCCGCCAACTCCAGTACCTTCTCATCGACTTCGGGGAGCGGCCGCCACGGCTCCGGGATGCGCGGCTCCGCGTCGGCCACGATCTTCAGCAGGTCCACGGCCAGCGCCGCCACCGGGGGCCCCGACGTGCAGTTGGCGAGCGCGACCGCGGCGATACCGTCCGCCTCGCTCACCCACAGGGCAGCGAGGAAGCCGGGCAGCGACCCTCCGTGCCCGGCCAGGCCGCCCCTCTCCCACCGCAGCAGATCCACACCCAGGCCGTACGCCCTGTCCCATTCCCCCGTGGGCAGCGGAGCTGACGGCGTCCGCATCTCGCGGACGGAATCCACGCCGAGAACCCGGTCGTCGCCCTTCACCAGGAAGGATCCGAAGCGCACCAGATCCGCCGTCGTGGACCACAGCTGACCGGCCGGAGCCATCAGCCCCAGGTCCTCGACGGGCTCCGGCATCATCACGTCCGCCCAGGGATGCACGGCCCAACCACCGGCGTGCGGGTCCTGCGGCTGAGTACTCGTGCGACTCAACCCCAGCGGCTCCAGCACTTCGCGGTGGAGCACTTCCTCCCACGGAGCGCCCCGCAGGGTCTCGACCAGCGAACCGAGCAGCGTATAGCCGGGGTTGGAGTAGTGGAAGCGTCGGCCGACGGGGTGCTTGAAGGGCTCGTCCCCGAGGACGTCGGTGAGCTCCGGGCGGGTCGATCCTGGTGTGCGCTCCCACCATTCGCCGGGGGTCTCGGCCGCCAGCCCGCCGGTGTGCGCGAGGAGTTCGGCGATCGTGGCCTCCCCCGCGCCGGTGCCCGGCAGGTGCTTCTCCAGCGGGTCGCCGAGGTCCAGCACACCCTCATCGCGCAACCGCATGACCAGGACGGCGGTGAAGGTCTTGGTGATCGATCCGATGCGGTACTGCACGTTCTCGTCCGGCTCGTGCCCGTCCACCATGCTGCGGCCGCCGCTCCACACCAACTCACCGTCCCGGGCCACCGCGGCGACCAGTGACGGGGTCCGGCCCTCCGCCTGCGCGGTGGCGACGCGGTGCAGCAGGGCTCGGCGGGTGGAAGGGAGCAGCTCTTCATGGGGTGTCGTCATGGGACCAGTTCACCTGGGAGAAGCGCGTGCGTCGAGCCAATTCGACGGTGCCTGCCCGTCAGGACTCCCAGGGCTCTGCCCCTGCGACCCGTCGCGTCATGATGTTGATCCGGTTGAACATGTTGGCCGCTCCGATGGCGAGGACGAGCGCCGCAAGTTCCCGCTCGGTGAAGTACTTCGCGGCCTCGTCCCAGACCGCCGCCGGCACCGGGTCGGGCCGGTCGGCGAGGCGGGTCGCGGCCTCCGCGAGGGCGAGGGCGGAGCGTTCGGCATCGGTGAAGCAGGGAGTGTGCCGCCAGGCGGCCACCGCTGAGCGCTGCTCCATGGTGGCACCCGCCGCTGCGGCACTGCGTGCGTTGCCCGCCACGCAGACGCTGCTTCCGTTGATCTGGCTCACGCGCAGCTGCACCAGCTCGACGGTCGCCTGGGGCAGACCTTGCTTCCTGACGACCTTCGACAGGACCAGCAAGGCCTTCATGGCCTCAGGGATGAGCATGGCGGGGTGCTGCATACGAGCCTGCATTGAGTTTTCTCCTCAAGCGTCTGCCCGGCGCCGCTGTCTGCCGCAGTGGCGTCGTGGTGGTCCGTCACTGCACCGACGAATCGCGACGCGGGAGTGTGAGCGGCGAGGGCGACCAGAGCCCGGCGGCCATCCCGTCACGCGGGTGCTGCTCGTAGGCAGGAGCCAGTCCACATCCACCCGTACCCGGCCCCTGTCCCATCGGACCCGCACTTCCGCAGCGCCACATCCCCCCGCGAGGAGTGGCAGTCCGGCTTTGGAACCTGTCTTGCGAACTCACCGGACTCAGCGCCTTCTGATCAGCCAGGACCTCACAGCAGAGCCCTCCATGATCCCCGCCCCAGGGTCGATGCCCACACTCTTCTGCTGACGGAAGATATCGGCCCGCCCGCACCTCGACGATCACTACAGTCCGGTCCCATGACAACGGCCTCAACGGTTATAACGCGCACGGTCGAATACCCGGCCGACGGCCTGACGATGGTCGGGCACCTCGCCCTCCCCGCCGGAGACGACCGCCGGCCCGCAGTCCTGATCGGTCCCGAAGGGACGGGTCTGAACGACTTCCAGCACCGCCGGGCCGACGCCCTCGCCGAGCTGGGGTACGTGGCACTGGCCTTCGACATCAACGGCGGCCGCTGGTTCACCGACCCGGAAGAGATGCTGGCGCACGCGCTGCCCCTGCTCGCCGACCCCGACCGGATGCGGGAGATCGGCCATGCGGCACTCGATGTGCTGTGTGCCGAGCCCCGGACCGACCCCACCCGGATCGCCGCCATCGGTTACGGCACCGGGGGCGCAATCGCCCTGGAACTTGGTCGGGACGGCGTCGACCTGCGCGTGATCGGGACGGTCAACGCACTGACCACGGGCCGCCCGGGCGAGGCTGCGCACATCCGTTGCCCGGTTTGGGCGGGGGTCGGTTCGGAGGATCCGATCATGCCCGCCGAGCAACGGGACGCCTTCGCCGCCGAAATGCAGGCCGCAGGCGTCGACTGGCGCCTCATGGTCTACGGCGGAGCCCTGCACGCCTTCCACCACCCACCGGTCGACCAGGCCGTACGCCCCGGCGTCGGTTACCACCCGCAACACGCGCAACGGGCCTGGCACGACATCGTCGGCCTGCTCGACGAGTGCCTTCCCCTGACGGAATGAGTCAGGGTCGGGCGAAGGTGTGGAGGGCCTTCCGCAGGCACTCGGCGAACTCGGCCGGGTGCGTGGTCAGACCGGTGTGCCCACCCGGGAAGAGCTGAAGTTCGGTGCCGAAACGCTCGGCCAGCAGTGCGGCCGGGCGGTACGGTAGCTCGCCGCGCGAGTCCTGACCGCAGGCGAGCACCACGCGGTCCGACAGCGCCTCGAGCCGGTGGAGGTCCGGGGCGTAGGACATGAAGCTCGGCACGATGCGTCCGACGAAGTACGGCAGGTTGGCCATCGTCTGCTCGGCCCGCGCCGCTGCTTGCGGCGGAAGTTCCACCTCGGCCTCCCTCTCGGCCTTCGGCTCACCGGCGTCGTCGTCCTTCTTCAGCCCCGCAGCGAACACGGCCATCGCCGGCATGAGCCCTTGCGTACGGAACGTCTCCCGCACACGTGCGATGAGCGCGCGGTGTTCGGCAGCGTCCGGCAGGACCTCCACCATCGGCGGCTCGTGCGCCACGACCCGTTCGACGCGTTCGGGGTGAGCCGTGACCAGGTGGAGGGCGACGATCGCGCCCGAGCTGACGCCGAGCACGCGAGCGGGTTCAGCGGGCGACAGCAGCTCCAGCATGCGGAACGCGTCATCGGCGTGGTCGGCCACGCGCTGTTCGGCCTCGGGGTCGTCCAGCGTGCTGCGGGACATGCCGCGCGGGTCGTAGGTCGCGACGGTGTACTCCGTGGCCAGGTCATCGACGATGCCGTCGAAGGAGGCCGCGCCGCCCGTCCCACCGGGAATCAGCAGCAGGAGTGGGCCTTGGCCGCGCACTTCGTAGTGGAGGGTCGCGCCCGTCACACGCAGGCTGCCGGTGGTCGGCGCGGTCATGAGGAGTCTCCTTCTCCGGAGGCAGGTTCTTGGGACGGAGGCCAGTGCTCCAGGAGGGTGTGCAGGGCGTCGAGCGCGCGGACCCAGGACTGCTGCGGCGCACGCGCGTGCGCGAATCCGCCCGCCGCCTCCAAGGCGACGAACCCGTGGAACGTGCTGCGCAGCAACCGGACCGCGTCGGTCAGGTCGGGTTCGGCCAGGCCGTAACCGCGCAGCATGCCGTACGTCAGCTCGACCGCGCGTCGCGGCCCGGGCGCTTTCGCGGCCAGCTCGGGGTCGATCTGGATCGAGGTCTGCGTCGCCGCGTAGCGGCCCGGATGTGCACGGGCGTACTCCCGCCAGGCGTCGGCGTACGCAATTAGCGCGTCCCTGCCCGCCAGCCCGGCGGTCGCCTCGGCGATGCGAATGGTCTTCTCGTCCGCCGCGAGCAGCGCGATCCGGCCGCGCAGATCCTCCAGGCTCCGGACGTGCGTGTAGAGGCTCGCGTCCTTCACGCCCAGCCGCCGCGCCACCTGCGACATGGTCACCCGGTCGAGCCCCACGTCGTCCGCCAGCTCCGCGCCCGCGATCGTCACCCGCTCCGCCGTCAGCCCGGCCCGCGCCATGGACGACCTCCCTCATTCCTTGAGCCTCTAGTTCTATCCTAGGAGCCCTAGGAAAACCAGACGGGCAGGAGGGAGTGCGGGATCAGGTCTGTGCCATGTCCACGAAGCGGGAGTAGTGACCCTGGAAGGCGACGGTGATCGTCGCCGTGGGGCCGTTACGGTGCTTTCCGACGATGATGTCCGCCTCGCCCGCGCGAGGCGACTCCTTCTCGTACGCGTCTTCACGGTGCAGCAGGATCACCATGTCCGCGTCCTGCTCGATCGAGCCAGATTCACGCAGGTCGGAGACCATGGGCTTCTTGTCGGTGCGCTGCTCGGGGCCACGGTTCAACTGCGAGAGCGCGATCACCGGCAGCTCCAGCTCCTTGGCCAGGAGCTTGAGGTTTCGCGACATGTCCGAGACTTCCTGCTGGCGGCTCTCGGCCCGCTTGGAACCGCCGGACTGCATCAGCTGGAGATAGTCGATGACGACGAGCTTCAGGTCATTGCGCTGCTTGAGGCGTCGGCACTTGGCACGGATCTCCATCATCGACAGGTTCGGGGAGTCGTCGATGTAGAGGGGGGCGGCCGAGACGTCCGGCATGCGCCGGGCGAGACGCGTCCAGTCCTCGTCCGTCATGGTGCCGGAGCGCATGTGATGCAGGGCCACACGGGCCTCGGCGGACAGCAGACGCATCGCGATCTCGTTGCGCCCCATTTCGAGCGAGAAGATCACGCTCGGCATGTTGTGCTTGATCGAACAGGCGCGCGCGAAGTCCAGGGCCAGGGTCGACTTACCCATGGCGGGCCGGGCCGCGATGATGATCATCTGGCCCGGGTGCAGGCCGTTGGTGAGCTGGTCGAGGTCGGTGAAACCGGTGGGCACGCCGGTCATCTCCCCCGAGCGCGAGCCGATCGCCTCGATCTCGTCGAGAGCGCCCTCCATGATGTCGCCGAGCGGCAGATAGTCCTCGGTGGTGCGCTGCTCGGTGACCGCGTAGATCTCGGCCTGGGCGCTGTTGACGATCTCGTCGACGTCGCCGTCGGCCGCGTATCCCATCTGGGTGATGCGTGTGCCGGCCTCGACGAGCCGGCGCAGGACGGCGCGCTCGTGGACGATCTCCGCGTAGTACTCGGCGTTCGCCGCCGTCGGGACCGTCTGGACCAGGGTGTGCAGATACGATGCGCCGCCGACCTTGGTGATCTCACCGCGCTTGGTGAGCTCGGCCGCCACGGTGATCGGGTCGGCCGGCTCGCCCTTCGCGTAGAGGTCGAGGATCGAGGCGTAGATCGTCTCGTGCGCGGGGCGGTAGAAGTCGTGGCCCTTGAGGACCTCGACGACGTCGGCGATGGCGTCCTTGGAGAGCAGCATGCCACCGAGCACCGACTGCTCCGCGTCGAGATCCTGCGGGGGCACGCGCTCGAACGACGAACCTCCGCCGTCCCAGCCGCCCTCACGGCCGCGCTCGTGCTGCTCGTCGCGGCCCCGGCCTCCGTCGCGGCGCTGGCGGGAGACGGGCAGACGGTCACTGGGACCGCTGTCGGCCCAGGGGTCGTCCAAAGGCTCGGAGATACTCACCGGGCCACCTCCTCCCGTCCGCCGCGCGGACCTCGCCGTGCCCCTCTTTCCTAAGGCACGACACTGACAAATAAGGGGGCCCAACTCCGGTTCTGACGCGTCGGTTTTACGGGCTTTCCGAGGTCGTACGACGAGGCGGGCGCCGGACCACGGTAGGCCTGTGGGCACCGTCAGCCAATCTGGTTATCCACAGGCGGTGTGGATGACGGGCCCGATGCTGTGGAGAACTCCGCCAAACCTGTGCACGGCCCGGTGGACAGCCCTGTGAACAAGCCCTCAGCCTCTCCGACAAAGCACCTCTGACCTGCGACTTTCCCATCCACCGGCTGTGCAGAAGAAAAACTTTCCCACTCGGACCAAGATCGTCGCAAAACGCGTCCGACGAGGCGTGGGACCACAGCTCAGGTAAGGGTTGCTAGAACGTTGCATCTCTTACCTGTGGAAGATTACATTGGTGCCCATGACACAGGCTCCCGCGGCGCCCAAGGCCGCTCGGCGACGGCATGACCGAGAGATCATCGCGCTCGCCGTACCCGCCTTCGGCGCGCTCGTCGCCGAGCCCCTCTTCGTCCTCGCCGACAGCGCCATCGTCGGGCATCTCGGCACCGCCCAGCTCGCCGGTCTCGGCGTCGCCTCGGCGCTCCTCACCACAGCGGTGAGCATCTTCGTCTTCCTCGCGTACGCCACTACGGGCGCCGTCGCCCGCAGGGTCGGCGCAGGCGACCTCCAGGCCGCCATCCGGCAGGGCATGGACGGCATCTGGCTCGCCCTGATCCTCGGAGCCGCGGTCATCGCCGTGGTCCTGCCCACCGCGCCCGCCCTGGTGGAGCTGTTCGGCGCGTCCGACACCGCGGCCCCCTACGCCATCACCTATCTGCGGATCTCCTCGCTCGGCATCCCGGCCATGCTCGTCGTGCTCGCCGCCACCGGTGTGCTCCGCGGCCTCCAGGACACCAGGACCCCGCTGTACGTCGCGATCGGCGGCTTCGTCGCCAACGCCGTCCTCAATGTCGGTCTGGTCTACGGCGCCGATCTCGGCATCGCCGGCTCCGCCTGGGGCACCGTCATCGCCCAGTGCGGCATGGCCGCCGTCTACCTCTACGTCGTCGTCCGCGGCGCCAAGCAGCACGGCGCCTCGCTGCGGCCCGACGCCGCCGGAATACGGGCCTGCGCCCAGGCCGGAGCGCCGCTCCTGGTCCGGACGCTCTCGCTGCGGGCCATCCTGATGATCGCGACCGCGGTGGCGGCCCGCCTCGGTGACGCCGACATCGCCGCCCACCAGATCGTTCTGTCCCTGTGGAGTTTGCTGGCCTTCGCGCTCGACGCCATCGCCATCGCCGGCCAGGCGATCATCGGCCGCTATCTGGGCGCCGACGATCCGGACGGCGCACGCGCCGTCTGCCGCCGCATGGTGCAGTGGGGCATCGCCTCGGGAGTCGTCCTCGGCGTGCTGGTCGTGCTCGCGCGGCCCGTGTTCATCCCGCTCTTCACCGGTGACGGCGACGTCCAGGACGCGGCCCTGCCCGCCCTCGTCGTCATCGCGCTCGCCCAGCCCATCTGCGGCATCGTCTTCGTTCTGGACGGCGTCCTGATGGGGGCGGGCGACGGCCCGTATCTCGCCTGGGCGATGATCGTCACGTTGGCCGTCTTTACGCCCGTCGCCCTGCTCGTACCGACCTTCGGCGGTGGCCTGACCGCGCTCTGGGGAGCGATGACGCTGATGATGGCGGTCCGGATGCTGACGCTGTGGCTGCGCTCCCGCTCCGGCCGCTGGCTCGTCACGGGCGCCACACGCTGAACCCTGCCGCTGTTTCACGTGAAACACGTTGGGCCGCACCCCAGGGGGTGCGGCCCAACGATTGCTTCAGCTCTGCCAAGCGCAGTGCTTAGGCGGAGACGACCTCGACGTTGACCTTCGCGGCAACCTCGGGGTGCAGACGCACGGACGTCGCGTGGGCGCCCAGGGTCTTGATCGGCGCGCCCAGCTCGACACGGCGCTTGTCGACCTTCGGGCCACCGGCAGCCTCGATCGCCGAAGCGATGTCAGCCGGGGTGACGGAACCGAAGAGACGACCGGCGTCGCCGGAGCGGACGGCCAGGCGGACCTTGACGCCCTCGAGCTGGGCCTTGATCTCGTTGGCCTGCTCGATGGTCGCGATCTCGTGGATCTTGCGAGCACGACGGATCTGCTCGACGTCCTTCTCGCCACCCTTGGTCCAGCGGATCGCGAAGTTCCGCGGGATCAGGTAGTTGCGGGCGTAGCCGTCCTTGACGTCTACGACCTCGCCGGCGGCGCCGAGGCCGGAGACCTCGTGGGTGAGGATGATCTTCATTAGTCGGTCACCCTTCCCTTATCGCGCGGTGGACGTGTAGGGCAGCAGCGCCATCTCACGGCTGTTCTTCACGGCCGTGGCGACGTCACGCTGGTGCTGCGTGCAGTTGCCGGTCACGCGGCGGGCACGGATCTTGCCGCGGTCGGAAATGAACTTCCGCAGCATGTTCGTGTCCTTGTAGTCCACGTACGTGACCTTGTCCTTGCAGAAAGCGCAGACCTTCTTCTTAGGCTTGCGCACAGGCGGCTTCGCCATGGTGTTTCTCCTGTGTGATCAAGAAGTGGGGTTACGGCCCACCCTCGGCCCGGAGACCTGAAAGCCCGAAGGCTCAGGCGCTGGGGCTTAGAAGGGGGGCTCGTCCGAGTAGCCGCCACCGGAGCCGCCGGAGCTTCCGCCCCAGCCGCCACCGCCGCCGCCCTGCTGCTGGCCGCCGCCGGCCGGCGCACCGGTCGCCCAGGGGTCGTCGGCGGGAGCACCGCCGCCACCCTGCTGCTGACCGCCGCCGGAGCCACCGCCCCAGCCGCCGCCCTGCTGGCCGCCGCCACCGCCGCCGTAACCGCCCTGGCCGCCTCGACCGGTGGTCTTGGTGACCTTGGCCGTGGCGTTCTTCAGGCTGGCGCCGACTTCCTCGACGTCCAGCTCGTAGACCGTGCGCTTGATGCCCTCACGGTCCTCGTAGGACCGCTGCTTCAGCCGGCCCTGCACGATGACGCGCATGCCTCGCTGGAGCGACTCCGCGACGTTCTCCGCCGCCTGACGCCAGACCGAGCAGGTGAGGAAGAGGCTCTCGCCGTCCTTCCACTCGTTCGTCTGGCGGTCGAAGGTGCGGGGGGTGGACGCGACACGGAACTTCGCGACCGCCGCACCGGAGGGGGTGAAGCGCAGCTCGGGGTCGTCGACAAGATTGCCGACGACCGTGATGACGGTCTCGCCTGCCATGGGGGAACCTCTCGGCGGGATTGCTGCTGGCTGCTTGTTGCTGCTACTCGATTCCCGGGTGCCGCTGAGCTAGAAAGCTCAGTGCATCTCGGGACGGAGGACCTTGGTCCGGAGGACCGACTCGTTCAGGTTCATCTGTCGGTCGAGCTCCTTGACGACCGCAGGCTCGGCCTGCAGGTCGATGACCGAGTAGATGCCCTCGGGCTTCTTCTTGATCTCGTAGGACAGACGACGACGGCCCCAGGTGTCGACCTTCTCGACCTTTCCGTTGCCCTCACGGACGACGGAGAGGAAGTTCTCGATCAGCGGGGAGACAGCGCGCTCCTCGAGATCGGGGTCGAGGATGACCATCACTTCGTAGTGACGCATGTGGAACCCACCTCCTTTGGACTCAGCGGCCACGGTCGTTCCGTGGCAGGAGGGTCGTGATGCGTACGCAACGGTATCGGCCGCCACTGACAATCGGCTCCCGCGAGCGGGGGCTCATGCCGTGGCCAGGGCAGACACCGGTGCAGACGGTACAGAGTACCCGCACCGAGGCTTCCGGTTGAAATCCGGCGGGGGACGGGCAGAATCTGTACACATCGGGTGTGTATGGCGCTACGATGCGCCGCTTCCGCAGGAGGTGCCTCACATGGCACAGGTAATGCGACCGAACACCGCCACTTCCCTCTTCGCCACGGACGGCAAATCCCATCCGCTCCAGGACGCGCTGCTCGGCGTGACCCTGGTGCTCGGGGCGATCGCCTTCGTGACGGCGATGTTCCACAACCTCCATCTGATCAGCTCGTGGGCCGGCCTCATCGGCATCGCCACGGGTGCGTACGGCCAGCTCATCTCGGCGACGACCCGTGAACGCTTCGGTCTGATCCTGGGCCTCGGCGCTTCGGCGATCGGCTTCTTCCTGGGCATGGCGCACGGCGGACTCTTCGGCGGAATCGTCGGCTGACGGCCTCGCGGGTCCCCGGCCGCACGCGCGGGCCGGGGGCCCGAGTTCCGTACGCCCAGACGGGGCGCTCGCGGGGCGCAGTAGGCTTCGGCGCGAGAGCCGGAGCCCCTGTACCCATGGGGACACACCAGCCCGAGGAGCGCCCCGAATGAGTCTGACCCTGAGGACCATCAGTCGCGAGCAGCATCTGGCGTATATCCAGACACTGCCGTCGGCGAGTCATTGCCAGGTCCCCGCATGGGCTGACGTGAAGAGCGAATGGCGCTCGGAGAACCTGGGCTGGTTCGACGACAGGACCGGCCAGCTCGTCGGTGCCGGCCTGGTGCTCTACCGACAGCTGCCCAAGCTGAAGCGTTACCTCGCGTACCTGCCCGAGGGCCCGGTGATCAACTGGTACGCCCCGAATCTCGACGAGTGGCTCCAGCCGATGCTGGCGCATCTGAAGCAGCAGGGCGCCTTCTCCGTGAAGATGGGTCCGCCGGTCGTGATCCGCCGCTGGGACGCTCCGGCGATCAAGGCCGGAATCCAGAACCCGGACGTGAAGCGGCTGCGGGACGTCGAGGCGACGTACATCGAGCCGCGGGCCTTCGAGGTCTCCGACCGGCTCCGCCGGATGGGGTGGCAGCAGGGTGAGGACGGCGGCGCCGGCTTCGGTGACGTGCAGCCCCGCTTCGTCTTCCAGGTGCCGCTGGCCAACCGCTCCCTGGACGAGGTCCAGAAGGGCTTCAACCAGCTGTGGCGGCGCAACATCAAGAAGGCCGAGAAGGCCGGTGTCGAGGTCGTCCAGGGTGGCTACTACGACCTCCCCGAGTGGCAGCGGCTCTATGAGATCACCGCGGTGCGCGACAAGTTCCGTCCGCGGCCCCTCGGCTACTTCCAGCAGATGTGGCAGGCCCTCAACTCCGAGGACCCCAACCGCATGCGGCTGTACTTCGCGCGCCACAACGGCGTGAACCTGTCGGCCGCGACGATGCTGGTCGTCGGCGGGCACGTCTGGTACTCCTACGGCGCCTCGGACAACATCGGGCGTGAGGTCAGGCCCTCGAACGCGATGCAGTGGCGGATGCTCCGCGACGCGTACGCCATGGGTGCCACCGTCTACGACCTGCGCGGCATCTCGGACTCGCTGGACGAGACCGACCACCTCTTCGGTCTGATCCAGTTCAAGGTCGGCACCGGCGGTGAGGCCGCCGAGTACATCGGCGAGTGGGACTTCCCGCTCAACAAGCTGCTGCACAAGGCGCTCGACATCTACATGTCGCGTCGCTGATCCCGCACAATTCCTTCCATCACTCCGATACACCGCAGGCACGAGAAAGGTTCCGGGATCCAGCCATGGCGCTCACGCTCTATGTCGACACCGCGCGCTGGCGGGCACACCAGAAGCACCTGCTGGAGCAGTTCCCGGGCATCGTCCCGGTCTGCAAGGGCAACGGCTATGGCTTCGGTCATGAGCGCCTCGCCGAGGAAGCGACGCGCTTCAGCTCCGACATCCTCGCCGTGGGCACCACCTACGAGGCCGCCCGGATCAAGGACTGGTTCAGCGGCGATCTCCTGGTCCTGACGCCCTTCAGGCGGGGCGAGGAGCCGGTGCCGCTGCCCGACCGCGTCATCCGGTCCGTGTCGTCGCTCGACGGCGTGCACGGCCTCGTGGGCGCCCGCGTCGTCATCGAGGTCATGTCCTCGATGAAGCGCCACGGCGTCAGCGAGCAGGAGCTTCCGCAGCTGCACGCCGCCATCGAGGACGTACGCCTCGAAGGTTTCGCGATCCACCTGCCGCTGGACCGCACCGACGGCTCGGACGCCGTCGAGGAGGTCATCGGCTGGATGGACCGCCTGCGCGCGGCCCGGCTACCGCTGCACACGATGTTCGTCAGCCACCTCAAGGCTCACGAACTCGCCCGGCTCCAGCAGCAGTTCCCGCAGACCCGCTTCCGCGCCCGTATCGGCACGAACCTCTGGCTGGGCGACCACGAGGCCACCGAGTACCGCGGCGCCGTCCTCGATGTCACCGCTGTCGCGAAGGGGGACCGCTTCGGGTACCGCCAGCAGAAGGTCGCGTCCGACGGCTGGCTGGTCGTGGTCGCCGGCGGCACCTCGCACGGTGTCGGCCTGGAGGCCCCGAAGGCGCTGCACGGCATGATGCCGCGCGCCAAGGGTGTGGCCCGCGCGGGACTCGCGACGGTCAACCGCAACCTGTCGCCGTTCGTCTGGGCGGGCAAGCAGCGCTGGTTCGCGGAGCCGCCGCACATGCAGGTCTCGATCCTCTTCGTCCCCTCCGACGCGCCGGAGCCGAAGGTCGGCGAGGAACTGGTGGCCCACCTGCGGCACACCACCACGCAGTTCGACCGGATGGTCGACCGCTGAGACGGACCGCAGACCGCTGAGACGGACTGATCCAGCACGCGGAAGGGCCGGTACGACGACGAGTCGTACCGGCCCTTTCACATGCCGAGTCCGCGTACAGTCCGCACACAGCCCGCTCCTGTTCGCTCAGAGCGAACGAGGCGCCCGGTCCTCGGCCCCCAGGACGAAGACGTCCCGCGCGCCGTCCAGAGCACCCCCCGAGGGGTCGTCGTCACCGGCCTGCCGCACCACGTCCCGCTCCGGCAGCAGGATGTCGCGTACGACCACGGCGCACAGGTACAGCGTCCCCAACAGGTGCACGGCGATGGCCAGTTGGTAGCCCTCGGCCGGCAGGCCCTTGTGGGCGTCTCCGCTCGTCGTGTACGCCAAGTACATCCAGATCCCCAGGAAGTACACGACCTCGCACGCCTGCCAGACCAGGAAGTCGCGCCAGCGCGGCCGGGCGAGGGCGGCGAGGGGGATGAGCCACAGGACGTACTGCGGCGAGTAGACCTTGTTGGTGAGGATGAAGGCCGCGACCACCAGGAAGGCGAGCTGCGCGAAGCGGGGACGCCGCGGTGCCATGAGGCCGAGCGCGCCGACGCCCAGGCAGGCGAGGAGCATCATCGCTGTCGCCAGGGTGTTGACCGTGTCGGTCGTCAGCGGAGAGTCCATGCGCTGGGAGAGGATCAGCCAGAAGGACCCGAAGTCGACGCCACGCTCCTGGCTGAACGTGTAGAACTTCGACCAGCCGTCGCTCGCGAGCAGCATCACCGGCAGGTTGACGAGCAGCCAGGCGCCCGCCGTGCCAAGGAGCGCGGTCCCGAACTCCCGCCATTTGCCCGCGCGCCAGCACAGGATCAACAGCGGCCCGAGGATGAGCACGGGATAGAGCTTGGCAGCCGTCGCGAGCCCGAGGAGCACACCGAAAGCCAGCGGACGCGCGCGTGACCACATCAGCATCGCGGCGGCCGTGAGAGCCACGGCGAGGAGGTCCCAGTTGATGGTGGCCGTCAGCGCGAAGGCGGGGGCGAGAGCGACGAGCAGAGCGTCCCAGGGACGGCGCCGGTGGGTCCGCGCGACGCAGACGGCGATGACCGCGGTGCAGGCCATCAGTATCCCGGCGTTGACCATCCAGTAGATCTTTTCCTGGTGCTGCATGGAGCCGCTGCCGGGAGTGACCCAGGAGGCCACCTCCATGAACACCCCGGTGAGGACCGGGTACTCGAGGTACTCCATGTCGCCGGGCAGCTTGTCGAAGTACGGCACGAGACCGTCGGCGAAGCCGCGTCCCTGGTAGAGGTGCGGGATGTCGGAGTAGCACGCGTGCGTGTACTGCGAGCTCGCTCCGAAGAACCACGCGCCGTTGTAGCACGGCATCTTCTGGATCATTCCGAGTGCGAACATCCCGAGCGCGACGAGTACGACGACGCGGACGGGAGTCCACCACGTCGCCGCGAACAGCACTCTCCGGCCGACCGGGCCCCCGATCAGCTCGCTGCCGGCCCGGGCGACCTCGTCCTCCTTCGTGGGCCGTACCGGCTCCGGCTCCTGGCTCACAGGCTCGTACACGCTCGTGTGCGGCGTCTCTGCGCTGGGGTCTGCACTGGGCATGCCCGCCATCCTGCCGTACGCGACTGAGAACACGGAGAGGGCCGTCGCACCCATCGGTGCGACGGCCCTCGTTTCACGTGAAACATCCGCGGGGATGCCTCGGCGGCCCGCCGGATCGCCCCGGCGGGACCGGCTCAGCCCCTGGGGCCGGAGATGAAGCCGCCGCCGCCCCCGTTCTCGTTGCCGTTGTTCCCCGCGCCACCGGCCGGATCCTGTGTCGGTGGCGGTGACTCCCCGCCGGGTCCGCCGTCGACGCCGCCGTCGGCGGCACCGCCGTTCTCCTGGCCACCGTCGTGGTTGCAGTCCCAGTCCAGCGGCTCGCAGGACTCGCCGGGGTCGGGCGTCTCCGTCGGAGGCTTCGAGGACTCGGTCTCCGTGGGCGTCGGTGACATGGTCTTCTCCGGCTCCTCCTCGGTCTCCGTCGGGGACGGCGGCGGGGGCGGAGTCTCACCGACCACCTTGCCGATCGGCCCGGGCACCGGGAAGTTCATCACGCGCGTCCCCTTGAGCGCCTGCTCCATGTAGTCCTGCCAGATCTGCGCGGGGAACGAGGCGCCGTGAATCTTCTTCTCGCCGCCCGTGCCGAACATCTCCAGGAACTTGCGCTGCTTGTTGCTCTCGTCGTCGTCGAGCCGGTACATGCTCACCGCCGTCGACAGCTGCGGGGTGTAGCCGACGAACCAGGCCGACTTGTTGCCGTCGGTCGTACCGGTCTTGCCCGCTACCGGACGGCCGGAGAGCTGGGCCGAGGTACCCGTGCCCTTGTCCACGACGGTCCGCAGTACGTCGGTGACGTTGTCGGCGACCTCCGCGTCGAAGGCCTGCTTGGTCTCCTTCTCGTGCCGGTAGACCGTGTCGCCCTCGTGCTCGACCTCCGTGACCGAGTACGGCTCGTTCTGCTTGCCGCTCGCCGCGAAGGTGGAGTAGGCCCCGGCCATCCGGATGGCGCTCGGCGACGAGGTGCCGAGCGAGAAGGACGGGTAGGTGGCACCGGCCATGGAGCTGTCGTCCTTGAGGCCTGCGTCCATGGCGGCCTCCTTCACCTTGTCCAGGCCGACGTCCATGCCGAGCTGCACATAGGCCGAGTTGACCGACTCCCTCATCGCCTCACGGAGATCGATCTGGTAGCTGGGAGGGTTGTACGACTGGTCTCCGTCGTTCTTCTGGTTCCACTGGTTGCCGTCGCGGTCCGTCCAGACCTGCCCGTTGTACTTCTGGATCTTGAGCTCGTTCTTGCCGCTGTACAGGCTCTTCGGGTTGACGATGGTGCGCTCGACCGCGGTCTGCTGTTCCGGGCCGTCCGGGTTACGCACGCCGTATTTGAACGCGGCGGCCAGCACGAACGGCTTGTACGTCGAACCGACCTGCGCACCGGTCTGGTCCGCGTTGTTGGTGAAGTGCTTGGTCGCGTCCTCACCGCCGTAGATGGCCTTGATCGCGCCGTCCTTCGGGTCCACGGAGGCGCCGCCGAACTGGACGTGCGTGTCCTTGTCCGGACGCAGCTTCGGCTTGATCTTCTCCTTGCGGACCTTGTTCACCGCCTGCTCGAGCTCCTTGACCTTCTTCCTGTCGAAGGTCGTGTGGATCTCGTAGCCACCCTGCTGGAGCTGCTCGGCGGTGATGTTGGTGTTCCTGATGACGTACGCCTTGGCCAGGTCCACGAGGTAACCGGTCTGGCCGGCCAGGTCCACGTTCGAGCGCGGGTTCTGCAGCTTGGGGAACTCCGTGTACTTGGCCCGCCGCTCCTCGGTCAGGTGGCCGTCCTTGACCTCCTCGTCGAGGATCCACTTCCAGCGCTTCTGGGCGCGGGCGGTGTTGTCGTCCTTGTTGGCGGCGGGGTCGATCTCGGGGTAGCCGGCGGGGTCGTAGTACGTGGCGCCCTTGAGCACCGTGGCGAGGAGAGCGCACTGGCTGGGGTCCAGCTCGCTGGCTTCCTTGCCGAAGTACGCCCGCGCGGCGGCCTGGATGCCGTAGGCACCGCGCCCGTAATAGGCGGTGTTGAGGTACCCCGCCATGATGTCTTCCTTGGAGACCTGGCGGCCGACCTTTATGGAGATGAAGAGCTCTTTGAACTTCCTGCTGAACGTCTGCGACTGATCGCCGAGGCGCGCGTTCTTCACGTACTGCTGGGTGATCGTGGAGCCACCCTGGGTCTGCCCGCCCTTGGCCATGTTGACCAGGGCACGCGCGATGCCCATCGGGTCGACGCCCTTGTCCTTCTCGAACGTCTTGTTCTCCGCCGACATCACGGCGTAACGCATCTCCGCGGGGATGTCGTCGTAGTCGATGATCTGGCGGTTGCGCTCACCACCGGTCGCGACCATCTGCTTGCCGTCGGCCCAGTAGTAGACGTTGTTCTGGGCCTTGGCCGCCTTGTCGACCTCCGGCACCTCCACCAGTGCGTACGCGATGCCGGCGACGGCCATCAAGCTGCCGAGGAAGCCGATGAACATGCCGGTGACCAGACGCCACGACGGGACCCAGCGGCGGGCGCCGCTCTTGCCCGCGCGCGGGTAGTCGATGAACCGCTTCTTACCCGGCGGCTCGGCGCCACGGCCCCTGCCGCGTCCTGCGCCGCCCGGGCCGCCTGCCCCGCCACCGCCGCCGCCACGACGGCCACCACCTGCACCGCGCCCACCCCCGTCGGGCGCCCTGCGGCGGCTGCCGCCCGTGCCGACGGAACCGCTGCGCTGCGCGGCGCGCCGGGCCTCGGCGCGGCCACCATAGGGGCGGCCCCCTTCGTCATGGGCTCCGGAACCGGACGTCCCATAAGAAGGACCGGGCGCCCCATAGGAAGAAGAGGGCGATCCTGTGTCGCTTCGCGGGGCCGCGCGGCGGCCCGATGGCGCTCCTGGGGCGCTGCGCCTGGCCGCGGCGCGTCCGCCGCCCTGCGGCTGCGGCGGTTTGCGACGGTGCTCGCTCATCGAACGATTACTCCTCGGGCAGGCGCAGCTGTCCACGCCTGGAAACGGCGGCTGGTTTCCGGTCCCCCCGAAATGCGGATGTGTCCGTTCCGGAACCCACCCGCACTACACCAGGGACGACGACGCTCTCATGCGTCACTTGGTTCCCGGCGGCATGCATGGCGCACAGACTACGCACCGTCAAAACCCTCGTAGAGCCGAAGTTCACCCCAAAACAGGCAAGTTACTTCCTACGAATCGGTGATGTGACGCCGTTCACCGTGCCCCCTCTTGTCTCAACCGGATCGCCGTTCTATCGTCTCGATGTATCGAGTCGATACATCAGCTCGGCATAAAGGCCGTACTGAGGGACCGTGGCAGACGGGAGGCGACGATGAGCAGGCGCTCCGGCATCCTGGAATTCGCCGTGCTCGGGCTGCTCAGAGAGTCCCCGATGCACGGCTATGAGCTGCGTAAACGCCTCAATACATCGCTGGGAGTGTTCCGCGCCTTCAGTTACGGGACGCTTTACCCCTGCCTCAAGACGCTGGTCGCCAACGGCTGGTTGATCGAGGAGTCGGGCGGCAGCCCCGACGACGCCCTCGCGGCTCCGCTCGCGGGGCGTCGCGCCAAGATCGTCTATCGGTTGACGGCGGAAGGTAAGGAGCACTTCGAGGACCTGCTCTCGCAGACCGGCCCCGACGCGTACGAGGACGAGCACTTCGCCGCCCGCTTCGCCTTCTTCGGGCAGACCTCGCGAGACGTGCGGATGCGGGTGCTCGAGGGCCGCCGCAGCCGCCTCGAAGAGCGCTTGGAGAAGATGCGCGCCTCCCTGGCCCGTACCCGGGAGCGCCTGGACGACTACACGCTCGAACTTCAGCGGCACGGCATGGAGTCCGTGGAGCGCGAAGTGCGCTGGCTGAACGAGCTCATCGAGAGCGAGCGGGCGGGGCGGGACCAGCAACGGTCCGCCCCCGGCAGCTCCGCTCAGCAGAACAGCACATCTGGGGAGTCGGCGGGCCTGCCCCGGCGGCGGGAGAACGACCCGCCGCCGGATCCGTCCGATGACCCCAATAAGTGAGACCCAGCGTTCCGCGGGGTTTCATCCCGAATACCGAGATCACACAGGGAGCAACCGGAATGGGTTCGGTTCGCGTAGCCATCGTCGGCGTGGGCAACTGCGCCGCCTCGCTGGTCCAGGGCGTCGAGTACTACAAGGACGCCGACCCGGACACGAAGGTCCCGGGCCTGATGCACGTCCAGTTCGGCGAGTACCACGTCGGTGACGTCGAGTTCGTCGCCGCCTTCGACGTCGACGCGAAGAAGGTCGGCCTCGACCTCTCGGACGCCATCGGTGCCAGCGAGAACAACACCATCAAGATCTGCGACGTGCCGAACAAGGGCGTCACGGTTCAGCGCGGCCACACCCTCGACGGCCTGGGCAAGTACTACCGCCAGACCATCGAGGAGTCCGACGAGGCCCCGGTCGACGTCGTCCAGGTCCTCAAGGACCGCGAGGTCGACGTCCTCGTCTGCTACCTGCCCGTCGGTTCCGAGGACGCCGCGAAGTTCTACGCGCAGTGCGCCATCGACGCCAAGGTCGCGTTCGTCAACGCCCTGCCGGTCTTCATCGCCGGCACCAAGGAGTGGGCGGACAAGTTCACCGAGGCCGGTGTCCCGATCGTCGGCGACGACATCAAGTCGCAGGTCGGCGCCACCATCACGCACCGTGTGATGGCGAAGCTGTTCGAGGACCGCGGTGTCCGTCTCGAGCGCACCATGCAGCTGAACGTCGGCGGCAACATGGACTTCAAGAACATGCTGGAGCGCGACCGCCTCGAGTCGAAGAAGATCTCGAAGACGCAGGCCGTCACCTCGCAGATCCCCGACCGCGAGCTGGGCGAGAAGAACGTCCACATCGGCCCGTCGGACTACGTCGCGTGGCTCGACGACCGCAAGTGGGCGTACGTCCGCCTCGAGGGCCGCGCCTTCGGTGACGTCCCGCTGAACCTGGAGTACAAGCTCGAGGTCTGGGACTCCCCGAACTCCGCGGGTGTCATCATCGACGCTCTCCGCGCCGCGAAGATCGCCAAGGACCGCGGTGTCGGCGGCCCGATCCTCTCCGCGTCGTCGTACTTCATGAAGTCCCCGCCGGTGCAGTACTTCGACGACGAGGCCTACGACAACGTCGAGAAGTTCATCAAGGGCGAGGTCGAGCGCTAAACAGCTCTCTCCTTTGTGCTTGTCGAGGGTCCTCGGGCATTCCGCCCGGGGGCCCTCCTCGTATGTGAGGCTTGGCCCCATGGCTGTCGTCGGTGACCTGCGGATACTGCTGCGACTGCGGGACTTCCGGAGGCTCCTCGCCCTACGGCTGATCTCCCAGGGAGCCGACGGCGTCTATCAGGTCGCGCTCGCCACCTACGTCGTCTTCTCCCCGGAGAAACAGGCCTCGCCCGGAGCGATCGCCTCCGCCATGGCGGTGCTGCTCCTTCCCTACTCGCTGATCGGCCCGTTCGCAGGCGTCCTCCTCGACCGCTGGCAGCGCCGCCAGGTCTTCCTGTACGGCAATCTCCTGCGGGCCGCCCTGGCCTCCGTGACCGCCGTGCTGATGCTGAGCGTCGTCGCCGACTGGCTCTTCTACGTCTCCGCCCTCTGCGTCACCGCCGTCAACCGCTTCGTCCTGGCCGGCCTCTCGGCCGCGCTGCCCCGGGTGGTCGACGCCGACCGCCTGGTCATCGCGAACTCCCTCTCGCCGACCGCGGGCACGCTCGCCGCGACCCTGGGCGGCGGACTCGCCTTCGTCGTACGCCTGGTGGGGCCGGACTCGGACGCGGCGGTGGTGCTTGTCGGGGCGGTCCTGTACCTCTGCGCGGCCCTCGCCTCGCTGCGCATGGCCCGTGCACTGCTCGGCCCCGACCCCGACCTGGTGCAGCCTCGGCTCGCGGCCGCCCTCGCGGGCACGGCGCGCGAGCTGCGGGCGGGGGTCCGGCACCTGCTACAGCGTCCCGCGGCCGCCCGCGCGCTGGCCGCGATGACGGTGATGCGGTTCTGCTACGGCGCGCTGACGGTCATGGTCCTGATGCTCTGCCGGTACGCCTGGTCGTCGACGGAGTCCGACGGGCTCGCGCTGCTCGGCCTGGCCGTGGGGTTCTCCGGCGCGGGATTCTTCGTGGCGGCCCTGGTGACGCCCTCGGCGGTGGGACGGCTGGGGGCGGGCGGCTGGATGGTGGCCTGCGCAGGAGCGGCGGCGGTCCTCGAACCTGCACTCGGGCTCACCTTCGCGCCCGTCCCCCTCCTCATCGCCGCCTTCGTCCTCGGTCTGACGACCCAGGGCGCGAAGATCGCCACGGACACGGTGGTGCAGTCGGCGGTGGCCGACGGCTTCCGAGGCCGGGTCTTCTCCCTCTACGACGTCCTCTTCAACGTCGCGTTCGTGGGTGCGGCGGGGGTCGCCGCGCTGGTGCTGCCGCCGGACGGACGGTCGGTTCCGCTGGTCATCGGGGTGGCCCTGCTCTACGCGGCGATTGCTGGGGCTATGGCACGTTTTGACGCGCAATAAGTGTCACATCAATGCCACAGAGTCCCTCTGGGCTACAGAGATTCCGTCCCACCCGGATAACTTACGGGCGTCGTATTCGCGCCATCGCGCTCTCGTTCGAGGGGGACCCCCAAAAGTGACCACTCCGCCGCCCCAGGGCCAGACTCCGTACCCGCCCCAGGGCCAGAACCCCTATGGCCAGCCCCAGGGCGGCGTTCAGCAGGCCCCGACGGCCCCGTACCCGGCTCCGCAGGGCCAGCCGGGCGCACCGCAGCCGTACCCGCCCTTCAACCAGGGTGGACCCGTTCCCCCGGCGCCGGCCGCTCCCCGTGGGCGTGGCAAGAAACTGCTCCTGCGTATCGGCGGCTTCATTCTGGTCGCGATCCTCATAGCCGTCGGCAAGTGGTACCTCGGCAAGAGCGACGCGGAATCCACCTCGGTCGGCAGCTGCATGCACAACGAGGGCACGCAGATCTCGCCGGACCTCAAGGAAGTCGACTGCTCTTCGAGCGAGGCCGAGTTCAAGGTCGTCGAGAAGTTCGACGGCACCAGCGACAGCAGCAAGTGCGAGGCCGTCAAGAGCTCCGAGGTCGCCTACTTCCAGCAGGGCAAGGGCCACGACGTCGTGCTCTGCTTGAAGAAGGCTTAGTACTTGAACAGGGCTTAGCAGTAGACCGCCGAGGGGCGTTGTTTCACGGTTTCACGTGAAACAACGCCCCTCGGCGTATTCGGGATGGCGGGGTAGCGGATGTTTCACGTGAAACCGTGAGGCACCCGCTGTCCCTACTCAGTCCTGCGCGGCCCACCACTCCTTGAGCGCCGCGGCCGCCGCGTCCCGCTCCATCGGCCCGTTCTCCAGGCGCAGCTCCAGCAGGAACTTGTAGGCCTTGCCGATCACCGGGCCCGGGCCCACGTCCAGGATCTCCATGATGGCGTTGCCGTCGAGGTCGGGGCGGATCGAGTCCAGCTCCTCCTGCTCCTGGAGGCGTGCGATGCGCTCCTCCAGGCCGTCGTACGCGCGCGACAGGGCGTTCGCCTTGCGCTTGTTGCGCGTCGTGCAGTCCGAGCGGGTCAGCTTGTGCAGACGCTCCAGGAGCGGGCCCGCGTCGCGTACGTAGCGGCGTACGGCCGAGTCCGTCCATTCCCCCGTGCCGTAGCCGTGGAAGCGCAGGTGGAGCTCGACCAGGCGTGAGACGTCCTTCACCAGCTCGTTGGAGTACTTGAGCGCCGTCATCCGCTTCTTGACCATCTTGGCGCCGACCACCTCGTGGTGGTGGAAGGAGACGCGGCCGTCGCTCTCGAAGCGCCGTGTCCGCGGCTTGCCGATGTCGTGGAGCAGCGCGGCGAGCCGCAGCGTCAGGTCGGGGCCGTCCGTCTCCAGCGCCATCGCCTGTTCCAGGACGATCAGCGAGTGGTCGTACACGTCCTTGTGGCGGTGGTGCTCGTCCCGCTCCAGACGGAGCGCGGGCAGCTCGGGCAGGATGCGCTCGGCGAGGCCCGTCTCCACGAGGAGGGCGAGGCCCTTGCGCGGGTGTGCGGAGAGGAGCAGCTTGTTCAATTCGTCCCGGACCCGCTCCGCGGAGACGATGTCGATGCGCTCGGCCATCGCCTTCATCGCCGCGACGACGTCCGGCGCCACCTCGAAGTCCAGCTGCGCGGCGAAGCGCGCGGCCCGCAGCATGCGCAGCGGGTCGTCGGAGAAGGAGCCCTCAGGGGTGCCGGGGGTGCGCAGGACACGCTCCGCCAGGTCCTCAAGACCACCGTGCGGGTCGATGAACTCCTTCTCGGGGAGCGCCACGGCCATCGCGTTCACCGTGAAGTCACGGCGCACGAGGTCTTCCTCGATGGAGTCGCCGTAGGACACCTCGGGCTTGCGCGAGGTCCTGTCATACGCCTCCGAGCGGTACGTCGTCACCTCGACCTGGAAGCTCAGGTCTTCGTCTCCGACGCGGGCGTCCTTCTGGCTGCCGACCGTGCCGAAAGCGATCCCGACCTCCCACACCGCGTCGGCCCACGGCCGGACGATCTTCAGTACGTCCTCGGGGCGGGCGTCGGTCGTGAAGTCCAGGTCGTTGCCGAGCCGGCCCAGAAGGGCGTCCCTGACCGAACCGCCGACCAGGGCGAGGGAGAACCCGGCCTCCTGGAAACGGCGGGCGAGGTCGTCCGCGACAGGGGACACACGGAGCAGTTCGCTGACCGCGCGGCGCTGCACCTGGCTCAGTGCGCTGGGGTTCTCTTCATTGGCGTTCGGCACAACAGAAAAGGGTACGTGCCCCGGCCGCCCGGGGCCGACCCGATTCCCGCCGGGCCCCACAGGGCTCGTGCCGCCGCTCGGGCCCGCCTTCTGATCCAGTGGAGCGTCGGCTCATGATCACGTGGCGCGTCAGCTCTTGAACCCGTGGAACGTCCGCTTCTGATCACGTGGAGCAGTCCGCGGCACTTCGCCACAGCGCGCATCGTTACCATGCGTGGACGCACAACCGACGACCACTGACGACGAGGGACGGGCGAACGCGTGGCCGAGGCGGCAGACTTCCCGGGGACGAGCCCCTCACCTGCCCGCCGGTGGCTGCGGCGCACCGCAGCACTGCTGGTGGGTACCCCCTTGCTGGCCGGCCTCCTGCAGGCCCCGGCAGGGCCCGTGGCGCAGGCCGCCGCGCCGAGCACCCAGGCCGGGACGGCCGTGTCGGGCGCGAAGGCCGACGCCACCGGCTCTCGCACCGTCGACGTGTCTCTGGACTCGCTCACCCCCACCGCTCCCGGTGAGGGCGACACACTCACCGTTTCGGGCACGGTCACCAACAACGGCAAGCAGACGGTGACCGACGCCCAAGTCGGACTGCGCGTCGGCGCGCCTCTCACCAGCCGCAGCGCCATCGACAGCGCGGCGAAGCGCACGGGCTTCCAGCCGGGGGCCGAGGGCAGGGAGATCGGCGGGAAGTACGTCGAGAAGATCTCCAGGCTCGCACCGGGCGTGCGGCAGGACTTCAGCATCTCCGTACCGGTGAAGGCGCTGTCCCTCGGCACCGACGGCGTCTACCAGCTGGGGGTCGCCCTCACCGGGCAGAGCGCCGCCCAGCCCTACCCCCAGGTGCTCGGCATCGAGCGGACCTTCCTGCCGTGGCAGCCCGACGCCGCCGGCACGAAGACGAAGACCACGTATCTGTGGCCGCTCACCACCTCCACCCACCTCACGGCGAAGACCGGCTCCGACGACCAGCAGACACCCGTCTTCAAGAACGACGACCTGGCCGACGAGCTCGCCCCGGGCGGACGCCTGGAGCAGCTCCTCTCCCTCGGCAGCCGCCATGACGTCACGTGGGTCATCGATCCGGATCTGCTCGCCTCGGTCGAGGCCATGACGAAGAGCTACCGGATCGAGAACCCGGACGGGAAGACGAGCAGGGCGGGCAGGCACCAGTCCGTCGCCAATCAGTGGCTCAACGACCTCCAGGCCGCCGTCAAGGGCAAGAAGGTCGTCGCGCTGCCCTTCGCCGACCCCGACCTCGCGTCGCTCGCGCACACCGGCAAGGCGGTCGGCGGCTCTCTCGGGCACCTCAAGGAAGCCACCGAAGTAGGCGCCAAAACGGTGTTGACGATCCTGCAGGCGAAGCCGACCACGGACTTCGCGTGGCCCGCCGACGGGGCGGTCGACCCGTCGATCGTCGACGTCGCCACCTCCGCGGGCGCCCATACGGTGATCGCCCGCAGCGACAGCCTCCGTGAGACCGGCGGCCTGTCGTACTCGCCGACCGCGGCCCGGCCCATCGGCGGCGGCACCACCGCCGTGGTGGCCGACGCCCGCCTCTCCACGGCTTTCCAGGGCGACATGACGGACGCCGGGAACTCCACGCTCGCCGTCCAGGAGTTCCTCGCCCAGAGCCTCATGATCAACCTGCAGGATCCGGACAACCAGCGGAGCATCGTCGTCGCGCCGCAGCGCATGCCCTCCGTCAGCCAGGCCCAGGCCATGGAGAAGGCGCTGAGCGCCCTCTCCGACGGAAAGTGGTCGCAGTCCGAGAGCCTGACCGCCGCCGCCAAGGCCAAGCCGGATCCGCGGGCGACCACCCAGGTCCCGTCGGCCGGGACGTACCCCGCCTCGCTGCGCAAGCAGGAGCTGCCGCGGAAGTCCTTCGTGACCATCCAGGCCACCCAGGACCAGCTGGAGAGCTTCCAGGTGATCCTCACGGAGCAGGACCGCGTGGTCACCCCCTTCGGGCGGGCCATAGACCGGGGGATGTCGACGTCCTGGCGCGGTCGCACGGTGGAAGCGACGGCCTACCAGGACAGCGTCAAGAACTATCTGCGGAATCTCACCAAGCAGGTGGCCCTGATCCAGAGGTCCGACGCGAAGCTGTCCGGTCGCAGCGCCACCATCCCCGTGTCGGTGCAGAACAACCTCGTGCAGGGCGTCGACCATCTCGTCCTGCGGCTGTACTCGCAGAACCCCACGCGCCTGAAGATCGGCGACGGGCAGTTCGAAGAGAAGCCGATCAAAATCGCGGGCGGCCACTCCCAGTCCGTGAAGTTCACGACCACCGCCAACGCCAACGGCCCCGTGCCGGTGTACGCGCGGCTCTACACGGAGGACGGCAAGCCCTACGGGGACGTCGTGCGCTTCGACGTCAACGTCACCGAGGTCACCCTCACCGTGATGCTCGTCATCGCGGGCGGTCTCCTGCTGCTCGTGCTCGCCGGGTTCCGGATGTACACCCAGCGCAAGCGGGCGGCCCGCAAACTGGCCGAGGAGGGCCCGGGCCAGGACCCGGAGGAGGGCTCGGGCGACGGCCCGGAGACGGGCCCCGACGGCGAGTCCGGCAGCGGATCCGGGACGGACGACCCCGAGCAGCCGAGTGACCCGACCCCGGACACCGCTCCCGAAAGCACCGACCCATCGGACACGGGTGAGAGAGTGGACCGTTGAGCGATGTCGTGGCCGGTGGGCCCGGGGACGATGAGGTGGGGTAACCATGAACGCGCCGTACGACGGTGACCGTGGCCAGGGCGCGGGCGGTTCGGCCTCGTCCGAAGGCCCGCCGCCCGGCTCCCCCGAGCACGGGCAGGTGCCGCCGCAACCGGCGCCGGACGTGTATCTCCAGGACGCCTATGACCAGGACCCCTACCGGGCGCAGGACCTCTCTGCCCAGGACCCGGTGACCGAGGCGCTCTACGACCGCGCGGCGCACCCCCCGCCGCCGCCCGGCACCTATCAGCAGCAGCCGCTCTACGCCCAGCCGCCCACCCCCGAGCACGCCCCCGACCCTCGCGTGTGGGCCCAGCCCCCGGCCCCCGAGCCGGAGGGGCCGACCCGGCATCTCCCCTACGGCGACGACGCCCGTACGACGCAGTTCGTGGGCGTCGACGACCTGGTCACCCAGGCCGGCGAGGAGTACCACGAGCGGGACGCCTTCGCCCATCTCTTCCGCGACCAGCATGCCAGTGGCTACCACGGTCAGCAGGGCGCCTACCAGCAGGACGAGTACCAGCAGGGCGGCTATCAACAGGGTGGCCACCAACAAGGCCAGTACCCGCAGGGCCAGTACCCGCAGGGTGAGTACCAGCAAGGCGGTTATCCCCAGGGGACCGGCTATCCCCAAGGCGCCGGCTACCCCCAGGGGGGCGCCTACCAGCAGGGCCACGGCTATCAGCAGGGGGACGACCACCAGCAGAGCCACGGTTATCAGCAGCCCACCGACGGCGGCTACCCGCCCGCCGTCGAGCAGCCGCTCGTGCCGGGCCCGGCGGCCGCCCCCGTGCCCGCTCCCGCTCAGGCACCCGCGGCCGCGCCCGCGCCCGCCGCCAAGTCCGGCGGCCGCGCGGCGAGCCTGCTGAAGTCCAGCGCCCTCATGGCCGCGGGCACACTGGTCTCGCGGCTCACCGGCTTCATCCGTTCCGCCCTGATCGTCTCGGCGCTCGGCGTCGGTCTGCTCGGCGACACCTTCCAGGTCGTCTACCAGATCCCCACGATGATCTACATCCTCACCGTGGGCGGCGGCCTCAACTCGGTGTTCGTACCGCAGCTGGTGCGCTCCATGAAGGAGGACGAGGACGGCGGCGAGGCGTACGCCAACCGCTTGCTGACGCTCGTCACGGTGGCGCTCGCCGCACTCACCGTCCTCGGCATCGTGCTGGCCCCGCAACTCGTGCGGGTGATGTCCGTCCCCGTCGCCAACGACGCGGCGGCGACCGACGTCGGCACCACCCTGCTGCGCTACTTCCTGCCCTCGATCTTCTTCATGGGCATCCACGTGGTGATGGGCCAGATCCTCAACGTCCGCGGCAAGTTCGGCGCGATGATGTGGACGCCGGTCCTCAACAACATCGTCATCATCGCCACGCTCGGCATGTTCATCTGGGTCTACGGGACGGCGGAGACGTCCGGCATGAACGTGCGGAGCATCCCGCCGGAGGCCGAGCGCCTCCTCGGCGTCGGTGTCCTGCTCGGTCTCGTCGTGCAGGCCCTGGCGATGATCCCGTACCTGCGCGAGACCGGTTTCAAGCTGCGTCCGCGCTTCGACTGGAAGGGCCAGGGCCTGGGCAAGGCCGCCAAGCTCGCCAAGTGGACGATCCTGTTCGTCCTGGCGAACCAGGCGGGTGCCCTCGTCGTCACCCAGCTCGCCACCGCCGCCACGGTCGACCAGCCGGAGACGGGCGGCATCGGTTTCGCCGCCTACGCCAACGCCCAGCTCATCTGGGGGCTCCCGCAGGCCATCATCACGGTCTCCCTGATGGCGGCGCTGCTGCCGAGGCTGTCCCGCTCCGCGAACGACGGGGACACCGGCTCCGTCCGGGACGACATCTCCCAGGGCCTGCGCACGACGGCTGTCGCGATCGTGCCGATCGCCTTCGGGTTCGTCGCACTCGGCATCCCGATGTGCACCCTGATCTTCGGTTCCTCGGGCAGCCCGCAGGCCACGAACATGGGCTTCATGCTGATGGCCTTCGGCCTCGGCCTGATCCCCTACTCCGTGCAGTACGTCGTGCTGCGTGCCTTCTACGCCTACGAGGACACGCGGACGCCGTTCTACAACACGGTCATCGTCGCCGCCGTGAACGCCGCCGCCTCCGCGGCCTGCTACTTCGTCCTGCCGACCCGCTGGGCCGTCACCGGCATGGCAGCCGTCTACGGCCTCGCGTACGCCATCGGCGTGGGTGTCGCCTGGCGACGGCTGCGGAAGCGGCTCGGCGGCGACCTGGACGGCTCTCGCGTCCTGCGTACGTATGCCAGGCTCGGTATCGCCTCGCTGCCCGCGGCGCTCCTCGGTGGCGGCGCCGCGTACGCGGTCACGCAAGCGCTCGGACAGGGCGTTGTCGGATCGCTGGCCGCACTTGTCGCGGGCGGTGCCGTGCTGCTCGGTGTCTACTTCATCGCCGCGAAGCGCATGCGCATCGAGGAGCTCAACTCCATGGTCGGAATGGTCCGCGGCCGTCTCGGTCGGTGAGATCAGCGAGTTCGCACAACCATCGTCGGCCACCGTGTGTCGTGCATAGCGCCGGACTGTGGGCACAATTGGCTTTGGCGTCTGACGAAGCGCAATGGATGGGGAGGCAGGAACGACGGTGGCGGAACGGAGCACGGCTGCCGTCGACGTGGCAGACAACAGCGGTGATGAGCCGCTGACCGCCAAGGCGGAGCAGCCCACGGCCGACGGGGAGGCCCAGACCCGGGAGCGGGACACGGCAGCAGACGAAGAGGCGGCGGAGACAGACAGGTCCACGAGGCCCGGGGCGTCCTCACCCCCAGAACTGCACAGCGGTCACAAGCTCGCCAGACGCTATCGGCTTGAAGAGTGCGTCACCCGTCTGGACGGTTTCAGCAGTTGGCGTGCGGTCGACGAGAAGCTGCGCCGGGCTGTCGGCGTGCACCTCCTGCCCGCCGACCATCCGCGGGCCCGCTCGGTCCTCGCGGCGGCCCGTTCGTCGGCGCTGCTCGGCGACCCGCGCTTCGTACAGGTACTGGACGCCGTCGAGGAGAACGAACTCGTCTACGTCGTCCACGAGTGGCTTCCGGACGCCACGGAGCTCACCGCTGTCCTCGCCGCGGGCCCGCTCGAGGCACACGACGCCTACCAGCTCGTCAGCCAGGTCTCCCAGGCCATGGCCGCCGCGCACCGTGAGGGCCTCGCACACCTGCGGCTCACCCCGAGCGCCGTACTGCGCACCTCCACGGGCCAGTACCGCATCCGCGGCCTCGCCGTGAACGCCGCGCTGCGCGGGATCAGCTCCGAGACCCCGCAGCGCACGGACACGGAGGCGATCGGCGCTCTCCTGTACGCCGCCCTGACCCAGCGCTGGCCGTACGAGGACGACGCGTACGGCCTCTCCGGGCTGCCCAAGGGCGTCGGGCTCATCGCCCCCGACCAGGTGCGCGCAGGCGTCCACCGGGGCCTTTCGGAGCTCGCCATGCGCGCGCTCGTCAACGACGGGGCGACCGCTTCACGCCAGGAACCTCCGTGCACGACGCCGGAGGAGCTGGTGAAGGCCATCGGCGAGATGCCCCGCATCCGTCCGCCGGAGCCCGCTTTCACCGCGCCGCCCGAGTACCAGCGCACCACGTACCAGCAGGGCACGTACGGCCGCCCCGCGGCCCACCCCGGGATCACTCAGCCCGTGCCCGCCCCGCCGCCCCCGCTGCAGAGCCGAACCGGCAGGGTCCTCAAGTGGGGCGTCTCCGCGCTGCTCATCGCCGCCCTCGGCCTCGGCAGCTGGCAGCTGGCGGACGCCCTGATGGACCGCGAGAACTCCAGTGACCCGGGCAAGACGCACACCACGACGGGTGGTGACAAGGGACAGCCCAAGCCGAAGAAGCGGGTCAGCATCAAGAACGGCCAGGAGCTCGTCCTGGAGGGCAAGGCCCAGGACCCGGAGAACGTCCCTCACACCTTCGACAAGGACCGCACATCCCTCTGGCGCACGAAGACCTTCGAGGAGGGGCCTCGGCTCGCCCCGTACAAGCCCGGCGTCGGTATCGTCTACGACCTCGGCTCGGAACAAGAGGTCTCCGAGGCGTCGGTGTCCCTTCTGTACGGGGGCGACCACACCACGGTCTCGCTGTACGCCACGGATGCGCTGTCCCCCTCGACGGGCATCGAGTCCATGAAGAAGATCGGCACGGCCACCACGACCAGCACCACCGTGAAGATCAAGGCCAAGAAGGCCGTGAAGTCGCAGTACGTGCTCCTCTGGGTGACCGACGTCCCGAACTCCGGCATCGACGGGTACTACGGAGCCGGGTACAAGCAAGCCATCAAGGACGTGCAGCTCAAGGGCTGAGGAATCGGCCCGCCACAGCTCACCGGGGGAGGGGGTTCGACGGTGGACAGCGCCGCGCACGGCGACCTGAGCGATCAGGACCTCCTCGCCGCTCATGTCGCCGGCGACAAGGACGCCTTCGGCGAGCTGGTGCGGCGCCACCGCGACCGGCTGTGGGCCGTCGCGCTGCGCACCCTGGGGGACCGCGAGGAGGCCGCTGACGCGGTGCAGGACGCCCTGGTCTCCGCCTACCGCGCGGCGCACACGTTCCGTGGGCAGTCCGCGGTGACGACGTGGCTGCACCGCATCACCGTCAACGCCTGCCTCGACCGAGCGCGCAAGGCGGCCTCCCGCAAGACCTCGCCGATCGATGACACCGAGCGCCTCGAGCAGCTCCTGGAGCCGGAGGAGTCGGCTGCGGCTCCGGTCGAGCGGGGCGACCTCCACCGGGAGCTCCTGGAGGCCCTCGGCACCCTTCCCCACGACCAGCGCGCCGCTCTCGTGCTGGTCGACATGCAGGGCTACCCGGTGGCCGAGGCGGCCCGCGTCCTCGACATCCCCACGGGCACGGTCAAGAGCCGCTGCGCGCGCGGCAGAGCCAGACTGCTGCCGCTGCTCACTCATCTGCGTACGGGGCCGCCTCCGCGCGACGAGGACCGCGGTGCCGAAGAGGGGAGCAAGAAGTCCGGCCCGGGAAGGAACCGGGCGCAGGGGGCATCCGTCCCACCGGCAGCAGGGCCACGGGACACAGGACCAAGCGATTCAGCTGCCGTGAAGGGCGGAGGTGGGCGAGCGTGACAACCGCGACCGACTCGGCGGGCGGGCACCCGGACGTCGCCGAGATCTCCGATCTGACCGAAGGCCTGCTCCCCCCTTCCCGCACGAGCGACGTGCGGCGGCACCTGGACAGCTGTGAGCTCTGTGCCGACGTCTACGCCTCTCTGGAGGAGATCCGGAGCATGCTCGGTACGCTGCCGGGTTCTCCACGCATGCCGGACGACGTCGCCGGACGCATCGACGCGGCGCTCGCCGCCGAAGCGCTGCTGGATTCCACCAGCCCCGAAGACCTTCCCTCCGAGGACCCTGTGTCCGAGGCCGTGGCGGTCGCGGCTTCGTCGTCCACTTCCCGCCCGGCGTCCGCCGCCGCGCGTGTTTCACGTGAAACAACGTCCACCTCCACTCCGTCAGGGACGACGGACCGCCCTGCGGGCCATTCCCGTGCGGCCACCGGCCCAGGGCGCGGCAGCCGCCTGCGTCGCACGCGCCGACGCACCGCGGCGCTCGGCGCCGTCTTCACCGCGGCCGCCATCGGCCTCGGCACTCTGCTGATCCAGACCATGGGCGGCGACTCCGGCGGGACGGCCGGCACGCCTCCGGACCGGCGGGACACCGCGAACTCCTTCTCCGAAGAGAAGCTCGGGGGCCGCGTCGCGGATCTCCTCAAGAAGAACTCCGGCAACGGGACCGGCGAGATCGACACCCGCTCCAGTCCGCTGTCGCCCAAGGACACGTCCCCGATGCGCACGGTCCAGGTGCCGGACTGCATCCAGCGCGGCGTCGGGACCAAGACACCACTCGCCGCCGAACAGGGCTCGTACGAGGGCAAGCGCGCCTACCTCGTCGTGGTGCCCCATGACTCGGACAGCACCAAGGTGTCCGCGTACATCGTCGACGCCGCCTGCGTGGGCAAGTCCTCACCCACTGCGGGCAAGGTCCTCGCGACGCACGCCTACCCGCAGAGCTGACGCCACGACCGACGGTCCTGTGGCCCATGGCACTCCTCGTCCTGACGCACTTCCGTGCGCGCGGACACGTCCGGGAATGCAAGCGCCGTAGGATCCGTTGGGTGGGGTGAGAGCCCTGAGACAGGCACCCGCCAGCAGTACGCAGCAGTCCCCAGAGACGAGGAATCAAGCCGTGACCGACGTCCGTAACGTGATCATCATCGGCTCCGGGCCCGCCGGCTACACGGCGGCGCTCTACACCGCGCGCGCGTCGCTGAAGCCGCTGGTGTTCGAGGGCGCCGTCACCGCCGGCGGTGCGCTGATGAACACCACCGAGGTGGAGAACTTCCCGGGCTTCCAGGACGGTGTCATGGGCCCCGAGCTCATGGACAACATGCGCGCCCAGGCCGAGCGCTTCGGCGCCGAGCTCGTGCCCGACGACGTCGTCGCCGTCGACCTCACCGGTGAGATCAAGACCGTGACGGACACCGCCGGCACCGTGCACCACGCGAAGACCGTCATCGTCACCACCGGCTCCCAGCACCGCAAGCTCGGCCTGCCGAATGAAGACGCCCTCTCCGGACGCGGCGTCTCCTGGTGCGCCACCTGCGACGGGTTCTTCTTCAAGGACCAGGACATCGCCGTGATCGGCGGCGGCGACACCGCGATGGAGGAGGCCACCTTCCTCTCGCGCTTCGCCAAGTCCGTGACGATCGTGCACCGCCGCGACACTCTGCGTGCCTCCAAGGCGATGCAGGAGCGCGCCTTCGCCGACCCGAAGATCAAGTTCGTCTGGGACAGCGAGGTCGCCGAGATCAAGGGCGAGCAGAAGCTTTCCGGTCTGACGCTGCGCAACCTGAAGACCGGCGAGACGTCCGAGCTGCCCGTGACGGGTCTGTTCATCGCGATCGGTCACGACCCGCGCACGGAGCTCTTCAAGGGCCAGCTGCAGCTGGACGACGAGGGCTACCTGAAGGTGGACGCGCCCTCCACCCGGACGAACCTGACCGGTGTCTTCGGCGCCGGTGACGTGGTCGACCACACCTACCGTCAGGCGATCACGGCGGCGGGCACCGGCTGCTCCGCCGCTCTCGACGCCGAGCGCTTCCTGGCAGCGCTGTCCGACGCCGAGGCCCCCGAGCCCGAGAAGACGCCGACCGCCAGCGTCTGAGCCTTACCCCGCCCCCACACCACCCCGAGAAATGAGGAGCCGCAGTGGCCGGCAACCTGCAGAACGTAACGGACGACACCTTTGAGGAGATCGTCCTCAAGAGCGACAAGCCCGTACTGGTGGACTTCTGGGCTGCCTGGTGCGGCCCGTGCCGCCAGATCGCGCCCTCCCTGGAGGCGATCGCGTCCGAGCACGGCGACAAGATCGAGGTCGTCAAGCTCAACATCGACGAGAACCCCGGCACGGCCGCCAAGTACGGCGTCATGTCGATCCCGACCCTGAACGTCTACCAGGGCGGCGAGGTCGCCAAGACCATCGTCGGCGCCAAGCCGAAGGCGGCCATCGAGAGGGACCTGGCGGACTTCATCGCCGAGTAGTCGGTGGCGATGTTTCACGTGAAACACGAATGGACCAGTCCCCATGGGGCTGGTCCATTCGCCTTTCAGCGGCCGCGTCCTCGGCGCTGACGCGTGAAGCGACGGCTGTCCCCTCAAGCTCGACCAACTGGCCCGGGATCGCCAGCCGCGTCACCCCGAGCATCGTGGTGGCCGGTGCCACCGCAGCCGCGCCCAGCCGCCCTGCCAGCACGCCGTAGTGCTGGAAAAGCAGGTCGACGTCGGTCGTGTAGACGTTGAGCCGGACGACGTTCGCGAGAGTCATGTCGGCCTCGCTGAGCACCGCCTCCAAGTTGTCGAGGCTCAGCGCCAACTGCGCCCCCATGTCGCCCTCGTGCTGAGGCTTGCCCTCGCCACTCATCGCGGTCTGCCCCGAGATGAACAGCGTCCGAGTGTGCCCGGAGACGACTTCTCCCTGGTTGAACCCCATCTCGACCGACCACGTCACCGGGTTGATCGCCGTGCGTTCCATTGCCACGTCAGCTCCATTCGCATCAAGGGAGTACGGACGCCATCGGCTCGTCAGCCGTCGGCTTCGACGTCGTGCTACAGAGCCTCGCAACAATTCACGACATCCTTGGTCACGTATTTCGATAACGTTCCCGCATGCGCGCCGACCGGTTGGTCTCGCTGGTACTGCTACTGCGTCAGCGAGGTCGGCTGACCGCGGACACCCTCGCCCGCGAGCTGGAGGTATCCACCCGCACCGTGCTGCGCGACATCGAGGCGCTGTCGACGGCCGGGGTCCCGGTCTACGCCGAACGCGGTCGGCACGGTGGCTTCGCGTTGGCGCCCGGCTTCCGGACCGAGCTCACCGGCCTCAACCATGACGAGGCCCTGGCCTTGCTGACCGCCGGTTCACAGCGCGGCGAGCAGGTGTTCGGCCTCAGCTCGGCACTCGCCTCGGCCATGCGGAAGGTGCTCGACGCACTGCCCGAAAGCCATCGGGCCACCGCGAGTGACGCGGCGCAACGATTCCTCGTGGACCCGGAGACCGATCTGCTCTCCCGTCGACTGGTCTCCGAAGAGGTGGCCGACAGCACGATGATCGAGGTCCGGCGTGCGGTGCTCGCCGGGCGCAAGTTGCGCATCCACTACGCGGCGACCACGGACCAGGCACCACAGTGGCGCACGGTCGACCCGATCGGCCTGGTCACCGTTCGCGACCGGGCCTACCTGCTGGCCACGAGATCCGGCGCGGACCGCACCTACCGCCTGTCACGGGTGCTGGCCGCCGAAGCCCTCCCCGAGACGGCACAGCGACCGAACCAGGTCGACCTGGACCGGATCTGGCGGGAACGCTCCACGCAGTTCCTCTCGGACAGCGACCACATCACCGTGCTGGTACGGGTGGACCCGGCGCGGCGCGAGGAGCTGCTGGCCACCGCGCTGGCCGTCCGCGCGGAGGAACCCGACGCGGATGGTCAGCTGCGGTTACAGGTGACCTACCAGGACTCACGACACGCTGAATGGGCGCTGTGGCAACTCGGCCCGGACGCGGAAGCGCTGGCCCCTGAGTCCTTGCGCACGTCCCTGCGTCATCGCGCAGCCGCGATGGCCGCCCACTACGGGAACTCGTCCTGAGGACTGGGGTCTCGGCTCACAGCGGCCGGAGCGCCGGCTCTTTCTGTACTGCTCCCAGCAGCCGGTCGAGCGCCAGCTCGACGTCTTCCTTCCAGGACAACGTCGTACGCAGTTCGAGCCGCAGCCGTGGATAGGCGGGGTGGGGGCGAACCGTCTTGAAGCCCACCGCAAGAAGGTGCTCCGCGGGCAGCACGCATGCCGGCTTCTCCCACCGAGCGTCCCCGAAGGCCTCGATCGCCTTGAACCCTCTGCGCAACAGATCCTTCGCGACGGTCTGCACGATCACCCGCCCGAGCCCCTGCCCTTGGTAGCCGGGCATGATCCACGCTGTCATCAGCTGAACGGCATCCGGCGAGACGGGGCTCGTGGGGAACGCCGTGGAGCGGGGAACGTATGCCGGGGGTGCGTAGAGCACGAATCCCACCGGTACGTCGTCCACGTAGACGACCCGGCCGCAGGAGCCCCACTCCAGGAGGACGGCGGAGATCCACGCCTCCTTCTCCAGGTCCGGAGTTCCTGCCTTTACCGCCGCTTCGCCACTGACCGGGTCCAGCTCCCAGAAGACGCAGGTGCGGCAACGCTTGGGAAGGTCCGGGAGGTTGTCCAGTGTGAGCGGTACGAGCCGACGCCCCATGAAGGCGGTTCCTCACTTCCATCGGCCGCCGCACTACGGGCGGCTGTCAGCGCGCTGCGTTCCTTGAGCAGGCTGCCGACGAAGCCGCCGACCGCTCCCAGCCCGAGGCCCGCTGTCATCAGTCCGGTGCGGCTCATCGATCGCATGGCCCCCGCCTCCCCAATGAGGTGCCGTCAGGTGGATGCGCCATACCTGAACGCATCGTATCCACGATGAGATTGCATCGAAACCGCCAGAAAGCAAAGAGCGGGCCGTGTTCCGGTACAGACCGGACACGACCCGCTCTCGCGGTGCTGTTGTCTCTGTAGGTCAGGCCTTGTCGCCCTCGGAGGCCTCGTCCGAATCGTCTTCGGCCAGCCCGTTCTTCAGGACCGGGCCCTCGCCCGGAGCCAGCGTGCTGAGGATGCGCTCCAGGTCCTCAAGAGAGGCGAAGTCAACGACGATCTTCCCCTTCTTCTGGCCCAGGTCCACCCGCACTCGGGTCTCGAACCGGTCGGAGAGCCGGGTGGCGAGGGTGCTCAGCGCCGGCGACAGCCGGGCACCGGCGCGCGGCCCCTTCGCCTTCGGAGCGCGCTGCGGCCGCGAACCCATGAGGGTCACGATCTCCTCGACGGCACGCACCGAGAGTCCTTCGGCCACGATCCGGTGGGCGAGCCGGTCCTGCTCCTCCGAGTCCTCCACGGAGAGCAGCGCCCTCGCGTGCCCCGCCGAGAGGATCCCGGCGGCGACCCGGTTCTGGACCGTCGGCGAGAGCTTCAGCAGGCGCAGGGTGTTGGAGACCTGCGGACGGGACCGGCCGATGCGGTCCGCCAACTGGTCGTGTGTGCAGTTGAAGTCCTTGAGCAGCTGGTCGTAGGCGGCGGCCTCTTCCAGCGGGTTCAGCTGGGCACGGTGCAGGTTCTCCAGCAGCGCGTCCAGCAGGAGCTTCTCGTCGTCCGTGGCCCGCACGATCGCGGGGATGCGCTCCAGGCCCGCCTCCCGGCAGGCCCGCCAGCGCCGCTCGCCCATGATGAGCTCATAGCGTGCGGGACCCAGCTGCCGTACGACGACCGGCTGGAGAAGGCCGACTTCCTTGATGGAGGTCACCAGCTCCGCGAGAGCGTCCTCGTCGAAGACCACTCGCGGCTGCTGCGGGTTGGGGGAGATGGCGTCGAGCGGCAACTCGGCGAAGTACGCGCCGGCCACCGACTGGCTCTCCGGCGTCTCCGCAGCCTGCTGCGGCGGCTCCGCTGTTTCACGTGAAACAGGACTTTGCGGGAGTGCCGTCACCTTCGCGGCCGCCACGCCTCGCTCAGCGGTCAGCACCGGCACCGCCGAAGGAGACGTGGAGGCTCCGCTCGCGCTCTGCGGGGGCTGCTTCTCCGTCGGGGCTGCAGGGATCAAGGCACCGAGGCCTCGCCCCAGTCCTCTGCGTCGCTCACTCACTGCATCCCCTCCGTCATGCTGTGCTGGTCGTTCTGAGCGCCCATGTGGGCGTGCTGGACGTCGTAGCGCACTCCGACTCCGCGCAGCGCGATCTCGCGTGCTGCTTCGAAGTACGAGAGGGCGCCGCTCGATCCTGGATCGTAGGTGAGCACCGTCTGGCCGTAACTCGGGGCCTCGGAGATACGGACCGACCGCGGGATGCTCGTCCGCAGGACCTCGTCGCCGAAGTGGTTGCGCACTTCGTCCGCCACCTGGGAGGCGAGCCGGGTCCTGCCGTCGTACATGGTGAGCAGGATCGTCGACACATGCAGGTTCGGGTTGAGGTGCCCCCGCACCAGGTCGACGTTGCGGAGGAGCTGGCCGAGTCCCTCCAGTGCGTAGTACTCGCACTGAATGGGGATCAGCACCTCCGCGCCGGCCACCATGGCGTTGACCGTCAGCAGGCCGAGCGACGGCGGGCAGTCGATGAGGATGTAGTCCAGCGGCTGCTCGTACGCCTGGATGGCTCGCTGGAGTCGGCTCTCCCGTGCCACCAGCGACACGAGCTCGATCTCCGCACCGGCGAGATCGATAGTGGCCGGGGCGCAGAAGAGACCCTCGACGTCGGGGACCGGCTGGACGACTCCGGCGAGCGGCTTGCTCTCGACCAGGACGTCGTAGATGGACGGCACCTCGGCGTGGTGGTCGATACCGAGAGCTGTAGAGGCGTTGCCCTGCGGGTCGAGGTCGATCACCAGGACGCGTGCGCCGTGCAGGGCGAGCGAGGCGGCGAGATTGACGGTCGTCGTCGTCTTGCCCACACCGCCCTTCTGGTTGGCGACCACCATGACGCGGGTCTGCTCGGGACGGGGCAGGCCCTCGCCTGCGCGGCCGAGGGCCTCCACCGCCAGTTGGGCAGCACGACCGATGGGTGTGTCGTCCATCGGGGTCGGTGTTTCACGTGAAACATCCTCCCCCTCCGATTCGGTACGGGGACCGGGGACCGGATCGGTCATCGGTCCCGCGATGTTGGCGTCGGACCGCAAGGATTCACTCTCCTCGACATCAGGCTCGCAATGAACAGAGCCTCCCATGCTTTCAGGGTCGTGAACCAGCGAGGCCCGGTCTTCTGTGGATGAATCCACCTCTGTGGACAACTCCGTGCCCTTATCGAGGGAACCGAGTGGTCGACGGTCGCGAGGTTCCGCAGCGCGGCCGCGGTTGATGATGCCATGCAGCAGTGAGCGACGTTTCACGTGAAACACGATGCACGGAAGCCGGGGTGCCGCTGGTGCGACACCCCGGTATGCGTACGTTTGGCAGCTTTTGTGGAGTACGACTCGTCGTCAGGACGGATCAACGGCGACGGCGCGTGCGTCCGGTGCGGGCGGCCTTGGCCCGCTTGGCCGCGAAGCGCACACCGCCGGGGCTCTCCCCGACCTCGACCCGTACGACGGTGGACAGCGGGTCCACCACTCCCTCGCCGACGTGCAGTACAGAGGTGTCGACGGCGCCGAGCTTGCTCAGGGCGGCACCTGCCGTCTTGACCTCTTCCTCGGCGGTGTCTCCCTTGAGGAGCAGCATCTCCCCGTACGGGCGCAGCAGCGGGACACCCCAGGCCGCCAGGCGGTCCAGCGGAGCAACGGCACGCGCGGTCACCACGTGGACGGGAGGGAGCTTGCCGAGCACTTCCTCGGCCCGGCCACGCACGACCGTCACATGGTCGAGACCGAGCAGCTCGACGACTTCGGTGAGGAAG
Organism: Streptomyces sp. NPDC030245; assembly: GCF_055572995.1. Classification (NCBI taxonomy): domain Bacteria; kingdom Bacillati; phylum Actinomycetota; class Actinomycetes; order Kitasatosporales; family Streptomycetaceae; genus Streptomyces; species Streptomyces sp. NPDC030245. The sequence continues at coordinate 22,310 of NZ_JBVICF010000014.1, read as the reverse complement.
TTCGTGCGCCGCAGCAGCGGCTCAAGGAGCGTGATCTTCAGGTCCGGCCGGACAAGGGCCAGCGGGATGCCCGGCAGTCCGGCACCGGAGCCGACATCGCACACCGTGACGCCCTCGGGCACGACCTCGGACAGCACGGCGCAGTTCAGCAGGTGCCGCTCCCACAGCCGCGGCACTTCGCGAGGACCGATCAGGCCGCGCTGGACTCCCGCGTCGGCCAGCAGTTCCGCGTAGCGGACCGCGTCCGAGAAGCGATCACCGAATACCGTCCGGGCTTCTTCCGGCGCCGGGGGGAGCTCCGCTGCCTCCGTCACGGGGACCGTCCTTCCGTACCGCACTGGGCTGGCTGTCTGTCGGTGGCTGTTTATCAGGCTGACAAAGACCGGCCCCGCCTGCGAACAGACGGGGCCGGAAAACGCTGGGGCGCGATCAGGCGGGGAGTACGACGACGAAGCGCTGCGGCTCCTCGCCCTCGGACTCGCTGCGCAGGCCGGCGGCCTTGACCGCGTCGTGCACGACCTTGCGCTCGAACGGCGTCATCGGCTCGAGCCTGGCCGGTTCACCGCTGCTCTTCACGTCGGCCGCGGCCTTGGCGCCCAGCTCCGAGAGCTCCTCGCGCTTCTTGGCGCGGTAACCACCGATGTCCAGCATCAGGCGGCTGCGGTCACCGGTTTCCCGGTGCACGGCGAGACGCGTGAGCTCCTGGAGGGCCTCCAGAACCTCACCGTCGCGGCCGACCAGCTTCTGCAGGTCACGGCTGCCGCTGTCGCTGATGATCGACACAGCGGCACGGTCGGCCTCGACATCCATGTCGATGTCACCGTCGAGGTCGGCGATGTCCAGCAGACCCTCGAGGTAGTCCGCCGCGATCTCCCCCTCCTGCTCAAGGCGGGTGAGGGTGTCGCCGGCCTCAGCTGCGGCGGAGGTGGTGGTGCCTTCCGTCACGGGATGGGCTCCTTCTACTTCTTGGAGGACGGGTGCTTGGGCCGCTGCTGGCCCTTGCGCTGCTGTCCCGACTTGGCACGGCTGCGCTGACCGGAGCCGGGCTTGTTGCCCTGCTTGTTGTTGCCACCGGCCTGCTTGGTCTGGGGGGAGGCGCCGGAGTCGCTCGCGGGCTCGGCCGCGGTCTTCTCCAGCGACGTCTTCGCGTCGGCGGGCTCCGCCTTGGTGGCACCGCCCGCGGCCTGCGTGGGGGCTGCCTGGCGCTTGGACTTGCTCTGGCGCTTGGGCTGCTGCCGCTTCGGGGCGCCGCCGGCGGGAGTGCCGTCCTCGGTCTCGGTGACGACGGAGGCGTCGCTCTGGACCACGGTGCCGTCGGCCTGAGCCGCGAGACCCGCCTTGGTGAGACCGTTGATGAACTTCCGCTCGAACTCGTTGCGGTCCCGGCCCTTGGCGACGATCGCCTTGATCACGTTCGTGTTGCCGCGTCCGCGCACCTTCTTGTTGTGCGTGACCTGCTTCTGCAGGCGCTCCAGGAAGGCGGCCTGGGCCTTGGAGCCCGGGGTGGGGTTCCTGCGGATCACGAACATCTGCTGGCCCATGGTCCACACGTTGGTGGTCAGCCAGTAGACGAGGACACCGACGGGGAAGTTGATGCCGAAGATGGCGAACATGATCGGGAAGACGTACATGAGCATCTTCTGCTGCTGCATGAACGGCGTCTTGACCGTGGTGTCGACGTTCTTCGTCATCAGCTGGCGCTGGGTGAAGAACTGCGAGGCCGACATCAGGACGATCATGAGGGCGGTGACCACGCGGACGTCGGTCAGCGTGGCGCCGAGCGAGGCGACCTTGTCGGCGCTGTCCATGAACTTCGCGGCCAGCGGGGCACCGAAGATGTGCGCCTTACGCGCGCTCTCCAGGAGATCGCCGTCGATGACGCCGATCTCCTTGCCCGTCGCGATGCCGTTGAGCACGTGGTACAGGGCGAAGAAGAACGGCGACTGCGCCAGGATGGGAAGGCACGAGGAGAGCGGGTTCGTACCCGACTCCTTGTACAGCTTCATCATCTCTTCGGACTGGCGCTGCTTGTCGCTCTTGTAGCGCTCCTGGATCTTCTTCATCTCGGGCTGCAGCGTCTGCATGGCCCGAGTGGCCTTGATCTGCTTCACGAAGAGCGGGATCAGGCAGATCCGGATCAGGATCACCAGGGACACGATGGACAGACCCCAGGCCCAGCCCGTGTCGGGACCGAAGATCTTCCCGTACACCGAGTGGAACTGGACGATGATCCACGAAACTGGTGTCGTGATAAAGCTGAAGAGACTGGCAATCGTGTCCACTAATCAGGCTCCTTGAGCATGGGACGGGGTCTCGGTCTCGGCGGCCGTGCCCAGGGGAAGGTCCCCGCTCGGCTCGCTTGCGGCGGAGGTCCCGCCCTTGCGTTCGCGCCAGGAAGCGCGCAGCATCTCGTGCCACCGCGGACGCTTGCGCGGCGGAACATGGTCGACACCACCGAGCGACCACGGATTGCACCGCAGGATGCGCCAGGCCGTGAGCGCTGTTCCCTTGATCGCACCGTGCCGGTCGATGGCCAGGTAGCCGTAGCGGGAACACGACGGGTAGTACTTGCACACCGGGCCCAGGAGCGGACTGATCGTCCACTGGTACAGCTTGATCAGGGCCAGCAGCGGGTACTTCATCGCGCGCCCCCTCCCAGCAGCCGCTGCAGGGCGGCATCCAGGTCTCGGGCCAGCTGTGCATGGTCGGCGTCGCCCGCTCCGGGCAGCGCTCGTACTACTACCAGGCTACCGGGGGGCACCAGGGCCAGCCGGTCGCGCATGAGGTGACGGAGTCTGCGCTTCACGGTGTTGCGTACGACTGCTCCACCCACGGCCTTGCTCACGACGAAACCCGCACGGGCCGGGGGAAGGTTCTCCCCTGGCACGTGCGGGTCCGTTGCACCGCTACGTAGATGGACGACGAGAAGCGGGCGTCCGGCCCGGCGTCCTCGGCGTACCGCGGTCGCGAAGTCTTCGCGCCGCCTCAGCCGATGCTCGGTAGGCAGCACGACGTCATGACCTGATCAGGATCAGGCGGACAGGCGGGCGCGACCCTTGCCACGGCGGGACGCGAGAATCGCGCGGCCGGCACGGGTGCGCATGCGCAGCCGGAAGCCGTGGGTCTTGGCGCGACGACGGTTGTTCGGCTGGAAGGTGCGCTTGCTCACTCGGGGGCTCCAGAAATGATTCGTTGGTGGCGGGACATCGCCTGGCTGTCACCGTGCGCCCACGAGAAGCTCGCGAATACGCACCGAGTGCACCGCTTCACAATCACAGATCGTGATCTTTGCCCATCGGAGGCAGGCGGCAGCAGCCATCGACAACTCGACCTGGTCACGGTACGCGGGGCTACGCCATCCGGTCAAACCGGCCATGGAGGGGAGACACTGTGCACAGCCTGTGGACAACAACTTGAACCGCAGCCGTCGCCCTGACTACCGTGACGGAACTCCGATTCGTTCCCTTCCCCCTCCCCATCCCGATTTCCGTCCCGCGAACCACACGTTCGTGGGACCCCGTGAGAGAGCGTGCCCTGTGGCTGACGTACCTGCCGATCTTGCCGCAGTGTGGCCACGAGTTCTGGAACATCTGCTGGGTGAAGGCCGCGGGCAGGGAGTCGAGGCGAAGGACGAGCGGTGGCTCCGGAGCTGCCAGCCCCTGGCGCTCGTCGCCGACACCGCCCTGCTCGCCGTTCCGAACGAATTCGCCAAGGGCGTACTGGAGGGCCGCCTGGCCCCGGTGGTCAGCGAGACGTTGAGCCGCGAATGCGGGCGCCCGATCCGCATCGCCATCACCGTCGACGACTCCGTGGGGGAACCCGCGGGCCCGCCGGCGCCGCCCATGCAGCACCAGCACACACAGCAGCAACAGCACAACCACCAGCAGCAGCGGTACGAAGAGCCCGAGCTGCCGCCCGCCTCCGGTCAGGGGCGTGAGGCGTACGAGAATTACGGACGGCGCCCCGCGGACGAGCACCAGGGCGACTCCCGGTCCGACCAGCTGCCCACCGCGCGCCCGGCCTACCCGGAGTACCAGCGCCCGGGCCCCGGCGCCTGGCCGCAGCCCCAGGACGACTACGGCTGGCAGCAGCCGCGGCTCGCCTACCCCGACCGTGATCCGTACGCGAACCCGGTCCAGCAGCCGCAGCACGACTACCGCTCGCAGCCTCCGCAGGACCGTTCGCCGTACGAGCAGCGGCGCCCCGAGCCGCAGGACCGGCGCGAGCGTCACGACATGTCCGAGCCGCCCGGAGGGCCGCGCGGCGGCGGCGTCCACCGGGGCGGCCCGGTCGGCCCCACCTCGTCGAGCGGCGCCCCCGGGCCGCTGGCCGCGCAGCCGGCGCCCGCGACGGGCCCCGGTGAGCCGACCGCCCGCCTCAATCCGAAGTACCTCTTCGACACCTTCGTCATCGGTGCGTCGAACCGTTTCGCGCACGCGGCCGCGGTCGCCGTCGCGGAGGCGCCCGCGAAGGCGTACAACCCCCTCTTCATCTACGGGGAGTCGGGTCTCGGCAAAACGCACCTGCTGCACGCGATCGGGCACTACGCCCGCAGCCTCTACCCCGGCACGCGCGTGCGGTATGTGAGCTCGGAGGAATTCACCAACGAGTTCATCAACTCCATCCGCGACGGCAAGGGCGACAGCTTCCGCAAGCGCTACCGCGAGATGGACATCCTGTTGGTCGACGACATCCAGTTCCTCGCGGACAAGGAGTCGACGCAGGAGGAGTTCTTCCACACCTTCAACACGCTCCACAACGCGAACAAGCAGATCGTGCTCTCCAGTGACCGGCCGCCCAAGCAGCTGGTGACCCTCGAGGACAGGCTGCGCAACCGCTTCGAGTGGGGCCTGATCACCGATGTCCAGCCGCCGGAGCTGGAGACGCGCATCGCGATCCTCCGTAAGAAGGCGGTGCAGGAGCAGCTCAACGCCCCTCCGGAGGTCCTGGAGTTCATCGCGTCGCGCATCTCGCGGAACATCCGTGAGCTGGAGGGCGCGCTGATCCGGGTCACCGCGTTCGCGTCGCTCAATCGGCAGCCCGTGGACCTGGGTCTCACCGAGATCGTCCTCAAGGACCTCATCCCGGGCGGTGAGGACGCGGCTCCGGAGATCACCGCGCCGGCCATCATGGCGGCGACGGCCGACTACTTCGGGCTGACGGTGGACGACCTGTGCGGATCCTCGCGCAGCCGCGTGCTGGTGACGGCGCGCCAGATCGCCATGTACCTGTGCCGTGAGCTGACCGACCTCTCCTTGCCGAAGATCGGCGCACAGTTCGGCGGCCGCGACCACACGACGGTCATGCACGCGGACCGCAAGATCCGCGCGCTGATGGCTGAGCGGCGCTCCATCTACAACCAGGTCACCGAGCTCACCAACCGCATCAAGAACGGCTGACAGCCTCCGTAGAACGTCGCTGAGGGCGCTCCAGGACTTCTCCTGGGGCGCCTTTTTGGCGTGCCGTGAGGCACGTCTGGGCGTCTAGGGGGCCCGCCGCGGGCGGAACGGCGCGGTCGCCACGCGTGCGTGCGGGTCGCCGCTGTTCGATTTCCCCTGCTCAGGTGGCTGTTCTCCACAGATCTGCGGACTTTTTCCCTTCCACACCCTGGGGAGGGGGAAGTTGTCCAGACACTGTCCACAGGGGACGCTGCTGAGAGATCATCAGGCCAGGTCAGGTGTCTGTGGATTCGTGGACGGAGACTGTCCACAGGCTGTGGAGGAATATCTCGTCCACAGGGTGTGCATGGAGTTGTCCACCGGCGGCCCACAGGCTCGCGCTCGTTGTCCCCAGCTTTCCCCAGCTTCTCCACACGCCTGTCCACTGTTCGGCAACGTGACGCGCCTCCTCACCGAGTCGAGTGAAAGGCGTCACACCAAGGTGGTGGGTTGGCCTGTGGGGAAGCTGGGTAAAGCTGGGGACAGCGCTGGGGAGAAGTGGCCCCTGCCTGTGCACCGGGTGTGCAGAACTTCCGCCCGTCCACAGAAACACCTGGTTGTCCACGGGTGCCGCCCACAGGGACAGTGGATAAAAAACCGGGCCTGACCAGCGCTTTCGCGGTTATCCACGGTTTCCACAGCCCCTACTACTACTCCCAACTAGAGAGACCGGGGAAATGGTTTCGAAGCTGGGGCTGTGCACAACTCTCGCTCCGGAGCTCCGACACCGCTCGGCACGACTTGACCCCGACAGGCACCGACTGTCAGTGCAGTGCGTCAGACTGGTCCCCGGTGTCCTTCCCACGGCATGGCTGAGAGACACCGAGTCAGACGACGAGGGCCACAGGCCCAGCGGGCGAGAGCAGCCAGCAACAGCAGGAGGGCGGCTTAGGTGAAGATCCGGGTTGAACGCGACGTACTCGCGGAGGCGGTGGCCTGGGCGGCGCGCAGCCTCCCGGCCCGGCCGCCTGCGCCCGTCCTCGCGGGCCTGCTGCTGAAGGCCGAGGAAGGCGCACTGAGCCTGTCGAGCTTCGACTACGAGGTCTCGGCGCGCGTCTCGGTGGACGCCGAGATCGACGAGGAAGGCACCGTCCTCGTGTCGGGCCGACTCCTCGCGGACATCTGCCGCGCCCTCCCCAACCGCCCGGTGGAGATCTCCACAGACGGTGTACGGGCGACGGTCGTCTGCGGCTCCTCGCGATTCACACTCCACACACTTCCTGTGGAGGAGTACCCGGCGCTGCCGCAGATGCCGACCGCCACGGGCACCGTCCCCGGTGAGGTCTTCGCCTCCGCCGCCTCCCAGGTGGCCATCGCCGCGGGCCGCGACGACACGCTGCCGGTGCTGACCGGTGTGCGCATCGAGATCGAGGGTGACACGGTCACCCTGGCCTCCACCGACCGCTACCGCTTCGCGGTCCGCGAGTTCCTGTGGAAGCCGGAGAACCCCGAGGCGTCCGCGGTGGCCCTGGTGCCCGCCAAGACGCTCCTGGACACCGCCAAGGCCCTCACGAGCGGCGACACGGTCACCCTGGCCCTGTCCGGCTCGGGTGCCGGCGAGGGCCTCATCGGCTTCGAGGGCGCCGGCCGGCGTACGACCACGCGTCTCCTCGAGGGCGACCTGCCGAAGTACCGCACGCTGTTCCCCACCGAGTTCAACTCGGTCGCGGTGATCGAAACGGCCCCCTTCGTAGAGGCCGTCAAGCGTGTGGCCCTGGTGGCCGAGCGCAACACTCCGGTGCGGCTCAGCTTCGAGCAGGGCGTGCTGATCCTGGAGGCGGGCTCCAGCGACGACGCACAGGCTGTGGAAAGGGTCGACGCCCAGCTGGACGGCGACGACATCTCCATCGCCTTCAACCCGACGTTCCTGCTCGACGGCCTCAGTGCCATCGACTCGCCGGTCGCCCAGCTCTCTTTCACCACGTCGACGAAGCCCGCGCTGCTGAGCGGCAAGCCGGCCGTGGACGCCGAGGCGGACGAGGCCTACAAGTACCTGATCATGCCTGTACGTCTGAGCGGCTGAGCCCACAGGTGTGTGCGTGCGTCCGGGCGTAGGCTCGGACGCAGGTACGAAAGTGCCGTAACGCCACCTCGCTAGTGAAGGAACCTCTGATGGAGCTCGGTCTCGTCGGCCTCGGCAAGATGGGCGGCAACATGCGCGAGCGCATCCGCCGCGCAGGTCACACCGTCATCGGATACGACCGCAACCCGGACCTCGCGGATGTCCCCAGCCTCGAAGAGCTTGTGGGCAAACTCAAGGGCCCGCGGGTGGTGTGGGTGATGGTCCCGGCAGGGGCCGCGACCCAGTCCACCATCGACGAACTCTCCGAGCTGCTGCAGCCCGGCGACGTCGTCGTGGACGGCGGGAACTCCCGCTGGACCGACGACGAGAAGCACGCCGAGGAGCTGAAGGCCAAGGGCATCGGCTTCGTCGACTGCGGCGTCTCCGGCGGCGTCTGGGGCCTCCAGAACGGCTACGCGCTGATGTACGGCGGCGACAAGGACGACGTCGCCAAGGTGCAGCCCATCTTCGACGCCCTGAAGCCGGAGGGTGACTTCGGCTCGGTGCACGCGGGCAAGGTCGGCGCGGGCCACTTCGCGAAGATGGTCCACAACGGCATCGAGTACGCCATGATGCAGGCCTACGCCGAGGGCTGGGAGCTCCTGGAGAAGGTCGACTCGGTCACGGACGTCCGTGAGGTCTTCCGCTCCTGGCAGGAGGGCACGGTCATCCGTTCCTGGCTGCTCGACCTCGCGGTCAACGCCCTGGACGACGACGAGCACCTGGAGAAGCTGCGCGGCTTCGCGCAGGACTCCGGAGAGGGCCGGTGGACGGTGGAGGCCGCCATCGACAACGCCGTGCCGCTGCCCGCGATCACGGCCTCGCTCTTCGCCCGGTTCGCCTCGCGCCAGGACGACTCGCCGCAGATGAAGATGATCGCCGCGCTGCGCAACCAGTTCGGCGGCCACGCGGTGGAGTCCAAGAGCGAAAACTGATCCACAGCCTGTGCGCAACCGCAGCCGTTGCGCACAGGCCTCTCAGCAAGTGAAGTAGGCCGGGGGAGGTCGGCGCACACCATGCACGTCACGCATCTCTCGCTGGCCGACTTCCGCTCGTACGCCCGGGTCGAGGTCCCTCTCGACCCGGGCGTCACCGCGTTCGTGGGCCCGAACGGGCAGGGCAAGACCAACCTCGTCGAGGCCGTCGGCTATCTCGCCACACTCGGCAGCCACCGGGTCTCCTCGGACGCCCCACTGGTGCGGATGGGCGCCGAGCGCGCCGTCATCAGGGCGCAGGTCCGCCAGGGCGAGCGCCAGCAGCTGGTCGAGCTCGAACTCAACCCCGGCAAGGCCAACCGCGCCCGCATCAACAGGTCCTCGCAGGTCAGACCACGCGACGTACTGGGCATCGTCCGCACGGTGCTGTTCGCGCCCGAAGACCTCGCGCTGATCAAGGGTGACCCCGGAGAGCGCCGGCGCTTCCTCGACGAGCTGATCACCGCGCGCTCCCCGCGCATGGCCGGGGTCCGCTCCGACTACGACCGGGTCCTGAAGCAGCGCAACACCCTCCTGAAGTCCGCCGCACTCGCCCGCCGACACGGCGGCCGCTCCATGGACCTGTCCACGCTCGACGTCTGGGACCAGCACCTCGCGCGCGCGGGAGCCGAGCTGCTCGCCCAGCGGCTCGACCTGATCTCGGCGCTGCAACCGCTGGCCGACAAGGCGTACGAACAGCTGGCACCCGGCGGCGGCCCCGTCTCTCTGGAGTACAAGCCGTCGGCACCCGGCGACGCACACACCCGCGAGGCGCTCTACGAGCAGCTGATCGCCGCCCTCGAAGAGGCACGCAAGCAGGAGATCGAGCGGGGCGTCACCCTGGTCGGCCCGCACCGCGACGACCTGCTGCTCAAGCTGGGCCAGCTCCCCGCGAAGGGGTACGCGAGCCACGGCGAGTCCTGGTCGTACGCCCTGGCGCTGCGCCTCGCCTCGTACGACCTGCTCAGGGCCGAGGGCAATGAGCCGGTGCTCGTCCTCGACGACGTCTTCGCGGAGCTGGACGCCCGCCGCAGGGAGCGGCTCGCGGAGCTGGTGGCCCCCGGCGAGCAGGTTCTCGTCACCGCCGCCGTGGACGACGACGTGCCGGGCGTGCTCACCGGTACGCGGTTCCAGGTGTCGGACGGCGCGGTGGAGCGCGTATGAGCTCCGGAGAGCCTGCCGAGGGTGCCCCCAAGGAGACCGCCGCGGGGACCCCGAAGACACCCGAGCCCTCCGGCGTCGACCTCGCCAGGGTGGCCCTGCGTGCCGCCAAGGAACAGGCACGCGCGCGTGGGGACGCCGCACAGCAGAAGAAGCAGGCCCGGCGCGGCGGGCTGCGGTCCGGCGCGCGCGCGGACGGGCGCGATCCGCTGCCGCTCGGCTCCGCGATCAACCGTCTGATCACCGAGCGCGGCTGGGAGACGCCCGCCGCGGTGGGCGGCGTGATGGGCCGCTGGCCGCAGATCGTCGGCGACGATCTGGCCAACCACTGCGTACCCCAGCGGTACGACGAGGACGAGCGGGTCCTGACCGTGCAGTGCGACTCCACGGCGTGGGCCACCCAGCTGCGTCTCATGGCTCCCCAGCTGGTCGCACGCCTCAACGAGGACCTGGGCCACGGCACCGTGCGCCTCATCAAGGTCCTCGGTCCCGGAGGCCCCCCGCGCCGCTTCGGACCCTTGCGCGCACCCGGTAGCACGGGCCCCGGCGACACCTACGGCTGAGACCGTCGGTGACCGTTGCTGGCGGTTGACGGCTCGAAGCGCTGAGTGCCGCTGTGAGCGTTCTGGAGCCCTGGGCCGCATATGGGGAGTCGGCCGAGGCCGGTTCAGGGCGGCACATGAGGACTCAGGTACCGGCAAACCCCCATCACTGTCAGCGCTACCGGTAGACTGGAAGCTAATCCCGCCCCACTTGTGGGACGCACCGAGCAACGCTGACTATCGCTGAACGACGCAGCCGCTCCGGCCACCGCCGGGAGCTTGGCTTGTGCTGTGCCAGAAAGGGCGCTTCGTGGCCGATTCCGGCAACCCCAACGAGAACATCCCGTCCACCGCCGTCGGCGAGAACGGCGAGGTCACCGCCTCGTACGACGCCAGCGCCATCACCGTCCTCGAGGGTCTGGACGCGGTCCGCAAGCGACCGGGCATGTACATCGGCTCGACCGGCGAGCGCGGCCTGCACCACATGGTGCAGGAGGTCGTGGACAACTCCGTCGACGAGGCGCTGGCCGGCCACGCGGACACGATCGACGTCACGATCCTCGCCGACGGCGGCGTGCGCGTGATCGACAACGGCCGTGGCATTCCGGTGGGCATCCACCCCGTCGAGAAGAAGCCGGCCGTCGAGGTCGTGCTCACCGTGCTGCACGCGGGCGGCAAGTTCGGCGGCGGCGGTTACGCCGTCTCCGGTGGTCTGCACGGCGTCGGTGTGTCCGTGGTGAACGCTCTCTCCACGAAGCTCTCCGTCGAGATCAAGACCGACGGCTACCGCTGGACGCAGGACTACAAGGGCGGCGCCCCGACCGCGCCCCTGGAGCGGCACGAGGCCACCCAGGAGACCGGCACCACCGTCACCTTCTGGGCCGACGGGGACATCTTCGAGACGACCGAGTACTCCTTCGAGACGCTGTCGCGGCGCTTCCAGGAGATGGCGTTCCTCAACAAGGGTTTGACGATCAAACTCACTGATGAGCGCGAGTCGGCGAAGGCCACGGCGGGTGCGGACTCGGCCGAGGCGACCGACGACGAGGCCGCCGAGGCCCGCACGGTGACGTACCACTACGAAGGCGGCATCGTCGACTTCGTGAAGTACCTCAACTCCCGCAAGGGCGAGGTCGTCCACCCGACCGTCATCGACGTCGAGGCCGAGGACAAGGACCGCCTCCTCTCGGCCGAGATCGCGATGCAGTGGAACTCGCAGTACACCGAGGGCGTGTACTCCTTCGCGAACACGATCCACACGCACGAGGGCGGTACGCACGAAGAGGGCTTCAGGGCCGCGCTGACGGGCCTGGTGAACCGCTACGCGCGCGAGAAGAAGCTGCTCCGCGAGAAGGACGACAACCTCACGGGTGAGGACATCCGCGAGGGTCTGACCGCGATCATCTCGGTCAAGCTCGGCGAGCCCCAGTTCGAGGGCCAGACGAAGACCAAGCTGGGCAACACGGAGGCGAAGACCTTCGTCCAGAAGGTCGTCCACGAGCACCTCACGGACTGGTTCGACCGCAACCCCAACGAGGCCGCGGACATCATCCGCAAGGGCATCCAGGCCGCCACCGCGCGCGTGGCCGCCCGCAAGGCGCGCGACCTGACCCGCCGCAAGGGCCTCCTGGAGACGGCGTCCCTGCCGGGCAAGCTCTCCGACTGCCAGTCGAACGACCCCACCAAGTGCGAGATCTTCATCGTCGAGGGTGACTCCGCCGGTGGTTCGGCGAAGTCCGGCCGCAACCCGATGTACCAGGCGATCCTGCCCATCCGAGGCAAGATCCTGAACGTCGAGAAGGCCCGCGTCGACAAGATCCTGCACAACCAGGAAGTCCAGGCGCTCATCTCCGCCTTCGGCACCGGTGTGCACGAGGACTTCGACATCGAGAAGCTCCGCTATCACAAGATCATCCTGATGGCGGACGCCGACGTCGACGGTCAGCACATCAACACGCTGCTCCTGACGTTCCTCTTCCGCTTCATGCGGCCGCTGGTCGAGGCCGGGCACATCTACCTGTCCCGCCCGCCGCTCTACAAGATCAAGTGGTCGCGGGACGACTTCCAGTACGCGTACTCGGACCGCGAGCGCGACGCCCTGGTGGAGCTCGGCCGCCAGGCCGGCAAGCGCATCAAGGACGACTCGGTCCAGCGCTTCAAGGGCCTCGGCGAGATGAACGCCGAGGAGCTGCGCATCACGACGATGGACCAGGAACACCGCGTGCTCGGACAGGTCACCCTGGACGACGCGGCGCAGGCCGACGACCTCTTCTCGGTGCTGATGGGAGAGGACGTCGAGGCACGGCGCTCGTTCATTCAGCGCAATGCCAAGGACGTTCGTTTCCTCGACATCTGAGTCGGCCCGTACAAGCCGCACCTCGAAAGGACTTTGACCAGCAATGGCCGACGAGAACACCCCTGTGACGCCCGAAGAGGAACCCGTCGTTCCCGGCGTGGGCATGCGTGTCGAGCCCGTCGGGCTCGAGACGGAGATGCAGCGCTCGTACCTGGACTACGCGATGTCCGTCATCGTGTCCCGCGCGCTGCCCGACGTACGCGACGGTCTGAAGCCCGTCCACCGCCGCGTCCTGTACGCGATGTACGACGGCGGCTACCGCCCCGAGAAGGGCTTCTACAAGTGCGCCCGCGTCGTCGGCGACGTCATGGGCACGTACCACCCGCACGGCGACTCCTCCATCTACGACGCCCTGGTGCGCCTCGCCCAGCCGTGGTCGATGCGGATGCCGCTGGTGGACTCCAACGGCAACTTCGGCTCCCCGGGCAACGACCCGGCGGCCGCCATGCGGTACACCGAGTGCAAGATGGCGCCGCTGGCCATGGAGATGGTCCGTGACATCGACGAGGAGACCGTCGACTTCACGGACAACTACGACGGCCGCAACCAGGAGCCGACGGTCCTGCCGGCGCGCTTCCCGAACCTGCTGATCAACGGCTCCGCGGGCATCGCGGTCGGCATGGCCACCAACATCCCGCCGCACAACCTCCGCGAGGTCGCGGCGGGCGCGCAGTGGGCCCTGGAGCACCCCGACGCCTCGCACGAGGAGCTGCTCGACGCCCTCATCGAGCGCATCAAGGGCCCCGACTTCCCGACCGGTGCCCTGGTGGTGGGCCGCAAGGGCATCGAGGAGGCGTACCGCACGGGCCGTGGCTCCATCACGATGCGCGCGGTCGTCGCGGTCGAGGAGATCCAGAACCGCCAGTGCCTGGTCGTCACCGAGCTGCCGTACCAGACCAATCCGGACAACCTCGCGCAGAAGATCGCCGACCTGGTCAAGGACGGCAAGGTCGGCGGCATCGCCGACGTCCGCGACGAGTCGTCCTCGCGCACCGGCCAGCGCCTCGTCATCGTCCTGAAGCGCGACGCGGTCGCCAAGGTCGTCCTGAACAACCTCTACAAGCACACCGACCTCCAGTCGAACTTCAGCGCCAACATGCTGGCGCTGGTCGACGGTGTGCCGCGCACCCTCTCGCTGGACGCGTTCATCCGCCACTGGGTGACGCACCAGATCGAGGTCATCGTCCGGCGCACGAAGTTCCGGCTGCGCAAGGCCGAGGAGCGCGCACACATCCTGCGTGGCCTCCTGAAGGCCCTGGACGCCATCGACGAGGTCATCGCGCTCATCCGCGGCAGCCAGACCGTCGACATCGCGCGGGAGGGCCTGATGGGCCTCCTGGCGATCGACGAGATCCAGGCGAACGCCATCCTCGAGATGCAGCTGCGCCGCCTCGCCGCCCTGGAGCGCCAGAAGATCGTCGCCGAGCACGACGAGCTCCAGGCGAAGATCAACGAGTACAACTCGATCCTGGCCTCCCCCGAGAAGCAGCGTCAGATCATCAGCGAGGAGCTCGCGGCGATCGTCGACAAGTTCGGCGAGGACCGTCGCTCCGCCCTGGTGCCCTTCGACGGCGACATGTCCATCGAGGACCTGATCGCCGAAGAGGACATCGTCGTCACCATCACGCGCGGCGGCTACATCAAGCGCACCAAGACCGAGGACTACCGCTCGCAGAAGCGCGGCGGCAAGGGCGTGCGTGGCACGAAGCTGAAGCAGGACGACATCGTCGACCACTTCTTCGTGTCGACGACACACCACTGGCTGCTGTTCTTCACGAACAAGGGCCGCGTCTACCGCGCGAAGGCGTACGAACTGCCCGACGCCGGCCGCGAGGCCCGCGGCCAGCACGTCGCCAACCTCCTCGCCTTCCAGCCGGACGAGCAGATCGCCGAGATCCTCGCGATCCGCGACTACGAAGCGGTGCCCTACCTGGTGCTCGCCACCAAGGGCGGCCTGGTCAAGAAGACCCCCCTCAAGGACTACGACTCGCCTCGCTCCGGTGGTGTCATCGCCATCAACCTCCGTGAGACGGACGACGGTTCGGACGACGAGCTGATCGGCGCCGAGCTCGTCTCGGCCGAGGACGATCTGCTGCTCATCAGCAAGAAGGCCCAGTCGATCCGGTTCACCGCAACGGACGACGCGCTGCGCCCGATGGGCCGCGCCACTTCGGGCGTCAAGGGAATGAGTTTCCGCGACGGCGACGAACTGCTCTCGATGAATGTCGTTCGTCCAGGTACGTTCGTGTTCACCGCCACCGACGGTGGGTACGCGAAGCGGACCAACGTCGACGAGTACCGCGTCCAGGGTCGCGGTGGCCTCGGCATCAAGGCCGCCAAGATCGTGGAGGACCGCGGGTCGCTCGTCGGCGCCCTGGTGGTCGAGGAGACCGACGAGATCCTCGCCATCACGCTGTCCGGCGGTGTGATTCGTACGCGAGTCAACGAGATCAGGGAGACGGGCCGTGACACCATGGGCGTCCAACTGATCAACCTGGGCAAGCGCGATGCCGTGGTCGGCATCGCTCGTAACGCCGAGGCCGGGCGCGAGGCCGAAGAAGTCGACGGGGACATCGTCGTCGACGAATCGAACGGTGCCGAGCCGGCCGCCGGTACGGACGAGGGCACGGACTCCTCGGCCGAGTAGCGCGAGGAGTGAGTCATCGTGAGTGGAGCCACGGGCGCCGGGGCGAACCGGACCGGCACTACCGGCACGGAAGGTGCCCGTGGCTCCGCCACTGATGCACACGACTCCGACGAGTCTCATGGATCCCAGGGGGGGACTGTGACGGACACCCGAGGGCCGGAGACCACTGGTCAGACCGCCGACCAGTACGACGCCTCGTACGCGGCAGGCGCGGGCAAGGCCAAGGGCAAGGGCAAGAACAAGAAGGCGGCCGGAACGGGCGGGGCCGCTGGAGCGGGTGGGGCCGCCGGAACGGGCGGGGTCAGTGCGGCGGGCGCGGCCAGTGGAGCGCTGCCGGGGGAGCGACAGCCTCAGCAGCAGTCGTCCCAGCCGTACCACCCGCCGCAGGCGTATCAGCAGGGCGCGCAGGCCGGCGGTGCGCGTTGGCCGCGCACCGGGGCGCGCACCACGCCGCGCACGCGCAAGGCGCGGCTCCGGGTGGCCAAGGCCGACCCCTGGTCGGTGATGAAGGTCAGCTTCCTGCTCTCCATCGCGCTCGGCATCTGCACGATCGTCGCGGCGGCCGTCCTGTGGATGGTCATGGACGCGATGGGCGTCTTCTCGACGGTCGGCGGCACGATCTCCGAAGCGACGGGCTCGAACGAGTCCAACGGCTTCGACCTGCAATCCTTCCTGTCGCTGCCGCGCGTCCTGCTGTTCACGTCGATCATCGCGGTCATCGACGTCGTCCTGGCGACGGCCCTGGCGACGCTGGGCGCCTTCATCTACAACCTCTCCGCGGGCTTCGTGGGCGGCGTCGAGCTGACCCTGGCCGAGGACGAGTAGTCCTCTCCGCAGCCGTGCCGCCCCGCGCGTGGGTATCGATTTTGGGACTGGCGCCCAGGTGCGCTAATCTTCAGAGGTCAGCGCGCGGGACACACACCGCAGCGCGGCGGGGCTATAGCTCAGTTGGTTAGAGCGCATCCCTGATAAGGATGAGGCCACAGGTTCAAATCCTGTTAGCCCCACCAGCACAAAGACCCCCAGCCGATCATGGTTGGGGGTCTTTGACATCTACGGGTGACATCAGCCGATCAATGGATCTTCCAGTAGCTCGGCCAGGAGGTCAGTAGCCTCACGCTGCTCGTCGCCCACCAGGTGGGTGTACACGTCCATGGTCATGCTGATCTGACTATGCCGAAGGATCACCTGCGCGACCTTCGGGTGCACCTTGAGGTAGGCGAGCAGGCTGCCACAGGTGTGTCGGGCGAGCCGGACCGTGATCCGCCTCACTCCGGAGCGCTTCACCAGGGCGCCGAAGGTACGGGAGAAGCCGCGGGGCTCGATCATCCCGCCGTGCCGCTCCGAGAAGATCAGGTCTGCATCCGGCGCCTGTTCCCAGTGGTCACCGGCAATCTGCCGTTCCAGGTCTTGCAGATAGCGGCGCTCCTCCAGGACCCGAGCGCAGAACCCAGGCAGCGGCAGAGCAGCATGGGAGGACTCTGTCTTGAGATCCTTGAGGACCAGCTCCCCACGCACCCGCTGAACCTGCTTGACCGGTGTGAACTGGCGGTACTCGAAATCGACGTCCTGCCAGCGCAGCCCCAGCACCTCACTTCGCCGCAGACCCAAGACCAGCACCAGGACGAACGCGGCGAACAGCCGATGGGCCCGAGAGGACCGCAGGAAGGTGACCGCTTCCTGGGGATTCCACGGCTTGGCCCTCTCCTTTCCGACCTTCGGCATGTCCACCAGCAGCGCCACATTGCGAGTCAGGATCTCTTCCTTGATCGCGCGGTTCAGCGCGTTCCGCAACGTGCGCAGCACCTCGAACCGTGTCGCGGCAGGGATCTCGTCGGCTGCGAGCGCCGCCATGAAGACCCTCACCTGCGCGGCCGAAAGGCGGGTGAGCGGTTTTTTCCCCAGGTGTGGACAGAGGTAGAGCCGGACCTTGGACTCGTACTTGGAGTAGGTGTTGAACTCCAGGTTCGGTTCAACGATGTGCTTGATCCAGTACGCGAGCCATTCGCCGACCGTCCACGCACGTGAGGGCACCGGAATGCCGTTGCGCTCCTGTTCCTGGAGCTTGCCGAGCTTTTCGTTGGTCTCGTCCCAGGTCCGGCCATAGACGTACTTGCGGACCCGGTGGCCGTCCGTGTTGGTCACGTAGGCGGCACCCTGATAGCGCCCGTCCGACCGCTTGGTGATCGTGCCGCCGCCGTTGGGCCGACGCTTCGCCATCAGGCAGCCTCCTCATACTCAAGCCGCGAAGCGAGGTACGACCGGACCCCGTCCACCGGGATACGACGACTGCGGCCGATCGTCAGGGAGGGCAGGCGATGAGTACGGATCAAGTCGTAGACCGTGGTGCGGCCGACTTTGAGCCAGGCCATGACCTCTGGAACAGTCAGCAGCTCGTCAGTCATCCCAAGCCCCCAGCTCATCGAGATCAGACAGATCAGCTAGCGCGTCACGTGCGGTTTCGCGGTTCAGGTGGAGATCCCGGGCGATGGAGGCGGCGAGCCAGGATTCGCCGGGGGTGTGGCCGTGTCCGGCGTAGGTCCAGTGGGCCATGACCAGCGTGGAGCCCTCCGCATCGTCGACTTCGGGCAGGCCCCGTTCGCGGCGTTCTTGCCGGGCGCGGTAGTCGGCGCGGACCTGTCGGCGTGCGCTGAGGGTGGTGGAGTAGGCGCGGGATTTGGTCATGAAGTGCCCGCGGAAGCCGAGCATGTGGGACCAGTGCGCCAGTAGCCGGTCCGGGTAGTCGGCGTCCAGGGCCCAGCAGGCTTCGATGAGGCGTCGTGCGTGGGCGGGCAGGCCGGGCAGCTTGTCGAGTTCGGACAGCTCGCCGATGCGGCGGTCTACGGTGCCGGTGGTTTCGGCGGCTTTGGTGGCGTACTTGGCGACGTAGGAGGCCACGGCCGAGTCGTCGAGTTCGACGCCGTCCAGGCCGCCGATGGACTGCACATCGACCTGGCTTCCCCAGCGCAGCATCCGGGCGGGGTGGGTGCCGGCCGAGGGCACGGAGACCGCGACGCGCGCGGCAGCAGCCCGGATCGCTTCCCCGAGCAGGGCGACGCTGGCCCAGGCAGGGGGCGGGGAGTCCGGTCCGTCGGGTCCGTCCAGGCGCACCACGGCATGGAAGTGGATGGCGCCGCGTTTTTGGAATTCGGCGACCTTGCCGAAGGAGATCCGGCAGTGCTCGGGAAGTGCGCGTTGGGACAGGCCCGCACGGGCGGCGACCTCACGGCGCAGATAGATGGTGAAGCGCTGCCAGAGCTGCCCGGCATGGTTGTTCCACAGCACCGCCCCTGCATAGTCGTACGTGGCCGGATCAAGGGCAGTACCCAACACATCGTCATCGGCTGCATGGTTGCGGCCACAGCGGCAACGGTGTCCCTTTTGCGCAAAAGACAGCTGACCGCGATTTTCAATACGGTTGTGGACCGGGCCGAAGGAGGGTGCGGTGAGGGTGGCGAAGACGCCGGGGTGCTGGCGGATTCGGCCGGGGATGTTCATGCGGGGATCCCCGGTGATCCCGGCACGGATCAGGTGGTAGACGTCCCCCGCGTAGGTCCAGGCGCAGGAGGGGCAGCGGGAGGCGCGGCGGTTGCCGCAGGCGATCCGCAGGCGTCCACCCGGCTCCTCAGCGGTGGAGTAGGAATACAGGACATCACCAGTCTGGCGGTCGCGGGTGGTGGTCTGACCCATCAGGTGGATGGGGTCGGAACAGCCGCCCGTGCGCTTGATCTGTTCTTGCCACCGGTCGAAGCCGGGCGCGTTGGCCACGCGCAGCAGGTCGGCCAGGGCCAGTGGGTCGGTGCCCAGCGAGGCCGCGACACCGGCCACGGCCTCGGGGGCAACGGGGTAGCCCGTCACGCGACCACCGCCCGCAGCGGCACCACGGGGGAGGGCAGGTACGGTTCGGCGCTCATCATCAGGTGATCCAGGCTGGCCAGGTAGCCACCGGCCAGCGGAGCCGGACCCAGACGCCGCAGATGCAGGACCGGCGCCAGAGAGGGGATCAGCCCGTCCACCGGGGTGGACACCAGCAGATCATTGTCGGCGCGCAGCACGTCGGAGACGAGCCCGGCATGAGCAGCGAGCTGAACGCCGGGCAACTCGGCCACCATCGCGAGTCCGTCGGCGATCTGCGCGGCACGGCCGGTCACCGTCTCGGGGATTACCACACGGACGCGGACACCGGCCGCCGCTTTCTGCTCGATCAATCCGGGCAGATCACCGACCGCATGGGCGACGAAGGCCAGGTTCGCCAGCACGAGATCCAGCGACGAGGTAGCGGAGGCCAGGACGGTACGCCACAGCTCCATCGGCACGGTGGCACGGGTCGCGTACGCGGCGACGACCTCATCCTGCGGGACCGGGCGGGAACGCTGGCGCTCGCCCAGGACCGGCCACAGGTGGCACGGATCAGCCTGCAGGAGCCGGGCGGCCGCGTGGGCGTGCCGAGCGTGCGGAGTGCGGTCGGTGGTCAGCCACCGTTCCACGCTCTTGGGGTCGATGCCGACACGAGCGGCCAGAACCTCGATGGTCACGTTCGCGGCGACCATCGCACCACGCAGCCGCTCATTCCCGGTGATCGTTGCGGTGCTCATGCCGCCACCGCCTCAGCGTCGAGGGCGAGCAGGTGACGACGGACCCCGGCGAGCTGGGCGCGGGTGAGCGTGCAATGGATGAGCCGGTAGTGATCGAAGCGCTGCCGGTAGTCGGCCCAGATCTCGCAGGTAGCGGTGTCCGTCTCGCAGTGCTGCCAGAAGCCCACCAAGTGGCACATCTGGTCGAGCAGTTCGGCCAGGCCCAGCCGGTGCACACCGTCGATGACAAACGCGGCGAGCTTTGCCGTGTCGGGGCGCGACTCGTGCACCCAGTCCGAGGCGTATAAGGCCAGCAGCAGGGACACGGGCGGCAGTTCCGCGATCACGGCCGGAGTGATGGCCACAGTTCGCGAAGCACTCAGCGTCGCAGGCATGATGGAACTTCCCTTCATGGGGAACTAGGGGCGACGCATCTGCTTGGCGGTAGGGCGTCGCCCCGCTTCATGTCTTCTATGAGGAGGTCTCCTTAAGGAGGTCTCCCTGTGACACGAGTCTCAGCCTCCTTAAGGAGGTCGTCAAGCGGTTCGACAAAACTTCCCTATGGTGACCTCCCTAAGGAGGCATAGAGTGGGCTGTAGACCCGAAGGAGGCCCACGAAATGACCACCGGTAAGCGACTCCCCCGCAGTCGCGAAGTCGCCGACGAACTCCGCAGGGCGATCGAGTCGGGTGACCTTGCCCCCGGCACTGTGCTGCCTTCCGAGCGCGAGTTGGTGGAGCGCTACGCGATCTCTAGCGGCACAGCCAGCAAGGTCGTCGGCTTGCTGAAATCCACGGGTCTGGTTGAAAGCCAGGTCGGGCGCGGAGTGTTCGTGAAGAGGCGCGCCCAACTCATCCGGCACGCTCACGATCGGTACGCGAGGCGTTGGCGCGAGGCCGGCAAAGCACCCTTCCGCACCGAAGTGGAGGCGCAGGGACGGACACCCTCCGTCGAAGTCACCGCGATCAACCGAATCGACCCGCCTCGCTGGGTAGCGGAACGACTTGCACTTCCAGCAGGCGCCAAAGTCGTACGGCGAGAAAACACATATCGGGTCGATGGGCGAGCCGTGCAGCTCGTGAACACGTACATCCCGCTGTCCATCGCGGGCGACACCTCACTTGAGGAAGCCGTCCCAGGTCCCGGAGGGATCTACGCAGCCTTCGAAGACCTTGGGCACAGGCTGTGCCGGATGCTCGAAGAGGTGCAGGCTCGAATGCCCCGGTACGAGGAAGCGCAACAGCTCGGTGCCGAGCCGGGCACACCCGTCCTTGATGTTGTCCACATCAGCTATGACCAAGACGAGACCGCCATGGATCTCAGTCACTTCGTGCTCCGAGCCGAAGAGAACGTCTTGACATACGAGCTGCCTACTGACTGAGGGGAGCCAAGCCCATGCCCACTGATGGGGCATCAGGACAAACCTGCACAGTACGCCTACGTCGTGAAGATGACGTAGGCGCAGCCGCAACAGTCCTACGAGCAGTCCACGCCACAGACGGTTACCCCGTCGAGGGAGTGGATCAGCCGGAAGCCTGGCTCAGGACTCCCGAACTGATACAGGCATGGGTCGGCGTGATGGATGGACACATCGTCGGACACATAGGAGTCAGCCAGCCCGACGACGACGCAGCAGCACTTTGGATGGAGAAAAGTGGCGAGACCCCGTCCAAGGTCATCGTCGCTACACGGCTCTTCGTAGCTCCGGAGGCTCGGGGGACGGGGATAGGGAAAGACCTCACCCGAGCTGTCATGAAGTATGCCCAGCAAGAAGGCGTTCGCCTCGTCTTTGAAGTGATGGTCAAGGACACGGCAGCGATACGACTGTACGAGAAGTTGGGGTGCCGAAAGTTCGGACACCTCATCCACCACTACAACCGCGATCAACAGGCCGACGCCGTTTGCTATGTCTGGCCCGCCGACTGATCACCCGCGGGGTCGTTACAGGTTTCTCTACCTCATCAAGACCACAGACCCGAGCCGTCCCAAAGGGATCAGTCCGAAGGACCGAGGGCCCCACAACGGGGCGGCGCCGGTCGGCCGCCGCCCCGCCGCCTCCATGTCTCCGCCACCGGCCGCGGGGCACCGACCGCCCGTCGCCCCCAAGGGGCCAAGAACCCAGCACCGGTCCACAGGGCACAGGGGAGAGCCGCACAGCAGGTCACAGAAGCTTTGGGTTACCGAAGAGGCCGGATCGCGGCGGCGGCACACAGCGGGCTAACCCACTACCCGTGGCCACGGCCCCAAGCCGGGATGGTCGACCCCCACCAAGGCAGTGGCCGGCACCCTGCCGCACGCCTCGAAGGCAGCAGGAAGACCCCCGGCCTGCACCCGAGCAGGGACCGCACCGCCAGCCGATACCGCGGGAGCTCCCAGCCCACCGATGCCGGACGGCCCTGCCGACCGTGAACCACCACTCGCCGCAGTGAGTAGGAGGCGGGGGGCGAGGAGAAGGTGGGGTGGGGTGGGGAAGGTGGGGGCTGGGGCGGTCGGCTCCACGGCTTTAGGCAGCCACTTTGGGGCGAGCCTCTAAGATCATGGCCCCGATTCGGACCT
>NZ_JBVICF010000013.1:0-296002 GCF_055572995.1 Streptomyces sp. NPDC030245 | reverse complement strand
ATATGCCCCGCGGCCCGTGTCGAACCCGGTGGCCCGGGTACCGGTGCTGCCTGGGAAAGGGATCGTCGGAGACCGCCGGCCCGCACCAACGGTGCCGAGAGCCGTCTCCGGAAACGGAGCAGAAGGTGACGTCGAACGCAGAAGACACCACGCCCGACGCGCAGCGCCGGGTCACCGCGCCGTGCCCGGCGGGACCACCGGCCGGGGGACCTCCGCACGAGGTGCCCGCGGAGGAGCTGCCGCCCGACCTGAACCAGGCGATCCTGGAGGCGGCGAAGCAGGTCGCCGCCATCCTCAAGCGGCGCGACCACGACTTCGCCCTCGCCGGCAGCGTCGCCGTGTACGCGCACGGCGGGACCGGCAACCTCCAGCACGACGCCGACTTCTGCATCAGGCCGGAGGACGCCGAAGCGGTCGCCGCCTCACTGGAGGAGGCGGGCCTCACGGTCTACGCGCCGCCCGAGGACTGGCTGCTCAAGGCCAAGTGCCTGGGCCAGGACATCGACCTCATCTTCGAACTGGCCAGCCAGCCGGTCACCACGGAGCTCCTCGGCCGCGCCGTGCAACTGCCGATGGACTCGGTGCACATGCCGGTCCTGTCGCCGACCGACCTGGTGCGGGCCCTGCTCGCCGCCTTCTCCGAGCACCACTGCGACTTCGGCGCCGTCCTGCCGATCGCGCGGCAGCTGCGGGAGAAGGTCGACTGGGAGGCGCTCCGCGACGAGTACGGGGACACGCCGATGCCGGCCGCCTTCCTCTTCCTGCTGGAACGCCTGGAAGTCATCGCACCGCGAGGAGCAGACCGATGAACGACCACGCACACGTCGAGTACCGCATCGCCCATCTGAAGGAACGGCTCGCCGCGGAGGAACTCGGCGAACTGGGCATCCGCGTCGAGTCCCGCGGCTCGTCCGTCGCGGTCGTCGGGACCGTGCCCACGACCCACTGCCGCGAAGAGCTGCTGCGTACCGTCAACGAGGAACTGGCAGGCCAGACCGTCCACTTCGACGTCGTGGTGGCCGAGTCGGCAGCACCGGACCACCCGGAGGAAGTGTCATGATCCGCATCGCCGCCGTCGGGGACATCCACATGGGCCTGGACAGCCAGGGAGTGCTCAGGCCCGCCTTCGAGACGCTGCACGAATGCGCTGACCTGCTGCTCCTCGCCGGGGACCTCACCCGCCACGGCACCCCGGAGGAGGCGCGGATCGTCGCCCAGGAGGTGTCGGGTCTGCCGGTGCCCGTCGTCGCCGTGCTCGGAAACCACGACCACCACGACGAGCAGCCCGAGAAGGTCACCGCCATCCTGCGCGAAGCCGGCGTCCGGGTCCTCGAAGGGGAGGGCACGGTCGTCGAGGTCGACGGGGCGCGGGTGGGCGTCGCGGGCACCAAGGGGTTCGGCGGCGGATTCGTCGGCCGCAGCGGCAGCGAGTTCGGCGAACCGCTGATGAAGGAGTTCATCCGCTACACCCGGCGCTGCGCCGACGGCCTGCGGACCTCTCTGGAGGAGCTGGCCGAGCAGGGCTGCGGCACCCGGGTGGCGCTCACGCACTTCGCCCCCGTGCCGGACACGCTCGCGGGCGAACCCCTGGAGATCTTCCCGTTCCTCGGCAGCTATCTGCTGGCGGAGGCGGTCGACGAGGCGGGCGCGGACCTGGCCGTCCACGGCCACGCGCACGCGGGCACCGAACACGGCATGACCAGCGGCGGCGTACCGGTGCGCAACGTCGCCCAGCCCGTCATCCGCAAGGCGTTCAACGTCTACCACTTGCAGGACCACCGCAGTCCGGAACCCGCGACGGCCGCCCGCAAGGGTTAAGGACAGCGCTTCGAGGGCCCGTTCTTCGCGAAGGTCCCCCCGGCGGGCCGCTGAGGAGTAGATTTCGGTTACGGAAGGTGGCCGTCTTCCAGAGCCGGTTCGCAGTGCGGCGTGGAAGGCTCAGTGATGGAGCGCCGGGTGTCTGTGCAGGAACTGCTTGTCGGTCTGGAGCGGGCCGCCGAAGCTGGTGAGCACCGCATGTGGGCGGTGCGATGCGCGCATGCGCTGGGGTTGGAGGGGATCGCGGTCTCCTTGCAGTGGGGGGCGGAGCTGGTGTGGTTCAGCGACGACACCAGCGCGCGGCTGCTGGACGCGCAGTTCACCCTGGGACAGGGGCCGGGGACAGCGGATGACTTTAGTGAGGAACCGTGCCAGGTCGAGGACCTCGGCGCGGACGCGGAAGCGAGTGGACAGTGGCCGCAGTTCGCCGCCGAGGCCCAGGCCCTGGGCGTGCGGGCCATGTTCGTGTGGCCCGTCAGGACGGGGGTTGCACTGCTCGGCACGCTGACCGGATACCGCCGGACACCGGGGCCGCTGACCGCGCGGCAGGCGGCGGACGGACTGCGGGTGGCGGACGCGCTGACCGGCCGGCTGCTGGCCTGGCAGCCGGGTGCCGAAACCTCCCAGGACGGGCCGGGGCAGGCGGGCGCGGTCGACCTGCACTGGGCGGAGGTGCATCAGGCCACCGGCGTGCTCAGCTACCGGCTCGGTGTGCCGCTCGAAGAGGCGCTGGTCCGGCTGCGGGCCCGCGCCTACGCCTCCGGGCGGCCCCTGACCGAGGCCGCCCGCGAGATCCTGCGGGAGCTGCCGTCGTGAACCCGCCGTCCGGTGCGGGCCGCCGCAAGGCGCCCGTATACCGAGGAGCCAAGGCATGAGCCGAGAACAGAAGATCGCCGAAACCTTCGTCGAACTCGCCGACACCTTCGTCGACGACTTCGACGTCATCGACTTCCTCCAGCAACTGACCGTTCGCTGCTGTGACATCTTCGCCGTCGCCGACGTCGCGGTCCTGCTGGCCTACCCAGGGCCACAGCTGTACAGCCCCGCCCCCTGTGACCCCAGCCCCGCCCTGAAGGCGCTGCTGGAGCTCGCCCTGACCGAAGGCCCGGCCCTGGACGCGTACCGGACGTCCGACATGGTCAGTCCCGGAAACCTCGCCCTCGCCCCCGACGCCTGGCGCGACTTCACCGCGCTGGCGCGCGAGTCCGGCTACACCTACGCCAGCGCGGTCCCCCTGCGGCTGCGCCAGGAGACCCTCGGCAGCCTGCTGCTCCTGCGCGCCACCGACAGCCCGCTGCCCGCCGACGACCTCATGATGGCCCAGGCCTTCGCCGACGCGGCCACCATCGGTCTGCTCCACTCCCGCACCCTCCAGGAGGCCGACACCGTCAACGGACAGCTCCACACCGCTCTGCACAGCCGCATCATCATCGAGCAGGCCAAAGGGTTCCTCGCCGCCCACCGCGCCATCTCCCCCGACGCGGCCTTCAACGTCATGCGCCGCCACGCCCGCCACCACCGCCTCCTGCTCACCGCCGTCGCCCGGCACGTCGTCACCAGGGGAGAACTCCCCAGCAACGCCGCCGACGTAGCGTCGAACGAGTAGCGGCGGGTCGAATCCGGGCGCTTCTTCTGTCAGAAGCGTTGACGAAGCCCTTGCGCGCTCTTAGCTTCTACGCGTCGTACTTCGTACGTCATATATGAGACGCGATACGTGAGATCTGAGGGTGCCCATGACGTCCGTGCCGACCCCGATCCCCTCGCGCACGCAGTTCGTGCTCGAAGCGATCAAACACCGCATCCTCACCGGTGAGTTGAGGCCTGGTCAGCCCCTGGTCGAGACGGAGCTCGCCGGCGAGTTCGGGGTCTCCAAGACGCCCGTCCGCGAGGCCCTCAAGACACTGGCGGGCACCGGGCTCGTCGCGATGAGCCAGTACAAGGGCGCCGCCGTACGCACCGTGGACGCGGCCATGGCGCGCGAGGTGTACGACGTGCGGCTGCTCCTGGAGCCCGAGGCGCTGCGCCGCACCGTCCGGCGCGGCGCGGCGCTCGACTCCGCGCGTGACGCCCTGGCGCGGGCCGACGTCGCCGAGGACGCCGCCGAACGCTCCCTGGCCAACCGGGAGTTCCACCGCACGCTGTACTCCGCCTGCGGCAACCCGCTCCTCGGCCGCCTCCTCGACGAGGTGCGGGACCAGGCCGCCCTCGTCTCGGCCGTCGCCTGGGCGGCCGACCCCTCGTGGGCCCGCGAGGCCACCGAGCACCAGGAGATCCTGCGGCTCGCCCTCGCCGGGGACGCCGACGGCGCCGCCGAGGCGCTGCGCCGCCACATCGCGTCGTTCGTGGAGCGCGCCTTTCCCTCGGAAGGGAACCTCCAGTGACCCACGTGACACCGCCGTCCTTCGCGGACCGGCGTGCCGCGCTCGCCGACGTCGTGGCGATCCCGGTGACACCCTTCGCCGAGGACGGCTCGGTCGACCTGGGCGCCCACCGCAAGCTGCTGCGCCGGCAGCTCGACGCCGGGGTGCGGACCCTCACGCCGAACGGCAACACGGGCGAGTTCTACGCCTTGACTCCCGAAGAGCGCCGCGCCGTCGTCGAGTCGACCGTCGAGGAGGCGGCGGGCCGGGCCGCGATCCTCGTCGGGGTCGGCCACGACGTGCCCACCGCGGTGGCCGCGGCCCGGCACGCCGAGGCGGTCGGAGCCCACATGGTGATGGCCCATCAGCCCGTGCACCCCTACGTCTCCGACGACGGCTGGGTGGCGTACCACCGGGCGATCGCCGAGGCCGTCCCCGGGCTCGGCGTCGTCCCCTATCTGCGCGACGCGGCCCTGCCCGGCGCCCGCCTCGCCGAACTCGCCGACGCCTGCCCCAACGTCATCGGCGTCAAGTACGCCGTGCCGGACGCGGTCCGCTTCGCCGGGTTCGCGCGCGACGCGGGGCTCGAACGGTTCGTCTGGGTCGCCGGACTCGCGGAGCCGTACGCACCCTCGTACTTCTCGGCGGGCGCCACCGGCTTCACCTCCGGGCTCGTGAACGTCGCCCCGAGCCTTTCGCTGCACATGATCGAAGCGCTTCGATCCGGTGACTACGCAACAGCCATGGCGGTGTGGGCGCGCATCCGCCGCTTCGAGGAGCTGCGCGCCGCCGACGGCTCCGCGCACAACGTCACCGTCGTCAAGGAAGCCCTCGCCGCGCTGGGACTCTGCCGCCGGGACGTGCGCGCCCCGAGCAGCCTCCTGCCCGAGACCGAGCGGGCCGAGGTCGCCGCCATCGTCGCGGGGTGGTCCATATGACCGGCACGGACGCGCACCCGCCCCGACAGCTGCGCAGCAGCCAGTGGTACGGCGACAGCATCTCCGCGGGGCTGCGGTCCTTCAGCCACCGCGCCCGCACCCGGCAGCTCGGCTACCTCCCCGAGGAGCACCTGGGCAAGCCCGTCATCGCGGTGCTCAACACCTGGTCCGACATCAACCCCTGCCACTCCCACCTGCGCGACCGCGCCCAGGCCGTCAAGCGGGGCGTGTGGCAGGCGGGCGGCTTCCCCCTGGAGTTCCCGGTCGCCACGCTCAGCGAGACCTTCCAGAAGCCGACGCCCATGCTCTACCGCAACCTCCTCGCCATGGAGACCGAGGAGCTGCTGCGCTCCTATCCCGTCGACGGCGCCGTGCTGCTCGGCGGCTGCGACAAGACGACGCCCGCGCTGCTCATGGGCGCCGCGAGCGTCGACCTGCCGGCCGTCTTCGTGCCCGCGGGGCCCATGCTGCCGGGGCACTGGCGGGGCGAGAGACTCGGCTCGGGCACGGACATGTGGAAGTACTGGGACGACCACCGCGCCGGACTCGTCGGCGACTGCGAGCTGACCGAACTGGAGAGCGGCCTCGCCCGCTCCCCGGGGCACTGCATGACCATGGGCACCGCCTCGACGCTCACCGCCGCGGCCGAGGCGCTCGGCGTGACCGTGCCCGGCGCCTCGTCCATCCCCGCCGTCGACTCCGGGCACGACAGGATGGCGGCCGCGGCCGGGCTGCGGATCGTCGAACTCGTCCGCCGCGACCTGCGGTTGTCCAGCATCCTGACCGCGGACGCCTTCGCGGACGCCGTCACCACCGTCCTCGGGCTCGGCGGCTCCACCAACGCCGTCATCCACCTCATCGCGCTCGCCGGCCGCGCCGGGGTGCGGCTCACCCTCGACGACTTCGACCGGACCGCCCGCACCGTGCCGGTCCTCGCCAACGTCAGGCCGGGCGGCGAGAAGTACCTGATGGAGGACTTCCACTTCGCGGGCGGGCTGCCCGGGTTCCTCTCCCGCATCACGGACCTGCTGCACCTGGACCGCCCCACCGTCGCGCACGACACCCTGCGCGAGCAGCTCGCGGGCGCCCGCGTCCACGACGACGACGTGATCCGCCCGCGCGACAACCCCGTCGCCGCGGAAGGCGGCGTCGCCGTCCTGCGCGGCAACCTCTGCCCGGACGGCGCCGTCATCAAGCACATCGCCGCCGACCCGCGGCTGCTCCGGCACACCGGCCCGGCCGTCGTGTGCGACGACTACCGCACCATGCAGCGCACCGTCCACGACCCGGGGCTCGGCATCACCCCCGAGCACGTGCTCGTCCTGCGCGGGGCCGGCCCCAAGGGCGGCCCCGGCATGCCCGAGTACGGCATGCTGCCCATCCCGGACCACCTGCTGAAGCAGGGCGTGCGCGACATGGTGCGGATCTCCGACGCGCGGATGAGCGGCACCTCGTACGGCACGTGCGTCCTGCACGTCGCTCCCGAGTCGCACGTCGGCGGGCCACTCGCCCTGGTGCGCACCGGCGACCTCATCACCCTCGACGTGCCGGCCCGCAGCCTGCGACTCGACGTGCCGGAGGAGGAGTTGGCGCGCCGGCGGGCCGCGTGGACCGCGCCGCCCGAGCGCTACGGGCGCGGCTACGGCGCGCTCTACAGCGAGCAGATCACCCAGGCCGACACGGGGTGCGACTTCGCGTTCCTGGCCAGGCCGGGCACGGTGCCGGACCCGTACGCGGGCTGATCCCCGCACCCGGCCCACTTTTTCTTGTTCGAGATACCGAACGCTGTATGCGAAGCGCTTCACTCGCACATCCACGATCGGAGAAGTGTCATGGCCCACGCCGCAGCCGTGGCGAAGCCGCCGACCGGCACCGCCGGGGCGCCGCCACCCCCGCACAAGAAGCGGCGCAGAACCGGGACCACCCCGCGCCGCCTGCCCTACCTGCTGATCGCCCCCGCCGCCCTGCTGATGCTCGGCTTCATCGCCTACCCGGTGATCAGCGTCTTCTACTACAGCCTGCGCCACCACAACCCCACCAAGCCGTGGCGCAACGGCTACGCGGGCTTCGAGAACTTCGTGACCGCGTTCACCGACGACCCGGACTTCTGGCGCACCCTCGGCTTCAGCTTCCAGTGGGTGGCCGTCGAGGTCGTCCTGCAACTGCTGCTCGGGCTCGCGCTCGCCCTGCTCGTCAACCAGACCTTCGTCGGCCGCGCGCTGGCCCGCGCCCTCGTCTTCTCGCCGTGGGCCGTCTCCGGCGTGCTGACCTCCACCATCTGGCTGCTGATCTTCAACTCGCAGACCGGGATCACCCGTTACCTCGCGGACGCCGGCATCGGCTCCTACGGCACCTCCTGGCTCTCCGACACCGGCACCGTCTTCCCCGCCGTCGTCGTCGCCGAACTCTGGCGCGGCGTCCCCTTCTTCGCGATCCTCATCCTCGCCGACCTCCAGTCCGTGTCGAAGGACCTGTACGAGGCGGCCGAGGTGGACGGCGCGAGCCGCCTCCGGCAGTTCTTCCACATCACGCTGCCGCACCTGAAGGACGCGATCATCCTGTCCACGCTGCTCCGCGCGGTCTGGGAGTTCAACAACGTCGACCTGCTCTACACCCTCACCGGCGGCGGCCCCGCGGGCGAGACCACGACCCTGCCGCTGCGCATCGCCTCCATCGCCGTCGACTCCCACGACTTCGGCTACGCCTCCGCGCTGACCGCCGTCGCCTTCGTGATTCTTCTCTTCTGCTCGCTGCTCTATCTGCGGCTCAGCAAGTTCGGGGGGCAGGACAAGTGACCGCCACGACCACCGCGACCGCCACGCGCCGACAGCGGCCGCAACGCCGGCAGGGGCAGCAGCCGGGCAAGGGCGGGAAGCGCGCCTGGGACGAGGCGCCCCGCTGGCAGATCTACCTCCCCCTCGGCCTCTACCTCCTCTTCACCCTCGTCCCCTTCTACTGGATCCTCCTCTTCGCCCTGCGGCCCAGCGGCTCCACCTCCCTCGTGCCGTGGCCGGTCACCTTCGAGCACTTCGACAAGGTGTGGACCGAGCGCAGCTTCGCCACCTTCTTCCAGAACAGCCTGCTCGTCGGTGTCGCCTCCATGGTGATGACCACGCTCGTCGCCCTCGCCGGCGGCTACGCCCTGGCCCGCTTCGACTTCCGGATCAAGCGCGGCTTCATGCTGGCGCTGCTGTGCTCGCAGTTCATCCCCGGCGCCCTGATGCTCGTGCCGCTCTTCCAGATCTTCGCCGAGCTCCAGATGATCAACTCGCTCGGCAGCGTGATCGTCGCCGAGACCGTCTTCCAGCTCCCGCTCTCCATGATCCTGATCAGCGGCTTCATCAAGAACGTGCCGTACTCCCTGGAAGAGGCCGCCTGGGTCGACGGCTGCGGGCGCTTCCGCGCCTTCTGCGCCATCGTCCTGCCGATGCTGCGGCCCGGCCTCATAGCCGTCGGCTCCTTCGCCTTCGTGCACAGCTGGAACCACTTCCTCTTCGCCCTGATGTTCCTCAGCGACCAGGGCAAGCAGACGATCCCGGTGGGCCTCGCCACCCTCATGGGCGCCGACAGCGTCGACCTGGGCGCGCTCGCCGCGGGCGGTGTCGTCGCCGCCGTGCCCGTGGTGATCGTCTTCGCCTTCATCCAGAAGTGGCTGGTCACCGGGTTCAGCGCCGGGGCGGTGAAGGGATGAGCGGCCTGCGGCTGCCGCTGCCCGTCGTCCTGGCCGGGGCGCGCGGCCACGGCGCCCGGCACCTGGAGAACATCCGCCGCCTCCAGGACGCCGGTCTCGTACGCCTCGTCGGGGTCTGCGAGCTGCGGCCGCTCGACGGCGCGGAACTCGCCGGGTTCGGCCCGGTGGCGCAGTCCGAGGACTTCGCCGGGCTGCTCGACGCCACCGGCGCCGCCGTCGCCGTCGTCTGCACCCCCATCCCCACCCACACCACCCTGGCCCTCACCGCCGCCGCACGCGGCGTCCACCTGCTCCTGGAGAAGCCGCCCGCCCCCTCCTACGCCCAGTTCCGGCGAATCGCCGACGGCGCGGCCGCGGCGGGCACCACGGTCCAGATCGGCTTCCAGTCACTCGGTTCGCACGCCGTCCCCGCGATCCGCACGCTGGTCGCCGAAGGGGCGGTCGGTGACGTGACCGGGGTCGGCGGCGCGGGCGCCTGGGTGCGCGACGAGGCGTACTTCCGCCGCGCGCCCTGGGCGGGGCGCCGCCGCCTCGACGGGGCGGACGTCGTCGACGGCGTCCTCACCAACCCCCTCGCGCACGCCGTCGCCACCGCCCTCGTCCTGGCGGGCGCCTCCGCGGCCGAGGACGTCGCCTCGGTGGAGACCGAACTGTTCCGGGCCCACGCCATCGAGTCCGACGACACCTCCTGCGTACGTGTCCACACGGCCGACGGCGGCCGGATCACCGTGGCGGCGACGCTCTGCGCACACACGAGCGTAGAACCGTACGTCGTCGTGCACGGCACCCGGGGCCGCATCACCTTCTGGTACCGGCAGGACCGGGTGGAGGTGCGCCGCACGGGCGCGGACCCCGTCCCGGCGCACACCACCCGCCACGGCAGGACCGACCTCCTGGAGAACCTGGTCGAACACCTCACCGGCCGCGCCCGCCTCCTCGTACCGCCCGCCGCGACCGGCGCCTTCATGCGGGTCGTCGAGGCCGTCAGGACCGCCCCCGACCCGGTCGCGCTGCCCGCGCCGTTCTGGAGCACGGCCCCCGGCGAGCACGCCGAACGCCGCGTCGTGCACGGCATCGACGGCCTCGTCACGGCCGCCGCCGACACCCTGCGCCTCTACTCCGAGCTGGGCACCGACTGGGCCCGGCCCGCTCCGACGACCTTCACAGCGAGGTGAGTACGTCATGAACCATTCCCTCGTCCTGCGCTGCGCGGGACGGCCCGTCGGCCGCTACGCCTACCGGCCGGAGCCGGCCCCGCACCTGTCCCCGCGCCCCTACCTGCACCCCGTCACCACCCTCGCCGGCACCCCGGTCAGCGCAGCGCGCCCCGCCGACCACCCGCACCACCTCGGCGTCGGCGTGGCCGTCCCCGACGTGGCGGGCCGCAACTTCTGGGGCGGCCGCACCTTCGTACGGGACCGCGGCCCCGTCGACCTCGACAACCACGGAGTCCAGCGCCACCAGGGGTTCAAACTCCACGACCCCGACGGCTTCGTGGAGGACCTGACCTGGTCGGCCGGGCCGGAGGTGCTGCTGAGCGAGCGCCGCACCGTCGCCGCCGTCGAACTGACCGCCACGGCCTGGGCACTGGACTTCACCTTCTCCCTCACCAACGCCACCGGCGCGGAGCTCTCCCTCGGCAGCCCCGCCACCAACGGCCGCCCCGGCGCCGGATACGGCGGCTTCTTCTGGCGCGCCCCCAAGGAGTCCGCGCCCCCGCGCGTGTTCACCGCGGACACCGACGGCGAGGCGGCGGGGCACACCGCCCGCGCGGACTGGCTCGCCCTGTCCGGCGACGGCTGGACCCTGGTGTTCGCCGGGGCCACCGCGACCACCCGCCACGACCCGTGGTTCGTGCGCGCCGCCGAGTACCCCGGCGTCGGCTCCTCCCTCGCCGCCGAAACCCGGCTGACGGTCGCGCCGGGCGACACCGTCGTACGCCGCGTGGTGACCGTCGTCGCCGACGGCGCCCCGGACCGCGACGAGGCAGCGGCCCTTGTGCGCAAGGCGGTGACGGCGTGAACGCACCCGGACCGGGCCGGGCCACCGGGGACCTCGGCGACGGCACCTACCGCAACCCCGTGCTCGCCGCCGACTGGTCCGACCCCGACGTGCTGCGCGTCGGCGACGACTTCTACCTCACCGCGTCCAGCTTCGGCCGGGCCCCCGGCCTTCCCCTGCTGCACTCGCGCGACCTGGTCAACTGGACGCTGATCGGGCACGCCGTCGAGCGCCTCGAACCCGCGGAGGCCTTCGCCGTGCCCCGGCACGACTGCGGGATCTGGGCGCCGGCCCTGCGCCACCACGGCGGGCGGTTCTGGATCTTCTGGGGCGACCCCGACCACGGCGTCTTCCAGGTCAACGCCCCCGCCATCCGCGGCCCCTGGACCCGGCCGCACCTCCTCAAACCCGGCAAGGGCCTCATCGACGCGTGCCCCCTGTGGGACGAGGAGACCGGCACCGCCCACCTCGTGCACGCCTGGGCCACGTCGCGGTCCGGCGTGAAGAACCGCATCACGGGGCACCTCATGAGCGCCGACGGCCGCGAACTCCTCGACGAGGGCCGGACGCTGATCGACGGCGACCGGATCCCCGGCTGGTTCACCCTCGAAGGGCCCAAGATCCACCGGCACGACGGCTGGTTCTGGATTTTCGCCCCGGCCGGCGGGGTCGCCACCGGCTGGCAGGGCGCCTTCCGCGCCCGCCGCTTCCACGGCCCCTACGAGGAACGCATCGTGCTCCAGCAGGGCGGCACCGACGTCAACGGGCCGCACCAGGGCGGCTGGGTGCGCACCGCGCGCGGCGAGGACTGGTTCCTCCACTTCCAGCAGCGCGGCGCGTACGGGCGCGTCGTCCACCTCCAGCCGATGCGCTGGGACGCCGAAGGGTGGCCGGCGCTCGGCGCCGACGGGACCCCCGTCGACGTACACAGGAAGCCGCTGCTCCCCGAGCAGCCCCGGTCCGCGCCCGCCACCGACGACGACTTCCCCGGCGGGCGCCACGGACGGCAGTGGCAGTGGACCGCCAACCCCCGCCCCGGATGGGCCACTTCGCACTCCGGGGACGGGCTGCGACTGGCGTGTGTGCGCACCCCGCAGGCGGACGACCCGCGCACCCTGCCGCACGTCCTCACCCAGCGCCTCCCGCTCGCGCCGTGCGCCGCGCAGGTCCGGCTGGGTCTGGCCGCGCGGGCGCCGGGCGCGAGGGCCGGCCTCGCGGTGCTCGGCGACGCGTACTCCTGGATCGGCCTGGAGCGGGACACCGACGGCACGGTCCTGCTCGTGCACCGGTTCGCCGAGCGGGGCGGCCCGGAGCGCGACGCCGAGCGCCCGCGGCCGGCGCCGGACGGCACGGCGCGGCTCCGCGTCGAGGTCGGCGGGGGCGCCCGCTGCCGCTTTTACGCAGACACGGGCGACGGATTCCGCGCCTCGGGCCCCGTCTTCGCCGCCACCCCCTGGAACTGGGTCGGCGCCCTGCTCGGCCTGTTCGCCGCCGCGCCCACCGGCGCGGGACCCGCCGGTACCGCCCTGTTCACGTACTTCCGGATCGTTCACTGAAGAAGAGAGCCGACGATGAACACGAGAACGAGCACGACCGCCGTCGCCCTGACCGCCGTCCTCGCCCTGACCGCCACCGCCTGCGGCGACGACGGGAGCGGCGCGGCGGGGGAGAGCGGCGGTGAGGGCTCCGGCAAGGGGCAGATCACCTTCTGGGACAACAACACCGCCGTCCGGCACGACATCTGGCAGGAGATCATCGAGGACTTCGAGAAGGCCAACCCGGACATCGACGTCAAGTACGTCGGGGTGCCCGCGGAGAGCGTCCAGTCCAAGTACGACACCGCCATCCAGGGCGGCGGCCTGCCCGACGTCGGCGGTGTCGGCGCCGCCATGCTCGCCGGGATCGCCGCGCAGGACGCCCTGGAGCCGCTGGACAAGCGCCTCGACGGCAGCGCGCTGAAGGGCAGGCTGAACACGGGCATGGTGGACAGCGTCCGTGCGGCCGGGGGCGGCGGCCGCCTGTACACGGTGCCGACCTCCGCCAGCAACGGCGTCCTCTACTACCGCACCGACCTGTTCGAGGCGGCCGGCCTCGACGCGCCCACCACCTGGTCCAAGTTCTACGAGGCGGCCCGGAAACTCACCGACCAGAAGTCCAACCGCTTCGGCTACACCATCCGCGGCGGCGAGGGCTCCATCGCGCAGGCGCTCGACGCGATGTACGGCCAGTCGGGCATCGGCTCCTTCTGGGACGGCGACGAGACCACCGTCAACCACCCCAAGAACGTCGCCGCGCTGAAGAAGTACGCCGCCCTCTACAAGAAGGCCACGCCCTCCGCCGACCTCAACAACGACTTCACCAAGATGAACGCGCAGTGGGACAACGGGCAGATCGGCATGCTCAGCCACAACCTCGGCTCCTACGCGGACCACGTGAAGGCGCTCGGCAAGGACAAGTTCCGCGGTCTGCCCAACCCGACGACCGACGCGGGGGTCCGCGTCCAGGTCTCCAACCCGGTCGACGGCCTCGGCCTCTTCAAGTCGAGCAAGCGGAAGAAGGCCGCCTGGAAGTTCATCGAGTTCGCCGCCTCGCACGCCTCCAACAGCAAGTGGAACGAGTCGGCCGGCGCCATCCCCGCCAACACCGAGGCCGCCAAGGACGGCTGGGTGAAGAAGGCGGAGCCGACCAAGCTCGCGGCCGCCGCCCTCAACGACGGCTCCACGAAGATCGTGCAGCTGCCGTACCACCTGCCGGACTGGAACACCATCAGCAAGGCGGAGAACGAGCCCGACTTCCAGAAGGTGCTGCTCGGCAAGATGTCCGCGAAGGACTTCCTCGACAGCCTCGCCGAGCAGCTCAACAAGGCGCAGGCCGAGTGGCAGGAGCAGAACCGGTGACGGCGGCGGGTCCCTGCCGGGTCCTCCTCGCATGCTGCACCGCGCTCGTCCTCGCGGCCACCGCCGCCGGCACCACGGCGCAGGCCGCCGCGCCCGCGCGCCACGTCCTGCCGCCGCACGACGGCTGGGCGTCGGCGGACGGCGGCACCACCGGCGGCGCGGGCGCCGACGCCGCGCACACCTTCACGGTCACCACCTGGGAGGAGTTCCGGGCGGCGCTGGCCGCGGGCGGCGACGCCCCCAGGATCATCAAGGTCAAGGGCGTCCTGCGCGCCGACGCGGCGGACTGCGGGACGTTCGAGGCCGAGGGGTACGACTTCGCGCGGTACCTCGCCGCCTACGACCCCGCCGTGTGGGGCAGGGACCGGCCGGTCAGCGGCGAACAGGAGGAGCTGCGCGCCGCGTCGGCCGCCCGGCAGGCCGCGGCCGTCACGGCGTACATCCCCTCCGGCACGACCGTCGTCGGCGTGGGCCGGAAGGCGGGGATCACCGGCGGCAGCCTCCGGATCGAGGACGCCGACGACGTCGTCGTCCGCAACCTCACCCTGGAGAGCCCGCTGGACTGCTTCCCGCAGTGGGACCCCACGGACGGCGCCACCGGGGCGTGGAACTCCGAGTACGACAGCGCGGTCGTGCACCATTCGACGCACGTGTGGCTGGACCACAACACGTTCACCGACGGCGCCCACCCCGACAGCACGCTGCCGTCCTACTTCGGAGAGCTGTACCAGCGGCACGACGGCGAACTCGACATCGTGCGCGGCGCGGACCTCGTCACCGTCTCCTGGAACGTCTTCGCCGACCACGACAAGACCCTCATGATCGGCAACAGTGACGGCGCGGGCGACACCGACCGCGGCAAGCTCCGCGTCACCCTGCACCACAACGTCTTCCGGAACGTCGTCGAGCGGGCCCCGCGCGTCCGCTTCGGCAAGGTCGACGTCTACAACAACCACTTCGTGGCCCCGGCGAGCGGCTACCAGTACAGCTTCGGCATCGGCGCCGAGTCCCGGCTCGTGGCCGAGGCCAACGCCTTCACCCTGCCCGCCGGGGTCGGCGCGGGACGCGTGCTCAAGAAGTGGAAGGAGGCACCGGTCACCGCCGTCGGCAACCGCGTCAACGGCAGGACCGTCGACCTGATCGCCGCCCACAACGCACGGTTCCCGGCGGATCCCCTGCGGTCCGGTGCGGGCTGGACCCCCACCCTGCGGACCGGCGTCGACGACGCGCGGCGCGTGCCGCACGTCGTCGGCCGGCACGCGGGCGCGGGCCGGCTCCGCTGACGCCCGGCCCCGGTCAGACGGGCTGGATCCGGGCGCGCAGCAGGCA
This sequence comes from Streptomyces sp. NPDC030245, assembly GCF_055572995.1. Lineage (NCBI taxonomy): Bacteria > Bacillati > Actinomycetota > Actinomycetes > Kitasatosporales > Streptomycetaceae > Streptomyces > Streptomyces sp. NPDC030245. The sequence goes on along the minus strand of NZ_JBVICF010000013.1, from coordinate 280,968 downwards.
GAATTCGTTGCCCTCCGGGTCGGTCAGGACGTGCCAGTCCTCGTCGCCTGTCTGACCCACGTCGGCGGGCTTCGCACCGAGCGCGAGCAGCCGCTCCAACTCCGCGTCCTGATCGCGGTCGGTGGCGTTGACGTCGATGTGCAGCGGGAGCTTCCCGGGCCGCGGGGCGCCGCCGGGGCTGAGGATCAGGGTGGGCTGCGGGCCGCCGAACCCGGTGCCGGGCGGCCCGATCTCGATGCTTCCGTCGTCCTCCCTGCCGATCTCGACGTACCCGAGGACCTCGCTCCAGAACGCGGCGAGCCGTTCGGGGTCGGCGACGTCGAGGACGATCTCACTGATGCGGCATGCCATGCGCGTCAGTGTACGGAGATCACCCGGAGCCGGGGGCCTGTTCGCGGGCGGGCCTGCGCCGGTCCCGGGTCTCCGGGAGCGCCTCGAAACCCGCCGACCGGTAGGTGGCGACGGCGCCCGTGTTGTCGCTCGGGGTGCCGACGACCGCGCTCGTCGCGCCCAGGTCCCGGAGCGCGGCCGCCGCGGCGAGCGTGATCGCCCGCCCGTGGCCGTGCCCCCGGTGCTCCGGGTGCACGCCCATCGGCTCCAGCAGTCCCGGCCTGCCCGGACCCGCCGACCACACCGTCACCGCCGCCACCGCGTCGCCCCGGCCGTCGTACGCGACCAGACACCGGGCGTCGGCGTACGGCACTCCGGCGGCCATCGTCCGCCAGCGCTCGTCCGTGAACGACGCACTGTCGAACGACGCCCGGTGCACGGCGGCCCGCACGTGCGCCCGTTCCGCTCCGATCACCTCGATCCGCACGCCAGGGTCCGGCACCGGCCCCGTGAGGTCGCGGCGCAGCGGGGTCCACGGCTCGTCGAGGTGCCAGCCGTACTCGCCGAGCAGTTCCAGGACGAGGGTGCCTCGTGGCGCCTCGACGTACGCCTTCTCCTCGACCAGCACACCGCACGCGGGCCGGGTCGCGTCCTCGGCCAGCCGCCGCGCCAGTTCCTCGTCGCGCACGGCGTCCGGCGCGACCGTCAGGCGCAGCAGCCGGGGTCCGTCCAGCAGTCCGACGGCGAGGATCCGGCCGTCCCCGCGCCACACCCGCAGCGCCGCGGCCGTCGCCGCCGCGCCGAACCGCCAGAACCAGCCCAGGTCGCCGGGGTGCAGCTGCATCGGAGCCCCGTCGTACTGCCACTTGCGCAGTACGTCCACGGCTTCGCGCAGCCCGTCGGCTCCCGGTGCCTCCCTCACGATCGCCATGTCTCGTCCGTCCTCTCTCAGCCGGTGTGCAGGATCCGGAAGCGCTCGGGCCGTGCCGGGTCCCGGTCGACGACCTGGACCGGCGGCCGGTCCCACTGCGGGACGGGGCTGCCCGGCGTGCGGGAGAAGCGGATCGTCCCGCGGGTGCCCTCGACCGTGACGCGGGGCCAGGCCGCGGGGGTGCGGGCCCGGTCCACGCCGTGGGAGCGCAGCACGTCCGCGAGGACGGCGACCGTGTCGTAGCCCTCGAAGGCGACGAAGGAGGGCGCTTCGCCCAGTTGCTCGCGGAGGGCCGTCCCGACGCGCGCGCCGAGCGGTGTGAGGTGCTCGGGCAGGTAGCGCAGGAACGGCACGGCGGCGCCGTCGGCGCCCAGCTCGGCCGCCCACTCGGCGAACTCCGGCTGCCCGGCGGGGGCGCCGAGCGTGAGTCCGGTGAGCCGCTGGTCGCGGCGGACGGCGCGGACGACCGACATGGCCGGTTCCGGGTGGCCGAGGAGCAGGAGGAGGGCTGTCGCCTGCCCGGCGGCGAGCGTGTCGCACACGTCGGCGGGGGTGAGCGCGCTCATGTCGAGTTCGGCGACGGAGCCGCCGTGCGGCGCGAGGCGGTCGCGCAGGATGCGGGTGCCTGCGGCCCAGTACAGGCTCGGCTGGGCCGCCACGGCGATACGGCGGTGGCCCGCGCCGAGGAGGAAGTCGGCGTAGACCTGCCAGCCGCGGGACTGCGGCGGGGGCAGCCGCGCGACCCACTCCGTCGGCCGGTCGGTGAGCGCGTCGAGCACCGCGGACGAGCAGAGGTACGGCAGGCCGAGCGCGTCGGCGGCGGTGGCGGCGGCGCGAGCGACGACGCTGTGGTACTCCCCGGCCAGGGCGGCCGCGCCCATACCGGCCAGCTCCGCCACGGCCGCCTCGGCCCGCCGCGGATCGGCGGCGGTGTCCCGGACCACCAGTTCGAGCGGCCTGCCGGTGATCCCGCCGGTGTCGTTGACGTCGCGGACGGCCAGTTCGAGTCCGGCCAGCAGATGCCGGCCCGCCGGGGTCCAGCCGGGCCGCGTCAGCGGCGCGAGAGCGCCGATCCGGACGGCCGACGCGTCGGTCCGCCCCGCTGCGGGCGGCGGTGGCGGCGTACTCATGTGGGGCGCTCCCGGGGGCCGACACGATCGCGGAGCGGCCCCGGATCGCGGAGTGGACGTCAGAGGCGCCGAGAGTAACCGAATCGAACTCGGCTGCTCCCGGCGCCCCTTGCGCGTCGTCCCTACGCCATGTCGCCGTAGATGACGCCCCGGCCGTTCGTCGCCACGTAGACCCGGCCGAAGACGTTGGGGTCACCGGTGATCGCCGCGCCGGTCCAACCCCACTGGTGGCGGTCGTCGTTGACCCGCACCCAGGTCGCTCCCGTGTCCGTGGAGCGGAAGATGCCGCGTACCCCGCCGATCTTCGCGCTGGTGTAGAGCGTCTGGTACGAGGCGCCGGGCGCCGCCTTGCCGAAGCCGATGGTGTCGGCCTCCTGGACTCCCTCGACCTTCTTGAACGTGGCGCCGGCGTCGGTGGAGTGCCAAAGCCCGTACGTGGCACCGGCCTTGCCGCCCGCCAGCCAGATGTCGCCCTTCCTGCCGGGCACGGCCTGGAACTTCACGGGACCTTCGGCGGGCAGTCCGGCCGCCGCCTTCGCGGTGAAGGTCGCCCCACCGTCCGAACTCGCATAGAAGGTGCCCGACTTGAAGCCGTAGAACGTCCTCGGGTCGGAGCGGTCCGCCTCGACGACGGCTCCCTGCGGGATGCCCTTCGACGCCGTCCACGACGAGCCGGGCCCGGCCGCCGTGTGCACGCCCGCGCCGTCCGGGCTCCACACGAAGCGGCTGCCGTCGGCCGCCGCGGCGACCGTGCCGCCGCCCGTGACACCGGCGGGCTCCCGCCCGGCGGACCAGTGGGCGCCGTTGTCCGTGGAGAAGCCGATGCGCGGCGCCGCGTCGGCGTTGCCGACCCGCACCACCGTGTCCGGGTCCGACGCGGCGTAGTCGAGGCTGGTCGTGGTGGAGAGGTTCGGCTGGGTGTACATCAGGGACGGCACCTTGGACACGTCCGTGTGGCGGAAGCCGCCGATGTCGCCGAGCGCGCTGAACAGCGGCGCCCCGGACGGGGGAGCGGCGAGGTCGTTGACCGCTGTCTCCTCCAGACCCTTCACCATCGGCCTGACGGTGAACTTGCCGCCGTTCGCGTCCCATTGGGTGAGGTCGTCCGTGCCGTAGACGGTGGCTCCCGTGCCGTACATCATCCGGTCCGAGTCGAACGGGTCGATCTCCAGGGCCTCCGTCATCCAGCCGAGCTTGGGCGTCTGCTCGGGCGGAGCGGGGTGCGCGCCCCAGGAGAGCCACGGCACGGACGAGATGTCCATCGTGTAGCGGTTCTCGCGGTTCGGGTACGACGTATATCCCCATGCCGACGTCCAGTTGGCGCCGCTGTCCGTGGAGCGGAAGATCTGCGTGTCCGGCCACCAGGAGCTGTAGCCGGTGACCATCACCGTGCCGGGGCGCTGCCGGTCGACGGTCAGTCCGCTGTAGCCGTAGGAGGTGTCGGCCTCGGCGGCCGGGCTGATGTTCTTCCACTCCCCGCTCTTCGTCGCGTACCGCCACACCTGGCCCTTGCCCCCGTCGTACGGGCCGCCCTTGTCGCTGTACGCGAGATACAGGTAGCCGTTCTCGGCATCGAGGACACCCTTGTGCGGCAGATAGCCGGTCGGCTGACCGCCGACCCGGGCCCAACTGACGCCCGCGTCCGTCGTCCTGTAGACGGAGTTCTGCTTGTCGGCGACCCCGACGTAGATGGTCCGCGTCCTGCCGCTGCCCTTGCCCGTCGACTCGTCGAAGGTCACCCAGACGACACCCTGGTTGTCCGAGGCGTAGCCACTGGGGTCGGCCGGGTTCTCCGCGTAGTTGCCCGGGTTGGGGAAGCTCGTGACCTGCCGCCAGGTGGCGCCCGAGTCCGTCGAGCGCCACAGGCCCTTGCCGCTCGGCGCGCCCAGGTACAGCACCCTGTTGTCGTGCGGGTCGACGGCGAGGCGCTCGCCCATGCCGCGCCCCGGCATGTTGCCGCCCAGCTTGAAGGGCAGGCCGGCCTTGCGCCAGGTCTCGCCCCGGTCCGCGGAGCGCAGCACGGCGCCGTTGCCGGGGTCCCAGTCGTTCGTGTACGTCCCGACGGCCGCGTACACCTTGTCGGGGTCGACGGAGTCGGAGGCGAGGCTCGCGACGCCGGTGTGCCCCCAGTCGTCCCAGCCGACCGAGTCGAGCAGCGGCTTCCAGGACCGGTTGGACTCCTGCCAGCGGTAGGCGCCGCCGATGTCGGTGCGGGCGTAGGCGAGGCCGGGTTCGGAGCGGTTGAAGACGATGCCGGGGACGAAGCCGCCCCCGTCGACGCGGACGTTCTTCCAGTCGTACGGCACGGCGGCGGGGGCGGACGCCGTGGCGCCGGGCACGTCCGCGTCCGCGGCCGTCACGGGACCGCCGGCCAGGAAGCCGACCAGGAGACCGAGGAGGGCCGGGAGCGTACGCGCTCTCCGACCACGGACGACAGGGGACCTGCGGGGAGCAAGGGGCATGGGGGTTCCCTTCACGAGGAGGACGGGACGAAGGGCCGGCCGGAACTCCCGGCGGGAGAACTCCGGCCGGCCCGTACACGGAGCGGCAGGGCTAGACGAGTAGCTCCGCGTACGCCCCGAGCGCCAGGGCGATGTCCGCCTGCGCCCAGAACCGGTGGTACGTGAAGGTGGGCACCGCGCCGCCCGCCAGGTACGCCTCGACCTTCGGCCAGTCGGGGTCCTTCTTGTAGAAGGAGCGGATGGAGAGGAACGTCGACGACGCGTTGACCGGGTCGCCGTTCGGCATCGTGCCGCTCCAGCCGTTCGGCACGTACACGGCGTCCTTGAAGCGGCTGAAGTCGGCCCGCTGCTCCGGCACCGCGATGCCCCGCGTGTCCCGGTGGTGCGTCCACATGCCGTCCAGGAGCGCCTTGGCGGTCCGCTTCGCCGCCGCGTGGCCGGACTTGGCGGCGTAGTACACGAGGGTGCGCGCGTAGGCCCCGGCGACGCCGACGTCGTTGGTGCGGTCCACGACCGTCACGTGCAGTCCGCTGTTGCGCCCGGGGTTCGACGGGTTCCAGGTGTCGGGTGCGCCGCTCCACCGCAGGGTCGAGGGGAACGAGTACGTGCCGTCGGCGGCGATCCTCGTCTCGGCCAGCGCCCAGGCCACCCACTTGTCGAGGACGGCCTTGGCGTCGGCCGCGCCCGTCTGGTGGTAGTACTCGGCGACTCGCTCCATCGACCACGCCTGGAAGCCGAACCACTGGTTGGACGGCGGGTCGTGGTAGACGGGCTTCTCGTCGTAGAACATGCCGTAGAAGGTGGGCGTGCCCGCGGGCGGCTGCGCGTACCTGCCCTGCCAGCTGTTGGTCGCGCCGCCCGCGATGGCGCCCTCGGCGGACTGGAGCCAGCGGTAGAACTCCAGCTGCCGGGTGAGGCTCTGGCGCCAGTCCGCCCTGCCGGTGGCCGACCTGGGCGCGAGCGCCGCGTACGAGCTCAGGGCGTACGCGGCCAGGGGGTTCTGGTAGCCGCCGTGGCTGTGGCTGCAACCGATGCGCCAGGCCCACCCCGCCGAGGTGTCCAGCGCGCCGCCCCACGCGTAGTACCAGGACAGCAGGTAGTGCGAGCTGTTCTTGCCGCTGCCGGGGGCGCAGCCCGACGGGCTCGTGCAGTCGCCTACCTTCTTGAAGTACTTGTCGAACAGGGCGTACCGGAGGTAGTCGCCCATCTTCGCGGCCTTGGCGACGGTCGCCGCCACCTGGCCGGCCCTGCCCTGCGCCGAGGCCCACTTGTGGGCCCAGTAGGCGGCCTGGACGGCGCGCGCGTCGGCGTCGGGCGCGTTGGTGAACTTCCACTGCTTCGCATAGGAGGAGTCACCGGTGAAGAGGTCCAGATAGCCGTTCCTGCCGCCGTAGGTGAAGGCGTCGCGGCAGGGCTGCGTGACCGTCTCCCACACCGACTCCTGCGCGCCGCGCTGGAAGGTGTTGATGTACGTCGGCGCGGTGCCGGAGCCGCCCAGGCCGTAGGTGTTGTCGACGTCCTGGAGCCAGTGCATGCCGTAGACGTCGTCGGTGCCGTACGCGCTCCTCAGCTCGGCCGCGAGCGGGTCGGAACCGGTGGCCACGGACGAATCGAGCCGGGCCGGGTACTGGGAGGGCTGATCCCATTCGGGAGCATAGGTGGCCGGTTTCGAGGGATTGTAGAAACTGTTCGTCGGCTGATCCGCGCGGGTCGGGATCATGAATTTCTCCATGGTTTCCCACGCCGCGTTGAAACGGCTCCAATCGCCCGTGACCTTGCCGTACATGGCCTGCAACCAGATCAGATAGCTGTATGCCTCGGACGTCGCCTCGTGGCCGTGGTCGGGGGCCTCGACGATGAGTGTCTCGACGGAGTGGTAGGGAATGCCCTCCGGCGAGAAATAGCCGTTCGCCGGATCGGTGATCTTCGCGTAGAGGTCGAGGAAACGCTGCTCGTACTCGTTGGCGGCGGCCCCGGCCTCGCCCGCGTGGGCCGTCTGACCTGCGGACGTCAGGGAGGTCGTGGCGGGGACGGCGACGGCGGCGGCGCCGATCGCGAGCAGGCGGCGTCGGCTGAGCGGGGGTCTGGACTCGTCGGGTCCTGGTGATCCGGGGAAGGCGCGCATGCGCTGGTCCCTCCTGTCGGTGCGTCGGGGGTGAGTTCCAAGAGGTGGGATCGGAGAACCAGTGGGAGCGCTCCCAAAGTCAACGTGTTGCAAGAACATGTCAAGGGAGTGCGCGTGTATCGGACCGTCGAATTCATTCGATGCCCGGCCTGTCGAATGAATTCGACAAGTAAATCTCCGAAGAATGCGCCAATCCATCTGGCCCCGGCGGCAACTCCCTGCTAGCTTCCGCGTTCAACAGTGGGAGCGATTCCGTTCAGTTGACCTCGAAATCGGCCGTGCCGACGCCGAGTTGACCCGTGCCGACACGCGGACCGCGGCAGACCGCCGTCCGCGCCACGGGCGCCAAGAACCTCATGGAGTGGTTCGACGACCGCGGGCTCTCGTACCTCGGCCGGCCCTGGCACGCCCGGGGCCGCTCATCGGGTCCGGCCCTGACCGGCTCCCGCGACGGCACCCCCACCCCGTCCGGCGTCGGGCCGCGCGACCGTCCGCGCGCCCTCGACACCCGACCCCACCCCACACCGAGAGGCACCGAACTCATCATGAGCCGCACACACCGCAGATCACGCACGCTCCTCCTCGCGCTCGCCACGGTGCTCGCCGTGAGCGGCGGCACCGCCGTCGCGCTCACCGGCGAGACGACGGCCGGCGCCACCGCTGCCGCCGCCCGCGTCGACAACCCCTACGCGGGTGTCAAGGGCTATGTGAACCCCGAGTGGAAGGCGAAGGCCGACGCCGAGCCGGGCGGCAGCCGGATCTCCAACCAGCCCACCGGCGTCTGGCTCGACCGGATCGCCGCGATCGAGGGCGCCAACGGCAAGATGGGCCTGCGCGCCCACCTCGACACGGCCGTCCGGCAGGGCGCCGGCGTCATCCAGCTGGTCATCTACAACCTGCCGGGCCGGGACTGCTCGGCACTCGCCTCCAACGGCGAGCTCGGCCCCACCGAGATCGACAAGTACAAGACGGCCTACATCGACCCGATCGCGCGGATCCTCGCCGACCCGAAGTACGCGAACCTCCGCATCGTCACGACCGTCGAGATCGACTCCCTGCCCAACCTCGTCACCAACACCGGCGGCCGCCCGACCGCGACCCCCCAGTGCGACGTGATGAAGGCCAACGGCAACTACGTGAAGGGCGTCGGCTACGCCCTGAACAAGCTCGGCGCCGTCCCGAACGTCTACAACTACGTCGACGCGGGCCACCACGGCTGGATCGGCTGGGACGACAACTTCGGCCCCTCCGCGCAGATCTTCCGCGAGGCCGCCACCGCCGAGGGCAGCACGCTCGACAAGGTGCACGGCTTCATCACCAACACCGCCAACTACAGCGCGCTGAAGGAGGAGAACTTCAGGATAGGCGACTCGGTCAACGGCAGGTCGGTCCGCGAGTCCAAGTGGGTCGACTGGAACCGCTACACCGACGAGCTCTCCTTCGCCCAGGCCTTCCGCAACCAGCTGGTGTCCACCGGCTTCCGGTCCGACATCGGCATGCTGATCGACACCTCCCGCAACGGCTGGGGCGGCACGGCACGGCCCACACAGCCGGGCCCGGCCACCGACGTGGACTCCTACGTCAACGGCGGCCGCTACGACCGCCGCGTCCACATCGGCAACTGGTGCAACCAGTCGGGCGCGGGCCTCGGCGAACGCCCGACGACCGCACCCGCCGCCGGCATCGACGCCTACGTGTGGATGAAGCCGCCGGGCGAGTCCGACGGCTCCAGCAAGGAGATCCCGAACGACGAGGGCAAGGGCTTCGACCGGATGTGCGACCCCACGTACAACGGGAACGCGCGCAACGGCTACAACAAGTCCGGCGCGCTGCCCGACGCCCCGGTCTCCGGGCACTGGTTCTCGGCACAGTTCCAGGAGCTCATGAGGAACGCGCACCCGAAGCTGTAGGGCGCGCGGCCGGCACCGGGTGAACCATCCAGAGGCCTGTCGAAGCGCTTCGACAGGCCTCTGGACAGGTCATGCCCGCCCCCATAGGGTCGGTGGGCGATCCGTATCGAAGCGGTTCACCGCCCAGCCGCCCAGGCAGCTCGGGCAGCTCAGGCAGCCCCAGTCGGAGGAGCACTCCATGGTCACCCTAGCCGAGGTAGCCAAGCACGCCGGGGTCTCGGCCAGCACGGTCAGCTACGTGCTCAGCGGCAAGCGCTCGATCTCCCGGGGCACCCGCGAACGCGTGGAGCGCAGCATCGAGCAGCTCGGCTACCACCCGAACGCGGGCGCCCGCGCCCTGGCCAGCGCCAAGTCGAACGTCATCGCGCTGATGATGCCGCTGCGCACCGACATGTACGTGCCGGTGATGATGGAGATCGCCCTCGCGGTCACCACGACGGCCCGGACCTACGGCTACGACGTCCTGCTCCTCACCGGCGCGGAGGGCCCTGCCGCGGTCCGCCGCGTCACCGGCAGCGGCATCGCCGACGCCATGATCCTGATGGACGTCGAACTCGACGACGAGCGGCTGCCGTTGCTGCGCGCGAGCGACCGGCCGGCCGTCCTCATCGGGCTGCCCGCCGACCCCGACGGACTCGCCTGTGTGGACCTCGACTTCGCGGCGACGGGCGCGCTGTGCGTCGAGCACCTGGGCGGGCTCGGCCACCGCGACATCGCCGTCATCGGCGAGGCGCCCGCCGTGTACGAACGCCACACCGGCTTCGCCGAGCGCACCCTCGACGGACTGCGCGCCCGCGCCCGCGAGCTGGACGTGCGGCTGCTGCACCGCCCCAGCGACGGCGGCTACGACGCGCTGGCGACGACGCTGGCCCGCATCTTCGACGAGCGCCCCGGCACCACCGGCTTCGTCGTCCAGAACGAGTCGGCCGTGGAACCCCTGCTCGCGCTCCTGCGCCAGCAGGGCCGCGCGGTCCCCGAGGACGTCTCGGTGGTGGCGATCTGCCCCGACCAGGTCGCGGTCGGGGCGTCCGTGCGGCTCACCTCGGTCTCGATCCCCGCGCAGGAGATGGGGCGCCGGGCGGTGGAGCGGACCGTCGCCAAGCTGGAGGCCCGCGGCACGGACGGCGTGGAACTCCTCGCCCCCGCACTCACGGTCAGGGCGAGCACGGGCCCCGTCCCGCACTTCGCACCGAGGTAGTCACACGGCGAGCGGCGCCTCGCGCAGGACGGCCACGCCGTACCGGCCGAGCATGACCGTGCCGTCGACCGGTTCGCCGGTGAGCAGGTCGCGGTGGCGGCCGGGCACGGGCACGGTCACCTCCGTGCGGCCGTGGTGCAGGAGGAAGAGCAGGTCACCGCGGCGTACGGCCTCGACTCCGTGGGGGAGGCCGGGGAGCGGAGGCCGTACGCCCGCTTCGGTGGCCGCGCGGACGAGGAGGCCGCGCAGGGCGTCGGGGGCGGGCAGCGTGGACACGTACCAGGCGCGGCCGTTGCGCAGCACCGCGGGCAGCCCGTCGAGCTCGCCGCCCCGGTATGCGGCGACTGTCTCGGCCGCGTCGTCGGCCGTCAGCTCCTCGGACCAGAGGGTGCCGGTGAACTCCCCGCAGTCCACGCTCTCGCCCGCGTCCAGTGGCCACCACTCGTGGAGGGTGCGGATGCCGAGCAGGGCGCGCAGCCGCGCGTCCATCCCGCCGGTCCGCACCCGGTCGTCCCCGTCGGCCACCCCTGTGAAGAAGCCGCAGACGAGCGTGCCTCCTGCGCGGACGTAGGCGATGAGGCCGTCGATCGCGGTGTCGGTGAGGAGGTAGAGGTGCGGCACGACGACCAGGCGGTACGCCGACAGGTCGTGTTCCGGGTGGGCGAAGTCGGCCGGGAGGTTCGCCTCCCACAGGGCGCGGTGCCAGGCGCGGAGGAGGTCCGCGTGGTCGAGCAGGGCGGAGGGGCGGCCGTCCTGCCGGCCCGCCCACCACGCCTCCCAGTCGTGCAGGATCGCCACCTCTGCGGTCACGCGTGAGCCCGAGACATCAGGCCCCAGGGCGCGCAGTTCGGCGCCGATCCGGCTGACCTCCTGGAAGGTGCGGCCCTCCTCGCCCGCGTGGCTCAGCATCCCCGAGTGGAACTTCTCCGCGCCCTGCCGGGACTGCCGCCACTGGAAGTAGCAGACGGCGTCGGCGCCGCGCGCCACGGCCTGCCAGGTCCAGAGCCGGTTGAGCCCGGCGGGCTTGGGGTGGTTGACGCCCCGCCAGTTGACGGGGCCCGCGGCCTGCTCCATCAGCATCCACGGCCCGCCGCCCGCCTGCGAGCGCGTCAGGTCCTGGACGAGTGCCCCGTACTGGCCGCCCAGCGGGTCCTTCGGGTCGGGGTACAGGTCCACCGACACGACGTCCTCCTCCGCCGCCCACTTCCAGCCGTCCTGGCCCTGCCAGAGCGGCATGAAGTTGGTGGTGACCGGCAGGTGCGGGGTGTGCGCGCGGACGATGTCGCGTTCGGCGGCGCAGCAGTCGAGGAGGGCGTCGGAGGTGAAGCGCTTGAAGTCGAGCACCTGCGTCGGGTTCTTCATGTAGTGGGCGCGGCGGGGCGGCAGGACCTCTTCCCAGGCGTCGTAGCTCTGCCCCCAGAAGGCAGTACCCCAGGCGGAGTTGAGAGCGGTCAGGCTGCCGTACCGCTCCCGGAGCCAGCGGCGGAACGCGGCCGCCGCCTCGTCGCCCCAGTCATACGTGCAGTATTCGTTGTTGATGTGCCACATGGTGAGCGCGGGGTGGTGCGCGTACCGGGCGGCCAGGTCCTCGGTGATGGCGGCCGCGTGGCGGCGGTAGGCGGCGCTGGAGTGCGCGAAGTGCTGGCGCGAGCCCCACCACTCGATGGTGCCGTCCTCGTCGCGCGGCAGTGTCTCGGGGTGCAGCCGGCCGAGCCAGGGCGGGGGAGCGGAGGTCGGGGTGGCGAGGACGACACCGATGCCGTGCTCGTGCATGAGGTCCATCAGCCGGTCCAGCCAGCCGAACTCACGCGCGCCGGGGCGGGGTTCGAGCTTCGCCCAGGAGAAGACGCCGAGGGTGACGGTGGTGACGCCGGCCTCCTTCATCAGCCGGACGTCGTCGTGCCAGACGCCCTCGGGCCACTGTTCGGGGTTGTAGTCGCCGCCGAAGAGGAGCCGGCCGCGCGTGACGTCCTGGAGGGAAGGCATCGGTGTGGTCACCCCTTCACGGCGCCGGTGAGCATGCCCTGCTTGAAGTGCCGCTGCACGAACGGCGAGAGGACGGCCACCGGGATCAGCGCGAGCACCATCACGGCCATCTGGATGGCGAGCGGCGACAGGTGGCCCGTGTTGATGGCCTGGCTCAGGCCGGTCGGCTTCTGCTGCTTGAGGACCAGCTGCTGCATGACGTTCTGCAACGGCAGCATGTCCGGGTCGCTGAGGTAGATCGACGCGTTGAACCACGCGCTCCAGTAGCCCACCGCGTAGAAGAGGGTGATCACCGCGAGCACCGCGCGCGACAGGGGCATGACGATCCGCCACAGGATGCGCAGGTCCCCGGCCCCGTCGATGCGGGCGCTCTCCACCAGCTCCTGCGCCGTGCCCATGAAGAACGCGCGCAGCACGAGGATGTTGAACACGTTCACGGCGCTCGGCAGGATCAGGGAGAGATAGGTGTCGGTGAGGCCGAGGCCCTGCACCACCAGGTAGGTGGGGATCAGTCCGGCGCCGAAGAACATCGTCGCGATGATGACCAGCAGGATCGGCCGGTGCAGCACGGACCCGGGCCGCGACAGGCCGTATGCGCACAGCACCGACACGACCATGCTGAACAGCGTGCCGACGACGGTGACGCCCACGCTGACCAGCGCGGCCCGCGACACCTGGCCGCCGCTGAGCAGCTCCTGGTAGTGGATGAGCGTGACGCCCCGCGGGACCACCACGAGGCCGCCCGTCTCGGTGATCGTCCGCACCGAGGAGAGGCTGGTGACGACCACCACCCACAGCGGGAAGAGCACGGCCAGGCAGACCAGCGTCAGGGTCACGCCCTTGGTGGCGAGCCCGGCCCGGGTCGGCGGCTCTTCCCACACCGGGCGCAGACCGGACCTGCTGCCCGGCTTGATGCCGAAGTTCGGTACGCCGAGGGAACTCACCGCTTGTACACCCCCTGCTCGCCCATGAGGTGGGCGGCCTTGTTGGCCCCGAGCACAAGCAGCAGCCCGAAGACGCCCTTCACGATGCCGATCGCGGCGCCGTAGCCGAAGTTGCCGTTGTCCAGGCCGGTGTTCCACACGTACGTGTCCAGGACCTCGGAGGCCGCGGCCCCGACCGCCGCGCGTTGCAGCAGGATCTGCTCGAAGCCGACCGTGAGCGCGTTGCCGACCTGGAGGACCAGGAGCAGGGCGACGACGGGACGCAGTGCGGGGAGCTGGATGTGCCACATGCGGCGCCAGCGGTTCGCGCCGTCCATCGCCGCGGCCTCGTACAGGTCGGGGCTGACGGCGGCGAGCGCGGCGAGGAAGACGATGACGCCCCAGCCCGCGTCCTTCCAGATCATCTCGAAGGTCAGCAGGAACTTGAACAGGCCGGGGTCGGTCATCAGGTCGAACCCGTCGTGGCCGTGGTCCCGCAGGACCTGCGCGACCAGGCCCGCCCCGCCGAACATCTGCTGGAAGACCGTGATGACGAGCACCCAGGAGAAGAAGTGCGGCAGGTACAGGATGGCCTGGGCCACCGCCCGTACGCGCGGGCGCACGAAGCTGTTGATGAACAGGGCGAGCGCGATCGGCACGGGGAAGAACAGCGTCAGCTGGATCGCGAAGATGGCGAGGGTGTTCCTGACCGCCTGCCAGAACAGCCGGTCGTCCACCATGTGCCGGAAGTGCTCGAAGCCGATCCACGGGCTCTGCGACATCGCCTGGAACGCGTTGTCCGCGATGTACGGGTCGTAGTCCTGGAACGCGACGACGTTGCCGAGCAGCGGGACGTAGGTGAAGACGAGGAGCAGCAGCAGGGCGGGCAGCACCATCAGGAGCAGGACGCGGTCGCGGCGCAGCCGGTGCCGGAGCGGGACGCGCGCCGGGGGCGCCCCGGGCGGCCGGGACGGGGGCTTCTTCGGCGGGGGAGCGGCCGCCCTGCCGGGGGCGGCGGGGCGCGCGTCCGTCGTACCGTGCGCCATGTCAGGACGCCGATCCGCCGGACTCGTCAAGCAGCTTCTTGTACCAGTCGCGCAGCTTGTCGCCGCCGCCCGACTTCCAGTCCGACGCCGCCCGCCGCATGTCGGAGACCTTCTTGCGGCCGCGCACGATGTCCTTCTCCAGGTCCTCGAACTCGGCGTTCAGCTCGGTGTACCGGGTCGGCTCGATGATCGTCATGCCGTGGAAGAGCGGCTTCTTCGCGTGCGCTCCCTGGCGCTGCTGCCAGCCGACCATGCCCTCGGTGACGTCGGGCAGGTCGGGGTAGGCGACGAAGGGCGCGGGCGACGCCAGGTACTCGTACGTCGAGAAGACCTCGTTGTTGCCCTTGCCGTTCTTGGTGAGGACACCGTCCTCGAACGTGTGGTGGACGCCCTCGACGCCGTACATCCGCAGCCGCTGCTCCTTGGAGCCGTAGGGTGCGGCGGTGAAGTTGGCGAGGGCGAGGATGTCGCGGACGGTCTTCTCGTCGGCCTTCTCGCTGATGAACGTCCAGATGTCGGCGGGCGGGCGCTGGTAGAGGGTGGGTGCTCCGCCGTCGGGGGCGAAGTAGTCGAACGCCTCCATGCCGAACTTCTTGTCATCGACGCGCTGCACGGCAGCCTTGCCGTACCAGTCGGACAGGTCCTGGCAGTACATCCAGACCTTGCCGGCGGCGCACAGGTCGCCGATGCTGCCGGTCTCGGCCTTCGCGTCGGGGTGCACGAAGCCCGCCGAGTAGAGCGTGCGCGACCACTCCAGGGCTTCCAGGTACTCGTCGGTCTCGTAGCGGTTGACCAGCTTGCCGTCGACGAGCTTCCAGTAGTACGGCTTCTCGGGCAGGACGCCGAAGATGTGCCAGGCCGCCCACGTCATGTCGCCGCACGCCCACACCTTGCTCCGCGGGGCGTTGAGCTGCTTGCACAGGTCGTGGAACTCCCGCGCGCTGGCCGGCGCCTCGATGCCCTCCTTCGCGAAGAGGTCGGTGCGGTAGAAGGGCGCGATGTTCGGCGTGGTCGCCGAGGGCATCGGCAGGCCGCGGAGCCTGCCGCCGAAGACCGAGCGCTGCCAGGCGCCGGTCGGGATCGCCGCGAGGTTCGGGTACGCCTTGATCTTCTCGCCGCTCAGATAGGGCCCGAGGTCGGCGAACTTGTTGGCGACGGCGCTCGGTATCTTGCCGGTCAGCTCCCAGCCGGGCACGACCACGGCGTCCGGCACGCGGCTGGAGGCGAGGACCGCGCCCAGCTTCTGGCCGTACGTGTCGCCCTGCTGGTTCTGCCAGGTGACGCGGACGCCCGCGGCCCTGTCCATCGCCGTCCAGTAGGGGTTGCCCTGCTGGGGGACGTTGCCCCAGATGGGGGCCATGACGGTGAACCGGCTTCCCTTGCCGAGCCGTTCGGGCACCGACACCTTGAGCTCGGCCGCGGGCAGGGCCTTGGTGTAACCCGCGGCCGAGCCGTTCTTGGCCGGGATGTCCGGCGTGGCGACGTCCGGGGCGACGTACGCGGGCAGCAGACCCTTGAGCCTCTTCCCCGTCGTGGTGCCCTCGTTCCTCGAACCGCTGCCGCCGCACGCCGTGAGCAGCGGGGCACCGCCCGCGAGGGCGAGCGCGGCGAGCCCGGAGGAGGCGAGGAAGCCCCTGCGGGAGGGGGAGTTCGGCGTCATGGCGTCAACCCTTCGTGGCACGGACACTCGGAACCCATGTCGAAGCGCTTCGATTTCGGAGCGAGATTAGGTGACGGGCCGGGTCGGGACAAGGCTTCGGCACCGAATTCGTCGCCGCCGCACGTGAGTTGGCGAGCACAGTCGCTGCAAGGGGCAGCGGCCACTTCGAGGGAGGAACCCCAAGGTCTCCCTTGACATGAACGCCATCGAGCGCAGAGCATCGAAGCGCTTCGAAGGAGCCCGTCGCCCGCCCGGAGGACCCTGACGTGACCGAGAACCCGCCGCCGTTCCGCGATCCCGGCCTGCCGCCGGACGCGCGGGTGGACGACCTCCTGGTGCGGCTGACGCTCGACGAACGCGTCGCGCTCCTGCACCAGTTCGCGTCCGCGGTCGAGCGGCTCGGCATCGCCGCGTTCCGCACCGGACAGGAAGCCCTGCACGGCGTCGCCTGGATGGGCCCCGCGACCGTCTTCCCGCAGGCCGTCGGGCTCGGCGCGACCTGGAACGACGACCTGCTGCGGCGCGTCGGCGAGGCCGTCGGCGCCGAGGCGCGGGCCATGCGCACCCGGGACGACCGCGTCGGCCTCAACCTCTGGGCGCCCACCGTCAACCTCCTGCGCCACCCGCTGTGGGGCAGGAACGAGGAGGGTTACGCCGAGGACCCCCACCTCACCTCGGCCCTCGCCGTCGCCTACACGCGCGGCCTGCGCGGCGACCACCCCACGCGCTGGCGCACCGCCCCCGTCCTCAAGCACTGGCTCGCCCACAACAACGAGACGCACCGCGACACGTCGAACTCCTCCGTGCGCCCGCGCGTCCTGCGCGAGTACGACCTGCGGGCCTTCCGTGCCGCCGTCGAGGCGGGCGCGGTCGCCGGCGTGATGCCCGCCTACAACCTGGTCAACGGCCGCCCCAACCACGTATCGCCGTACCTGCGCGAGCAGTTGCGCCGCTGGACCGACGAGGAACTGCTCGTCTGCTCCGACGCGGGCGCGCCCAGCAACCTCGTCGACTCCGAGAAATACTTCGACACCCACGAAGAGGCCGTCGCCGCCGCGCTCGTCGCGGGCGTGGACAGCTTCACCGACCACGGCACCGACTCGACGGTGACCGTGGAACGCCTGCAACGCGCTGTGCGGAGCGGGCTGTTGACGGAGACCGACATCGACACGGCGGTGCGCAGGCAGCTGTCCGTGCGGCTGCGGCTCGGCGAGTTCGACCCGGACGGCGGCCCGTACGCGACCGCATCGCCGGACGACATCGACACCCCCGCCCACCGCGAACTCGCCCTGGAGGCAGCCGAACAGGCCGTCGTCCTGCTCAAGAACGACGGCCTGCTCCCGCTCGCCGAAGGCACCCGGATCGCGGTCGTCGGACCGCTCGCCGACGCGTGCAAAACCGACTGGTACAGCGGCACCCTCATCCACCGCAGCACCCCGCTCGACGGGATCCGCGACCGCTTCGGCGCCGACCGCGTCACCTTCGCCGAGGGCGCGGACCGCGTGCGCCTGAAGTGTGCGGCGGGGTGGCTGCGGGTGCCCGCCCCTTCGGGCCCGGCCGGCCGGGCGCCGGGTACCACGGGCGCCCTCGACCCCGCACTGCTCGCGGGCCGCACCGACCTGCCGCCGCTGACCGTCTGCGGCGACCCGGCCGACGCCGCCGAGTTCGCCCTCGTCGACTGGGGCGGCGGGGCGTGCACCCTGCGGGCGGCGGACGGGCGCTACCTCTCGGTCGCCGACGACGGATTCGTGCGCGCCTCGGCGGACCGGCCGGGCGGCTGGGTCGTGCAGGAGACGTTCGGTCTTGTCGGGCACGGGAAGGGCTGCCTCATCACACATGCGGGCACGGGTGGGTACGTCTCTGTCGCCGCCGGTGCCGTGAAGGTTGCCGCGGAGGGGGAACTTTTCTCCGTCGAGGTCCTTGAGCGCGGCGAGGACGCCGTGGCCCGGGTCGCCGCCGACGCGGACGCCGTGGTCGTCGTCGCCGGGAACGACCCGCACATCAACGGCCGCGAGACCCAGGACCGCACGACCCTCGCCCTGCCGCCCCACCAGGAGCGGCTGTGGCGCGCCGCCCGCGCCGCCAACCCGCGCACCGCGCTCGTGCTGACCTCCTCCTACCCGTACGCGGTCGCCGACGCGCACGCCGCACTGCCCGCGCTGCTGTGGACCGCGCACGGCGGACAGGCCGCGGGCACCGCGCTCGCCCGCGTCCTCGCAGGCGACGTCTCCCCGGCCGGACGCCTCCCGCAGACCTGGTACGCCGCCGACGCCGACCTGCCGGACCTGCTCGACTACGACATCATCGGCTCACGCCAGACGTACCTGTACGCGGACCCGCACGCGGCGGATCACCGCCCGCTGTACCCCTTCGGGCACGGTCTGGGCTACTCCTCCTTCGCGTACGAGGACCTCACCGCCGCATGCGAAGGCGAGGTGCTGCGGGCCGCGTTCACCGTGACCAACACCGGGCCCTCCGCCGCGGACGAGGTGGCGCAGCTCTACGTACGCCCGCCCAGGAACGCCGCGGCGGGCCTCACCCTGCCGGACAGGCAACTGGCCGCCCACCGCCGCGTGCACCTCGCCGCCGGGGCGTCGTGCCGGATCGAGTTCGAACTGCCGCTGAGCAGCATCGAGTTCTGGGACGTGCGGCACGACCGCTGGGCCCTGGCGCCCGGCACGTACGACCTGCTCGCCGGGGCCTCAAGCCAGGACATCCGGCTCACCGCGCCCGTCGATCCCGGCGGCACCCCGATCGCCGCCAGGCCGGCGCGGAGGGACGGCCTGGCGGCGACCGGCTACGACACACAGTCCGGCACCGAGATCGTCGACCGTACGAGGACGTCGGGTGACGCGGTGCGCGCCACGGCCGCCGACGGCACCGGAGAACTGCTCTTCTGCGCCTGCGACTTCGAGGGCGGTGTGCGCGGCGTCTCGGTCGAGGCCGCGGGCGAGGGCGCCGTCGACCTCCTCGCGGGCAGCACCGCGACCACCGTCACGGTCCCGCCGACGGGCGGCAGGTACGACTACACCCGCCACGGCGCGGTCTTCGCCGCCTCCGGGGTGCGTGACCTGCGCGTGCGGCTGCGGGGCGCCGTCCGGCTCGCGCGCATCACCTTCACGGCAGGCGACGAGGGCGAGGGCACGGCATGAGGTTCACCGACGGTTTCTGGCTGATGCGGGACGGGGTGCGCGCCTCGTACGCGACCGACGTGCGCGAAGTGCGGGAGAACAGCGGCGGCTTCACCGCGTACGCCGCCGTCAAACCGGTGCGCGAGCGCGGTGACACCCTCAACTCGCCCCTGCTCACGGTCGAGTGCTTCTCACCCGCCGAAGGGGTGATCGGCGTCCGGACGACCCACCACGCGGGAAAGGCGCACCACGGTCCCGACTTCACCCTCTTCGCCAGCGAGGGAGCGGCGGCCTCGGAGGAGGTGCCCCGCATCCGTCGCGGCGGCACCGTCACCGAACTGACCAGCGGCCCCCTCACCCTCCGCCTCGACAGCGCGGCGCCCTGGGGCCTGGAGTTCCTGGACGGCGAAGGGCAGCCCCTCACCGCCGTCGAGCGCCGCGGCACCGCCTTCGCCACCACCCCCGACGGCGCCCACCACATGATCGGTCAACTGGCCTTGAGTGTGGGGGAGTGCATTTACGGACTGGGCGAGCGCTTCACCCCGTACGTGAAGAACGGCCAGAGCGTCGACATCTGGCAGGCCGACGGCGGCACCAGCAGCGAGCAGGCCTACAAGAACATCCCCTTCCACCTCTCCTCCCGCGGCTACGGCGTCTTCGTCAACCACCCCGGCAAGGTGTCGTACGAGATCGGCTCCGAGTCCGTCGGCCAGCTCCAGTTCAGCGTCGAGGACCAGTCCCTGGAGTACTACGTCATCGCGGGCCCCACCCCCAAGGACGTCCTGCGCCGCTACACCGCGCTCGCCGGCCGGCCCGCCCTGCCGCCCGCCTGGTCCTTCGGCCTCTGGCTCACCACCTCCTTCTGCACGCCCTACGACGAGGAGACCGTCACCGGCTTCGTCGACGGCATGGCGGAGCGCGACATCCCGCTCAGCGTCTTCCACTTCGACTGCTTCTGGATGCGCGAGCACCAGTGGACCGACTTCCAGTGGGACCCCGACGTCTTCCCCGACCCGGAAGGCATGCTGCACAGGCTCCGCGAGCGCGGACTCAAGGTCAGCGTCTGGATCAACCCCTACATCGCCCAGAAGTCCCCGCTCTTCGCCGAGGCCGCCGCCGAGGGCTTCCTCGTGCGGCGCCCGAACGGCGACATCTGGCAGTGGGACCTGTGGCAGCCCGGCATGGCGCTCGTCGACTTCACCCACCCGGGCGCCCGCGCCTGGTACGCGGCCAAGCTGCGCACCCTCCTCGACCAGGGCGTCGACTGCTTCAAGACCGACTTCGGCGAGCGCGTGCCCACGGACGTGATCTGGCACGACGGCTCGGACCCGCACCGCATGCACAACTACTACACCCAGCTCTACAACAGCACCGTCTTCGAACTCCTGGAGAAGGAGCGCGGCACCGGCGAAGCGGTCCTCTTCGCGCGGTCCGCGACCGCCGGCGGCCAGCAGTTCCCCGTGCACTGGGGCGGCGACTGCTTCGCCTCGCTCGGCGCCATGGCCGAGTCGCTGCGCGGCGGCCTCTCCCTCTCGCTGAGCGGCTTCGGGTTCTGGAGCCACGACATCGGCGGCTTCGAGGGCACCCCGGACCCGGCGGTCTTCAAACGCTGGCTCGCCTTCGGGCTGCTCTCCTCGCACAGCCGCCTGCACGGCAACGTTTCCTACCGGGTGCCGTGGGCGTTCGGCGCGGAAGCCGTCGACGTGGCACGGAAGTTCACCCGCCTCAAGCACCGCCTGATGCCCTACCTGTACGCCGCGGCCGCCGAGGCCCACCACGACGGTGTGCCCGTGATGCGCCCGATGCTCCTGGAGTTCCCCGACGACCCGGCCTGCCGCACCCTCGACCGGCAGTACATGCTCGGCCCCGACCTGCTGGTCGCCCCCGTCTTCAGCGTGGCGGGCGACGTCGAGTTCTACGTCCCCGAAGGCACCTGGACACACCTCCTGACCGGCGAGACCGTGCGGGGACCCGGCTGGCGGCGCGAGACCCACGGCTTCGACAGCCTGCCGCTGTACCTGCGGCCCGGCGCCCTGCTGGCGCTCGG
Source organism: Streptomyces sp. NPDC030245 (assembly GCF_055572995.1). Taxonomy (NCBI): domain Bacteria; kingdom Bacillati; phylum Actinomycetota; class Actinomycetes; order Kitasatosporales; family Streptomycetaceae; genus Streptomyces; species Streptomyces sp. NPDC030245. Next base: position 260,089 of record NZ_JBVICF010000013.1, on the reverse strand, counting down.
CGCCGACGACCGGCGGCCCGACGGCGACTGGCTCGACGACCTGACCCTCCTGGTCACCCCGGGAGCGGCACCCCACACCGAGATCACCGTCCCCGACCACGAAGGGCGGCCCGCGGCCGTCTTCCGCGCGACGCGGCACGGCACCGGGGTCCGCGTCCTCGCCTCCGGCTCCCGCAAACCCTTCCGGGTGCGGACGGCCGACGGGCGCGCCACGGCGGCCGGCGTGGGGGAGGTGGTCCTGCCCGATGCCCGCGCGGACGGAGAGACCCGCTAGAGTGCCCGCCTCCACCGCGACGACGGAAGATCTCGCGGCGCAGGCGGAAGAGAGGCCACCCATGACGCCGGTCGCGGACGACGCGGCCGCCGAGTTCCACGCCTTCTTCGAGCGGCACTACGCCGAACTCGCGCGCCTCGCCCACCTGCTGACGGGCGAGGCCGACGGCGCTGACGACCTGGCGGCCGACGCGCTCCTCGCCCTCTGGCACCGCTGGGACCGGGTACGGGCCGCGGACCATCCGGCCGCGTACGCCAGGGGCGTCGTCGCGAACATGGCGCGCAGCCGCATCCGCAGCGCCATGCGCGAGCGGCGCCGCATCACGCTCTTCTGGTCGGGCCGCGACGAGGACGTCGCGGACCCCGACATACCGGCGGTCGTCGACGTGCGGGACGCGCTGCGCGCGCTGCCCTTCCGCAAGCGGGCCTGCGTCGTCCTGCGGCACGCCTTCGACCTCTCGGAGAAGGACACCGCGCTGGCCCTCGGGGTCTCGGTGGGTACGGTGAAGAGCCAGACGTCGAAGGGAATGGCTGAGCTGCAACGACGCCTCGGCCCGCACCCCGCCCTCGCACGGGTGCGCGCGGTCACGGCGGACACGGGGGGAAGCCCATGAGGGACGACGGACACGACGGACACGACGACGGCGTGCGCGGGAAGCTGCGCGGCGCGGCGCAGGCGCACCGGCCCGACCGGGAGCGGATGCGGGCCCGTATCGAGCGCGGCATGGCCGAGGGCGAGCGGCCGCGGCGGCGCTCGAAGGCCACCCGCCGGGCGGCCGGTGCGTCCTGGCTGCGCGTGGTGAGCGCGACCGCCGCCGTGGCGGGCGTCTGCGCGGTCGTCGGATACGGGGTGGCCGCGGCCCTGCGGGGCGACGAGGCGGCCCCCCAGTCCGTCGCGACGAGTGCGACGCCCGTGCCGCCGAGTGCCACGCCCGTGCCGCCGACGGCGACACCGGACCGGGACCGCACCCCCGACGCCCCGACCCGCCACCCCAGCGGCACACCGCCGACGCCCCCCGAGGAACCGAAGAACGTGCCCGTGGAGCGCCTCCTGTGGGCCGACGGTTCGATCGACCCCGGCTCCAGCACGTACTGGTCGCAGAGCGACATCACCCTCAAGGCGAAGAAACCGCTGACCGCGCTCACCGTCGAGGTGCGCGTCGCCGGGAGCGGCGAGGTCGCCGACACCGGCAACTGGCGCTCCCTGCCCGAGGACGACTTCGCCGTCTCGGTCGCGGAGCGGGACGGTTTCCTCGTCTACCGCTGGACGCTCAGGCCGGGGAAGACCGTGCCCGTCGGGGAACATGTCTTCGCCGGGCAGTTCAACCACCCGGCGGGCAAGCGGGACGCGGGCGAGGACGCGTATACGGTCCATGCGGGCACACCGGACGAACGGACCCTCTGGCGGGGCGACTTCTACTGAATCCACAGGAATTTCCGGCACGGCGGCAACCCATTCCCGGTCGGCGGAGACCACACAGCGAAGAAGCTCTCCCCCCACGCACGAGGAATGGGACCCATGACACCACGAGCTGAACTGCGCAAGGGCCGCAAGCGGCGCCTGACCAAGCGCCGGGCCATCGGCGCGGTCACCGCCGCGCTCGCCCTCACGGGCGCCGGGGTCGCGACGAACAGCATGCTGTCGCCCGCGGGCGCGGCCCCCACCTCGGCCGAGGCGGCGGCCTGGCCGGAGGCCAGGGGCCAGGCCCCCACGGCCAAGACCATCGAGGTCTCCGGCACCCGTGACGGCGGCCTCAAGCGCTACTACGGCACCGGCGACCTCGGCGGCGACGGCCAGAACGAGGGCCAGGACCCGATCTTCAAGCTGAAGGACGGCGCGGTCCTCAAGAACGTCATCATCGGCTCGCCCGCCGCGGACGGCATCCACTGCCAGGGCAGCTGCACCCTCCAGAACGTGTGGTGGGAGGACGTCGGCGAGGACGCGGCCACCTTCAAGGGGACCTCGGCGAGCTCGACGTACACCGTCCACGGCGGTGGCGCGCGGAAGGCCGACGACAAGGTCCTCCAGTTCAACGGCGCGGGCAAACTCGTCGTGACCAAGTTCCAGGTCTCCGACTTCGGCAAGCTGGTGCGCTCCTGCGGCAACTGCTCCAAGCAGTACAAGCGGTCGATCATCATCAACGACGTGGACGTCACCGCGCCCGGCAAGTCGATCGTCGGCATCAACACCAACTACGGCGACACGGCCGCGCTGCGCAACATCCGCATCCACGGCGACAGCAACAAGAAGATCTCCACGTGCGACCGGTTCACCGGCAACAACACCGGTGCGGAGCCGACGAAGACCGGCTCCGGCCCCGACGGCACGTACTGTAAGTTCACGGCCGCGGACATCAGCTACCAGTAAGTACCAGGTGAGCGCCTCCCCGCGAAGGGAGGCGCTCACCTGCGTGCGTGCTCCCTGTCACTGCCCGGCGAGGCCCGTGTGGGCGACCCCCGCCACGATCTGCCGCTGGAAGAAGACGAACACGACGATCAGCGGCAGGCCGGCCATCAGACCGCCCGCCATCAGCTGCGCCCACTGGATGCCGTAGGAGTTCATGACGGTCGCGATGCCGTTCGGCATCGTCATCAGCTCGGGGTTGTTGGTCACCATGTACGGCCACAGGAAGTTGTTCCAGGAGCCGATGAAGGTGAAGATGCCGACCGCCGACAGCGAGGGGCGGGCCAGCGGCAGGACGATGGTGAAGAAGATCCGCCACCGCCCCGCGCCGTCGCAGAACGCGGCCTCCTCCAGCTCCTTCGGGATGCCCTGGAAGAACTTGTAGAGGATGTAGACCATCGCGGCGGGCGCGCACTGCGGGAGGATCATGCCCCAGTACGTGTCGACCATCCCCAGGGACTGGACCGTGGTGAACAGCGGGACGCCGAGGACCGCGGGGGAGATCATCAGGCCCGCCATGACGAGGCCGAGCAGCGCGCCCTTGCCGCGGAACTCGGTGCGCGCGAAGCCGTATCCCGCGAGGGCGCCGGTCAGCACGACGACGAAGGTGACGCAGACCGAGACGACGACCGAGTTCACGAACCAGTTCGTGATGTTGCCGGTCTCGAAGATGCTCCGCCAGGCCTGGGTGGTCCACTCCTCGGGCAGCCACTTGACGGGTACGGCGACGGCCTCGGCCTCCGATTTGAACGACGTGAACAGGGTCCACACGAGCGGCGCGGTCATCACCGCGGAGACCAGCAGGCCGAGGGCGGTCAGGACGATCTGACTCGGCCGCCACCCTCGGCGCGCGCCGGTGACGGCTCTCGTGGCGGTACTCACCGGACGCCCTCCTCACGCTTGCGCAGCAGCCACATGCGGCCCAGCGCGATGACCGCGATCATCAGGAAGAACAGGATCGAGATCGCGGAGGCGTAGCCCACGCGGTAGCTGGTGAAGCCCTGTTCGAGGGTGTACTGGACCAGGGTCCGGGTCGAGTCCTCCGGTCCGGGGCCGAATTCGTACATCACCACGACCTGGTCGAAGACCTGGAGCGAGGCGAGGATCTGGAGTGCCACGACCAGGCCCGTGATGGAGCGCAGCATGGGCAGGGTGATGTGCACGGTCCTGTGCCAGGCGTTCGCGCCGTCCAGCGCGGCGGCCTCGTACAGATGCCGCGGGATGTTCTGGAGGGCGGCGAGGTAGAGCAGGAAGCTGAAGCCGACGGTCCACCAGAGGGTGGCGACGACGACGGCCGTCATCGCCGTGTCCTTCTGGGTGAGCCAGGCCGACTCCATGCCGAAGACGTGGTCGAGCAGCCCGGTGTCCGGGTTGAACATCCAGCGCCACATGTTGCCGACGACGGTCGAGGGCAGCAGGAACGGCGCGAAGAAGCAGAGCCGCCACAGCCATGGGGCGTGCTCGATGTGGTGCGCGAGCAGGGCGAGGAGCAGGGCGGTGAGCACGATGCAGGGCACCACGAGCAGTGTGAAGTACGCGCTGTGGCCGAGCGAGTCCCACACCAGGGGGTCCTGGAGCGCCTCGGAGTAGTTGTCGAGGCCCACGAAGCGTGCGCCGTCGCCGGAGATGTTGGCGTCGGTGAGGCTCAGCCACACGCCGCGCAGGACGGGCACGATCACGAAGAGCAGGAAGAGCAGCAGGAACGGCGCGACGAACCAGCCGCCGTGCTGGAAGCGGCCGCCGGCGCGGGGCCGTCTGTGGCGTTCGGGGATGGTGCGGACGGCCGGCGGCCGGATGGGGGCCGGGGCGGTGGCCTCGGCACTGGTCGTGGTCATGCCGCGCCTCCTTCGGCCGCGGTGCTGCCCTCCATGGGGTTCTTCGTCTCCAGGAGCTTCTCCAGGACGCCCCGCATCCGGCGGGCCGCCGCCGCGGGTCTCGCCGAGCCGAGGTTGGAGGAGACGACGACCGGGCCGACGCGCTGCGCGAGCGTTCCGGTGGAGCCCGCGAACCAGGCCTCCGGTTCGAGGGCCGGCTGCTCCATCACCGGGACGTACTCGGACTGCGGGCGCAGCTCGCGGTACGCGGCGGTCTTCAGGGTCGGCAGGTGGGAGGGGATGTGGCCGCCGCGCGCCCAGTCCGCGCCGTGCCGCACGATGTACGCGGCCAGGCGGTGCGCGGCGTCGTTGGCGGGGCCGCCCCGGTCGGCCCGGCGGGGCAGCACGAAGCAGTGCGACTCGGCCTGGGTGGCGGGCCGCCCGAAGAGCGCCGGCATGGGCATGGCCCCGTACTTCAGCGCCGCGCCCGAGTAGACCGGCACGGACCAGCAGCCCTCCCAGACGAAGGCGCCGCCGTTGATGAAGTGCTCGGCGTCGGGGGCGCCCGTGGTGGCGTGGCCGTCGACGATGTGGCGGCGCAGGAACTCCAGGATCTCCACGGCCTTGTCCTCGTCGAACGTGACGTCGGTGAGGCCAGGGGTGTAGTAGGTGCCGCCGGTCTGCGCGTAGAACGACATGAAGAACCACCAGCTGTGGTTCTGGTTCGACGCGTGCAGGCCGAGGGTCTGCATGCCCGGTGCCACCGCTTTCCTGGCGGCCCTGAGCCCGTCGAACCACTCGTCGGCGGAGGCGAACGGGACGAGGCGCCCGTCGTCCCCGATGAGCCCCGCCTTCTCGCAGACGTCCTTGCGGTAGAAGGTGAGCTGCGGGTGGATGTCGAGGGGGACGGCGTAGAGCTTTCCGTCGACGACGGCCCTTTTCCACAGGGCGGGGCTGAAGTCCTCCTGGCGTACGCCGTACCGGGCGAGGAGCTCCACGTCGAAGGGGTCGAGCAGCCGCTCGGGCGTGAAGCCCGCGAGCCGTCCCAGGTGGAGCACGCCGAGCTCGGGGGCGCGGTCGCCGGAGGCGGCCATGGCGAGCTTCGTGTAGTACGGAGCGCCCCAGAGCAGCGTCGAGTCCAGTACGTCGACGCCGGGGTTCGCCCGTCGGAAGGCGTCCAGCATCGCGATCATGTTCACGCCGTCGCCGCCGCTGAACAGGTTCCAGTAGCGCAGCCGCGCGTCCGCGCCGGAGGCCAGCGCGGAGGCGCTGCGGTTCGCGGCGGCGAGACCGAAGCTGCCCGCGACGGCGAGTGCTCCGAGCCCGCCGAGCACACCGCGGCGGCTCGGGAGAGAGGGTGACATGACGCCTCTCTTCTCTCATGGCTGTCCGGTTGTTCGGTATACCGAATGGTGATCGCAACTTCGAACGGACCGTAAGGTCGCAGCTTGTGCGCGTCAACGGTTCGGACGAAGCCCCCGTGAAATGCGAGGTGTTCTGTGCGATGCGTTGACGTGCTCACCTCCGCTGCCTAAGTTGCCGTTCGTAATCCTGATCAGCGTCCGAAATATCGAACGCAACCATCGGGTACGGCAGGGACCGAGAACGGCAAAGACCGAGAACGGCAGAGGTGGACATGGCGCGCAGGAGATGGAAACTCGGGCTCACCGTGGGGGCGTTGGGGTCCCTGCTCACGGGGATGCTCGCCGCGAGCCCTGGCGCGGCGGCCGGACCCGCCGCGGCCGACGAGCCGGCCGACTACACCCTCGACGTCGACACGACCCGCACCGGAGCGAAGATCGACGACTCCATGTACGGCGTCTTCTACGAGGACATCAACCGGGCGGCCGACGGCGGGCTCTACGCGGAGCTCGTGCAGAACAGGTCCTTCGAGTACAGCACCGACGACAACAAGGCCTACACGCCGCTCACTTCGTGGGACACCACGGGCACCGCCCGCGTCCGCAACGACGACGGCCGCCTCAACGCCCGCAACCGCAACTACCTGGCGCTGGAGGCCGGTTCGGCCGTGACGAACTCCGGCTACAACACCGGCATCGCACTCACCAAGGGCAAGCGGTACGACTTCTCGGTCTGGGCCCGCACCGACGGGGCGGCGCGCGCCCCGCTGACCATCGACGTCCGGGACTCCGCCGGTGAACTGGTCACCGCCCGCCGCGTCACCGCACGCGGCGGCTGGGCCAAGCACGAGGTGTCCTTCACCGCCGCCCGCACCTCCGTGTCCGGCCGGCTCACCGTCACCGCGGGCGCTCCCGTCGCCCTCGACGAGATCTCCCTCTTCCCGCGCGACACGTACAAGGGCCGCGAGAACGGTCTGCGCAAGGACCTCGCCGAGAAGATCGCCGACCTGCACCCCGGCTTCCTGCGCTTCCCCGGCGGCTGCCTGGTCAACACCGGGAGCCACGAGGCGTACGACGAGAAGTCGGGGTGGCAGCGCAAGCGCTCCTACCAGTGGAAAGACACCATCGGCCCGGTCGAGCAGCGCGCCACCAACAGCAACTTCTGGGGATACAACCAGAGTTACGGCCTCGGCTACTACGAGTACTTCCAGTTCGCCGAGGACATCGGCGCCATGCCACTGCCCGTCGTGCCCGCCCTGGTCACCGGCTGCGGCCAGAACAGGGCCACCGACGACGACGCGCTCCTGAAGCGGCACATCCAGGACACCCTGGACCTCGTCGAGTTCGCCAACGGACCCGTGACGAGCGAGTGGGGTAAGAAGCGCGCACAGCTGGGCCACCCGAAGCCCTTCCGCCTCACCCACCTGGCGGTCGGCAACGAGGAGAACCTGCCCCACGAATACTTCGCCCGCTTCAAGCAGTTCCGCGCGGCCATCGAGGCCGAGTACCCCGACATCAGCGTCGTCTCCAACTCCGGCCCCGACGACAGCGGCGCGATATTCGACACCGCCTGGAAGCTCAACCGCGAAGCGGACGTCGACATGGTCGACGAGCACTACTACAACAGCCCCCAGTGGTTCCTGGAGAACAACGACCGCTACGACTCCTACGACCGCGAGGGCCCGGAGGTCTTCCTCGGCGAGTACGCCTCCCAGGGCAACAAGTTCTCCAACGCCCTCACCGAGGCCGCGTTCATGACCGGCCTGGAGCGCAACGCCGACATCGTGAAGCTCGCCTCGTACGCGCCGCTGCTCGCCAACGAGGACTACGTCCAGTGGAAGCCGAACATGATCTGGTTCGACAACGACCAGTCGTGGGGCTCGGCCAACTACGAGACGCAGAAGCTCTTCATGCGCAACGTCGGCGACGAGGTCGTGCCCTCCACCGCCTCCGGCACCCCGGCCGCATCGGGCCCGATCACCGGCGCCGTCGGCCTCTCCACCTGGGCGACCAGCGCCGCGTACGACGACGTGAAGGTCACGGCCGCCGACGGCAGGACCCTGCTGACCGACGACTTCTCGGCCGGTGACAACCAGTGGAAGCAGACGACGGAGAAGGGCAGTTGGGCGGTCCGCGACGGCGCGTACGTCCAGTCCGACGAGGCCGCCGAGAACACCCTGGTCACGGCCGGCGACAAGGGCTGGCAGAACTACGACCTGAACGTGAAGGCCACCAAGAAGGCGGGCAAGGAAGGCTTCATGGTCGCCTTCGGCGTCAAGGACACCGGCAACCACTACTGGTGGAACGTCGGAGGCTGGAACAACACCCAGTCCGCCGTGGAGAAGACCACCGACGGCGCCAAGCAGACGATGGTGCAGGACGGCACCACCGTCGAGACGGGCCGCAGCTACGACCTGCGCGTCGAGGTCCGCGGCCGCCAGGTGACGCTCTACCTCGACGGCGAGAAGTGGGGCTCCTTCACCGACGACAAGCCCGCCGAACCCTTCCGCCAGGTCGTCACCCGCGACAAGGCCACCGGCGAACTCATCGTCAAGGTCGTCAACGCCCAGGGCGCACCGGCCCGCACCCGCGTCGACCTCGGCGACGGCGCGAAGGCCGCCCCGAAGGCTCGGGTGACCACACTGACCGCGGACCCGGCCGCCGAGAACACCAAGGACGCCAGGCCCGTCGCGCCCAGGACGTCCACCTTCGACGGGGTGGACGACCGGTTCTCGTACACGTTCCCCGCGAACTCGGTGACGTTCCTGCGGATCAGGACCGAGTAACCCGAGCCGCCGTCCCCCTCGGACGGCCGCCGCCCAACAGCCGCCCCAACGCACCAGGTCGAGGGAGTCATGAACCGTTCCGCCCGCTTTACGCTGCACCCGGACTTCGCCGTCGGCGACGTCAACCCCCGCCTCTTCGGCTCCTTCGTCGAACACCTCGGCCGGTGCGTCTACACCGGCATCCACGAGCCCGGCCACCCCACGGCGGACGGGACGGGCCTGCGCGGGGACGTCCTCGACCTGATCCGCGAACTCGGTGTGACCACCGTCCGCTACCCCGGCGGCAACTTCGTCTCCGGCTACAAGTGGGAGGACTCCGTCGGCCCGGTCGAGGAGCGGCCCCGCCGCCTCGATCTGGCATGGCGCTCCACGGAGTCCAACCGCTTCGGACTCTCCGAGTACATCGCCTTCCTCAAGCGGATCGGCCCGCAGGCCGAGCCGATGATGGCGGTCAACCTCGGCACCAGGGGAGTCGCCGAAGCGCTGGAGCTCCAGGAGTACGCCAACCACCCCGCCGGGACCGCCCTTTCGGAGCTGCGTGCCGCACACGGCGACAAGGACCCCTTCGGCATCCGGCTCTGGTGCCTCGGCAACGAGATGGACGGGCCCTGGCAGACCGGCCACAAGACGGCCGAGGAATACGGGCGGCTCGCCGCCGAGACCGCCCGCGCGATGCGGCAGCTCGACCCCGCCGTGGAACTCGTCGCCTGCGGCTCGTCGAGCCAGGCCATGGACACGTTCGGCGCGTGGGAGGCCACCGTCCTCGCCGAGACGTACGAACTCGTCGACCACATATCCCTGCACGCCTACTACGAGGAGACCGACGGCGACCGCGACTCGTTCCTCGCCTCCGCCGTCGACATGGAGTCCTTCATCGAGAACGTCGTCGCCACCTGCGACCACGTGGGGGCGCGCCTCAAGTCGAAGAAGAAGATCAGCCTCTCCTTCGACGAATGGAACGTCTGGTACCTGACCAGGAGCCAGGAGGAGGCGGCGGCCGCCCGCCGCGACGGGACGCCGGACTGGCCCGAGGCCCCCCGCCTCCTGGAGGACAACTACTCCGTCACGGACGCCGTCGTCTTCGGCTCCCTGCTCATCGCGCTGCTCCGGCACGCGGACCGGGTGGCCGTCGCCTGCCTCGCCCAGCTGGTGAACGTGATCGCGCCGATCCTGACGGAGCCGGGCGGCCCCGCGTGGCGGCAGACCACGTTCTTCCCCTTCGCGCAGGCGTCGCGGTACGGACGCGGGCGGGTCCTGGACGTGCGGGTGGACTCACCGACGTACGAGACGGCGAAGTTCGGCGAGGTGCCGCTGCTGCACGCGACGGCGGTGCGCGCCGACGACGGCACCGTCACCGTCTTCACCGTCAACCGCCACCAGTCCGCACCGCTGCCGCTCGAAGTCACGCTCAGCGAGCTCGACTTGACGTCCCTCGTCGAGCACAGCGCCCTCGCGGACGCCGATCCGGAGGCCCGCAACACCCTGGCCGAGCCGGAGCGGGTCGCCCCGCACGACGTCACGGGCACGGAGCTGCGGGACGGCACGCTCACCGCCACGCTGGAGCCGCTGTCCTGGAACGTGATCCGGCTCGGGTGACCGGCAACCTGCCGACTGGTGGCGGCGACTACACGGCGTACCCCTCCCATGAGCCGCTCTGAAGGGACATCCGTATGAGCACGCACCGCAGGGGCCATGACCGCCGCCGTCACCTGGTCCTGTTCGCCGGGGCAGGCGCCGCCGCACTCGCGCTCGGCGCCGCGCTGCCGCACCTCGCCGCCGCGGAACCGGCGCGGGCGGCGGAGGCGCGGTCCGCGCAGGCCGAGAACGCCCCGGTCGGCTTCGGCGCGGGGACCACCGGCGGCGGCAGCGCCGCTCCCGTCACCGTCACCACGCTCGCCGCCTTCAAGTCCGCCGTCGCGGGCGACACCGCCAAGGTCGTCAGGGTCAACGGCCTGATCCCGCTCACCGGCCAGGTCGACATCGGCTCCAACACCACGGTGCTCGGCACCGGTTCGGCCTCCGGCTTCACCGGTGGCGGCCTGCGCGTGAAGGAGGCCACCAACGTCGTCGTGCGCAATCTGAACATCAGCAAGCCGGTGGCGCCCGCCGACGGCATCACCGTGCAGGAGTCGACGAAGGTGTGGATCGACCACAACTCCTTCTCGGCGGACCGCGAGCACGACAAGGACTACTACGACGGTCTCCTCGACATCAACCACGGCTCGGACGACGTCACCGTGTCGTGGAACACCTTCAAGGACCACTTCAAGGGTTCCCTCGTCGGACACAGCGACAGCAACGGCGCCGAGGACAAGGGCCACTTGAAGGTGACCTACCACCACAACCACTTCAGCAACGTCCACTCGCGCATCCCGAGCCTCCGCTTCGGCACCGGCCACTTCTACGACAACTACGTCCAGGGCGCCGACACGGCGGCGCACTCCCGCATGGGCGCCCAGATGCTCGTCGAGAACAACGTCTTCCGCTCCACCAAGATCGCCGTGACCACCAGCCGCAGCAGCGACATCGACGGCTACGCGGTGCTGCGGGGCAACGACCTCGGGGGCGCCGCCACGGAAATCTCCCAGGTCGGCTCCTTCACGAAGCCTCCCTACGGCTACACCGCCGAGCCCGCCTCGTCCGTCGTCACGTCTGTCACACAGGGCGCGGGCGCCGGAAAACTCTGACGCCAGCAAGGAGACCCGCATGAGCCGCAGCCGCAGCCGCAGCCGAAGAGCGCTCCTCGTCCTGCCCGCCGCCGTGCTGCTCGCCCTCGTGCCGGGCACCGCGTCGGCCTATCCCCACCCCGGAACCGTCACCGGCAGCACCGTCGTGCACGATCCGACGATGGTCCGCACCGAGGCCGGCAAGTACCTCCTGTACGCCACCGGGGGCGGCATCGGCCACCGCTCCTCCACCGACCGGATAGCCTTCCGCGCCGGCGCGGACGCCTTCGGCAGCCGGCCGGCCTGGTGGTCGCGGTACTCCACCGTGCCGGAGGCCTGGGCCCCGGACATCTCGTACCACGGCGGTAAGTACCTGATGTACTACTCCGTCTCCAGCTTCGGCTCGAACACGTCCGCGATCGGGCTCGCGGGCTCCACCACGGGCGAGCCGGGCACCTGGACCGACTACGGAACGGTCGTCACCTCCGGCCCGGACAGCGACCACAACGCCATCGACCCGAACCTCTTCGTCGACGACGACGGCAAGTGGTGGCTTTCGTACGGCAGTTGGTGGACGGGGATCAAGATGATCCGCGTCGACCCCGCGACGGGCAAACCGTACGCGGGCGACACGACCCGCCACTCGCTCGCCTCCCGGCCGACCGGGACGAAGGCGGTCGAGGCGCCGTACGTCGTCAAGAGGAACGGCTACTACTACCTCTTCGCGTCGTACGACACCTGCTGTGCGGGCACCGCCTCGACGTACAAGATCAAGGTCGGGCGCGCGACCTCGCCGACCGGCCCGTACCGCGACAGGAACGGCGTCGCGCTGACGCAGAACGGAGGGACCACCGTCCTGGAGTCCCACGGCCGCTACATCGGCCCGGGCGGCCAGTCCGTACTGAAGGACGTCGACGGCGACCTGCTCGTCTACCACTACTACGACGGCCAGGACAACGGCACCCCGAAGCTCGGGGTCAACCTCCTCGACTGGAGCACGGGCTGGCCGGTCACCCGCTGACGCCCGCACCCGCGGCCCGCTCGTCCTGGCAGACCAGCACACCCCCCAGGAGGGGGGTAACCCCCCCGATCCGCGGGGCAGGGCGGGCGGGCCGACACGGTCTCGTAGCCGCCTCTTTGCGGTCTCTTTCTTGAGGCGCCGTCCTGCCGCGACCAAGATCAAGTTCCGGTCCGGGCAGTCGCCGGGGCCGGAACTTCGACGAGGAGACAACGTGCAGATGAAGGCGTCCCGACGCGCCCGGACCGCCGCTGTCGGCGTGGTCGCCGCGGCCACTGTGCTGACCACGCTCGCCCCCACGGCGCTCGCGGCACAGCCCGTGGGCCGCGACGGCGGCAACAGCGGCGCCGGCGACGGTGTCGTGTACGACGACCACGAGATCGTCGGACTCTTCGCGCTGGGCAGCGGCCGCGCCGCGCGGGAACACCCGGACGTGCTCGACAAGTTCGGCATCCCGCACCAGAAGGTGGACGCGGCGAAGACCGCCGCCTTCACGGGAGCGCTGCGCAAGGCCGACCCGCACTTCCACGAGGCCGTCACCGAGAACGTGCAGAGCGGCGACCCGTACAAGGTCGACGCCGCGCTCTCCCGCCTCGCGGCCGACGTGGACAAGGTGACCGACAAGAAGTCGCTGCCCGACGGCGTCGCGCGCGGCTCCTTCTGGGTCAAGACGAACAACGTCGTCCTCCAGACCGGCACCGTCGCCACCACGGTGGCGGCCGTCGCCGAGGTCGGCGTGGTCGTGGTGGTCGCCTACCGGCCCGCCGACGACACTTCGCAGTTCACCCGCGAGGCGCTGAACGTCGCGGTGGCCAAGGCTCTGTAAACGTCGCGGGGCCCTGGCGCGCCGAGCGCCGTGGCCCCGTGCACACCGTGTGCGGCGTGCCGTCCCCCGGTGGGCGGCACCCCACACGTCCGAGGAAACACACATGAGCGACACGTCCCAGGCCGTACGGCGAGAGCGCCGGGCCTTCGTCACGGCCGCCGCCGCGCTGTTCGCCGTCCTGGCCGCCTCCGTCTACTTCGCCATGCCGCGCAACGTGACCACGCAGGCATGGATGCCCCCGGTGAAGACCGCCTTCTCCGCGTTCGTACCGCAGGGCTGGGCCTTCTTCACCAAGGATCCGCAGAGCGAGCAGTTCGGCGCCTACCGGCCGCGCGGCGCAGCACCGCCCGAAAACCTTTCGCTGACCCCGCAGGGCAGGGCGGACAACCTCTTCGGCCTCTCGCGGCGCCAGCGCGCCCAAGGCCCCGAGGAGGCGCTGCTCGCCTCCAAGGTGCGCCACTGGGAGACCTGCCAGGGCTCCAACGACGCCTGCCTGCGCGCGGCCGCCGCCCGGCCCGCCGCCGCGGTGGCCAACCCCTCACCCCTTCCCTCGCTCTGCGGAGACGTCGTCGTGACCAGTCAGCGGCCCGTGCCCTGGGCCTACCGCGAGCTGCTGTCCGAGTCCTCGCGCGTGACCCGCGCGGCGCACCTGCGGATCCGGTGTGATGGCTGAGGCGGCGAAGACCCGGCAGGAGGCGACCGGCGGGCCGGTGGCCGACAGGAGCCGGAAGACAGCCACGCGAGCGACGGCACCCCCGCCCAGGGGCCTCCCCGACGCCGTGGACCGTGCATTGCGGCGCTTCGACCCACGGTCGGTGTGGTTCGGCTGCGGCCGTACGGTCCTCGCCCTGGCGCATCTGATCACGCTGGCGCTCACCCCGTCCGCCGCGCTGCTCCACCCCCTCCTCGGCGAGCGGCCCTACCCGCACTGCGCGGGCGTGCAGGCCATCTCCACGTACTGCGTGGGCGGCGACGCCGTCTCCCAGGAGTGGCGCCGCTGGCTCATGGTCGCGCTGCTCGCCCTGGTCGCCAGCGGATACCGGCCCCGCTGGACGGTGTGGATACACGCCTGGATCGCGTACTCGATCGGCGTCAGTACGGCGCTGCCCGACGGCGGCGAGGCCATCGCGCGGATCGTCTGTCTGCTGCTGGTCCTCATGGGCCTGGCCGACGATCGGCGTTGGCACTGGCAACGGCCGACCACCGCGCTCGGCCCGCGGCGCCGCGGAGTGGCGTTCGCCGCCTTCTGGGCCCTGCGCGTGCAGCTGGTGATCCTCTACTTGCAATCCGGCATTAGCAAGTTCGGCGTCCCGGACTGGCTGAACGGTTCGGCCGAGTACTACGTGCTGCGCGACCCGGTCTTCGGGGTCGCCGAGCCCTTCGCGGCACCGCTGCTGAAAATGTCCGGAAACGGGCTGCTGGTCAGCGCGATGACCTGGGGTGCGATCATCGTCGAGCTGGTGATCGCCGCGTTGCTGATCGGCCCGGAGCGCTGGCGGAAGCTGGCCTTCCGTCTCGATGTGCTGCTGCACGGCGCCATCATCGCGACCATCGGCCTGTGGAGCTTCTCCCTGATCATGATCGGTTCCGCCGCGGTCGCCGCGACACCGGACCGCGTGGAGCTCATGGACCCCGTCGAGCCCATGGACACCGCGGAGCCCGTGAAGCCCACGGACAGCGAACCGACCCCCACCCCCCACCTCGGCTGAAGGAGAAACACATGACCGCGGACACCATCATCGCGTGCGGCAAGGGCCACGTCTTCTGGGGGACGTGGGTGCCCGGCGCCTCCGTGACCACCATCCGGCTCGGTCCGCGCCGGCTGGGCATGTGCAAGGCGGGCCGGCACCTGTCACTGCTGCGTCGCGTCGACGAGAGCGAGCTGACGGCCGAGCAGCGCGCCACGCTCTTCGACGCACCGTGACGGGCCGCGCCGTGACGGGAGTACGGCTGGACGGGGTCGTCGCCGGATACCGTGAACGCCCGGTCCTCGGCCCGATCGACACGGAACTCACCCCCGGGGTGCATGTCCTGCTCGGGCGCAACGGCGCGGGGAAGACCACCCTCATGCGGGTCCTGGCCGGTATTCTGCCGCCGCTCGCCGGACGGG
Organism: Streptomyces sp. NPDC030245; assembly: GCF_055572995.1. NCBI lineage: Bacteria > Bacillati > Actinomycetota > Actinomycetes > Kitasatosporales > Streptomycetaceae > Streptomyces > Streptomyces sp. NPDC030245. The sequence continues at coordinate 244,831 of NZ_JBVICF010000013.1, read as the reverse complement.
TCCTCCTCGGCGGCGCCGACCTCGCCACCCACCGCCAGGCGAAGCGCGCGATCGGCGTGCTGACCCACCGTGCGGCACTCAGCCCGCAGTTGAGCGTGCGGGACAACCTGGAGTTCTGGGCCCGGGTACAAGGGCTCGGCAAGGCGGGGCGCGCCGCGCGGATACGGGAGGCGGCCGGGCGGTTCGACATCGAGCGGCTGCTCGACCGGCGTACCGCCCGGCTCAGCAGGGGCCAGCTCCAGCGGGCCGACCTGGCCAGGCTCACCCTGACCGACCCGCACGTCCTCCTGCTCGACGAGCCGATGACGGGGCTCGATCCGGTCAGTGCCGAGCACACGCGCGCGTTGGTACGTGCCTGGGGCGCCGACAAGACCGTCCTCTACTCCACGCACAGCGTGCCCGAGGCGATGACGCTCGCCTCACAACTGCTGGTCCTCAAGGGCGGGACGCTCACCGCGCTGCCGGTGACCGGAGCCCCGGAGCGGACCGTGTCGCCGTCCGCGTATGACCTGCGCACTTCGCGCGGCGGTGACGGTCGCCGGGAACGGGTCGTGCTCGGGCCGGACATGACGATCGGTGAACACATCGCCGGGCTCGTCGCCGAAGGCGTCCAGGTCACCGATGTACGCCCCGCCGCCGTCACCACGACCGGCTCCGAAACGCGCCCCGCCGCCATGGAAACCACCATCCACCGACTCCTGGACGAACCCTCATGACCACCGGCGGACTCCTCGGCGCCCTGCTCGTCCGCACCTGGCGCCACCAGGGCCGCCAGGCCCTGCTCGTCCCCGCGGCCGCCGGGACGGGCCTCGTCGCCCTGCTGCTCGTGCTGCCGCACGTCTTCCCCGACGCGGTCCACGGAGAGCTCGCCGCCGCAGACAACGGCCTGGTCGCCGTGGCCGGTCTGCACTCCGCCACCGCCCGTGCGCTGAGCACCGCGCTGCTCGCCGCGCCCACGCTGCTCGGGGTGGCCGCCGCTCTCATCACGGGGGCGGTGAGCCGTGCCGTCGTCTCCGGGGATCTGACGGGCGGCTCCATGGAGGCGCTGCTCGCCGCGCCGGTCCGCCTGCGCTCGGTGTACCTGGCCTACACGGCGTGCGCGCTGATCACCGGGGCGCTGTCCTGGCTCGTGCTCGTCCTCGGTTTCACCGGACTCGCCTGGGCGGCGCTGGCGGTGGGTGGCAGCAGTGTCCGCCTCAGCACCGGATACCTGCTCCTGGGGCTGCTGGTCCCGGCCGCCTCCGTGCTGTGGGCCGCCTCCGCGACCGTGTTCGTCGGCTTTCGCTGGCCTGCCGGGCTGCGGCCGACCGCGGGGCTCGGCGGCGGCCTCGCGCGGGCGGTCGCCCTGCTCCCGGCCCTGGGAGCGACGACGGCAGGCAGCCTGGCGCCCGACGCGTACACGACGGTGACCGGCTGGTACGTGAGCGGCACGCTGGTGCTGACGGCGGTGCTGCTCGTGCTGATGCCGCTGGTGTTCCGGGCGGAGCGCATCCTGGAGTAGGTCCTGGCACAGGGGCGGGGTCCTTGGCCGCCGACGCGCCCGGACCCGGCTCGCCCGTGCCCGGTTTGCGCAAGTCCGGACCGGAATCCCATGATGGGTACTTGATCAACCGGGGAGCACCGGGGGACCACCGGGACAGCATGAGCGACAACGGGGGCTGCGGGGGGACAGTGGCGGACAGACGGGTGGGCCGGCCTGGCGACGGCGGCGGCGTCGTCGATGTCGTGATCGTCGATGACGAGGAGCTGTTCCGTACGGGATTGCGGATGGTCCTGGAGACGGCCGGCGACATTCGCGTGGTCGAGGCGTGCGACGCCGATGGCGTGCTCAAGGCCGTGGCCGCGCACTCTCCCGACGTGGTGCTCCTCGACATCCGGATGCCTCGGCGCGACGGCCTCGCGGTCCTGGAGGACCTCAAGGGACGCATCCCGACACCGGCCGTGGTCATGCTCACCTCCTTCAGCGCCGACGCGTACGTGGTGCGCGCGCTGCGCGCCGGGGCGGACGGCTTCCTGCTCAAGGACAGCGACCCGGACGACCTGATCCGCGCCGTGCGCGCGGCGGCGGTGGGCGGCGGGCTGCTCTCCCCCTCCGTCGCCACGGCGGTCGTGGAGGGGTACGCCGCCTCGCTCGGCCCCCGGACACCTCCGGGACCGGACGTACCGGACAGGGAAGTCCCGGGCCCGCCGACGGCGGGAGCCGCGCGCCGGGCCGCACCGCGCGAACTGCGGGAGCGGCTGGCCCGGCTCACCGCACGGGAGCACGAGGTGCTCGTGCTGCTCGGCACCGGCCTGTCCAACCCGGAGATCGCCGAACGGCTCGCCATCACTCCCGGCACGGCCAAGGAGCACGTCAGTGCCGCGCTCGCCAAGCTGGGCACCGACAATCGCGTACGCGCCGCGGTCATCGCCCACCAGGCCGGTCTCGTCGGCGGGGACCGGCCCGCTCGGGGACGGGACGGCGGAACGCCCCCGGAACAGGCCCGATGAGGCTCGCCACGCGCCGCTTTCCGTCCATCCCGCGGCTGCCGCCCCTCGCGCGCCGCTGCGCGACAGAGGCCGCCGTACTGCTCTTCGCGGGCACCGACCTGCTGGTGGAACTCCTCGAAGGCGAGAAGGAGCGGCCGGGCCCGTACGGTCTCGTGCTGACGGTGCTCGCGCTGGCCGTGCTGCCGTGGCGGCGGCGCCGGCCGGTGCTCGTGCTCGCCCTGACGCTGCCCGCGCTTCCGGCGGGCATGCAACTGGCCGCCTTGGTGGCCCTGGTGGCGGCGGCGCGCGTGCTCCCGCTCGCGACGGCCTCGCTGTGCGCGGTCGTGGTGTCCGGCGTCGAACTCCTCGACCATGCGCTGTGGCGGGGCGGTTCGCCGCACGCGCCCGGTGACGTGCTCCAGGCGCTCGTGTCCTGCGCGGTGTTCGGGGCGGCACCGGCGGCGCTCGGGCAGTTGCTCCGCTCCCGGGCCCGCGTCGCCGAACAGGTGCTGGCCCTGCGCCGGAGCCAGGAGCGTGCCCTCCGCGGTGAGCGCGCCGCCGCCGAGGAGGCCGCGCGGGCCGGGCTCGCCCGCGAGATGCACGACGTGGTGGGCCACGAGATGAGTCTGATCTCGGTCAGAGCGGCGGCGCTGGCCCGGCGGGCCCCGGACGCGGACACCCGCCGGGAGGCCGAAGTGATCCGCGAGGTGAGCCTGCGCGCCCTGGCCGAAGTACGGCACCTGGTCAGGGCGTTGCGCGGACAGCACCCCGAGGAGTCGAGCGTGCCGCTCGGCTCCCGTCTCGCCGACATCCCCGTCCTCGTCGAGCGCAGCGGACTCACGGTGCGGCCCCTGATCATCGCCCCCGGTGAGGGGGCGCACTGGCCCGCCACCGTGGAGCTCGCCGCCTACCGCACGGTGCAGGAGGCGCTGACCAACGTACTGAAGCACGGCGACATCGGCGCCCCGGTCGCTCTGCGCGTGGAGTCCGTGGACGGCGACACCTGCCTGGTCGTCGAGGTCGGCAGCGCGCCGGCCCGGGAACCCGTGCGGGGAGCCGGCCCGCGGGAGAGCGGCGGTCACGGCCTGGCCGGCCTGCGTGAACGCGCCCGCCTGCTGGGCGGCGCCCTCACCGCGGGCCCGACGCCGGACGGCACCTTCCTGCTCCGCGCCGCGTTCCCGGCGCCGGGGCACGAACTCATCGGGCCAGAGCGGCAGTTGACGGACCCTCGTCCGGTCTGAGGGCGCCGGGGGGCGGACGCCGTCCCGTGGAGGCGTAAATAGGATGGAAGGCTTTGGCACCTTGGCGTGTGCCAGATGCACCCTCCGGGCGGCATAGGCCCGGTTCGCACCGATAGCGGTCGGGAATGTCCACATCAAGAGCCGAGCTGCTGAAACGGCAGTGACCGTTCGCTGGACGGTAAGGGTTCCAGCCGGGCGCCAGTACGCCTGAACGCGCCGTGCTGCGCCGGGTGTTGTCCGCAAGGAACGGAGAACAGCATGTACTCGAACACCCTGGACACGTTCGTGAGGTCCGTGGTCCACGAGAAGGAGATCATGATCATCCACCGGGTCTCCGGTGGATATCTGGCCCAGAGCGGTGATTTGCAGATCGCCACCGAGCCGTTGCAGAACATCAAGGACAACAAGCACCTGTGGGTCATCCGCCTGGACGGCTACGTGAAGAACAACACGGTCTTCACCATCCAGAACAAGAGCAGCGGCAAGATGCTCTCGGTCCACCCCGACAACCCGCGCGGCGAGATGTCGTACACCGATCAGCAGCCGGCGGGCGCGAAGAACAACCCGATCGCCGACCGGCAGCGCTTCTTCGTGCTCCCCATGTGCTGCGGCGGGTACTCCCTGGTGCCGGTCAAGTACCCCGACCACTGCATCCAGCCGATGGACAACCGTCCGGGCCCCGGCTGCGACCGCCCCGCGCCGCACTTCGGGGACGACTCCAACATCAACTGCTCGCACGAATTCGTCCTGCCGCCCGACAAGCCGCGGAAGGACCCCACCGACACCGACCTGGGCGGCTCCGGCAGCGGAGGTGGCAGCAGCTGACTCCTCCGCGGGGGAAGCGGGTGGCCGGAGCCATTGCAGCTGGCTCCGGCCACCCACAAGCGTAGAGCCTGTCCGGTCCCACCCGTTGACCTTCCCGGAGTACGCCGCTTACCGTTTCGGCGTTCGACATCACAGATGTTGTTCGAGATTACGGACGTCCTCTCGCTCCGGAAAGGCGCGCCAGCGTATGAACCCCAGCGAAGCCACGACGAACTACCAGCAACGGCCGCACCGCAGACTCGTGTTGAAGGGCGCCGCTCTCGCCGCGGGCTCCGTCGTCGCCGCCCCGGCCGTCGCCCGCGCCGCGGCCCGCGACACCGCGGCCGGGCCGCTCCACGCCGCCCCCTTCACCAACCCCCTCGTCCGGCAGCGCGCCGACCCGCACATCCACCGCCACACCGACGGCCGCTACTACTTCACCGCCACCTCGCCCGAGTACGACCGCATCATCCTGCGCCGCTCCCGCACCCTGCGCGGCCTCGCGACCGCCGAGGAGTCCGTCGTCTGGCGCAAGCACGCGAGCGGCGACATGGGCGCGCACATCTGGGCGCCGGAGATCCACCACATCGACGGCAAGTGGTATCTGTACTTCGCCGCCGCGCCCGCCGACGACGTGTGGAGGATACGCATGTGGGTGCTGGAGAACACCCACCGCGATCCGTTCAAGGGGACTTGGACGGAGAAGGGGCGGATCGTCACCGCCTGGGACACCTTCTCGCTGGACGCGACCACCTTCACGCACCGCGGCTCCCGTTACCTCGCCTGGGCGCAGTACGAGCCCGGCATGGACAACAACACGGCCGTGTTCCTGTCCCGCATGGCCAATCCCTGGACGGTGACGGGGCCTCAAGTGCGGCTGACCACACCGGAGTACGACTGGGAGTGCGTCGGGTTCAAGGTGAACGAAGGCGCCTCGGTGATCGTGCGCAACGGGCGCGTCTTCATGACGTACTCCGCGAGCGCCACCGACGCCAACTACTGTCTGGGCCTGCTCACCGCCGACGCCCGCAGCGACCTCCTCGACCCCGCGTCGTGGACGAAGTCCCCGCGGCCGGTCTTCACCAGCAACGAGCGGACCGGGCAGTACGGCCCCGGCCACAACTCGTTCACCGTCGCCGAGGACGGCCGCACCGACGTCCTCGTCTACCACGCCCGCCAGTACAAGGACATCACCGGCGACCCCCTGAACGACCCCAACCGGCACACCCGCGTCCAGCGCCTCGGCTGGAAGCCGGACGGGACGCCGGACTTCGGCCTCCCGGTCGCGGACGGAAAGGTCGTCGGGGGCTGACTCCGCTCGGCGCGCCGACAACCAGCGCGCCGAGAATCAGCGCGCCGAGAATCAGCGCGCCGAGAAGGTATGCACCGTGCTCGACCTGTAGGTCTCCCCGGGCCGCAGCACCGTCGAAGGGAACGACGGCTGGTTCGGGGAGTCCGGGAAGTGCTGGGTCTCCAGGCAGAGGCCGTCGCCCTGGCGGTACGTACGGCCCGAGGGGCCCGTCAGGGTGCCGTCGAGGAAGTTGCCGGAGTAGAACTGGACGCCGGGCTCGGTCGTGGCGATCTTCATCGTGCGGCCGGACTCCGGGTCCCGCAGGGTCGCGAAGTGCTCGGGCCGGCGGGTGATGCCCTTGTCGAGGACCCAGTTGTGGTCGTACCCCTTGGCGGTCACCAGCTGCGGATGGGCGGCCCGGATGTCCTCGCCCACGCGCTTCGCGCGCCGGAAGTCGAAGGGCGTGCCCGCCACCTTCGCCAGCTCGCCCGTCGGGATCAGCCCCGCGTCGGTGGGCGTGAACCGCCCTGCTGCCAGGGTGAGTTCGTGACCGTAGATGTCGCCGCTGCCCTCGCCCGCCAGGTTGTAGTACGTGTGGTTGGTGAGGTTCACGACGGTCGCCTTGTCGGTGGTCGCCGTGTAGTCGATCCGCCAGTCGCCGCGACCGGTGAGGGTGTACGTCACCTTCACCCGCAGCGTCCCCGGATAGCCCATCTCGCCGTCGACACTCACGTACCGCAGGACGAGACCGACCCCCGACGGGCCGGTGAACGGCTCCACGTCCCACACCCGCGTGTCGAAGCCCTTCGCGCCGCCGTGCAGGCTGTTCTCCCCGTCGTTGACGGACAGTTGGTGCGTCGTGCCGTCCAGGGTGAAGCGGCCGCGGGCGATGCGGTTGCCGTAGCGGCCGATGAGCGCGCCGAAGAACGTGGTCCCCGCGGTGTACGCCTCGACGGTGTCGTAGCCGAGGGAGACGTTGGTGTACCGGCCGCGCCGGTCGGGCAGTTCCAGGGACTGCACGATGCCGCCGTACGACAGGACCTTCATCCGCGTGCCGCCGTTCGCCAGCGACCAGCGGTACACCTTCGTCCCGTCGGCGAGCCTGCCGAAAAGCTCCTTCGTGGGCCGCGCGCCGTCCGCCGCGTGCGACGTGCCGGCGACGGCCGCGGTGATGCCCGTGGCGGCGGCCGCCGCCAGTACGGTGCGTCTGCTCGTATCCATGTGCCGCTCCAAAGGGGGTGAGTTGGACTGACTGCTACCGGCCGACCTTGCGCTTGTTCCAGACGTCGAACCCGACCGCGGCGAGCAGCACCAGGCCCTTGATGACCTGCTGGTAGTCGGTGCCGATGTTGACCAGGGACATGCCCTGGTTGAGGACGCCGAGCACCAGGCCGCCGATCACGGCGCCCATCACCGTGCCCACGCCGCCGCTCATCGACGCGCCGCCGATGAACGACGCGGCGATCGCCTCCAGTTCGAAGTTCAGACCCGCCTGCGGGGTGCCCGCGTTCAGCCGCGCCGCGTACACACAGCCCGCGAGCGCCGCGAGCACACCCATGTTGACGAAGATCAGGAAGGTGACCCGCTTGTCCTTGACGCCGGACAGCTTCGCCGCCGCCTTGTTGCCGCCCAGCGCGTACACATGCCGCCCGATGACCGCGTTGCGCATCACATAGCCGAGCCCGATCAGCAGGCCGCACATGATGAGCAGCACGACGGGCACGCCGCGGAAGCTCGCCAGCGTCAGCGTGAAGGCGATGACGGCGGCGCTGATCGCGACCAGCTTCGCCACCCACAGGCTCGTCGGCGTGACGTCGAGGTCGTACGCCAACTGCTGCTTGCGGCTGCGCCATTCACGAAAGACCAGGAAAGCGACCGTCGCGAAGCCGATCACCAGCGTCGGGTTGTGGTACTGCGTGTACGGGCCCATCTCCGGGATGAAGCCCTTGGCGATGTTCTGGAAGCCGTCGGGGAACGGCGAGAGGGACTGGCCCTCCAGGACGATCTGCGTGAGACCGCGGAAGAGCAGCATGCCGGCCAGCGTCACGATGAACGACGGGATGCCCACGTACGCGATGAAGAAGCCCTGCCACGCCCCCGCGACCGCGCCGATGAGCAGCGAGAGGACGAGCGCGAGCACCCACGGCATGTCGTGTTTGACCATCATCACCGCCGACATGGCGCCGACGAAGGCCACCAGTGAACCGACGGACAGGTCGATGTGGCCGGCGATGATGACGATCATCATGCCGATGGCCAGGATGAGGATGTAGCCGTTCTGCTGGATCAGGTTGGAGACGTTGCTCGGCAGCAACAGGACGCCGTCCGACCAGATCTGGAAGAGGATGACGATGAAGGCCAGGGCGATGAGCATGCCGTACTGGCGCATGTTGGAGCGCACGCTGTGCAGCAGCAGTTCGCCGACGGAGGCCTTGGCCGGTGGTGTGGCCGCGGTGTCGCGCGGGGGCGTGGTCGTGGTGGTCATGGCGGATGCCTCAGCTTCTGTTCTTGGTCATGTGGCGCATCAGGAGTTCCTGGGTGGCGTCCGCGCGGTCGACCTCACCGGTCAGCCGGCCCTCGGCCATCGTGTAGATCCGGTCGCACATCCCGAGCAGCTCGGGCAGTTCGGAGGAGATGAAGAGGACCGCCTTGCCCTGGGCCGCGAGCCGGTCGATGACGGTGTAGATCTCGTACTTGGCGCCGACGTCGATGCCGCGCGTCGGCTCGTCGAGGATCAGCACCTCGGGGTCGGCGTGGATCCACTTGCTCAGCACGACCTTCTGCTGGTTGCCGCCGGAGAGCCGCCCCACCTGCTCGAACACCGTGGGAGCCTTGATGTTCATCGACTTGCGGTACCGCTCGGCGACGGACCGCTCGTGGTGCTCGTCGACGAAGCCGGCCCCACGCCGCATGCCCGGCAGCGAGGCCAGGGAGATGTTGCGGTTGATGTTGTCGATGAGGTTCAGGCCGTACTGCTTGCGGTCCTCGGTGACGTACGCGATGCCCGCGTCGACCGCGGCGGGCACCGTCTTCGTGACGACCTCGCGCCCGCCCACCGACACCTTCCCGGCCACGTACTGACCGTACGAACGCCCGAAGACGGACATCGCGAGCTCCGTGCGGCCCGCGCCCATCAGACCGGCGATGCCGACGATCTCACCGCGCCGCACGGTCAGCGACACGTCGTCGACGACCTTGCGCTGGTGGTCGACCGGATGCCGCACCGTCCAGCCCTCGACGGCGAGCGCGGGCGAGCCCGCGTCCTCGCCCTCGTAGGGGGTGCGGTCGGGGAAGCGGTGGTCGAGGTCGCGGCCGACCATGCCGCGGATGATCCGGTCCTCCGACAACTGCGGCTCGGCGTCAGGCGTCTCACGGACCGTCAGCGTCTCGATGGTCCGCCCGTCGCGCAGGATCGTCACCGAGTCGGTGATGGCCCGGATCTCGTTCAGCTTGTGGGAGATGATGATGCTGGCGATGCCCTGCTCGCGCAGTCCCACGATGAGGTCGAGGAGCTTCGCGCTGTCCTCGTCGTTGAGCGCGGCCGTCGGCTCGTCCAGGATGAGCAGCTTCACCTCCTTGGACAGCGCCTTCGCGATCTCCACCAGCTGCTGCTTGCCCACGCCGATGTCGGCGACCGGCGTCTGCGGCTTCTCGTCCAGGCCCACCCGCTTGAGCAGCGCGCTCGCCCTGCGCAGCGTGTCGTGCCAGTCGATGAAGCCGCGCCGGGCCTGTTCGTTGCCGAGGAAGATGTTCTCGGCGATGGACAGGTACGGGACGAGCGCCAGCTCCTGGTGGATGATCACGATGCCGTGCCGCTCGCTGGCGCGGATGTCCTTGAAGGCCATCCGCTCGCCCTCGAAGTGGATCTCGCCGTCGTAACTGCCGTGCTCGTGGACGCCGCTGAGGACCTTCATCAGCGTCGACTTGCCCGCGCCGTTCTCGCCGCAGATCGCGTGGATCTCCCCGGCCCGTACGGTCAGGTTCACATCGGAGAGCGCCTTGACGCCGGGGAACGTCTTGGTGATGCCGCGCATCTCCAGGACCGGCCTGCTCACTTCAGCTGTCCCGCCGTGAAGTACCCCTCGTCGACGAGGAGTCGCGTGTTCGACTTGTCGATGCTGACCGGGTCGAGGAGGTAAGACGGCACGGTCTTCTTTCCGTTGTGGTAGTTCGTCGTGTCGTTGACCTTGGGCTTCTTGTCGTTCAGGACCGCGTCGCCCATCGCCACCGTCTGCGCGGCCAGCTTCCGGGTGTCCTTGAACACCGTCTGCGTCTGCTCGCCGCGGATGATGGACTTCACCGACGCGAGCTCCGCGTCCTGCCCGGTGATCACCGGCAGCGGCTGGCTCTTGGAGCCGTAACCCGCGCTCTTGAGCGCGGAGATGATGCCGAGTGAGATCCCGTCGTACGGCGACAGGACCGCGTCGACCCGCTCCGAGCCGTAGTTCTTGCTGATCAGGTCATCCATGCGCTTCTGCGCGGTGCCGCCGTCCCAGCGCAGCGTGGTGGCCTGGTTCATCCGCGTCTGCTTGCTGCGGACGGTGAGCTGACCGGTCTTGAAGTACGGCCGCAGCACCTTCATGGCGCCGTTCCAGAAGTACTTGGTGTTGTTGTCGTCCGGCGAGCCCGCGAACAGCTCGATGTTGTACGAGTCGCCGCCCTTCTCGGGCTTGCCCAGCTTCAGCTTGTCGACGATGTACTGCCCCTCCAGGCGGCCGACGCGCTCGTTGTCGAACGACGCGTAGTAGTCGACGTTCTCCGTGCCGAGGATCAGGCGGTCGTACGAGATCACAGGGATGCCGGCGTCGTGCGCGCGCCGCAGGACGTCGGTGAGGGCGGAGCCGTCGATGGCGGCGACCACCAGCAGGCTGCGCCCCTTGGTGATCATGTTCTCCAGCTGGGCGATCTGGTTCTCGACCTTGTCGTCGCCGTACTGGAGATCCGTCTTGTACCCGGCCTTCCGGAACTGCTCGGCCATGTTCCTGCCGTCGGCTATCCACCGCTCGGAGGCCTTGGTGGGCATCGCCAGACCGATGGTGGCGCCCTTTCCGGCGTCCGGCTTGTACCGGCTGCCGCCCTTGGCCTCCTGGCCGCAGGCGGTGAGCGAGCCGAGCAGGACGGCGGTGGCCACCGCCGCGGTCAGGCGCGTGCGGTTGCGCATGGGTCAGCTCCTTTCCGAGAAGCGGTTCAGGTCACCGGGCAGACGCGAGCCCAGCGGCGACATCCCGGCACCGGCGCCGTGCCGGGCCAGCAGATCCAGGGCGAGCCGGCCGCGGCGCACCCGCTCGCGGGCGGTGTCGAGGGTGACGTCGCGCAGCTGCGCTCCGTACGGGTAGATGGCGGGCGCCTTCGCCAGCCCGAACTTCAGGTACAGAGGTGCGCCGCGCCGGATCAGCTCGGCGATCTCGTACATGCGGACGTAGCCGCCGAGGTCGTCCGGGGCCTCCACGTACATGTCCATCGGCGCGCCCGACACCCGCCTTATCTCGGTGAGGTGAGCGAGCGTCAGGTCGCTCGGCACGTTGAGCGAGTCCGCGCCGAGCCGCTCGTACACGGCGTAGGCGGCCGGGTTGACCGGACCTATGAGCGCCGACACCTTCAGCGTCGTGTCGGCCGGGATGATCCCCGCGGTCCGCGCGCGGTGCAGCGTCCACAGCACGCCCTCGTCGGCGACGAGCAGACACTTCACGCCCAACTCCGCAGCGCGCAGGGCGTCTTCGACGCACCCGGCGACCGCGTCGTGGCCGCGGGCGCGCAGCCCCGCGCCGTGCGAGTCGGTGCGCACGGAGGCGCCGGTGTCCCAGGTGCCGCGCGGCCCGGTGAACAGGCAGAGCTCGATGTCGCGCTCGGCGGCCTTCTCCACCATCTCCGTGATCTCGGCGTCGGAGAGCATCCACACGCCGCTGCCCTGGCTGATGCGGTGGATCGGCACGTCGAGCCGCGCGGCTTCCTTGAGCACGACACCGAGCGCCTCGGGCCCCTCGACGGAGGGAATCTCGACACGCCAGGTGCCACCGTCGGGAAACGTGTGGGGCGAGGCGTCGGCGGGATCGGGGGAGGGGGCGGCAAGCCCGAGGGCGGTGAGGGCGGGTTCCCCCGGCTGTCGGGGGAGGGAGGTGGAGGGGTCGGTCACGGTTGTCCTTTGCATTAGGTCACCTCGTTCGACATCTCGAACGAGGTTCGGTTCCTAGGGTTTGCGTGGGGCGCTGCGGTGGTGCAGCCAGGGGCGCGGGGAACTGCGCGACCAGCCACACCCAACCCGCACCCGAAGAGCTCAGGGCAGCAACAAGACCTTCCCGGTCTTGGGATCACCACCCCCGACAAGGGCAACCGCCTCCCCGAACCGCTCCAGCGGAAACTCATGCGTGATGAGCGAGGCAGGATCAAGCAGGCCGAGACCGAACGCCCGCACCGCATCCGCCCAGGCACTGGACGACGCCCCAAAGACGGACCGCACCTCCAACTGGCTCAAGGACAGATGCACGGGATCGATCCCCACGGCCCCCTCCGTGAACATCCCGGTGAGCACGACCCGCCCGCCCCTGCGGGCGAGCAGGCACGACGAAGCGGCCGTGGTCGGCGCCCCCGCCGTCTCGACCACGAGGTCGAAGGACCCGTTCACGTCCCCCGCCTCCGCGGGAGTGAGCGCCGAGGTCGCCCCGAACCCCAGGGCCAGCCGCCCACGCGCTTCGCGCGGATCGACGACGGCCAGCTCGGCCGGGCTGCCCGCCGCGAGCCACTGCACCGCGAGCAGCCCGAGCGTCCCCGCCCCGACCACCGCGACCCGCTCGCCGGGCCGCGGCCCGCCCGCCCGCACCGCCGCCGCGATGACGGCGGACGGTTCGAGCAGGGCCGCGGCCCGCAGATCGGCGTCGTCACGCAGCGGGTGCAGCAGCCGCGCGGGCACGACGACGTGGTCGGCGAAGGCGCCGGGTTCGGTGAACCCGGTCTCCGCGTAGCCGCCCCCGCACAGGCTCGTCTCCCCGTACCGGCACCGCTCGCAGGCGCCGCACGCGCGGAAGCCCTCGGCGACGGTCTTCCGCCCGATCAGTCCGGGGTCGCCCCCATCCCCGACGGCCACCACGGTCCCCGACCACTCGTGGCCGGGAATCACCGGGTAACGGACGTACGCGGCGTCGCGGTGTCCGTCGTACACCTCGCGGTCGCTCATGCAGATCCCGGCGGCCGCCACCTCGACGAGGACCTCACCCGGGCCGGGTTGCGGGCGCGGCCCGGTGACGAGGCGGTGGCTGCCGGGGCGGTCGACGACGACGGCGCGCGAGGTCATGCGCCGGCCCCGCCGGGCGTCCGCTTCTCCCAGCCCTCGGCCCACAGGTCGAACCGCGCCCGCTGCTGCGGGAACTCCGCCGCGGCGTCGGTGTCCAGCTCGACGCCGAGACCCGGCGCGTGCGACAGCTCGAAGCAGCCGGTCTCCGGGTCGACCTGCGGGGCGCCCTTCACGACCTTCTTGATCTCCGCGTCCGCGAAGTCGTTGAAGTGCTCCAGGATCTTGAAGTTCGGGGTGGTGAAGCCGACCTGGAGCGAGGCGGCGGTCAGCACCGGGCCGCCGACGTTGTGCGGGGCGACCAGCATGTAGTGCGTCTCGGCGGTGGCCGCGAGCTTGCGGGTCTCCCAGATGCCGCCGATGTGGCCGACGTCGGGCTGGATGATGTCCACGGCCTGGCTCTCGAAGAGCTCGCGGAACTCGATCCGGTCGTGGATGCGCTCGCCGGTCGCCACCGGCATGTCGACCTTGGCGGCGACCTTCTCCAGCGCCTTCAGGTTCTCCGGCGGGACCGGCTCCTCCAGCCAGGCGGGCCGGAACGGCGCGAGGTCGCGCGCCAGCCGGACGGCGGTGGAGGGCGAGAACCGGCCGTGCATCTCCAGCATCAGCTCGGCGTCGGGCCCGATGGCGTCGCGCACGGCCTCGATCAACGAGACGGCGTACAGGCTCTGTTCGTGGTCCAGTTCGTAGTGACCGGTCCCGAACGGGTCGATCTTCAGCGCGCGGTAGCCGCGCTCCATGACGCCCTGGGCGGCCTTGTGGTACGCCTCCGGGGTGCGCTCCGTGGTGTACCAGCCGTTCGCGTACGCCTTGACGCGGTCGGTGACCTTTCCGCCGAGCAGCTGCCAGACGGGGACGCCGAGTGCCTTGCCCTTGATGTCCCAGCAGGCCGTCTCGATGACGGCGATGCCGGACATCACGATCTCGCCGGCCCGGCCGTAGTCGCCGTACTTCATCCGGCGCACGAGGTCCTCGACCGCGAACGGGTCGGAGCCCTTGATGTGGTTGGCCTCCGCCTCGCGGAGGTAGCCGATGAGCGCGTCGGTGTGGCCGAGCATGCGGGTCTCGCCGACACCGGTCAGACCCTCGTCGGTGTGGACCTGGACATAGGTGAGATTACGCCACGGCGTCCCGACCACATGCGTGCTGATTCCCGTAATGCGCAAGGCAGTTGCCCCTTGACTTGTTCGGTATTTCGTCACACGTTCGAAATGCTGGCGTGACGTTATTCACGGTGGCCTGAAGGTGTCAATGGGTCGCGCACAACTGCCGGGCCGGGGGAGAGGCGGCCATTGCGCCGCGAACGGCGCCGTGCCTAACCTGTGTTCGTCATATCGATCGGCGACCGAAGTTTCGGACAGTTTCGGACGCGCAGGGTGGGAGGCCGAACTCATGGGACGACTGGTGCCCGCGGTGACCAGGTCGCTGGACATACTCGAACTGTTCCTGGAAGGGGACGGTACGTTCTCCGCGCCCGAGGTCACCCGCAGACTCCAGCTGCCGCGCACCACCGTGCACGAGCTGCTCACCACCCTGGCGGCCCGCTCGTATCTCGTCCAGATCCCGGACCAGCCGGGCCGCTACCGCCTCGGCGTGCGCACCTACCAGCTCGGCAGCCGGTATGCCGAGCAGCTGGACCTCGCCGCCGAGGGGCAGCAGGTCGCCCGCGAGGTCGCCGAGACCTGTGACGAGACCGTCCACGTCGCGATCCTGGAGGACACCGACGTCATCTACATCGCCAAGGTCGACTCCACGCACGCCGTGCGCATGGTCTCCGCGGCGGGCCGCCGCCTGCCCGCCCACTGCACCTCGGTCGGCAAGATGCTCCTCGCCTCACTGCCCCCGGAGGAGCTCGAATCCCGCGTGCGGGGGCGGGAGTTCACCGCCATGACCGCCGACAGCATCACCGACCCCGACGAGCTCCTCGCCGCCCTCGCCGAGGTGCGCGAGCAGGGTCACGCCGTCGAGCACCGGGAGTCCAACCCGGATGTCAGCTGTGTGGCGGCGCCGGTGCGGGACGGCGCGGGACAGGTCGTCGCGGCGCTCTCCATCTCCGTGCCGATGATCCGCTGGAGCGAGGAGCGCGAGCGTGAACTGGCCGAGCTCGCCGCCAAGGGCGCGGGCGACCTGTCGGTCCGCCTCGGCCACCGGGGCGCACGATGAACACGGTGAAGCGAGCGTACGACGTGGCGGTGCGCGCGACGGCCGCGCTCGGCGAGGGCCCCACCTGGGACGCCGCCACCGGCCGCCTCATCTGGGTCGACATCCTCGGCTCGCGCGTCCACACGTACGCCCCCGCGGACGGCCGGCGCACGGTCATGGCGACCGAGCAGCACGTCGGCGCCGCCAAGCCCCGCACGGGCGGCGGCCTGGTGGTCAACCTCCGTGACGGCGTCGGCCTGTACGGGCCGGGCGGCGCGCCCTTCAGCTGGCTGCTGCGCGACCCGGTGCCCGGCCGGCGGGGCAACGACGCCGCCGTCGCGCCCGACGGCTCCCTCTGGGCGGGCACCATGCGCTACGACGAGGCGCCCGGCGGCGGCAGCCTCACCCGCGTCGCCCCCGACGGCACGGCCACCGAACTCCTCGGCGACGTCGCCGTCAGCAACGGCACCGGCTGGAGCCCCGACGGACGCCTCGTCTACTACGTCGACAGCCCGACGCGACGTATCGACGTACTCGACCATGACGGGCAAGGCGCGCTGAACAGACGGCCGTTCGCACATGTCGAAGAGGGCGTGGGCTTCCCCGACGGGCTCACCGTCGACGCCGACGGCTGCGTGTGGGTCGCGCTCTGGGACGGCGCGCAGGTCCGCCGCTACACACCGGACGGCCGCCTCGACAGGACCGTCGAGCTCCCCGTGCGCCGCCCCACCGCCTGCGCCTTCGGCGGCCCGGACCTGCGCGACCTGTACATCACCACGGCCCGCACCGGCCTCGACCGGCCGCACCCCCTGTCGGGGTCGCTCCTGGTCGTGCCGGACGCGGGCCGCGGCCTGCCGGGGGTGCCCTTCGCGGGGTGAGGTCAGCCCTTGCGGTCCAGCTCCCTGAGGTACTTCCCGAACTTCTCCAGGCCGTCGATGTTGCGCGGCCCGCTGATGCCCTCGTTGTAGTCGAGGACGAAGAAGTTGTTCTTCTTGACGGCGGGCAGCTCCTTGGTGTGCGGGGACTTCTTCAGGAACTCGATCTTCTTCTTCGCGGGCTGGTCGCCGTAGTCGAAGATGATGACGACCTCGGGCTCGGCCTTCGTCACGGCCTCCCAGTTGACCTGCGTCCAGCGCTCGTCGAGGCCGTCGAAGATGTTCCTGCCGCCCGCGCTCTTGATGATGTCGTTGGGCGGGACCTGGCTGCCGGCCGTGAAGGGCTGGTCGGTACCGGAGTCGTAGAGGAACACCGGCACCCGCTCGCCGCCCCGGGGCGCCTGCTTCTCCACGGCCGCGACGCGCTTCTTCAGGCCGGCGACGACCCGGTCCGCCTTCTCCTCGACCCGGAAGATCCTGCCGAGCCGCTCCAGGTCGCTGTAGAGCGCCTTGAACGGAGTGACCTTCTCCGGGTGGCCGGGGTAGTTGAAGCAGCTCTCCGTGTGCATGAAGCTCTGGATGCCGAGCTTGTCCAGCGTCTTCGGCGTGATGCCGCGCTGGTCGCTGAAGCCGGAGTTCCAGCCCGCGACGACGAAGTCGGACTTGGCCTCGACGACGACCTCCTTGTTGAGCAGGTCGTCGCTGAGCATCTTCACCTTGGCGTACTCCGACGCCCAGGGCGACTCGCTCACCGGCGGGTTGGCGGGCGGCATCACATAGCCGTGCACGTGGTCGGTCAGGCCGAGGCTGAACAGCTTGTCGGCGCTGCCGCCCTCGTACGCGACCGCCCGCTGCGGGACCTTGTAGGAGACGGGCTCGCCGCAGCGCTTGACGGTGGTCCTCTCGGACGCCTCGGCGGCGCTGTCCGAGTCGACCTCGGCGCCGCAGCCGACGAGGAGCGTCAGCGCGAGCGCGGATCCTGCCGCGATGGACCGGGTGTGGGACATGGGAAGTCGGTGCCTTTCAGAGGGACGTTTCAGGGGGACGTCTCAGAGGGACGGGTGGAGCGCGTACAGAAGCTGCGGATCGCCCGTCAGCGGATGTTTGACGACGCTGGCCTTCACGCCGAACACATCGGCCACGAGCTCTTCGGTGAGGACGTCCTCGGGCGTCCCGGACGCCACGAGCCGCCCCTGCGACAGCACGCCGAGCCGGTCGCAGGCCGCCGCCGCCAGGTTCAGGTCGTGCAGGACGACGAGGACGGTGAGCCCGGCGCCGCGCAGATGCGAGAGGACCTCTATCTGGTGGCGTACGTCGAGGTGGTTGGTCGGCTCGTCGAGGACGAGGACCCGCGGTTCCTGGACGAGGGCGCGGGCGAGCAGCACGCGCTGCCGCTCCCCGCCGGACAGGGTGAGGACGCCGCGCCCGGCGAGGTGGTGGATGTCGAGCCGCTCCATCGCCCGCGCGCACAGTTCGCGTTCGCGGGCGGTGAGGGCCTGGTTGCCGCGCTGGTGCGGGGTCCGGCCGAGCGCGACGACCTCCTCGACCGTGAAGTCGAGGTCGACGGCGCCGTCCTGCGTCATGGCGGCGACGAGCTGGGCGCCGCGGCGCATCGAGAGCGCCGTGATGTCGTCCCCGCCGACCCGGACGGTGCCCGTGTCGGGCCGCAGCGCCCGGTACACGCAGCGCAGCGCGGTCGACTTGCCGCTGCCGTTCGGGCCGACCAGGCCGACGACCTGGCCCTCGCCGACATCGAGCGAGAGGTCGCGCACCAGGCTCTTGCCGTCGATGACGACGCCGAGCCCGTCGATGCGCAGGTCCACCGCGGCTCTCCCGGCTGCTTCGTCGTGCATCTCAACGCCCCCCGAAGACATAGCCCTTGCGGCGCATCAGGCCGATGAACACCGGCACGCCGACGAGCGCCGTGATGACACCCAGCGGCAGTTCGCGCGGCGCGACCACCGTCCGGGACAGCAGGTCGACCCAGACCATGAAGACCGCGCCGACCAGCGGCGCCACGGCGAGGACCCGGGTGTGCGTGGCGCCGACGACCATCCGCACCAGGTGCGGCATCACGAGCCCCACGAAGCTGATCGCGCCGCTGACGGCGACCATCACCCCGGTGATCAGGGAGACGAGGACGAGCAGGGACCTGCGGTGCCGGTCCGGGCTGACGCCCAGGCTCGCGGCGGTCTCGTCGCCGAGCGCGAGGACGTCGAGCGCCCTGCCGTACCGGTACAGCGCGGCGACGCCGAGCAGCACGACCGCGGAGACGACGGGCAGCGTGCCCCAGGCGGCGGCCCCGAAGCTGCCCATGGTCCAGTACAGGACCATCGACGTCGCCTCGTTGTCCGGGGCGAAGTAGATGATCACGCTCATCACGGCCTGGAAGCCGAGCGACATGGCCACGCCCGTCAGGACCAGGCGCAGCGGGGAGAGGGAGCCCCGCTCGCTCGACGCGGCGTACACGAGGAAGGACGCGACGAGCGCGCCGACGAACGCGCCCGCGGAGACCGCGTACACACCGAGCGCGGCCAGGCCGCCGGTCACCGTCACGCCGACCGCGCCCACCGACGCCCCCGAGGAGACGCCGAGGACGAACGGGTCGGCGAGCGCGTTGCGCACCATCGCCTGGATGGCCACGCCGACCGCGCTCAGCCCCGCGCCCACCAGCGCGGCGAGCAGCACGCGCGGGGTCCGGATCTGCCAGATGATCTGGTACGTCGTCGTCTCGTCGGCGCCGATCCGGCCACCGCTGAGCGCCGCCCACAGATAGCGGGTGGTGTCGGCGGGCGAGACGTACGCCGCGCCGAGGCCGATCGCCACGACGACCGACACGACCAGCGCGACGAAGAGCGCGGCACAGGTCAGCACCAGGGCCCTGGGGGAGGCGAGCCGCTCCCGCACGGCGGCCCGGCGCTGCGGGGCCGCGCCCGGCGGCGCCTGCGCGAGGGTGCTCACGCGGCGCCCGCCTTCGCTGTGCCGCGCAGCACCAGGGCGGCGGCGCCGAGCGCGACGAGCACGAGGGTGCCGAAGGCGGCGGCGGTGCCGGGGTAGCCGGCCAGGCCGAGACCGGCGCCGCCGAGCGCCGCGCCGACGAAGACGCCGAGGCTCTGGCCCGCCGCGTTGAGGCTCAGCGCCGAGCCGCGCAGCGTGGTCCCGCAGCGGCGCACGATGAGGCTGACCACGCACGCGGCGACGACCGCGTGGCTCGCCGCGTGCAGCGCGGTCATGGCGAGGGCCAGCGGCAGCCAGTGCGTGAAGTAGAAGCCCACGACGGAGACGAGGGCGGCGACCAGGCCGATGGCGAGCAGGCGTTCCGTGCCGACGCGCGGCTCCGCGGAGTTGGTGAGGCGTCCGGTGAGGAGGTTACTGACGAAGAACGCGGCGCCGCTGAGCGTCCACACGAACGCGAAGAGCCCGGCGTCGAGGTCGAACCGCTCCTCGTAGAAGGCCGCGAGGTACGACAGGTAGCCCATGAAGACGGCGGTGCGCAGGAACCCGATCAGCAGCAGCGGCACCGCGCCGCGCACGGCCGCGAGCGCCTTGAACGAGGCGAGGTAGCCGAGGCGCGGGGTTTCCTCGGCGGTCTCGGCGGCATCCGTCTCCCGCAACTGCCTGCGCCGGGCCACGAAGACCACCGCGAGCAGCAGCGACACCACGGTCACACCGATCAGGTCGCCCTGCCAGCCCCAGAACAGCGCGGGCAGCGCGATGACGGGGGCGGCGAGCATGGCCGTCATCGACTGGGTGGCCGTGACGAGGGTGGCGGCGCGCCCCGCCGCCTTGCCGGTGCCGAAGCGGTCGGCGGCCGCGGCGGTGAGCGCCGGGTTCAGCACGGATGTACTGGCGCCGATCAGCAGACAGAAGACGGCGAGCAGCGCGAAGTCCCCGGCGGCGCCGAGCGCGGCCGAACCGCCGAGCGCGACGAGCGCGCCCGCGGCGGCCCACTCCTTGGGCACCCGGTCGATCAGCGGCGCCAGCGCGGTGCCGACAAGGAGGGCGGCGAGGCCGCCGAGTCCGCGCAGCCCGCCCATCGCGGCGACGCTGCTGCCCGCCTCGTCGGCGATGGGCACGAGGTACGTGCTGAAGACGGTGAAGGGCAGCAGGCCGACCGCGGAGGCGAGCAGCACCGGCCACAGGGCGCGGGCCATCCGCAGATCGCCGGGGATCGGTTCCTCCGCCTGCGCGGCGGGCGCGGTTTCCTTGGTGTCCTTGGTGGCGTCGACGCTCACGCTGCCGCTCCGTTCGGCGCGAGGGCGGCACGGTAGCGGAACATCGGCGTGGGGTCGGCGCTGAACTGGGAGAACGTGAACGGCTCCGCGTTGAGCCCGGTGACGCCTGCGCCGAGGAAGGCGCGGGCGACGGCGCTGCCGCTCTGGGCGTAGACGACCAGCGGCACGCCGTGCTCGACGCAGTGGCGCAGGATCAGGTCGAAGGTGCCGTTGCTGAGCGTCATGCCGGTGGCGACGACCGCGTCGGCCCGCGCGAGGACCTCGGTCATGTCGTCGGAGACGGGCTCGCCCCACGCGGTCGTCCGCAGGTTCAGGTCGCAGGGCAGGCAGACGCCGCCCCGCTCCCGTATCGCCGCGACGAGCGGATTGACCACGCCGATCAGGGCGACCTTCGCGCCGGGCTCGATGTCGAGCAGCCCGGCGATGGCGGCGTCGCGGGCCTCGGCACGGACCTCGGGGGTACCGGCGGGCAGCATGACGCGCTCGGCGTCGTCGGCGTCGCGGTGCGGGCGCACCCGGGCGAGGTAGGCGTCGAGGGCGGCGGTCCGCACGGGCGCGGACTCGTCGCGCAGCAGCTTGTCGAGGGAGTGACCGGAGGCGTTCTCGCAGAAACCCGGGGCGAGTTCACCCGCCTCGAAGGAGCAGGCGCCGAACGAGTCGCCGACGCGGAGCAGCAGATAGTGGTTGTGGTACGTGACGTCGCCGCCCGCGAGCCGGGTGGTGTTGTACAGCCAGAACGCGCTGGTGACGGTGAGCTCGGCGGGGTCGGGGCCGTGGGCGCCCGACAGGACGGCGTCGGTGAGCTCGGCGACGGTGTGCGGGGTGGGGTGTGACATGTGTGTTCTTTCCGGGTGGCCGGCGGGTTCAGGAGGTGGTGCGCGGGTTCAGGAGGTGGCGGGCGGGCTCAGGCGGCGGCGGGCGGCCAGGCCGTCGTGGACCAGGGGTGTCTGAGGTCGCCGAGCGAGGTGATCTCGTGCGGCTTCAACGTCTCGATGTCCAGGGCCTGTTCGTGCCGGGCGTAGGCGCTCTCGACATAGCGGTGGCCGGTGTCGGCCGCGATGAAGACGTACGTACGCGTGTCGTCCCCGCGCCGCTCCCACAGCGCGCTCAGATAGGCGGCGCCCGCCGAGAGCCCGGCGAAGATGCCGCTGGTGCGCAGCAGGGAGACCGCCCCGGACACGGCGCTGTCGAAGTTCACCCAGTGCACGCGGTCGTACAGCTCGTGCCGGACGTTGCGGAACTCGATGGCGCTGCCGATCCCGGCGATGATCATGTCCGGGTCCGCGACGTGCTCGGAGCCGAAGGTGACGCTGCCGAAGGGCTGCACGCCGATGAGCGACACGTCGCGTCCGGCCTCGCGCAGATAGGTGGCGAGGGCGCCCGTCGAGGCGCCCGACCCCACGCCGCCCACCAGCGCGAGGGGGCCGTCGGGCAGATCCTTGCCGATCTCGTCGGCCACCTCGCGGTAGCCGTAGTAGTGGATGTCGTCGTGGTACTGCCGCATCCAGTGGTACGAGGGGTTGTCCGCGAGGATCTCGGCGATCCGCCGCACCCTCAGCTCCTGGTCGAGGCGGAGGTCCTTGGAGGGCGCGACCTGCTCCAGCGTGGCGCCGAGTATCTCCAGCTGCACGCGGGTCGAGCGGTCCACCGTGGTGGAGCCCACGATGTGGCACTTCATTCCGTAGCGGTGGCAGGCGAGCGCGAGGGCCTGGGCGTAGATGCCGCTGGAGCTGTCGATGAGGGTGTCGCCCGGCCGGACGGCGCCGGAGTCGAGCAGGTGCCGGACGGCGCCGAGGGCGGAGTAGATCTTCATGGTCTCGAAGCGGAGGCAGGCCAAGTCGGGTGCCACGGATATGAGATCGGGTTTCTTCACCGCTTCTGCGATGTGTGCGTGCATGACTGGGATCCCCCCGTAGGGATGAGCGGGCAGGGAGGGGCGCCGGGGGAGTGCGGGCAGCCCCCGGAGCGGCCCCGGAACGCCGAGAGCATCACACTAGATGAAAATGATTGTCAAGAGCGGATAACTTCGGCACACTGGTCCGCGCGGGGTGCCGTGCCGGGTGCGCCGCGATGTTCGAGAGGAGTCGCGTGAAGCTGTTCCAGGGGGCCGCGCCCCGGCCCCGCCCGTCCCGACCGCCGCGACACGGGCCGCCGCCGAGGACCGGGGTCGGTACCGCGTTCGGCACCTTCGGCGAACTGCTCCAAGGGGTCCTGCCGGAGGGGTATGGGGCTCAGGGGTGCGGCGGCGAGGGCGACGGGGACTTCCTCGTCACGCTGCCCGTCGCCCGGTGGACGATGGCCACCTTCCGGGAGGGCTCCGCGTCGGGCGAGCTGGAGGTCCGGCCGGCGCACAAGACGAAGGCGCTCCGACTCGCCCGCATGATCGTCGACTTGGCGCCCCGCGCGCCGGGCTGCGCGCCGCCCGGCGGAGTGCTCACCGTCAGCAGCGTCATCCCCGAGGGCAAGGGGCTCGCCAGCTCGTCCGCCGACCTCGTCGCCACCGCGCGGGCGGTGGGCCGCGCCCTCGACGTCCCCATGCCGCCCGCCAGGATCGAGCGGCTCCTGTCCCGCATCGAACCCACCGACGGCGTGCTCTACCCCGCGATCGTCGCCTTCCACCACCGCAGCGTCCGGCTCCGCGCGGTCCTCGGCTCACTGCCCCCGATGGCGGTGGTCGGCATCGACGAGGGCGGCTCCGTGGACACCGTGGACTTCAACCGCATCCCCAAGCCGTTCACGGCGGCCGACCGGCGCACCTACGCCGACCTGCTCGAACGCCTCACCGCCGCCGTGCGCCGCCACGACCTGGCGGAGGTCGGCCGCATCGCCACGCGCAGCGCCCTCATGAACCAGACCCTGCGCCACAAGAGGTCGCTCGATCCCATGCGGGAGATCTGCCGAGAGGTCGGCGGCCTCGGCGTGGCGGTCGGCCACAGCGGTACGACGCTGGGGGTACTGCTCGACGCCACGGATCCCGCGTACACGCGGCGCGTCACGGCGGCGGCGGAGGCGTGCGGGGAGCTGACGGGTGGCGGGGTGGCGGGGGGCGGCGGCGCGGCAGGCGGTGGGGTGGCGGGCAGCGGTGCGGCAGGCGGTGGGGTGGCGGTGTACCGCACCCTCACCTTCGGCGGCCCCCACACCATGGCCTCCGGCCCTGCCGCCCCCGCTGCCCGCGCAGTTGCCTCCGCCCTTGCGGCGCCTGCCACGGCCTCCGCCTCTGCCGGACCTGCCGGACCTGCTGGACCTGCTGGACCTGCCGGACCTGCTGGACCTGCTGGACCTGCCGGACCTGCTGGACCTGCTGGACCTGCCGGATCTGCCGTGCTTGCCGGACCTGCTAGGTCCTCCGTGCCTGCCGCATCTGCCGGGTCTCCCGGGCTCGCCGCATCTGCCGGGCCTGCCATGCCTGCCGGGCTCGCCGGACCTGCTGGGCCCGCCGGACCTGCCGGACCTGCCGGACCTGCCGGACCTGCCGGACCTGCTAGGTCCTCCCTGCCTGCCGCATCTGCCGGGTCTCCCGGGCCAGCCGCACTTGCTGGGCCCGCCGTGCCTGCCGGACCCACCGCCCCCGGCACCGCCCCCGGCGTGCCCGCCGTACCCGCCCCCGCCCTCCCCCGAACCGGACAGGACATGCCATGACGACGAGATCCCGCCTCGGGTGCGGGAAGGAGCGCCACCGCCCCGAGGCGGGGCCCGGCGCGGGGTCCGAGGCGGGTGTGCGCCGGACCCGGCAGCGTGTCGCCGTGCTCGAAACGCTAGGTCACTGTGGGGAGTTCGTCTCCGCGCAGGAACTGCACGCGCTGCTCGCCGGCTCCGACCGGGCCGTCGGCCTCACCACCGTCTACCGCGCCCTGCGCGAACTGGACCGCGCCGGCCTCGTCGACGTCGTACGCGACGAGACCGGCGAACGGCTCTACCTGCGGCGCCCCACCGAAGAACACCGGCACTACCTCATCTGCCGCCGCTGCGGCCGCAGCAGACCGGTGGACGCGGGTGCCGTGGAGACCTGGGCGGAACATCTGGCGGAAACGACGGGTTTCGCCGACCTAGAGCACACTCTTGAGCTCAGCGGGGTGTGCGGGGAGTGCCGGAGCGGGGGTGCCAGGCCGAAGTCCGCAGGAGGCGGAGGCCGTTGAGGCCGACCAGGATCGTGGAGCCCTCGTGGCCCGCCACGCCGAGGGGCAGCGGCAGGTGGCCCACCAGGTCCCAGACGACCAGCGCGCCGATGCAGACGGAGGCGATGACGAGGTTCTGCACCACGACCCGCCGGGCCCGCCGGGAGAGGGCCACGACCGCCGGGACCGCGGTGAGGTCGTCGCGTACGACGACCGCGTCGGCGGTCTCCAGGGTCAGGTCGGAGCCGGTGCCGCCCATGGCGACACCGACGTGCGCGGCGGCGAGCGCGGGCGCGTCGTTGACGCCGTCGCCGACGACCAGGACCCGCTCCCCCCGCTCCTCCCACTGCCGTACGGCGGCGACCTTGTCCTGCGGGAGCAGCCCGGCCCGTACATCCTCGATCCCGGTCTGGCGGGCGGTCGGCTCGGCGGCCCGTGCACTGTCGCCGGTCAGCAGCGCCGGTGCGGAGCCGGTGAGCCGACGCAGCGCGGCGACCGCCTCGGCGGCTCGGGGCCGGGGCAGGTCGGTGAGGTGCAGGGTGGCGGCGGGGACACCGTCGACCAGCACCACGGCCACGGTGCGGGCTTCGTCCTCGGGCAGGTCCGGTGTGGTCGCGGCGCCGAGCCGGCCCGGCGTGGCCGTGTCGACGAGCAGTTCCCGTGCCGTCGCAGGCAGGAGCCGATCCGGGCTCCCCACCTCGACGACGCGGTCCGCGACGAGCGCCCGCACGCCGCGCCCGGGTTGCGCGGCGAAGTCCTGCGCCGCCTCAAGAGGCAGGCCGCGCTCACGCGCCGCGGCGACCACGGCGTGGGCCAACGGGTGCTCGCTGGGGTGCTCGGCCGCCGCGGCGAGCGCGAGAACCTCGAGAACCTCGTCCTTGGTGAGCTCCGTGCCGGGCAGCGGCCGGATCTCCGTCAGCCGGGGCGTCCCCTCCGTGAGCGTCCCCGTCTTGTCCAGGGCGACCTTGGTGACCGCGCCCAACCGCTCCATCACCACGGCGGACTTGACGAGCACCCCGTGCCGCCCGGCGTTGGCGATGGCCGAGAGCAGCGGCGGCATCGTCGCGAGGACCACCGCGCACGGCGACGCCACGATCATGAAGGTCATGGCCCGCAGCAGCGTCTCGGTGAAGTCCGCACCGAGCGCGAGCGGGACGGCGAAGAGCGCGAGGGTGGCGACCACCACGCCCACCGAGTACCGCTGCTCGACCTTCTCGATGAACAGCTGCGTCGGCGCCTTCGTCGCACCGGCCTCCTCGACCATGGCGACGATGCGGGCGATGACGGAGTCCGCGGGGTCGCGGTCGACGCGCACGCGCAGCGCCCCCGTGCCGTTGAGGGTGCCCGCGAACACCGTGTCGCCCGCCTCCCTCGCCACCGGCAGCGGTTCACCGGTGATCGTGGCCTGGTCGACCTCGCTGCTGCCGTCGAGCACGGTGCCGTCGGCGGGCAGCCGCTCACCGGGCCGTACGAGGACGGTGTCGCCGACCCGCAGGGAGTCCACCCCCACCCGCTCCTCCCCGGCCGCACCGTCCGTCTCCGTCACCCGCACCGCCATGGCGGGCGCCAGGTCGAGCAGCCCGCGCACGGAGTCCGTGGTGCGCCGGGTGGCGAGGGCCTCCAGCGCCCCGGACACCGCGAAGATGACGATGAGCAGACCGCCGTCGAGGAACTGCCCGATGGCCGCAGCGCCGAGGGCCGCGACGACCATCAGCAGGTCGACGTCGAGGCTCCGCTCCCGCAGTGCCCGGAGCCCCGCCACGGTCGGCTCCCAGCCGCCGGCGACGTAACAGAGGACGTAGAGCGGGCCCCACAGCAGGCCGGGCGCACCGGCGAGTTCGAGCGGGCACGCGAGCAGGAAGGCGGCCGTAGCCAGCGCCGCCCAGCGGGCCTCGGGCAGGGCGAGGAAACGGGTGCGACGCGGTGGTGCGGGTGGGGGAGGGGCCGGGGCCGGGGTCGACCGGCCGTCGCCCACCAGGGCGGAGGGCGCGGTGGACGAGGAAGGCGCGGAGGGGGGCATCGGAGCACACCTCTTCGTGGACGGGGCAGCGGACGGGGCAGGCCGAAGGGGCCGGGCGGCGAGCGGAGCGGCCACGCGGCGGCGCAGGCTGTGACGGCCGAGCTGACGGCCTGGCGGACGGTCCTCACCATAGCGGAACACATGAAGACGTCTTCAGGTGTATGACGAGTAGGATTGCCGCATGGGACACGGAGTCGACAGCGAGATCAGCCCCGCCACACACCTCGACGCGGACTCCGCCGCCACGATCGCCGCCACGCTCCAGGCGCTGGCCACGCCGTCCCGGCTGATGATCCTCAGCAAGCTGCGCCAGGGCCCGTGCGGTGTCGGCGCGCTCGCCGAGGCGGTGGGCATGGAACAGTCGGCGGTCTCCCACCAGTTGCGCCTGCTCCGCGCCCTGGGCCTGGTCACGGGCGCGCGCGAGGGCCGCCGCATCGTCTACAGCCTGTACGACAACCACGTGGCCCAGCTCCTGGACGAGGCCGTCTACCACATCGAGCACCTGCGCCTCGGCGCCCGGGACGCGCCGGCGCGCGGCGACGCACGCTGAAGGACGAACACCGGCCGTAGGCGTCAGTCCAGCACGCCCAACTCCGGATCGGGCCGGTGCCGACCCGCCGCGCGACGGACGCGGCCCGCACCCGCCCCCGCACTCGACCCCGCCCCCGCACTCGACCCCGATCCCGCCCCTGCCCCCGCCCCCGACTCCAGCCCCACCACAGTACGGTCGGCCACATCGTCGACGACGTCGGGAAGGCTGCGCGCCCGCGCGTGGGCGGAGCGCTGGCGTTCGGCCCCGCCGCCGTACGTGACGAGCCGCCGCAGGACCGTGGCCACCTGCTGAAGCTCCCCGTGTGCGGACAGGGCGGGGCGGGCGTGGTCGAGGAGTTGCCGGACCAGATGTGCCGTCGGTACGAGCCGGCGCGTCCGCGGGTCGAGGCTGTGTCCGGTCAGGCCGTCCCGGGCGCAGCGCCAGTACGCGGCGCGCAGCAGGGCGTCGTCCACGGCGGGGCCCGGGTCGCCGCGGCGCACCCGCTCAAGGGCCTGGACGACCAGCGCCCGCACCAGGACGGCAAGCGCCGCGCCCTCCTCGACGCTCGTGGTGACGTCCATCGCCCTGATCTCCACGGTGGGCAGGTGCGCGCACGGGCGTACGTCCCAGTAGAGCGAGCGTTCCCCGTGGGTCGCGCCTGCCACCTGAAGCGAGGCCGCGAGCGCGTCGTAGTGGGCCGCCGAGGAGAAGTAGGGCGGGGGACCGGCCACGGGCCAGCGGGTGGCGCCCAGGGTCCGCCAGCTGCAGTAGCCGCTGTCCCGCTCCTCCCAGAAGGGCGAGTTCGCCGCCAGCGCCACGAGAGTGGGCAGCCACGGCCGCAGGTGGTTGCTGACGAGGACGGCGTGGTCGCGGTCGGGCACCTCCACGTGCACGTGGAGGGCGCAGAAGGCGAAGGTGTCGTACAGCGACCGGAACGTCTCGACCTGGGCGAGGTAGTGCGGGTCGGTGCTGAGCGGCACCGGCGCGCGCATGCCGAGCACGGGTGTGGCGGAGGCGACGAGGCGCAGGCCCTCGTCGGCCGCGGCGCGGGCGACGGCCCGGCGGACGCGCCGCAGCTGGTGCAGGAGTTCGCCCAGCGTCCCGCAGGGCGGTGTCTTGCCCTCCACTTGATACTGGGACACCTCGCCGGTGACGAGGTCCCCGGTCACCGGTTCCAGGCGGGGCAGGACCCGGGAGGCTGCTGCGACGACGGCACGGTGCGAGGCGTCGACGAGGAAGTACTCCTCCTCGACACCGACGGGGGGAAGATGGTCCGCCATACGTGTCGTGTCCTTCGAAGAGGGGGCGGATGAGGCGTGCCCGTCCACCTTCCTCGCCCTCAGCCGCGACGGCGAGTGCGCATGACCGGGCTCAACGGTGCACGCCCACACCGGACATGCCCGGCGCGAGCTCAGGACGCAGCACCAGCTCCTCGTCGTAGGCACCGCCGTTCTCGTGACGGAAGGGCAGCGGATCCGTGGTGTGCAGGGTGCGCAGGCGCTCCCTCAGCCCCGCCGCGCCGCGGGCGTACCCCGCCGCCGTGAGCCGGTCGGCGCCGTACACGACGAACGGCGGCAGCGCGGCCATGCCCGTGTACCAGAACGTGCCGTGCAGCAGCGGGAACAGCACCTGGTCGAGCTGGCCGTGGATGCCGCGCGGCCCGAAGCCGGACTCCCGGGCGCCGACCGAGGTGACGACGAGCGCGCGCTTCCCGGCCAGACCGCCCTCTCCGTACCGCAGGGTGCGCCCGTCGGGCCCCTTGAGGCCGAAGCCGAAGCCCTGGACGAGCACGCGGTCGAACCAGCCCTTGAGGATCGCGGGCGGCCCGAACCACCAGAGGGGAAATTGGAAGACCAGCGTGTCCGCCCACGTGATCTTCTCCTGCTCGCGGCGGATGTCCTCGCTCAACGACCGCTCCGCGTAAGCGCGTTCCTGCTCGGCGCCGACGAGGAGCCGCTCGCGCGACCGGTCGCCGGAGCCGCCGAAGTCGTCGGCGTCCACCACGGCCTTCCAGCCCATGCGGTACAGGTCCGACGTGCGGTGCACGTGGCCGAGCGAGTCCAGCGTGCGCAGCCCTTCGGTCAGCAGGGAGCCGCCCAGCGAGCGGCGTTCCGGATGTGCGAATACCCAGAGAATCTTCATGCCTCCGATCCTGTGCCGCCGCCCCCGCCCACCACGACTGGCCGGATGGCCAGGGCCCGCAAGGATCTGGCCAGTCCTGATCACCGGGGAACTCGACGGCGACCGCGTCCGACTCCTGAAGCGGTGCGGGCCGCCCGGTCCGTGCCTTCGCGCGACCGGGAGCGGAGATGGCTGAGCACCGACCACGGAGATTCGTACCGCCCCCCGCGCTCTGCGGCTTCCTCCTGCTGCTGGTGCTGGTCTTCGCCGCGTCGTACGCCGTGGGGAGGGCGGCCGGACCGGTCGCGCCCGGCATGCACGAGTCGACCACTGACTCCGGGCCGGGCGGCGGCAGCGGCGACGGCGGCGCGGGCGGCACGCACGGCGGAGGCCACTGATGACCACCGGAGCGGCGGACGCCGCCGTCACCACCGATCTGACCATCGGCGGCATGACCTGCGCCGCCTGCGTGAACCGGGTGGAGAAGCGGCTCGGCAGGCTGGACGGCGTGAGCGCGACGGTCAACCTCGCGACCGGCCGCGCCCGGATCAGCCACCCGCCGCACATCACCCCCGACGAACTCGTCGCCTCCGTGGAGCGGGCCGGGTACACGGCGGAGCTGCCCCCGCCGCCCGAGCCGACCGCCGGAGCACGGCCACCGCAGACCCCACCGGACACGGCCGAGCCGACGGAAGTGGGGGCCGCCCGGCAGCGGCAACGGCAGCACCTGCTCGTCACCGCTCTCCTCGCGGCGCCCGTACTCGTCCTCTCCATGGTGCCCGCCCTTCAGTTCCGCAACTGGCAGTGGCTCTGCTTCGCGCTCGCCGCGCCGGTCGCCACCTGGAGCACGTGGCCGTTCCACCTGCGTGCGCTGCGCAACCTGCGGCACTCGGCGGCGACCATGGACACGCTGGTCTCCCTCGGCGTCGCCGCGTCCTTCGGCTGGTCGGCGTACGCGCTCTTCCTCGGCGGCGCGGGCGTCCCCGGCATGACCATGCCGTTCACCCTGCTGCCCGCCGCCGGTGACGGCACCGCGCACGTCTACCTGGAGGCGGCCGTCGGCGTCCCGCTGTTCGTGCTCACCGGGCGCTTCCTGGAGGCACGGGCCCGGCACGGCACCGGCGCCGCCCTGCGCTCCCTCGCCGGGCTCACCGTCAAGGACGTCGCCGTACGGGACGGCGCCACCGAACGCCTCGTACCGCTCGCGCAGTTGGGCGTCGGGCAGGTCTTCGTGGTGCGGCCCGGCGAGCGGGTCGCCGCCGACGGCACCGTCGTGGAGGGCAGCTCCGCCGTGGACCTGTCCCTGGTCACCGGGGAGAGCGACCCCGTCGAGGTCGGGCCGGGCTCCCAGGTCACCGGCGGCGCCGTCAACGCGGGCGGCCTGCTCCTCGTCCGCGCCACGGCCATCGGCGCCGACACGCAACTGGCGCGTATCACCCGCATGGTGACTGAGGCTCAGGCCGGCAAGGCGGGCGCGCAGCGGCTCGCCGACGCGGTGGCGGGCGCGTTCGTGCCGATGGTGCTCGCGCTCGCCGCCACGGTGCTCGGCTTCTGGCTCGGCGCCGGAGCCGACCCGCAGGCGGCCGTCACCGCCTGTGTGGCCGTACTCGTCGTCGCCTGCCCGTGCGCCCTCGGGCTCGCCACGCCCACCGCCCTGCTGGCCGCCACCGGCCGCGGTGCCCAGCTCGGCGTCCTGGTCAGCGGCCCGCAGGCCCTCGAAGCGCTGCGGCACATCGACACCGTCGTCCTGGACAAGACCGGCACCCTCACCTCGGGCCGCATGAGCGTCACCGCGGTCACGGCGGCGCCCGACGGCATCGGGGAGGAGGCGGCGCTGCGGCTCGCCGGGGCCGTGGAGCAGGGCTCGGAACACCCGCTGGGCCGGGCGATCACCTCGTACGCGAGGAAGTCCCCGCCCGCGCGGACGCTGCCGCCGGTGCGGGAGTTCAGCGCGGTCGCCGGGCAGGGCGTCCGCGGCGAGGTGGACGGGCACGTCGTCGAAGTCCGCTCTCCCGGCGACGAGTTGAGCGGAGAGCTCGCTCGTGCGCTGACAGCGGCCGAGGCCGCCGCGCACACCCCCGTCCTGGTCCGCGTGGACGGCGTGCCCCAAGCGGTCGTCGCGGTCGGCGACCTGGTGCGGCCCGGCAGCTACCGCGCCGTGGACCGGCTGCGGCGCCTCGGCGTGCGCCCGGTCCTCGCCACCGGCGACCGCGAGGCCACCGCCCGCGCGGTCGCCGCGCAGCTCGGCATCGAGGACGTGCACGCCCGCTGCACCCCCGAGGACAAGGCCGCCCTCGTACGGGAGGCGAAGGCGCGCGGCCACCGGGTCGCCGTCATCGGCGACGGGGTGAACGACGCGGCGGCGCTGGCCGGCGCCGACCTCGGGATCGCCATGGGCACCGGCACCGACGTGGCCATCGGGGCGGCCGACGTGACGCTGGTGCGCGGCGACATCGAAGCCGTCGCGGACGCGGTCCGGCTCGCCCGGCGCACCCTCGGCACGATCCGCGTCAACCTCCTGTGGGCCTTCGGCTACAACGCCGTCACCGTGCCGCTCGCCGCGGTCGGCCTGCTCAACCCCATGGTCGCCGCCGCGGCGATGTCGGCGAGCTCCCTGCTGGTGGTCGGCAACAGCCTGCGGCTGCGCACCTGGCGGCCCACCCGCGGCCCGTCCCCGGGCGGCCCGCGGCGCGGCACGCGGGGAGGCGCGCGATGACCGGCGAACCGCACCCCTGGAGGCCCGACCGCCACCGGCTCCGCGAGGCCTTCGGCGCCGCGCTCGAACCCCTCGCGGCCTGCGCCGTCGCCCTCGGCCTGCTCACCACTTGGGTCGGGTTCGGCGCCGCGGGCAGCCCGGCCCGCGTCGAGGTGTCCACCGGGACGGTCTTCCGGCCGCAGGGCAACACGGAGGAGACCGCCGCGTTCTTCCGGATCTCCAACACCGGCGGCTCCGACGACACGCTGACCTCGGTGACGTCCCCCGCCTTCGACGACGTGATGCTCAGCCGGTACACGCCCACGGGCCGCGGCGCCGCAGGCATGCGCATGGTGGGCTCCGCCGTCGTACCGGCCGGTGAGGGCCTCACCATGTCCCCGCGCGGCGTGGACATCATGGTGCGCGCGCGGGGCCCGCTCCGCCTCGGCGACCGCATTCCGTTCGTCCTGACCTTCCGGCACGGCGGCACGGTCAGGACGGAAGCGGTGGTGATCCGCCCGTCCGTCTGGACACCGAAGTCCTAGGACGCCCTGGACACCGAAGTCCTACGACGCCGCCACCGAGGCCAGGAAGGTGTCGAGCAGCGCGGTCTGCCGCTCCACGGAGAACCGGTCCGGGTCGAAGAGGGCCTGGACGACGAGGCCGTGGGTGAAGGCGACGGCAGTGGCGGCGAGCTCGTCCACGTCGGCGGTGGCGGGCAGTTCGCCGAGGCCGCGGGCGGCTTCGAGGTGGGGGCGGAGCGTCGCGCGGAGGCGTTCGTAGCGACCGGCCTGCCCGGCGGCGAGCTCGTCGTCGGCGAGGGAGAGGTCCCAGGACCCCACCCAGACGCGGTTGCGGGCTGTGTCGCCCGGGGTCAGCGGCAGGATGTCGAGGAGCATGGCGCGCACGGTGGCGAGGCCGGGGGCGGGCCGCGTCCGGCGCGGCCGCTCCGCCGTGCGCTTCTCCAGCACGTCCAGGGCGTGCGTGAGCAGGGCCCGCTTGGTCGGGAAATAGTGCATCAGCATGCCGGTCGAGACGCCCATCGCGGCGGCGACCGCGCGCAGGGTCAGCCCGCCGAACCCCTTGTCGGCGAGGACCTGCCACACCGCCTCCGATACGTCTTCACGGCGGGCTTCACGGTCTCCGGGTGCGGGCGGCATGCTGCTACCTTACGTACCGAACGCTTGTTACGCACCCATGAGAGCGAGACTGCCGTGTTCACTGTGCCGCTCGGCGACCGTGCCCTGCTCCGCCCGCTGGAGCCCTGGCACGCACCGGAATTCCTCGCGCACATCGACCGCGCGAGGCCCACCGTCGACCCGTGGATACCCTGGGCGACCCTCAGCACCGACCTCGACTCCGCCACGGCCACCCTCCAGCGCTACGCCGACAGCCTGGCCGCGGACACCGGCCGCCTCTACGGCATCTGGCTGGACGGCACCCTGGTCGGCGGCGTGATGTTCACCCGCTTCGACGCCGGCACCGGGGTGTGCGAGATCGGCTGCTGGCTGGAGCGGGCCGCGGAGGGCCGCGGCCTGGTGACGCGGGCCTGCCGGCAGCTGATCGACTGGGCGTTCGGTGAACGCGGCATGAGCCGTGTCGAGTGGTGGGCGGGGTCCGGCAACACGCGCAGCACCGAGGCCGCACGCCGCCTCGGCATGACCCGCGAGGGCGTGCTGCGGCAGCGCTACCCGCACCGGGGGGTACGCCAGGACAGCGAGGTCTGGGCGGTCCTGCGCGAGGAGTGGCCGCCCACCGGGGAGGCGTCCGGCGCCGGCGTCCAGGCCGAACTCGACCGCCTGATGGGCGTGTTCATCGGCGCCTTCACCAACACCGGCGGCCGCGTGCCGGACCTCGGCGTGATCAGGGACGTCTTCGTCCCGGAGGGCAGGATCATCGCGAACGTCGGGGACGAACCGGTGATCCACGACCTGGACGCGTTCATCGAACCCCGGCAGAAGATGCTCACCGACGGGACGCTGACGGAGTTCTCGGAGTGGGAGGTCTCCGCGCGCACCGAGATCTTCGGCTCGGTCGCCCACCGGTTCAGCGCCTACCGCAAGTCCGGCCGCCACCACGGCGAGCGGTTCGAGGGCTCCGGCCACAAGACCACCCAGTACCTCAGGACCCCGGCGGGCTGGCGCATGGCGTCACTGGCCTGGGACGACGCGCCCGCCGACAGCGCCTGATAATCGGCCCCCCTCCCCGTCTACACTCGCGCTGCGCACCTGATGGCAGTGTGAGCCGTATGGCACTGTGAGCTGTTTGGTGCGCCGAGCCGAGGGGAGGGGAGAGGGTTATGAAGATCCTCATCAGCGCCGACATGGAGGGCGCCACCGGCGTGACCTGGCCGGCCGACGTGCTGCCCGGGACCCCGCAGTGGGAGCGCTGCCGGTCCCTGTTCACCTCGGACGTCAACGCAGCCGTGCTCGGGTTCTTCGACGGCGGCGCCGACGAGGTCCTCATCAACGAAGCGCACTGGACCATGCGCAATCTGCTCCTGGAGGAGCTGGACGACCGCGTGGAGATGCTCACCGGGCGCCACAAGTCGCTCTCCATGGTGGAGGGCGTGCAGCACGGCGACGTGGACGGCATCGCGTTCCTCGGATACCACGCGGGCGCCGGCATGGAGGGCGTCCTCGCGCACACCTACCTCGCCAACCAGATCACCGGCGTGTGGCTCAACGGCGTCCGGGCCAGCGAGGGACTGCTCAACGCGCACGTCGTCGCCGAGTACGGCGTCCCCGTCGTGCTCGTCACCGGCGACGACCTGGCCTGCGAGGACGCCCTCGGCTACGCGCCGGGCGCGCTCAAGGTCGCCGTCAAGGACCACGTCTCGCGGTACGCGGCGGTCTGCCGCACCCCGGCCCGCACCGCCGCCGACATCCGCGCCGCCGCGAAGGAGGCCGCCCCGCTCGCCGTACGCCACGAGCCGGTGGCCGCCGGGCCCTTCACCGTGGAGGTCGAGTTCGACGCCGAGCACCTCTCCATGGCGGCGACCGTGGTGCCGGGCGTGCGCCGTACGGGGGAGCGGAAGGTCGCGTACGACAGCGAGACCATGTACGAGGGGATCCGTACCTTCAAGGCGGTTACGACGATCGCCTCTGCCGCCGTGGAGGAGCAGTATGGCTAGCCAGCAGACCGAGGTGACGGAGCAGGAGCCCGACGACACCGTGGACGCGCGGGCCCTCGACGAGGTCGTGACGTTCACCTCCGAGCTCATCCGCATCGACACCACCAACCGCGGCGGCGGCGACTGCCGCGAGCGGCCCGCCGCCGAGTACGCCGCCGAACGCCTCGCCGACGCGGGCCTCGAGCCCGTGCTCCTGGAGCGCACCCCCGGCCGCACCAACGTCGTCGCCCGCATCGAGGGCACCGACCCGGGCGCCGACGCGCTGCTCGTCCACGGCCACCTGGACGTGGTGCCCGCCGAGGCCGCCGACTGGAGCGTCGACCCGTTCTCCGGGGAGATCCGCGACGGCGTCGTCTGGGGCCGCGGCGCGATCGACATGAAGAACATGGACGCGATGATCCTGTCCGTGGTCAGGATGTGGGCCCGCGCCGGGGTGCGACCGCGCCGCGACCTCGTCATCGCCTTCACCGCCGACGAGGAGGCCAGCGCCGCCGACGGCTCCGGATTCCTCACCGAACAGCACGCCGGGCTCTTCGATGGCTGCACGGAAGGCATCAGCGAGTCGGGCGCGTTCACCTTCCACGACGGCCGGGGCAACCGGATCTACCCCATCGCGGCGGGGGAGCGCGGCACCGGCTGGCTCAAGCTCACCGCGCGGGGCAAGGCCGGCCACGGCTCCAAGGTCAACCACTCCAACGCGGTCAGCAGGCTGGCCGGCGCCATCACCCGCATCGGCGAGCACCGCTGGCCGGTCCGGCTCACCCCGACCGTGCGCGCCTGTCTCGTCGAACTGGCCGCGCTCTATGGCCTGGAGACCGACCCGGACGCGCCGGGCTACGACGTGGACGCCTTCCTGGAGAAGCTCGGGCCGACCGCCGACCTGGTCGCCCCGACGGTCCGCAACAGCGCCAACCCGACGATGCTCCAGTCGGGTTACAAGGTCAATGTGATCCCTGGTGAGGCAGTGGCGTACGTGGACGGCCGCTTTCTGCCCGGCGGCGAGGAAGAGTTCCGCCGCACGCTTGACCGGCTCACCGGCCCTGACGTCGACTGGGAGTTCCACCACCGCGAGGTGGCGCTCCAGGCGCCGGTCGACTCGCCGACGTACGCGCGCATGCGGGCGGCCGTCGAGGAGTTCGCGCCGGAGGGCCACGTCGTGCCGTACTGCATGTCGGGCGGCACGGACGCCAAGCAGTTCTCGCGACTCGGCATCACCGGCTACGGCTTCTCGCCGCTGAGGACACCGGAGGGCTTCGACTACCAGGCGTTGTTCCACGGAGTCGACGAGTGTGTGCCCGTCGACGCACTGCACTTCGGCGTCCGCGTCCTCGACCGCTTCCTGCGGACGGCCTAGCGAAAAATGGGGGAAGAGAAGGACATGACGCAGACCCGGGCGTACGGATCATGGCCGTCGCCGATCGACGCCGAGCTCGCCGCCACCCACGACGGCGCTCCGGCGTACGTGGGCTTCGTCGGCGCCGAGACCTGGTGGACCGAGCCGCGCCCCACCGAGGCGGGCCGGCGCGCGCTGGTGCGGCGGCTGCCCGACGGCGAGGAGCGCACGGTGCTCCCCGCCCCGTGGAACGTGCGCAGCCGCGTCGTCGAGTACGGCGGCCGCGCCTGGGCCGGCGCCGAGCGCCCCGAGGGACCCCTGGTGGTCTTCGTCGACTTCGCCGACCAGCGCCTGTACGCGTACGAGCCCGACGCCCCCGAGGCCGAACCGAGACCCCTGACCCCGGTCTCGGCCGTCGGCGGCGGACTGCGCTGGGCCGACCCGGTGCTCCACATCGACCGCGGCGAAGTCTGGTGCGTCCTGGAGGAGTTCACCGGCGAAGCACCCACCGACCTGCGGCGCGTCATCGCCGCCGTGCCGCTCGACGGGTCGGCGGCCGAGGACCGCGCCGCCGTGCGCGAACTGTCCGACGGCAGGAACCGGTTCGTCACCGGGCCCCGCCTGTCGCCCGACGGCGCCCACGTCGCCTGGATCGGCTGGGACCACCCCCGCATGCCGTGGGACGGCACGGAACTGACGCTCGCCGACGTGCGCGACGACGGCACCTTCGGTGCGCCGCGGACCCTCGCCGGCGGCCCCGACGAGTCCGTCGTACAGGTCGAATGGGCCCACGACGGACGGCTGTTGTTCTCCAGCGACCGCACCGGCTGGTGGAACCTGTACCGGGCCGACCCCGGCACCGCCGATGTACGGCCGCTCTGCCCCCGCGAGGAGGAGTTCGCCGGGCCCCTGTGGCAGATCGGCCTGAACTGGTTCGCCCCGCTGGAGAGCGGACTGATCGCCGTCGTGCACGGCAAGGGCGCCACCGCACTCGGCATACTCGACCCCGAGACGGGCGAGGTCGTCGACTCGGCGGGCCCCTGGACGGAGTGGGCGTCCACCGTCGCCGCGCACGGGACGCGCGTGATCGGCGTCGCCGCCAGCCCCCGCAGCGCGTACGAGGTCGTGGAGCTGGACACCTGCACCGGCCACGCCCGCGTCATCGGCGCCGCCCACGACGACCCGGTCGACCCCACGTACTATCCGGAACCGCAGATCCGCACCTTCTACGGCCCGGAGGGGCGCGAGATCCACGCGCACATCTACCCGCCGCACCACCCCGGCCACACCGCGCCGGACGACGAGCTGCCGCCCTACGTGGTGTGGGCGCACGGTGGCCCCACCGGCCGCTCGCCCCTCGTGCTCGACCTGGCCGTCGCCTACTTCACCTCGCGCGGCATCGGCGTCGCCGAGGTCAACTACGGCGGCTCCACCGGGTACGGGCGCGCCTACCGCGACCGGCTGCGCGAGCAGTGGGGCATCGGCGACGTCGAGGACTGCGCGGCCGTCGCCCTCGGCCTCGCCGACGAGGGCACCGCCGACCGGGCCCGGCTAGCGATCCGCGGCGGCAGCGCGGGCGGCTGGACCGCCGCCGTCTCCCTGACCAGCACCGATGTCTACGCCTGCGGGACCATCATCTATCCCGTGCTCGACCTCGCCGCGTTCGCGTCGGGGGAGACCCACGACCTCGAATCGCGGTATCTGGAGTCACTCGTCGGCCGGCTCGACGAGGTCCCGGGGCGGTACGCGGAGCGCTCGCCCGTGCTGCACGCCGAGCTGATCACCACCCCGTTCCTGCTGCTCCAGGGGCTCGACGACGTGGTCTGTCCGCCCGCACAGTCCGAACGGTTCCTCGCCAGGATGGCCGGCCGCGGCGTTCCGCACGCCTACATCGCCTTCGAGGGCGAGGGGCACGGGTTCCGGCGCGCCGACACCATGGTCCGCGCGCTGGAGGCCGAACTCTCCCTGTACGCGCAGGTGTTCAGGATCGACCTCGCGGGCCGTGTGCCCACCCTGGAGCTCGCCAAGTGATACCTCTCGCGCGGCCCGCCCGCCTCACCCCCGGCGCGCGGGTCGCCGTCGTCGCGCCGAGCGGACCCGTCCCCGACGACCAGCTCGAAGCGGGCCTCGACATCCTGCGCGGCTGGGACCTGGACCCCGTGGTCGCACCCCATGTGCGCGAGCGCCACCCGGAGTTCTGGTACCTCGCGGGAACGGACGCCGACCGCGCGCGCGACCTGGAGCGGGCCTGGTGCGACCCGTCCGTGGCCGCCGTGTTCTGCGCCCGGGGCGGGTACGGCGCCCAGCGGATGGTGGACCTCGTCGACTGGGCGGCGCTGCGGGCGGCGACACGGGCCACCGGGCCCAAGGTGTTCCTCGGCTACAGCGACATCACCGTCCTGCACGAGGCCTTCGCCACGCGGCTCGGCGTCGCCACCCTGCACGGCCCGATGACCGCCACGATCGACTTCCTCAAGAACGCGCGGGCCCAGGAACACCTGCGCACGACGCTCTTCGCGCCGGAGGAGACCCGGGTCGTCCGGACGGCGGCCCCGGACACGGCGCCGCTGACCGGCGGCCGCGCCAGGGGCGTCACGCTCGGCGGCTGTGTGTCGCTGCTCGCCGCCGACCTCGGCACACCCGTGGCGCGGGCCTCCGCCCGCGGCGGCCTGCTCTTCATCGAGGACACCGGCGAGGAGGCGTACCGCCTCGACCGGATCCTCACCCAGCTCCTGCGCGCCCGCTGGCTGGACGGCGTGGCGGGGATCGCGCTGGGTTCGTGGCAGAGGTGCGGGGCGCGGGACGAGCTGCGGGCGCTCTTCTCGGACCGGCTCGGCGGGCTGGGTGTGCCGGTGGTCGAGGAGTTCGGGTTCGGGCACTGCGAGGGGGCGCTGACGGTGCCGTTCGGGGTGGCGGGGGAGCTGGACGCGGAGGCGGGGACGTTGACGCTGGATGAGCCCGCGCTGGTCTGAGGGGCGCCGCCGGGCGGAGGGCGTCTCCCGGCGCCGGCGCACGGAATCTCCGTGCAGATCGACGCCGGTGCACGGAACCTCCGTACAGAAACCGCCGACACAGGCATTGACCTATACATGACACGTGTCACAGCATGACTCCGGCCGGTACTTACCGGTCGGTAGTCGCCGGTCGTCGGCCGCCCTCAGCGTGGAGGTCCCCTTGTCCCGTCGCCGTGCCCTGACCCTCGCCACCGCGGCCGTGCTCGCCGCGCCGCTCGCCCTCACCGCCCCGGCGAGCGCCACGGGCCAGTACACCGTCACCGCCCTGAAGTTCACCGTCCAGGCGGGCGGCAGGAGCTGCACGGTCGACGCCGACCTGTACCGGCCCGCCGGTGTCGACGCCGCGCACCCCGCGCCGGCCGTGCTCACCACCAACGGCTTCGGCGGCAACAAGTCCGACGGGACCGCCGCCACCGGGAAGGCCTTCGCCGAGCGCGGCTACGTCTCGCTCGTCTACTCCGGACTCGGA
This sequence comes from Streptomyces sp. NPDC030245, assembly GCF_055572995.1. Classification (NCBI taxonomy): domain Bacteria; kingdom Bacillati; phylum Actinomycetota; class Actinomycetes; order Kitasatosporales; family Streptomycetaceae; genus Streptomyces; species Streptomyces sp. NPDC030245. The sequence goes on along the minus strand of NZ_JBVICF010000013.1, from coordinate 205,057 downwards.
TTCGGCAAGTCGGGGTGCCTCATATCCCTGGACGACCCCGAGATCGACGGCAGAGCCGCGTCCGGGCTCATCGACTTCCTCGGCGGCAAGCGGGCCGCCGACGACGGGACGAGGGCCGACTACGTCACCACCGACGGCAAGGGCGACCCGCGCGTCGGCATGATCGGCGGCTCGTACGGCGGGGCCGTCCAGCTGGCGACCGCCGCCGTCGACCACCGGGTCGACGCACTCGTCCCCATGATCACCTGGAACGACCTCGCCTACTCCCTCGACCCCAACAACGCGGCCGACCGCAGCGTCCCCGGCGCCGCCAAGTGGCAGTGGATGAACGGCTTCTACCTCATCGGCGAGGGACAGCCGCTGCTCGTCCCCAACCTGGACCCGTCCCGCATCAACCGCCTCGACTGCCTGCACTTCGTCACCAAGGCCTGCGAGACGATCCGCACCCTCAACTCCGGCCGCTACCCCGCCGACCGGACCAAGGAGCTCCAGGAGTTCGCACGCGGCGTCTCCCCGGTCTCCTACCTGCACAAGGTGAAGGCCCCGACGCTCCTCGTCCAGGGCCAGGCCGACAGCCTCTTCAACCTCAACGAGGCCGAGGCGACGTACCGGACCCTCAAGAACCAGGGGACCACGGCCAAGATGATCTGGCAGTCCTGGGGGCACAGCGGCGGCACGACCGACCCCGCGTCCGGGGAACTCAACCTCGAACAGGGGAACTTGGAGACGTCGTACGTGGGCAAGCGCATCCTCGCCTGGTTCGACCGCTACCTCCACCTGAAGAAGAACACCGACACCGGACCCGCCTTCGCCTACTACCGCGACTGGATCACCGACCCGGGCGACACCTACGCGACCGCGCCCGAAGTGCCCGCCCTCAGCGGCAGGTTCTACCTCTCCGGCGACGGCAAGCTCGTCGACGACCGGAAGAAGGTGGCCCGCGGCAGCCGCGAGTACCGCAACTGGCTGATCCCCACCAGCCACTCGGAGTCCTCGCTCGCCGGGATGATCGGCCTGCCCGACCCGCAGCCGCACGACACCAGGGGCACCTACCTCGACTGGACGACCGAGCCCTTCACCGGCCCGGTGGACGTCGTCGGCGCGCCCAGGGCGACGCTGAAGGTCCGCTCGCCGCGGACCGAGCGCGTGCAGCACTCCGGGGACGCCGCCGACAAGCTCGTCCTCTTCGCCAAGCTGTACGACGTCGCCCCCGACGGCAGGAAGACCCTCGTCCACCGCCTCGTCGCGCCCGTACGGGTGCCGGACGTCACGAAGCCGTTCACGGTCTCACTGCCCGGCATCGTGCACCGCTACGAGAAGGGCCACCGGTTGCAGTTCGTGGTGGCGGCGAGCGACGGGGCGTACGGCGGCAACAAGGGCGTCAAGCCGGTGACCGTCACCAGCGCCCCCGACGACACCGGCGTCCTCGACCTGCCGGTCGTCGACCACTGAGCGGTACGACCCTCCGCCGCCGACGTCACCCGTACGGCCCACCGCCCCGCCCCGGAGGCACCCCACCGCGCGCGCTCCGCTCCCCGGCTGCCCATGCTGGGGGCGGGGGAGGCCGGCGTACCTCCGACGGAAGGGTCCACACCATGAGCCCCAACACCTCCACGGGCGGCCCCAGGGGCGGCGGCCGGGACGGCGGGCTGCTGACACCCGGCAGGGTGACCGTCGCCGCGCTCGTCGTCCTCACCCTCGTCTTCATCTTCGAGAACACCCGCAGCACCAAGATCCGCCTGCTCATCCCCGAAGTGACCATGCCCCTGTGGACGGCGCTCCTCGGCACGGGGCTCATCGGCGCCCTGTGCGGGGCGTACTTCATGCGCAGGCGCCGCGGGTAGCGTGAGGCGATGCCCGCCCATGCCGCTCCCCTCGCCGAAGGCCCGCTCGCCGAAGGCCCCCGCGTGGCCCTGCGCCACATCACCCCCGCCGACGGCCCCGAGTTCACCGCGCGTGCCCGCGAGAGCCGCGAGCTGCACCACCCCTGGCTCTTCCCGCCGTGCACGGACGACGCCTACCGCGACTACGTCCGGCCGCTCGTCGAGGACCCGGCCCGCGCCGGCCTCCTGGTCTGCGAGCGCGACAGCGGGGACATCGCCGGGTACATCAACATCAACAACATCGTCCGCGGCGCCTTCCGCTGCGGCGCCCTCGGCTACGGCGCCTTCGCGCACGCGGCCGGACGGGGGCTGATGAGCGAGGGACTCGGACTCGTCCTTGCGTACGCCTTCGGGGACTTCGGGCTGCACCGCCTGGAGGCCAACATCCAGCCGGGCAACGCCGCGTCCCTCGCCCTGGTCCGCCGCGCCGGCTTCCGCCTGGAGGGCTTCTCGCCGGACTTCCTCCACATCGACGGGGCCTGGTGCGACCACGAACGCTGGGCGATCACCGCCGGCATGGTGCGGCCCGGCGGGCCGTCAGCGGCGTGACGGCTTGCGGTTGATCTTCATGGTGTCCATGTCCGTCACCGTGGACCTCAGCTCGCGGAAGCCGTGCCCCAGACCGGTGAGGAGGAGCTCCGCCTTCTCCTCGGCGAGCGCCGCCGCCATCTCCTCGCCGTCCTCGGCGTCCGAGACCACCACGAAGCGGCAGGAGAAGTGGAGCAGCGCGCGATCGTAGGCGAGCGTGCCCTCCGGCGTGAACTTCATTTGCGCCAAACCGTGTTGGTCGGCCTCGGCGAGCAGCGCGGCCCTCGACGCGTCGCTCAACGCGTCCCACCTGCCCCGCACGATCACACGGTAGGTGTGCTGCGTGCCCATACTTCCGCCCCGCTCTTCCGTTCGCCCCACAACAGTGTTGAAAGGGTCAGCGTACGTCGCGGAGGATGGGCGGCATGCGGAATATCGTGGTCGTCGACGCCCCCTCCAACCTGGGCCTGCGCCCGCCCGGCCCCGGCACCGTGCCCGGCTGCTACAAACTGGCCGGCGCCCTGCGGGAGCGCGGCCTGTTGCGCCGCCTCTCGGCCCTCGAAGGCGGCGTCGTGGTGCCGCCCCGCTACGACCGCGGGGAGTGGCAGGAGGGCGACGGCGTCTTCCACGCGGACGCCATCGCCACGTACACCCGCCGTCTCGCCGACCGCATCGAACACCACGTACGTGCCGAGGACTTCGTCGTCGTCCTCGGCGGGGACTGCTCGATCCAGCTGGGTGCCGCGCTGGCGCTGCGCCGCATCGGGCGGTACGGGCTCGCGGCCCTGGACGGCTCCGCCGACTTCCGGCACCCCGGCAACTCCGACCGGATCGGCGCCGCGGGCGGCGAGGAGCTCGCCCTCGCGACGGGCCGCGGCCAGCGGGACCTCACCGACCTGGAGGGGCTGCGGCCCTACCTGCGCGACGAGGACGTATGCCTCTTCGGGCTGCGTGACGGCGACGAGGACCGCGCCGAGTTCACCACCCTGAAGATCGCCAACGCGACCGTCGGCGAGCTCAGGAAGTGGGGCGCGGAGAACGTCGCCCGCGCGGTCGTACAGACCCTGGAAGTGCCTGAACTCAACGGTTTCTGGGTGCACTTGGACGCTGACATCCTCGACCCGTCGGTGATGCCCGCCGTCGACAGCCCCGACCCGGGCGGCCTGTTCGCCGACGAACTCCTCGACCTGCTGCGGCCGTTCGTGCGCTCCCCGCGCTGCGTCGGCCTCAACGTCACCATCTACGACCCGGACCTCGACCCGGACGGCAAGGCGGGTGACCTGCTCACCGACGTGATCGTGTCGGCCCTCGTCCCGTCCTGAGCGGCCGCCCCGCGATCCTGGCCGGGGATGCCTCTGGTCGCCGCCCCGCCGACCGTGTTCCATGGTGATCGTGAAGACCACCGTGCGACGCGACGTACTGACCCTGCCCGCCGCCGGGACGGGGCCCGAGAACCCGCTGCCGCCCCTGCTGCCGCTGCGGCAGCCGCACACCCTCGACGAGCGCGCCAAGGAAGGGCTGCCGCGCGACATGGCACGGCAGCTCGGATACGAGCCGCTGAGCTCCCCGCTGCCCACCCGGATCCTCGACGGATACGGCCGCGAGCGCACCGACACGGCGCTCGACGTGCTCGTCGTCGAGAACGACCGGCTGCGCGCCACCGTCCTGCCCGGGTACGGCGGCCGCGTCCACTCGCTCCTGCACAAGCCGACCGGGCGCGAACTGCTGTACCGCAACCCCGTGGTGCAGCCCGCCGCGTTCGCGCTCAACGGCGCGTGGACATCCGGCGGCATCGAGTGGAACATCGGCGCCACCGGCCACACCACCCTCTCCTGCGCCCCCGTGCACGCGGCCCGCGTCCTGGCACCCGACGGCGGCGAGATGCTGCGCCTGTGGGAGTGGGAACGGCTGCGCGACCTGCCCTTCCAGGTGGACCTGTGGCTGCCCGAGGGGTCCGACTTCCTGCACGTCGGCGTCCGGATCCGCAATCCGCACGAGAGGCCCGCGCCCGTCTACTGGTGGTCGAACATCGCGGTGCCCGAGGACCGCAGGATCCTCGCCCCCGCCGACGAGGCCTGGCACCTCGCCCACCGGGCCGGCGGCTTCCGACGCGTGCCCGTGCCGGAGTCCGACGGCGCCGACCGGACGTACCCGCTGCGCAGCGAGCACGCCGCCGAGTACTACTACGACCTGCCGGACGGCGAGCGCCGGTGGATCGCCGCGGTCGACGAGACCGGGCACGGGCTCGTCCAGACCTCCACGGACCTGCCGCGCGGCCGCAAGCTCTTCCTCTGGGGCACGGGCACCGGAGGGCGCCGCTGGCAGGAATGGCTCACCGAACCGGGCACCGGAGGCTACGCGGAGATCCAGTCGGGCCTCGCCCGCACCCAGCTGGAACACGTCCGCCTGGAGGCCGAGAGCGAGTTCAGCTGGCTGGAGTCGTACGGTCCGCTGACCGCGTCCGCCGACCGCGTGCACGGCGAGTGGGCGGGCGCGCGGGCCGAGGTCGCCGCGCGGCTCGGCGACGCGCTGCCGAGGGAAGCCGTGGACGCGGCTCACGCGGCGTGGCTGACCGCCGCCGACACCGAGCCCGGCGACGTGCTCGCCGTGGGCTCGGGCTGGGGCGCGCTCGAAGTCCTGCGCGCCCACCACAAGTTGCCCGGCACGCCCTTCCCGGAGTCGACGCTCGGCCCCGAGCAGGAGCCGTGGCTGGAGCTGCTGCGCTCGGGCGCCGTCCCCGAGCCGCGCGAGGTCGCCCCGCCAGGGGCCACGCTGGTCGCGCGGCACTGGCGCGACATGCTGGAGACCGCGCCCGCGCGGCCGGTCGCCGAGTACCACCTGGGCGTCGCGCAGTGGCACGCGGGCGACCGCGCCCAGGCCGTGCGCAGCTGGGAGCGCGGTCTCGAACTTGCCACCTCCCGCTGGCCGTTGCTGCGCTGCCTCGCCGTCGCCGACCACGCAGGGGGCAACACCGAGCGGGCCGCCGACCGGTATGCGGCCGCCTTCGACGACCTGTGCCGGGAGCGGCCCGACGACGGCCCCGCCTGGATCGCGGCCACCACGGCGCTCGGCAGGGAGGCGATCACCGCGCTGCTCGCCGCGCACCGCACGGAAGCGGCCCGCGCAATCTGGGACCGCCTGGACGCGACGACCCGCGCCGAGGGCCGCTTCCGCCTCCTGGAGGCACAACTGCTGCATGCGGAGGGCGACTTGGCGGGCGTGCGCGCCGTCTTCGAGTCCGGCTTCGAGGCGGCGGACCTGCGGGAGGGGGCGGAGACGCTGGGCGACCTGTGGACGGCGGCGACGGGCGAGGAGGTACCGGCGCGGTACGACTTCCGGATGCGGCCGGATCACACTCCGTAGGCCACGCCGGCGCGTGGGTTCCGGCGCCGCCCGGGTCAGCCGCCGGTGACGCGGCGGTCCGCGTACTCGAAGACGGAGCCGTCCGGGTGCATCGCGATGAGGTTGCGCCCCGCCGGGGTGGGGACCGGGCCCGCGACGACCCGCGCCCCGGAGGCGTTCAGGATCGTGTACGCCTCGTCGACGTCCTCGACCGCGATGGTCGCCGCGACCTTGCGCAGCACCTCCAGCTCGTGCTCCGGGCCGCTCATCAGCAGGAAGCAGCCGACCGCGGCGACGGAGACGCCGCCGCGTTCGAAGCGCATGGCCTTGCCGCCCGCGAGCCGTTCGTAGAACGCGACGGAGGACTCCAGGTCCTCGACGCAGATCCGCAGCGTGGTTCCCAGGATCTCCATGGTCGGAACGATTTCATGATTGCCCGTTCGGCCGCCACCGCCTCCGGCGAGAAGAGCACCCGACTCCGTTCCGCGCCGGACACGTCGGAGGGCGGCACCGTGCGGTGCCGCCCTCCGTTCGCCGTGCGCTGTCCTCAGGACTGGGGACGGCTGCCGTGGTTCGCGCCGTTCTTGCGGCGGGCCTTCTTCTTGCGGCGTCGCTTCGAGGACATGGGTACCTCCGTGGTTCCGATGGTGCTTCCCGGGTGCGAATCCGGACGATCACGCCCCGCCTACCCTAGGGGAAAACCGGTCATGGTGTGTCCCGCGTCACGTGCGGCCGCCGGGCCATGTTCTCGGCGGAGCGGGTACCCGGCCGCCATGACTGGCCCCGATAAACCACTGACTGCCCCCGAGAAAACACTGACCGGCTCCGAGAAACCCCTGACCGGCCTCGACAAAGGTCTGACCGACGAACTGGTCCGGACGATCCGCGCCGAGCTCCGGGAAGAGCTGCGCGAGCAGACGAGAAAACAGCGGCGCAAGGCCACGCTGTACGCCGCGTCCGGCGCCGCCGCCCTCTACGCGGGCGCGGCGGCGGCCCTGGCCATCGGCCTCGTCATCGACCTCGGCCTGCCCGACTGGGCTGCGGCCCTCATCGTGGCGGCCCTCCTCGGCGCGGCGGCGGTCCTGCTGCGCAACGCGGCGCGGCCGCGGCCGTCCCGGGACGCCCGTGACGCCGGGGCGCCCGGCGCCGGTACGCTGCCCGAGCCGGGCGGCAGCGGACCCGCCGCCCCCGCGGCCCCGCCCGGCGGACTCGGCGTCCCCGACGCCCCGCCGATGCCCCCCACCGCGCCGCCGGCCCCCACGACCCCGCCGCGCCGTGACAGCCGTGACACCTGAACTCGACGTGACACCTGAACCCGAAAGGGTTCCCAGGTGACCTCGTAGTGGTGACCTCTCAGGGGTGACTTCTCAGGCGACCCGGAACTCCTCCACGTCCTCCGTGCGCAGTTGCAGCCCGTGCCCGACGCCGCCGTCGGGGCGGACCGCGCCCCCGGTCGGGTCGAGCGCCCCGTCGAAGAACATCGACTCGATCCGCACGTGGTCGTGGAACCACTCGATGTGCCGCAGGTTCGGCACGCAGGCCGCGGCCGCCGCGTGGGCGTGCGGCGCGCAGTGGCCCGAGACCTCCAGGCCGTGCGCCTGGGCCAGGGCCGCCGCGCGCAGCCACTCCGTGATGCCGCCGCAGCGCGTCGCGTCCACCTGGAGGCAGTCCACGGAGGGGATCATGCGGGCGAAGTACGGCAGGTCGTAGCCGTAGCCGCCCGCCGTCACATCGCACACCAGGGCGTCCCTGACCAGCGAGAGCCCCCGCAGGTCGTCCGAGGAGACCGGCTCCTCGAACCAGCCGACGCCGTGCTCGGCGAGCACGCGGCCCACCCGGACCGCCTGTTTGCGCGTGTAGCCGCCGTTCGCGTCGACGTACAGCTCGGCCTGCGGGCCGATGACGTCGCGCGCGGTGCGGACCCGGGACACGTCGCGGGCGGCCGACCGGCCCCAGGCCTCACCGACCTTGATCTTGACGCGTGGGATGTGCTGGCCGTGCACCCAGCCGTTCAGCTGGGCCGCCAGATGTGTGTCGTGGTACGTGGTGAAGCCGCCGCTCCCGTAGACGGGGACCTCGTCGCGGGCCGTCCCGAGGAGGCGTACGAGAGGGAGCTCCAGGAGGCGGGCCTTGAGGTCCCACAGGGCGATGTCGACCGCCGAGATCGCGCACCCAGCGGCGCCGGGGCGGCCGGTGTTGCGGACGGCCTGGGTCATCGCGTCGTGCGCGGCGGGGATGTCGAGGGCGTCGAGTCCCTTGATGACCGGGGTGAGTTGCTCGTCGACCAGGGCGGCCACGGTCGCGGGGGCGTAGGTCCAGCCGGTCCCCGTCGCGTCGCCCGCCGTGACCTCGGCGACGACGATGGTCGTGGTGTCCCAGGCGAAGGTGCCGTCGGCCTCCGGCGCGTCGGCGGGCACGGTGTAGGCGGAGACGACGGGTCGTTCGAGGGGTACTTCGTGGTTCATCGGTTCTGTCCTGGGTCGTGACGTCGGTACCGGGTGCCTTGGCCGGCATCCGTGAGGTGCCGGGCCGTGCGGGTCATCGGACGGCACCGTCCCCCGGGGTGGCGGGCGGGGCGCTCTGGAGCTGCGGCAGCACCTTCGTGCGGTAGAAGTCGAAGAAGCCCCGCTGGTCCGGGCCGATCTGGCTCACGTACACCCGGTCGAAGCCCGCGTCGGCGAAGGCCCTGAGCGCGCCGACGTGTTCGTCGACGTCGTCGCCGCAGGTGAAGGACGAGGCGGCCATCTCGTCGGTGATCAGCTGGTCCAGCTGTTCGAAGTGGCGCGGCGTCGGCAGGATCTGGCCCATCTCGCCGGGTAGCAGCTGATTGCCCCACAGTTCGCGCGCCCGGCGCACGGCGGCCTCGCGGTCGGAGCCGTAGCAGACCTTGACGCCGCCGCTGACCGGCTTGCCGCCGCCACCGCCCTTGCGGTAGCGGGAGACCAGCGTCTCGTCGGGCGTCATCGTGATGAACCCGTCGCCGATCCGGGCGGCGAGCGCCGTCGCCTTGGGGCCGAAGCCCGACACGTCGATGGGCACGGGCTCGTCGGGCACCGTGTACAGGCGGGCGTTCTCGACGGTGTAGTGCGGGCCGTGATGGTTGACCTCCTCACCGGTGAAGAGGTTCCGCATCACCTGGACGGCCTCCTCCAGCATCTCCAGGCGGATGTGGGCGGGCGGCCAGGCCCCGCCCACGATGTGCTCGTTGAGCGCCTCGCCCGTGCCGACGCCGAGCCGGAAGCGGCCGCCCGTCATCACGGCGCTCGTCGCCGCGGCCTGCGCCACGACCGCCGGGTGCATACGCAGGGTCGGGCAGGTCACCGCGGTCTCGACGGGCAGCGACACCGCCTCCGTGAGCGCGCCGAGCACCGACCAGACGAACGGGCTCTGGCCCTGCGCCGCGTTCCACGGGTGGTAGTGGTCGGAGATCCACAGCGCCTGGAACCCGGCCTGTTCGGCCATCCGGGCCTGCTCGACCAGTTCGGCGGGACCGAACTCCTCGGTCGCCAGGAAATATCCGTACTCGGGCATGGGGGGTTGCACCTCCGGTGGGCGCGGAGCTGGATGAATACGGCTGCGGGTAACCCCCGGTCGCGGGCGGCAAACGGCGCTCGCCCGGCGTTGCTCCGACGTGGTCCCGGCAGCCGCAGTGGGGAGTCCCGCGGCTCGGGGCGGGAGTTTGGCGTCCGCCGCGCAGGGGCACGCGGCAGGTCCGACCGCGCCGGATTCGACCTGCCGGAGGCGCACGTGAGCCGACCCCGCATCGTCATCGTCGGAGCCGGGTTCGCCGGATACCGCACCGCCCGCACCCTGTCCCGGCCGGCCCGCCACAAAGCCGACATCACCCTGCTCAACCCCACCGACTACTTCCTCTATCTGCCGCTGCTGCCGCACGTCGCCACGGGCGTCCTGGAGCCGCGGCGCGTCACCGTCTCCCTCTCCGGCACGCTGCCGCACGTACGCCTCGCGCTCGGCGAGGCCGACGGCGTCGACCTGGAGCGGCACAGGGTGACGTACACCGACCCCGAGGGGCAGCGCGGCGAGCTGCCGTACGACCGGCTCGTCCTCAGCGTGGGCAGCGTCAACAAGCTGCTCCCCGTGCCGGGCGTCGCCGAGCACGCGCACGGCTTCCGCGGCATGCCCGAGGCGCTGTACCTGCGCGACCACATCACCCGCCAGCTGGAGCTCGCCGCGACCGCGCCGGACGCGCGGACCTGCCGGGCCCGCTGCACCTTCGTGGTCGTCGGCGCCGGTTACACCGGCGTCGAACTCGCCGCGCACGGCCGACTGTTCACGGACGCCCTCGTCCGCAGGCAGCCGCTGCGGCAGGGCATCCGGCCCCGCTGGCTGCTGCTCGACATCGCCGACCGCGTCCTGCCCGAACTCGACCCCCGGCTGTCGTCCACCGCCGACCGCGTGCTGAGGCGGCGCGGCGTGGACGTCCGCACCAGGACCTCCGTCAAAGAGGCCACGTCCGACGGAGTACTTCTGGACGACGGGGACTGCGTCGACACACGCACCCTCGTCTGGTGCGTCGGCGTACGCCCCGATCCGCTCGTCGCCGGACTCGGCCGGCCACTGGAGCGGGGGCGGCTGCGCGTCGACACCTTCCTGCAAGTGCCGGGCCACCCCGAGGTGTTCGCCTGCGGGGACGCCGCGGCCGTGCCCGACCTGGCCAAACCCGGCGGGTTCACCCCGATGACCGCGCAGCACGCCTGGCGCCAGGGCGCGACCGCCGCGCGCAACGTCGCCGCGTCGCTCGGCCACGGCACCCGCAGCACCTACCGCCACCGCGACCTCGGCTTCACCGTGGACCTCGGCGGCGCCCAGGCCGCCGCCAACCCGCTCGGCGTGCCGCTGTCCGGACCGCTCGCCGGAGCCGTCACCCGCGGCTACCACCTGGCGGCGATGCCCGGCAACCGCGTGCGGGTCGCGGCCGACTGGCTCCTGGACTCCGTACTGCCGCGCCAGGCCGTGCAGTTGGGGCTCGTCCGCTCGTGGTCCGTACCGCTGGAGTCCACCTCGCCGGAGGTGGCCCGCGTGCCGCACCAGCGGGCGAAGGGGGACGCGCCGCCCGAGGACGACCCGACCCCGACGCCCAAGGAGACCCCCGATGCCGAACAGCACCGAACAACTTGACGCACTCGCACGGCAGTTGCGTGTCGACTCCGTCCGGGCCGCGGCCGCCGCCGGCTCCGGACACCCCACCTCGTCGATGTCCGCCGCCGACCTGATGGCGGTGCTCGTCGGCCGCCATCTCCACTACGACTTCGACCGCCCCGACCACCCGGGCAACGACCGCTTCATCCTCTCCAAGGGCCACGCGTCACCGCTCCTCTACGCCGCGTACAAGGCGGCAGGGGCGCTCACCGACGACGAGCTGCTCACCTTCCGCGAACAGGGCAGCCGCCTCGAAGGCCACCCCACACCGCGCGCCCTGCCCTGGGTCGAGGTCGCCACCGGCTCGCTGGGGCAGGGGCTGCCCGTCGGCGTCGGCATGGCCCTCTCCGGCAAGCGGCTCGACCGGATTCCCTTCCGCGTCTGGGTGCTGTGCGGCGACAGCGAACTCGCGGAGGGCTCGGTGTGGGAGGCCGCCGAGCACGCCGGGTACGAGCACCTCGACAACCTCACCGCGATCGTCGACGTCAACCGCCTCGGCCAGCGCGGCCCGACCCGCCACGAGTGGCAACTGAGCGCCTACGCCGACCGGTTCAAGGCCTTCGGCTGGCACGTCGTCGAGACCGACGGGCACGACGTCGACGCCGTCGACCGCGCCTGCCACGAAGCGGGCTCCACCCTCGGGCAGCCCACCGTGATCCTCGCCCGCACCGTCAAGGGCAGGGGCGTCGCCGCCGTGGAGAACCGCGAGGGCCTGCACGGCAAGCCGCTGCCCGACGCCGGGGCGGCCGTCGAGGAACTGGGCGGCGTGCGCGACGTACGCGTGGAGGTGCGCAGGCCCGCCGCCGCACGAACCATGCACGCCGTGCGCAGCGGCCACCTCGAACTGCCCCGCCACGCGCTGGGCGACGCCGTCGCGACCCGCACCGCGTACGGCCAGGCGCTCACCGCGCTCGGCACCGCGCGCGGCGACGTCGTGGCCCTGGACGGCGAGGTCGGCGACTCGACACGGGCGGAGTACTTCGCCAAGGAACACCCCGACCGGTTCTTCGAGTGCTACATCGCCGAACAGCAACTCGTCGCCGCGGCCGTCGGGTTGGCGGCGCGCGGCTGGGTGCCGTACGCCTCGACGTTCGCGGCGTTCCTCACCCGCGCCCACGACTTCGTGCGGATGGCGGCGGTCAGCGGCGCCGACATCAACCTCGTCGGCTCGCACGCGGGCGTCGCGATCGGCCAGGACGGCCCGTCCCAGATGGGCCTGGAGGACCTGGCGCTCTTCCGTGCGGTGCACGGCTCCACCGTCCTGTACCCCTGCGACGCCCACCAGACCGGGCGGCTCGTCGCCGAGATGGCCGCACTCGACGGAATCCGCTACCTGCGTACGTCGCGCGGGGACGCGCCCGTCATCTACGGGCCCGACGAGAAGTTCCCGGTCGGCGGCTCCAAGGTGCTGCGCGCCGGCGACGCGGACCGGCTGACCGTGGTGGCGGCCGGGGTGACCGTCCACGAGGCGCTGACCGCGGCGGACGCGCTCGACCGCGAGGGCATCCCCGTGCGCGTCGTCGACCTCTACTCCGTCAAGCCCGTCGACCGCCGCGCCCTGCGCGAGGCGGCGGAACGGACCGGCTGCCTCATGACCGTCGAGGACCACCGGGAACAGGGCGGCCTCGGCGACGCGGTCCTCGACGCGTTCACCGACGGCAGGCCGGTGCCGCGCCTGGTGCGGCTCGCGGTGCGGACGATGCCCGGTTCGGCGTCGCCGGCGGAGCAGCTGCGCGCCGCGGGCATCGACGCGGAGTCGATCGTGGCGGCGGCGCGGCTCCTGGTGGAGCAGGGCGTGGTCCGCTGAGCGAGAACGCGGTCAGCGGTGCCGGGTTGCCCTGAACCAGGCGTTCGCCGCCGGGCGGAACATGAGCCCCGTCGCCATGAGCGCGGCGGCCAGGTGCAGTACCTGCCCCGCGCCGAACAGGACGTCGACCGCGCGCGCGTCCGTGACGGTCGCGCCGAGCGCCGTGAGCGTCCCCAGCGCCCCGAGCACGCCGGTCAGCGCCCAGCGGGCCCAGCGGGCGCCGCGGCGCATCCGCACCGCCACCAGGACGGCCGCGGAGAGCAACGCCATACGGAGCAGGAGCTCACCGGTGAACCCGCCGGTGAGCCCGTCGGCGGACATGCCGATGCGGTGGCCGGGACCACTGCTCCCGGACGCCTCCCCGACGCCCGCGAGCGCCGACTCGAAGACGCCCGCGGCGACCGCGGTGAGCCAGAGCGAGAAGGCCGCCGTGACGGCGGCGGGCGCGGGCGGCCCGACGGTGCCGGGCAGGATGCGGGCGAGGAGCCCGGGTTCGGGGGAGCGGGGCCGGGGGCGGGGGACGCGCGGCAGGGCGGGACGGGGGGCGGGGGCGCCGGAGGGCCGCAGGTCGGGATCGGCGTCGTACGCCATATCGGTCCTGCGGGTCGGGGAGTCGTGCGTCACATCGGCGTTGCGGGTCGGGGAGTCGTACGCCGTATCGGCCTCGCGCGTCGGGGAGTCGTACGCCGTATCGGCACCGCGCGTCGGGGAGTCGTGCGTCACATCGGCGCTGTGCGCAGGGGAGTTGTGCTGCATGGCGGGCCTCACAGGAGCGGGACGGCTGGTCGGTACCTCCGATCCTTCCGGCCGGGGCGCCGTCCGGCACGCCCGCCGTCCCCCGTTTCCCAGGTGGTGCCAGCCACCCTCCCGACCAGGGTGAACACCACCGTGTCGGTGCGGCGGTGGGCGACTACCGGGCCTGACGCTGGGTACTCGCCGGGTCACGTCGCACTTGGCGAACCGAGCCGAAGGGACCCCCATGAACGACGTACGGACGGTGCGGGCCGGCCGCCGCACCGTGGAGCTGCACCGACCGCAGAAAGTCCTCTTCCCCGGCCTCGACGGCAAGGGCAAGGGCGGCGGAGGCACCGCGGGGGACCACGGCGGCACGGGCCACACGAAGGCGGACCTCTTCGACTACTACCGGTCCGTCGCCCCGTTCATGCTGCCCCACCTGCGCGACCGGCCGCTGATGCTGGAGCGCCACCCCGACGGTGTGGACGGCCCCCAGTTCATGCAGAAGGACACCCCGGACCACTATCCGGACTGGATCACACGCGTCGAGGTGGCCAAGGAGGGCGGCACCGTCCACCACACCGTGTGCGACGACACGGCGACCCTGCTCTTCCTCGCCGACCAGGCCTGCGTCACCCTGCACCGCTGGCTCTCGCGCACGGCCCGGATCGACCACCCCGACCGGATCGTCTTCGACCTCGACCCCGCCGAGGACGACTTCGGCGCGGTGCGCGACGCCGCCCGTCTCCTCGGCGAACTGCTCGACCACATGAACCTGCCGTCCGCCCTGATGACGACGGGCTCGCGCGGACTGCACGTCATCGTGCCGCTCAACGGCCACCACGACTTCGACGACGCCCGGGCCTTCGCCAAGGATGTCGCCGACACCCTCGCCGAGGCCCACCCCGAGCGGTTCACCACGGCCGCCCGCAAGAAGGACCGTGGCGACCGGCTCTACCTCGACGTGCAGCGCAACGCGTACGCGCAGACGGCGGTGGCGCCGTTCTCCGTGCGGGCCAAGCCAGGGGCGCCGGTGGCCGTGCCCATCGCCTGGGAGCAGCTCGACGACCCCGCGGTGCACGCCCGGAGCTGGACCATCGACAACGCCGTGGAGCAGGCCCGCACCGACCCGTGGGCCGGTCTCCCGCGCTCCGGACGCGCGCTCGGCCCCGCCCGCCGCAAGCTCCGCGCCCTGCGCGGCTGACGCACCCGCACGAGCCGCCCGGCGTCCGGGCCGGACACGTAGCGATCACGTTTGGCCAAGGCTCTTCGGGTAACCCGATGAAGGAGGTGAACATGGCCAATACGTCACGTAAGACGACAGAGAACGCAGACAGCAAGACATCGGGCGAGAAGGACGAGAAGGAATCGCTGCCCGGCCCCATGGCGGTCCTCCGCCACGCCAGGGAGCAGCTTGCCGAGCTGACCGGCATGACACCCGAATCGGTGTCGTCCTTCGAACGCACCGAGGACGGCTGGCTGTTGGAGATCGAGGTCCTCGAACTCTCCCGTGTCCCCGACACGATGAGTCTCCTCGCGAGTTACGAGGTGCAGCTGGACCCGCAGGGCGAGCTGACGGGCTACCGCAGGCTCCGCCGTTACGAGCGCGGCCGTTCCGAACCTCGCGGCACCGGCGGCCACTAGCCGGCAAGCCAGGACCACAGGCCAGGAGGACCAACAGTCGACCCAGAAAGGTCAACAGCCAGGACAGGAAGCCAAGACCCCGATCAGGCACCAGACTTGAGGAGGCATCAGTCGGCATGACCGTAGTCCCGGCACAACAGTCCGGCGGCGGAGGCGGCACCAGTGGCCTGTACGACGTCGTGGAACTCATCCTCGACCGAGGACTCGTCATCGACGCCTTCGTACGCGTTTCGCTCGTCGGTATCGAGATCCTGAAGATCGACGTCCGTGTCGTCGTCGCGAGCGTCGACACCTATCTCCGGTTCGCCGAGGCGTGCAACCGCCTCGACCTGGAGACCGGCAAGAAGAAGGACCCCGGACTGCCCGACCTGGTGGGCGAGATCACCGAGTCCGGCGCCAAGGGCAAGTCCAAGGGCGCGCTCTCCGGAGCCGCCGAGACCATATCGGACGCCTTCAAGCAGTCCCGTGAGGAAGGCCAGCGTCAGAGCGAGGACCGGCCGAAGCGCCGTTCCACCACGTCCCGCCGGAAGGAGGAGCAGGAGTGACCACCTACGTCTACGGCATCGCGAGCAGCTCCCACCCGGCGCTGCCCGAGGGCATGGAGGGCATCGGCCGGCCGGCCTGCCCCGTGCGCATCCTGAAGAGCGGTGAGCTCGCCGCCATCGTGAGCGACTCCCCCGAGGACCTCAAGCCCAAGCGGCGCGACCTCCTCGCGCACCAGAACGTCCTGTCGGAGGCCGGCGCGGCCGGCTCCGTGCTGCCGATGCGGTTCGGCAGTCTCGCCCCGGACGACGAGACGGTCACCTCCGTGCTCGGCGAGCGGGCCGACCACTACCTGGAGCGGCTGCGCACCCTCGACGGCAAGGTTGAGTACAACGTGAAGGCCTCCCACCACGAACAGGCCGTACTGCACCAGGTCCTCGCCGAGAACCCGGAGCTGCGCGCCATGGTCGAGGCCAACCAGCGCCAGGGCGGCGGCACCCACGAACAGAAGCTGAAGCTCGGCGAGATGGTGACCTCGAACGTGCGGGCCCGCGAGCAGAGCGATGCCGTCGAGGTGCGGCGCGCCCTGGAGCCGGCCGCCGAGTCGGTCGCCGACGGCCCCGAGAGCAGCGGCTGGCTTGCGAACATCTCGTTCCTGGTGAACCGCAAGTCCGCCGAGGGCTTCCTCGCGGCCGTCGAGGAGCTCCGGGCCACCCAGCCGCACCTGGACCTGCGGGTGCACGGTCCGCTGCCCCCGTACAGCTTCGTCGACCCGGGGCCCGCCAAGCCCGCGGAGTGAGTGTGACGGCATGGGGCTGATCGGTGAACTGCTCCTGCTGCCTCTCGCCCCGGCCCGCGGCTCCCTCTGGGTGCTCAGGCAGGTGGTCGACGAGGCGGAGCGGCAGTACTACGACCCCTCGGCGATCCGTCGTGAACTCTCCCGCCTGGAGGAGCTCCTCGAGGCGGGAGAGATCGACGAGGCCGAGTTCGAGCGGCACGAGGACGAGCTCCTCGACCGACTGCAGCACAGCACAGGACAGGACTTCTGAGAATGAACCGAATGGCAGTGGGCCTCGCCGTGGGCGCGGGATACGTCCTCGGTCGCACGAAGAAGGCGAAGTTCGCGTTCGCCGTCGGCACGATGGTGGCCGGCAAGCGGCTCAACCTGAGCCCCAAGGCGCTGGGCTCGTTCGTGAACCAGCAGTTGCAGAACAACCCGCAGTTCAAGGAGATCGGCGACCAGCTGCGCCAGGACATGCGGGGCGTGGGCAAGGCGGCCACCGGCTCGCTCCTCAACCGGCAGCTCGAAGGCCTCGCCGACCGTCTGCACGACCGCACCCTCGGCGTCCAGGACCGCATCGCCGGCGTGGTGCCGGGACAGGCGGACGACGACAGGGACGAGGACGCCGAGAACCGCGACCGGGACCGGGAGCAGGACGAGGACAGGGACGGCGACGCGGACGAGGACGCGGAGCCCGAACGGCCGGCACAGCGCAAGAAGGCGCCACCGAAGCGGACCGCGCGCAAGACGGACACGAAGCCGGACGCCAAGTCCGCGCCGAAGACGGCCGCGAAGAAGACCCCGGCCAAGAAGAGCCCGCAGAAACCGGCCCGCAAGACCGCCCAGAAGAAGTCCACCGCGGCGGCGCGCGGCACCGCCCGCAGGGCCGCGTCGTCGGCGTCGTCGGCCCGCAGCGGCGGCAGGACGAAGGGAGGCAGCGACCATGGCTGAGTCACCTCTGAGCAACATCACGCGCAGCCCGGCCGCCGACCGCCTGAAGGACGAGGCGCAGGCCTACCTCATGGCCCAGGTCGAGCGCATGCTCGTCGGCGTGGGGCACCGGCTCGGCGACGCCACCGTCAAGCTGAACGACATAGCGGAGGGCAAGAGCCCCGGCTTCGGCAAGCTGGCCGCGCAGGCCGGCAAGAAGGTCGCCGAGGGCAAGGGCCCGGTGCGCAGCGCGCTGGAACTCGGCGGCAGCCACCTGAAGGACTCCGTCAAGGGGGCCGTCCAGAACCTCGGGGGCAAGCGCAAGAAGGGCGGCGCGGGCCAGAAGCCGACGGTCATCCTGGAGTACGTCGACATCGGTGTGCCGCTGCGCGAGGCGTACGACCAGTGGACGCAGTACCAGGAGTTCTCCACCTTCGCCAAGGGCGTCAAGGGCGCCACCGTCGCGAACGACACGGAGTCCGACTGGAAGCTGAAGGTCTTCTGGTCCAACCGGAGCTGGAAGGCGCACACCACCGAGCAGGTGCCGGACCAGCGCATCACCTGGACGTCCGAGGGCGGCAAGGGGACGACGAAGGGTGTCGTCACCTTCCACGCGCTCGCCGAGAACCTCACCCGGGTGCTGCTGATCATCGAGTACTACCCGAAGGGCCTCTTCGAGAAGACGGGCAACATCTGGCGCGCCCAGGGCCGCAGGGCCCGCCTCGACCTCAAGCACTTCGCCCGGCACATCTCGCTGCGCGGCGAGGCGAGCGACGGCTGGCGCGGCGAGATCCGCGACGGCGAGGTCGTCCGCAGCCACGAGGACGCCGTGGCCGAGGAGGAGGACGAGCGCGAGGACACGCAGGACACGCGCGAGGACGAGGCCCGGGACGAGCACGAGCCGCAGGACGAGCACGACGCGCAGGACGAGCCGGAGTCCGAGTACGACGAGGACGAGGACGAGCGCGAGGACGAACCGGCGGAGGAGTACGAGGACGAGGACGAGCCCGAAGAGGCGGAGGACGAGGAACCGCAGGGCGAGCACGAGCACGAGCACGACCTGGACGAAGAGGACGAGCTCGAGCCCGAGGAAGAGCCCGCGGACGAGTACGACGAGGACGACGAGGCCGAGGACGAGGCCGACGCCGACGAGGAGAAGCAGCGCGAGTACGCCGAGTCGGCCGGCGGCGGACGGGCCCGTCGATGACGACCCCCTCTGGCGGCGGACTGCCCGGCCCCTACGGCGGGGGCGGCGGCGGGGCCAACCTCGCCGACATCCTCGAACGCGTCCTGGACAAGGGCATCGTCATCGCCGGTGACATCAAGATCAACCTGCTCGACATCGAACTGCTCACCATCAAGCTCCGCCTCATCGTCGCCTCCGTGGACAAGGCCAAGGAGATGGGCATCGACTGGTGGGAGGGCGACCCGGCGCTCTCCCAGGGGGCGCGCCGCAGCGAACTCTCGCGGGAGAACGCCGAGTTGCGGCAGCGCCTCGCGGAGCTGGAGGAGCGGATGTCCCTGGAGCTGGCCGAGAAGGAGGCACATGAACGCCGTGAACGATGAGCCGCACGGCGACGGCCCGCGCCCCGACGACCTGCGGTACGTCTACGCGGTCTGCCGCCCCTTCAGCGCACCGCTCGCCGCCGACCTCACCGGGGTCGGCGGCGTGCCGCCCCGCCGCCTGGAGCACGAGGGGCTGGTCGCCCTGGTCGGCCCGGTGCCGGAGCGGGACTTCGCGGAGGACGCGCTCCGCGCCCACCTGGAGGACCTGGACTGGCTCGCCGACACGGCCCGCGCGCACCAGCGGGTGATCGACGCGCTCACCTCCGTCACCTGCCCGCTGCCGCTGCGCCTCGCGACCGTCTTCCGTGACGACAGCGGCGTACGCGCCATGCTGGCGGACGGGGCGGAGCGCTTCCACCGCGTCCTCGGCAGGATCGACGGACGCGTCGAGTGGGGCGTGAAGGTCCACCTGCTGAGCGAGGAGTCCACCGCGCCGCAGGCCGCCGCCCCGGCCCGGCGGACCGGGCCGACCAGCGGGCGCGACTATCTGCGCAGGCGACGCAGTCAGCGCACGGCGCAGGAGGAGGGCTGGCAGCGGGCCGAGGTCTTCGCCCGGCGCCTGCACGAGACGCTGTCGCGGTGCGCCGAGGACTCCCGGCTGCACGCGCCGCAGAACGCCGAGCTGTCCCGCACGCCGGGGCGCAACGTCCTCAACGCGGCGTATCTGGTGAGCCGGGAGAACTCCGAGGAGTTCGTCGAGCTCGTGGACCGCACGAAGGACGAGGACGAGGGGACGAGCCGCCTGCGGGTGGAGCTGACGGGGCCCTGGGCCGCGTACTCCTTCACCGGCGACGAAGCCACCGGCGACGAAGCCAACGGCCACGAACGCACCGGCGACGACAAGGACCGTGCCGAATGACCGTCGTCGAGCGCCGCGAGATCGCCCTGGTCGACCTGCTCGACCGGCTGCTCGCGGGCGGTGTCGTCATCAAGGGCGACATCACCCTGCGGATCGCGGACGTCGATCTCGTACGCATCGACCTGAACGCGCTGATCAGCTCGGTGAACGAACAAGTGCCCTCGCCGTGGCCGGACAGGGAGTGAACCATGGAACCCGAGACGCCGGAGCGCCGCGACGACCACCGCAAGCGCATGGACCTCGACCCCGACACCGTGGAGCGGGACCTGGTGAAACTGGTCCTGACCGTCGTCGAACTCCTCCGTCAGCTGATGGAGCGGCAGGCGGTGCGCCGCTTCGACACCGGTGAGCTGACCGAGGACCAGGAGGAGCGGATCGGCCTCACGCTGATGCTCCTGGAGGACCGGATGGCCGAGCTCCGCAACCGCTACGGGCTGCGGCCCGAGGACCTGAACCTGGACCTCGGGCCGCTGGGCCCGCTGCTGCCCAGGGAGTGACCCGCTGCTCAGGGAGTGATCCGTGACAGGCTCTCACTTCCGGCAGAGGACCTCCCCGTGCAGCACCGCGAACCACGCGTCCGGCCGGTCGCCCCACTCCCGCCACGCCGCGGACACGGCGCGCAGCCCCGCCGCGTCCGCGTGGCCGCCCGACACCGCGCGCTCGGCGTACGTGGAGGCGAGCGTGCGGTCCGCCCACAGGCCGCTCCACCAGGCCCGCTCGTCCGCCGAGCCGTAGCACCAGGTGGCGGCGGTCGCGGTGATGCCGGCCTCGGCGAAGCCGGCCTCCAGGGCCCAGGACTTGAGGCGGCGCCCCGCGTCGGGCTCGCCGCCGTTGGCGCGGGCCACCCGCAGGTACAGGTCGAGCCAGTCGTCCAGGGCGGGCAGCTGCGGGTACCAGGCCATCGCCGAGTAGTCCGCGTCGCGGACCGCCACGATGCCGCCCGGTTTGCAGACGCGGCGCATCTCGCGCAGCGCCCGCACCGGGTCGCCCACATGCTGGAGCACCTGATGGGCGTGGACGACGCAGAACGAGTCGTCGGGACAGTCGAGGTCGTGCACGTCGGCGACGGCGAACTCGACGTTGTCCAGGCCTCGCCCGGCCGCGGTGGCGCGTGCCGTGTCCAGGATGCCGGGGGCCCGGTCCACACCGGTGACACGGCCGTCGGGGACCAGCGCGGCGAGATCCGCGGTGATGGTCCCCGGACCGCAGCCGATGTCCAGGACCGTCATGTGGGGCTTCAGCGAACCGACCAGGTAGGCGGCCGAGTTGGCGGCGGTGCGCCAGGTGTGGGAACGCAGCACGGACTCGTGGTGCCCGTGCGTGTAGACGGCGGTCTCCTCCGGCATGGCGGTACTCCTTCGGGTGCGAATGTACGAGGCACCGTACGCCGCCGTGCCGAATTGTGAGACCCACGTATCAATATGTGGTCGGCGCGTTCCGTCGGCGGACGGTCAGTGGACCGCCGGAAGCGGCCGGTAGACGGTCAGTGCCTCGGGCAGCTTGTCGACCGTCAACGAGCCATGGACCCGCGTCACTTCACCGTCGTACGCCACGACCGTGCCCGCCGCGAGGCCGTCCACCCGCAGCCGGGGCAGCCGTGCGGCCGTCTGTGCGGGGGAGCGCACATCGGGTCCCGTCAGCGCCGCGGCGAGGAGCCTTGCACCCGGCCTGCGGCCGCCGTGCACGACGCGCACGTCGAGCAGCCCGTCCGCCAGGTCGAGCCTGCGGCCCGGAGTGAGGCCCGGCCGGTGGTAGGTGCAGTTGCCCGCGAAGAGCATCCACATGGCCCGCTCCTTGCCCCGGAACTTGGCGACCAGCGGCCGCTCGTCGGAGCGCAGCACCTTCAGCGCCGCGAGCACCGAGGCAGGATGACCGCCGATGCGGTGCGCCCAGTGCTCGCGCTGCCGCACCAGCTCCGGGTACACGCCCAGGCTGAACGTGTTGAGGAAGTAGCCCTCTTCCCGCTCCCCGGACCCGTTCTCCGAGGAGAAGCGGCCGACGTCCACGGCGACCGCGTCGCCCGCCTCCACCGCGCAGGCCAGATCGCGGGCGTCCTCGACCCCGAGGTCGTACGCGAAGTGGTTGAGCGTGCCGCCGGGCAGCACGGCGAGCGGCAGCCCGTGGTGCAGCGCGACGCGGGCCGCCGCGTTGACCGTCCCGTCCCCGCCGCACACGCCGAGCACCTGGGCGCGGGCCGCCGCCTTCTCCAACTCGGCGCCTATGTCGGCCGGTTCGGCGACGACGACCTCCGCCGCCGGCAGCGCGTCCCGCAGCGTCCTCACGCGCTGCGGGGTGCCGGCCCCCGCGTTGGCCACCAGGACGAGCCCCGCACCGCCCGGCAGCGCGGGCGCCGTCACCCGGGGGCGGCCGGGCGGCGCCAGCTGCGCCCGCGTCGGCACCAGACCCCGCACCGCGAACGCCGCGCCCGCGCCCAGCGCCGAGCCCACCAGGACATCGCTCGGAAAGTGCGCCCCGGTGTACACCCGGGAGACCGCGACGGCCGCCGCGAGCGGCGCGACGGCCGCACCCCACGCCCGCGACTCCAGCGCCACCCCCGTGGCGAACGCCGCCGCGGACGCCGAGTGGCCCGACGGGAACGATGTGGTGATCGGCTGCCGCTTGAGCTGCCGGATCAAGGGAACCGGGTCGAGCAGCGGCCGCGGCCGGCGCACCGAGCGCTTGCCCAGCGTGTTGATCGTCGCGGAGGCCAGCGCCAGGGACGCCACACCGCGCAGGGCCGCGCGCCGGGCCCGCGGGGTGCGCGTCGCGGCGATCCCCGCGGCCGTCGCGAACCACAGCACCCCGTGGTTGGCGCTCCGGCTGAGCCGGGGCAGCACCGGGTCGGCGCCGGGCCAGTGCCGCGCGGCGACCGCCTCGAACAGCCGGCTGTCGAGGGCGACCATGCGGGCCTTGAACGGATGGCGCCCGGCGGCGGGGCGGGACAGGTCGATGCCGGAGACGTCCGGGTTATCAGCGCACATGGCGCACGCGTACCCTGCGCGCCGGCCTTCAGGCCGGACGGGCGGAGCGGACCGGGCGGGAATCGGTTTGCCCGGGCACCCGTCGGCCACGGACAATCCCGCTCATGGGACATCTGGAAGCCGCACACCTCGAGTACTACTTGCCGGACGGGCGGGCGCTGCTCGGTGATGTCTCCTTCCGGGTCGGCGAGGGCGCGGTCGTCGCCCTCGTCGGGGCGAACGGCGCGGGCAAGACGACGCTGCTCCGGCTGATCTCCGGTGAGCTCCAGCCGCACGGCGGCAGCGTCACCGTCAGCGGCGGACTCGGCGTCATGCCGCAGTTCGTGGGCTCCGTGCGCGACGAGACCACCGTGCGCGACCTGCTCGTCTCCGTCGCCCAGCCGCGCATCCGGGCGGCCGCCAAGGCCGTCGACGCCGCCGAGCACGCCATCATGACGGTCGACGACGAGGCCGCCCAGATGAGCTACGCGCAGGCGCTCTCCGACTGGGCGGAGGTGCAGGGGTACGAGGCGGAGACGCTGTGGGACATCTGCACCACCGCCGCGCTCGGCGTCCCCTACGACAAGGCCCAGTTCCGCGAGGTCCGCACCCTCTCCGGCGGCGAGCAGAAGCGCCTCGTCCTGGAGGCCCTGCTCCGCGGCACCGACGAGGTGCTGCTCCTGGACGAGCCGGACAACTACCTCGACGTACCGGGCAAGCGCTGGCTGGAGGGGCAGCTCAAGGAGACCCGCAAGACCGTCCTGTTCGTCTCCCACGACCGGGAGCTGCTCGCCCGCGCCGCCGAGAAGATCGTCAGCGTCGAGCAGAGCCCCGGGGGCGCCGACGCGTGGGTGCACGGCGGCGGCTTCGAGACGTTCCACGAGGCCCGCAAGGAGCGCTTCGCGCGCTTCGAGGAGCTGCGCCGCCGCTGGGACGAGAAGCACGAGCAGCTGAAGAAGCTGGTGCGCACCCTGCGCCAGGCCGCCGACGTCAGCCACGAGATGGCCTCGCGCTACCACGCGGCGCAGACCAGGCTCCGCAAGTTCGAGGAGGCCGGGCCGCCGCCCGAGCCGCCGCGCGAGCAGGACATCACCATGCGGCTCTCCGGCGGGCGCACCGGCGTCCGGGCCGTGACCTGCGAGAACCTCGAACTCACCGGCCTGATGAAACCCTTCGACCTGGAGGTCTTCTACGGCGAGCGGGTCGCGGTCCTCGGTTCGAACGGCTCGGGCAAGTCGCACTTCCTGCGGCTGCTCGCGGGCGACACCGACAACCCCGTCGCGCACACCGGGTTCTACAAGCTCGGCGCGCGCGTCGTGCCCGGCCACTTCGCGCAGACCCACGCGCACCCCGAGCTGCTGGGCCGCACGCTCCTGGACATCCTGTGGCGCGAGCACGCGCAGGACCGGGGTGCCGCCATGTCCCGGCTGCGGCGGTACGAGCTGACGGGCCAGGCGGAGCAGAGGTTCGAGCGGCTCTCCGGCGGCCAGCAGGCCCGCTTCCAGATCCTGCTGCTCGAACTCCAGGGCTGCACGGCGCTGCTCCTCGACGAGCCCACGGACAACCTCGACCTGGAGTCCGCGGAGGCGTTGCAGGACGGCCTGGAGGCGTTCCGGGGGACGGTTCTCGCCGTCACCCACGACCGCTGGTTCGCCCGCTCCTTCGACCGCTATCTGGTCTTCGGCAGCGACGGCCGGGTCCGTGAGACGCCGGAGCCGGTGTGGGACGAGCGGCGGGTCGACCGGGTGCGGTAGACCCGCCGCGGCGCCGGGCGTCAGCCGAAGGCCGGCGACGTCTGCTGGGTGCGGCCGGCGCCCGGTGCGGCCCGGCACGTCACGTCCTTCGCCGGCAGCCCGCCGGTGACCAGGTAGGCCGTGGCGGTGTCCTGCGCGCACCGGTTGACCGGTCCCGCCGCCATGCCGTACGCGACGCCGTGCCCCTCGCCCTCGTCGACGGTGACGAGGCGGGAGCCCTTGAGCGCGCGGTGCATGCCCCGCGCGGTCGACAGCGGGGTCTGCGAGTCCCACTCGTTCTGCAGAATCAGCGTGCCGACGTGGTTGTCGACCCTGGTCACCGGCTCCACCGGCCGGTCCCAGAAGGCGCACGGATTGATGTTGGACGCGAAGTCCCCGAACAGCGGGTAGCGGGCGGCGTCACGGACCGAGTCGCGGCGGTACGTCTCCGGGTCGCGCGGCGCCTCGGCGTCGCCGCACACGACGGTCCAGAGCCCCGACAGCAGGTTGTCCGGGCTCTCCGGTGCGGACGGGAAGTCGGGGACCGGCTTGCCCGCGGCGGCGTCCCTGAGGAGGGCGACGAGTTCGGCGGCGCTGCGGACGGTGAAGAACTCACGCCGCAGGAAGGCGCGGATGTCCGTGCCGGTGAGCTTCTCGCCGCCCACGACGATCGGGTCGCGGTCGGCCCGCTCGACCAGGCCCCAGAAGACCGCGGCGACCTCGGCCGGGGTCTTGCCCAGGTGGTACGTCGACGCGTGCTCGGCGGTCCACCGCGCCCACCGCGCGAACGCGGGCTCGGCCTCCGGCGCCCAGACCTGGAACATCTTCCGCCACATGAGCTTCGGGTCGACGGCGCTGTCGAGGACGAACCGGTCGGCGCGGTGCGGGAACAGCTGCGTGTAGACGGCCCCGAGGGCGGTCCCGTACGAGACGCCGAAGTAGGAGATCTTCCGCTCGCCGAGGACGGCCCGCAGGACGTCCATGTCGCGGGCGGTGTTGCGGGTCGTCATGTGCGCCAGTCCGGCGCCGCCCCGTGCGCGGCACTTGTCGGCGACGGTTCTCGCCCAGGTGACGCTCTCGCCGAACGGCCGGTAGTGGCGCGGCCACTCGCGCTCCGCCGGGGTGAGCCCACAGTTGACGGGCGCGCTCCTGCCGATGCCCCGGGGGTCGAACCCGATGAGGTCGTAGCGGTCCGTCACCGACCGTGGCATGTCCTTGGACAGGGCGAGCGGCAGGTCGAGGCCGGGGCCGCCGGGACCGCCGGGGTTGGAGAGCAGGACTCCGCGGCGCTTGCCGGCGTCCCGCGCCGCGATCCGGGATATCGCGAGGTCGATGGTGGTGCCGCCGGGGTCGCGGTAGTCCAGCGGCACCTTGATGGTGGCGCACCGGAACCGGGCGGGTGTGTCGGAGCCGCACCGCTGCCACTGCGGGGTCTGGTGCGTGAACCGGGCCGGCGGGCGGCTTTCGGTGTCCTGCCGGGGCGCGGCCGACGCGGGTGTCGCGGTGAGGCCGGGGAGCAGCGTGGCGGCCGCAGCGAGTGCGAGGAGCGGTAAGAGACGGCGGCGTGGAGCGGAGCGGGGCATAGGGGTGGTCCTTCCGGTGGGCGAAGCTCTGCCGACCGGATGGACGCCGGAACAGGGCCCCCTGCCTCCCCTGCGGGAACCGCTGTTTCAGGACATTTCCCGGGCCCCTTCGCACCGCTTGCGCGGACACCTGTCACACATCGGGAGCGCGCGCGAACCGTGTGCGGTGCATCCTGGGTAGTACGGGCCCAGTGGGTACCCGGGAGGGCAGGGAGCGAGACGACCACAGCGATGGGAGCGCGCCATGAACGGAGTCGAGCCGAGCCGGCTGGACGACCAGCAGCTCATCAAGGAGCTGGAGACGATCCACCGCACCCGCCACACCACCCTGCTGCACGGCTCGAGCGACGCCCTGCGGGCCCACAACGAACGCATGGCCCAGCTGGAGGGCGAGTATCTGCGCCGCCATCCGCACCGGTCGGTGGCGGGCGGACGGACCCGCGAAGGCGCGCGGGAGAGGGGAACGACGGGCTCATGACGGACCGTTCCGCAAGCGAGACGGACCCGCACCTGCTGGACCGGCACGGCGCGGCACTGGACCTCTTCACCGACCGCGTGCACGCCGTCCGCGCCGACCAGTGGGACGACCCCACCCCCTGCACCGACTGGACCGTGCACGACCTGGTGAACCACCTCACGGCCGAACAGCTGTGGGTGCCGCCACTGGTCCGCGACGGCGCCACCATGGAGTCCGTCGGCGACCTCTTCGAAGGGGACATGCTCGGCCACGACCGGATCGCCTCCTGGGACACCGCGGCCGCCGCCTCCCGGGCCGCCTTCCACGAGCCGGGCGCCCTGCACCGCATCGTCCACCTCTCCTCCGGGGACGCGTCGAGCACCTTCTACTGCGGGCAGATGACCGTCGACCTCGTGGTGCACGCCTGGGACCTGTCCCGGGCGATCGGCGCCGACGAGACGCTCCCCGACGACCTCGTCGACTTCGCGGTGCGTGAAGTCGCCCCGTACGCCGACGAGTTGGCGAAGAGCGGACTCTTCGCCCCCGCGGTGGAGCCGCCGCCCGACGCCGACGCGCAGACGAAGCTGCTGAACCTCATGGGCCGCGGGGTGTGACCCCCTCGCGACACAGGGAACCTGATGTCCATGAGAGTCGGTGTGGTGGATGTGGGATCGAACACGGTGCGCCTGGTCGTCGCGGACGCCGACGGGCAGGTGCCGTTGCCGGTCCACACGGTGAAGAGACGGCTACGGCTCGGGGAGCACCTGGACCAGGACGGCCGGCTCGGCGACGAGCCGGTGCGGCAGCTGGTCGCCGCGGTGCGCGACGTGCAGGAGGAGGCGCGGAGGTGGGGCGTGACCGAGCCCTTCGCCTTCGTCACGTCGATCGTGCGCGACGCCCCGAACCGGTCCGAGGTCCTTGAGGCGGTGGCGGCGGGGACCGGGGTCCGGCTGCGCACCCTGTCCGGTGAGGCCGAGGCGGAGCTGACGTTCCTCGCCGCCCGGCGGTGGATGGGCTGGCGCGCGGGGCCGCTGGTCCTCTTCGACATCGGCGGCGGCTCCCTGGAGGTCGCCTTCGGGCGCAGCCGCCTGCCGGACTACGCGGCCTCGCTGCCACTGGGGGCGAGACGGCTGACACGGGAGCTCTTCGACGGCCAGGACCCGCCCCGCGAGGAGGACCTCAAGGCGGTACGGCGCCAGGTGCGCCACCAACTGCGTGACGTGGCCGCGCGGATCCGCTGGGAGATGCCGCACACGGCCGTCGCCACGTCCCGCACGTTCCAGCAGCTGGCCAGGTTGTGCGGGGCGGCCCCCGGCCGCTACGGCCCGTTCATGGAGCGGCAGTTGGGCCGAGCCGAACTGGGCAGGGCGGTCCGGGAACTGGCCCGGCTGCCCGCCGAGCGGCGCGCACAGCTGCCGGGCATCTCGGCGGCGCGCGCCGGACAGTGCGTGGCCGGCGCGGTCGTCGCCCACACGGCCATGAAGCTGACCGGGATCGAGACGGTGACGGTCTGCCCGTGGGCGCTGCGCGAGGGCATCCTGCTGCGCTACATCGAGGACGGCGACGCCGACTGGTGGGCCGGGGAACACGTGCACGCCGCGGCCGGGGAACCCGTGCGCACCGCCGACGGTGGTCACGGCGACCCGACGTCCCTGCGCCTGGCCACCGCGACCTGAGCCGCCTGGAAGCGGCCCGCACCGCCCGGGGGCGGCGGCCCTTCCGGGCTACTTTCCCTTGGCTCCCTTGGCGAATTCTGCGAGGAACGCCTCGCAGAACGCCTTGAGGTCGTCCGGCTTGCGGCTGGTGATCAGCGTGTTGGGGCCGCCGTCGCAGACCTTGACCTGCTCGTCGACCCAGGTGCCGCCCGCGTTGCGGATGTCGGTCCGCAGGCTCGGCCAGGAGGTCAGCGTCCGGCCGCGCACCACGTCCGCCTCGACGAGCGTCCACGGGGCGTGGCAGATGGCCGCCACCGGCCGGCCCTGCTCGAAGAAGTCCCGGACGAACGCGACGGCCTTCTCGTCCATCCGCAGGAAGTCCGGGTTGGCGACGCCGCCGGGCAGCACGAGCCCGCCGAACGCGTCGGCCCGCGTCTCGCCCACGACCTCCTGGACGGGGAACGTGTCCGCCTTGTCGAGATGGTTGAAGCCCTGCACCTCGCCGGAGTCCGTCGACACCAGGACGGGCTCGTCGCCCGCGTCCTTGACGGCCTGCCACGGGTCGGTGAGTTCGATCTGCTCGACGCCCTCGGGCGCCACGAGAAACGCGATGCGCTGCGGCATGGCGGGTTGTCCTTTCTCTCCATCCGATGCTCTGCACGGGTCGTCCCAAGAGGGTGGTACCAAGCGAGTGGTAACAAGACCCTTTTACCCTTTTGCCGCCCTTGAGGACTTTTACACGGATTCGTCGTGACGGCCCGGCGTGAGGTCGCCGAGGCTCACCATCCCCACCGGCCGGCCGTCCTCGACGACGGGCAGCCGCCGGACCGCGTGGTCGCGCATCAGGCCGACCGCGGCCGACACCGCGTCGTCGGGGCCCACCACCACCGGGTTGGGCGTGCAGACGGCCTGGGCGCTGACCGTCAGCGGATCGGCGCCGTCCGCCACGGCGCGCAGCGCGATGTCCCGGTCGGTGAGCACGCCGAGCACCTGGCCGTCCACGGCGACCAGGACGTCCCCGATGTCCTGGGCGCGCATCAGCTGTGCCGCTTCCACGAGGGAAGCGTCGGGGCGGACGGCCACGACGCCCGGCGTCATGACCTCCCTCACGTAATCGGCCATGGCTGGGCCCCTCCCGCAGATGTCCTTCGTACGTTCGTCGGGTGCTGTCGCCGCAGTACCCCTGAGCCCCGCGGCCATGCCCTTTCGGGGAGGTTTGCGCCGCCGGGCCGGGGAGACCCGGCCCGCGACACCCCCCACACCGACTGGGAGGGCAGGGGTCATGGCGGTACTCGCTGTATTCATCCCGCTGGTGATGCTGGGCGTGGTCCTGGCACTCGGGCGGTACGAGGAGTTGCTGCTGCCGCCCGCGAAGAACCCGGACGACGTCATACGGCGCCGCACCGCGTGACGCGGCAGCACGGTGCCGCCGGGCCCCCTCAAGAACGGCCGGGCGGCACTGTCGCGCGCGGCGCCCTCCAGCGGGCCCCCTAGTGGCGGCCCCATTCCTGCACCTTCGCCTTCAGCCCCTGCTTGAGCATCGAACCGCGGTCCGCGTCGCCCTTCAGCATGGCGGTCACCGTGGACTCCAGCTGGTCCCACGTCGCGTGCGGCGGGATCGGCGGGACCGCGGGGTCGGTGCGGAACTCCAGCACCGCGGGGCCGTTCGCCGCGAGACCGGCGCGCCAGGCGTCCTCGACGTCCTCGGGGCGCTCCACCCGGATGCCGGTCAGCCCGATCGAGCGGGCGAACTCGGCGTACGGCACGTCCGGCAGGGACTGCGAGGGCAGGAAGGACGGGGCGCCCTCCATCGCCCGCATCTCCCACGTCACCTGGTTCAGGTCCTGGTTGTTCCACACGCCGACGACCAGCCGCGGATCGTCCCAGCGATGCCGGTACTTGGCGGCGGTCACCAGCTCCGCCATGCCGTTCATCTGCATCGCGCCGTCCCCCACCAGGGCCACCGCGGGCCGGTCCGGATGCGCGAACTTCGCCCCGATCGCGTACGGCACGGCGCACCCCATCGTGGCCAGCGTGCCCGACAGCGAGGCCCGCATGTCGCCGCGGACCGTGAGGTGGCGCGCGTACCAGTTCGCCACCGAGCCGGAGTCGGCGGTGATGATCGCGTTGTCGGGCAGCAGCGGGTCGAGGGCGCGCGCCACGTACTCCGGGTTGACCGGGTCGGCGGAGAGCGCCGCCCTGCTCTCCATCACACTCTTCCAGCGCGTCACGTTCGCCCGGATCTCGTCGGACCACTCGCGGCAGACCTCGCGCCGGTCCTTGTCGATGAGCGGGATCAGTTCGCGCAGCGTCGCCCGCGCGTCGCCGACGAGATTCACCTCGTACGGATAACGCATCCCGACCATGTGCGGGTCGATGTCGATCTGCACGCCCCGCGCCGAGCCGAACTCCGGCAGGAACTGCGAGTAGGGGAAGCTCGACCCGATCGTCAGCAGGGTGTCGCAGTCCCGCATCAGCTCGTAGCTGGGGCGGGTGCCGAGCAGGCCGATCGACCCCGTGACGTACGGCAGGTCGTCGCTCAGCGCGTCCTTGCCGAGCAGCGCCTTCGCCACGCCCGCGCCGAGCACCTCGGCCATCTCCTCGACCTCGGCGCGCGCCCCCGCCGCTCCCTGGCCGATGAGGATCGCCGCCTTGTCGCCGGAGTTGAGGACCTCCGCGGCGCGCTCCAGTGCGGTCGGCGACGGCATCGCCGTCCAGCTGCTGCGGTCCAGGCTGGAGGGGACCATCTTGAAGGCGTGCGGGGGAGGGAAGTACTCCAGCTCCTGGACGTCACCGGGGACGATGACGGCCGTCGGGCAGCGCCGCGCGTACGCGGTGCGGATCGCCCGGTCGATGACGTTCGGCAGCTGCTCGGGCACCGTCACCGTCTCCACGAAGTCGCCCGCCACGTCCTTGAACAACGTGTGCAGGTCGACCTCCTGCTGGTACGAGCCGCCCATCGCGCTGCGGTCCGTCTGCCCGACGAGGGCGAGGACCGGCACGTGGTCGAGCTTCGCGTCGTAGAGCCCGTTGAGGAGATGGACCGCCCCGGGACCCGACGTCGCCACGCACACACCGAGCCGCCTGCCGAACTTGGCGTACCCGACGGCCTGGAAGGCGGCCATCTCCTCGTGCCGCGCCTGCACGAAGCGCGGCCGGTCCTCGGCCCTGCCCCACGCGGCGAGCAGACCGTTGATGCCGTCACCCGGATAGCCGAAGACCTGCTCGACGCCCCAGGCGCGCAGCCTCTCCAGAATGTGATCGGCGACCTTGACGCTCATGACGGAGCCCTCCGGACGGATCGGGAATCGGGGGTCACGTCCGGGTGTCCGGCCGTACCGGAGAGAAACCTCCGGGTGTTTGCTCCCGGAAGCCGGGGGCAGGCGGAAGGGAGTGCTTCGGACAGGAGGCACGTCCGTGGGAGTGATCGCGTCGCTCGCCCCCCGGGTGTGCCCCCGTACCGACCCGGGGTGTGCCCCGCAGTGATTCCGTCACGCACTCCCACGGTGACCGTCCATCCCAAGGCACCCCACGAGGGAGTTGCGACGCACCATGCGATCCCACGACACCACCGCAGTGGCCACCAGGTCCAAGCGGCACCCGCACGACGACGCCCCGGACACGGCGGAAGGCTTCGCCCGCCTCGTCGAGATGGAACCAGGACCCGAACGGGACGCCCTGCGCCAGGAGCTCGTCCGGGCCTGGCTGCCCATGGCGCAGCGGCTCGCCGGCCGGTTCCGCAACCGCGGCGAGGCCCTCGACGACCTGCGGCAGGTCGCCGCCCTCGGCCTCGTGAAGGCCGTCGACCGCTACGACCCGCAGCGCGGCACGGCCTTCGAGAGCTACGCGGTGCCGACCGTCACCGGCGAGATCAAGCGGCACTTCCGGGACCACATGTGGACCCTGCACGTGCCGCGCCGCGTCCAGGATCTGCGCAACCGCGTACGTTTCGCCCGCCAGGACCTCTCCCAGGTCTCCGGGCGCGCCCCCACCGTCGCCGAGATCGCCGAGCACGCGCAGATGAGCGAGGAGGAGGCGAAGGCCGGCCTGGAGGCGCTCGACAGCTTCACGGCGCTCTCCCTCGACGCCGAACTGCCCGGCAGCGAGGACGGCTACTCGCTGAGCGACGCGCTCGGCGGCCCCGACCCCGCGCTCGACGTCGTCGTCGACCGCGAGGCCGTCAAGCCGCGCATCGCGGAGCTGCCCGAGCGCGAGCGGGAGATCCTCTACATGCGCTTCTTCGGCGACATGACGCAGAGCCGCATCGCGGACGAGATGGGCATCTCCCAGATGCACGTCTCACGGCTCATCAGCCGCTGCTGCGACCGGCTCCGCGACCAGGTCATGCGGGACGCCGCCTGACGCCTCAGCGGTCGGCGGCGCCGCGCCGCATGGCGAGCGCCACGTGCCGCGACATCACGTCGACCGCCCGCGCCTCCGCCATCGAGAAGGCCAGCCGCGCACCGCTGCGGAACAGTGTGAGGACACCCTCCACCGGGCCCCGCGGGCGTGCGGTCAGCGGCACGCACAGCAGGGACGTGACCTCGGCGCGGATCAGGACGTGCGCGCCGGACGCGTCCCTGCCGAAGCCGTCCGGGTCCTCCGGGCGCACCTGAAGCGACGCCGCCCCGCCGCGTGCCGCCTCCATGACGAGGGGGGACGCGGCGGGGTCCTGCGCCAGCACGTCGGCGACCGGGCCGTCCGGCGGCCCGAGCACCGTCGTGCGCCGCGGCCGCGCCGCACCCTCGTCGGCGATCACCCAGTCGGCGAACCGCCCGTGCAGGACCGCCGCCGCCCGTTCGAGGACGGCCGCACGGTCCCCTTCGGGCGCGGTCAGCAGCGCCGACGTCATGGCGTCCATGAGGTCGAGCTGCGCCGCGTGCCGCGTCGCCTCGCCGAGGTCGGGGGCCGGACCCGGCGCGCTCGGCCCCCGCTGCACGCGGTCGGCCGCGGGCTGGAGCACGACGAGGACCGCCATCCGCGGCTCGGTGCCCGGCCGCAGCGCCGTGAGGGTCGCGCGGACCGGCGCGCCGGGGCTCTGCTGGAGGTGGACGTTGAGGCTGCGGTCGCCCTCGCCGCGGGCGACCGCGGCCGTCTGCGAGCGGAAGGCGACCCGGTCCGCGTGGAGCAGGAACCCGGTCAGCGGCCGGCCCGTCGCGTATCCCGCGCGCACCCCGGTCAGGCCCGTCGCGGCGAAGTTCATGCGGCGGACCACGGTCTCCCGGTCGACCAGCGCGACCGGCAGCGGCAGCCGCTGGAACAGGGAGCGCAGCAGCCGCTGCTCGTCCCGGTCGGAGGAGGTGTCGTCCCACCGCCCGTTGACGGCGAGCCGCCGGTAGGTGGGCCACAACCGGTCGGCCACGTGCTCGAGTTCGAAGATCGCCGCGTCGAGCACGGTGCTGAGGTCGCCGGCGGGGACGGACCGGGCGGACTTCAACTCCGCTATGCGGCGCACAAAATCCGCGAGCTCTTCACCGAACTCCTCCATCTGAGACATGCGTCGAACCTAGCCGCTGCGGCAGTTTCCCGGAGGGCTTGACGGGAAGCCGAAGGACAGAGGAGGTACACGTCATGGCGCCGATGCCCGACCCGGACCTGCTTCGACCCGAGTCGTCCCTGCCCGGCCGCAGGCTCTCCGAACTCGCCGAACAGGCCGTTCGCTGCACCCCCGCCTGCTGCGGTGCGAGCACGACGGTCTCCGACGGCGGCGACGAGCACCCCACCGCGGTCACTCACCCCGACCTCGCCGGGCTCGTCTCGGTGCAGCTGAACTCGGGCGACGGGCCCATCCCCGCCGCCGAGGAGCGGGGCACACCGGTCGGCGCCGACGATCTGCTGCGGGACGAGCGGTGGCCCGAGTACCGCGCGATGGCCCTCGACTCCGGCGTCCGCTCCAGCGTCACGCTGCCTTTCAGGCGTGGCGGACTCACCGTCACCCTGAGCCTCTTCAGCTTCCGTCCCGGAGCGTTCGACGACCCCGGCCACGGGCCCGCCCAGGCGCTCGGCGACCTCGCCACGGCGAGCTTCGTGCGCGACCGGTACTACCGCGCCGCGCTGACCGAACTCGACCAGTTGGGCACGGCCATGCGGACCCGGCCCGTCGTGGACCAGGCGTCCGGGATCGTCATGCATGTCCTCGGCTGCGACGCGGAAGCCGCCTTCGGGGTGCTGCGGCGGATATCGCAGACGACCAACAGGAAGCTCGCGGACGTCGCGGCCGCGCTGGTCGAGACGAAGGGCCGCGGCCTGGAACGCGAACTGGTCTCCCTGGCCCGCTGAGCACACGCACAGAAGACAGAGACGGTACGGCCCGAACCGGGGCGGACGACCGGTTCGGGCCTTCCGCGCGTGCCCCGGGACGCTCACCCGGGCGGAGGCCAGGGCGGGCGCGGGAGAGGGCACCGCGTTGTGATGGACCCGTACGGCGATGCCCCGGCGCCGACCCGGCGCGTGCTGGATTCACACCCCCGCGACGGGGCATGACCAGGACAGAGGTACGCGAGTGCACGGAGGTACGGATGCGGCGGACCGACACCGAGGGCCGCGGCCCCGTCCGGTACGGGCCGCACCCGCCGGAGCCCGGCCTCCCGGTCCTGCCCGAGCTGGCGGCGGCCGCCGCCGCGGCGGCGGGCCGCTCCCCGTGCGAGCCCGCGGGCGGCGGCCCCGTGCTCCTCGACGCCGCGTGCGGCTACTGGACCCGGCGCGGCCTGCCGGTGGAGCGCGACCGGACCGCCGCAGCCCCCGGCGCCCCGCCCCTCCTGCTCGCCCTCACCGCGGCCCTCGGCGGCGACGTCCTGCTGCCCCGCCCCTGCCCCGCCTGGTGGGCGCCCCAGGCGCGGCTGCTCGGCCGCGGCGTCTACCACGTGCCGACGCCCGCCGAATGCGGCGGCGTCCCCGACCCCTACGCCCTCCTGGAGACCGTCCGCCGGGTCCGCGCCGAGGGCGGCACACCCCGGCTCCTCGTGCTCTCCGTGGCCGACGACCCGACCGCCACAGTCCCGCCCCCCGAAGTGCTCCACGAGACCGTCGAGGCGGCCGTCGACGAGGGCCTGCACATCGTCAGTGACGAGACCTGGCGCGACACCCTCCACGACCCGCACGACACCGTCCTGATCGGCCCCGCCGAGATGGACCACGAGCGGGTGACCGTCCTCTGCGACCTCGCCGGGCCGTTCCTGCCCCCGGCGCTGCCCGCCGCCGTGGCTCGCTTCCCCGCCACCGCCGAGGGCGCCGCCCTGCGCGCCCGCACCCTCGACGTCCTCACCGCGCTCGGCGCGACCCTCGCCGCCCCCGCGGCGGCCGCCGCCTCGTACGCACTCGGCGAACCGGACGAGATCACCGACCGGCTCACCGCCACCGTCCGGCTCCACGCGCGCGTGGCCGCCGCCGCGCGGCGCGCCCTCCTCGCCGTCGGCGCCCTCACCGGACCTCCGCAGGCGGGCCGCCACCTCTACGCCGACCTGGGCCCCCTGCGGTCCGCGCTCGCCGCGCGCGGCGTCGGCGACGCGCAGGATTTGGAGGACTTCCTCACCGGGCGGCTCGGCATGCCCGCCCCGGGCGGCCACCGCTTCGGCGACGACATGGACGCCCTGCGCGTACGCCTGTCCACGGGCCCCCTCCTCGGCTCCACGCCCGCGGAACGCCTGTCCTCCCTCACCGCACCCGACCCCCTGGACCTGCCGCACGTGAGAACAGCGCTCAGCACCTTCGGATCGGCCTTCGAAGACCTCCGTGCAGCAGACCGGCGAATGGAGCCGCCCCGATGACCCAGCAGACCCAGCAGACCCAGAAGACCCGACACCACCACGTCCGTTCCCACCCCCACACGTCCCCGCCCGGCGGACCCCGCGTATGGCCGCGGTCCTTCGCCGACCGGCTGACCGCCCCGCTGCCCGGACTGCGCGGCCTCGCCCGGTTCGCCCGCGAGAGCGCGCTGCGGCCCCGGCCCGAAGGGCTCGCCGACATCCCGCTGCTGCCCTTCGAACCCGGGCCGCTGCCGGACGTCGACGCCCGCACCGTCGCCGTCACCTGGGCCGGGCACGCCAGCTGGATCATCCGCATCGGCGGGCTCACCGTCCTCACCGACCCGGTCTGGTCGAGGAAGATCCTCGGCACTCCGGCCCGTGTCACGCCCGTCGGCGTCGCCTGGAGCGCCCTGCCGCGGGTCGACGCGGTCCTCATCAGCCACAACCACTACGACCACCTGGACTGGCCGACCCTGAAGAGGCTCCCCAGGGACACCCCCGTCCTCGTCCCCGCGGGGCTCGGCCGCTGGTTCACCCGGCGCCGCTTCGTCGACGTCACCGAGCTCGACTGGTGGGAGGGCGCCGAACTCGGCGGGGTGCGCCTGGACTTCGTGCCCGCGCACCACTGGTCCAAGCGGAGCCTCCTCGACACGTGCCGCACGCTGTGGGGCGGCTGGGTGCTCACGGACGCGCGGGGGCAGCGGGTCTACTTCGCGGGCGACACCGGGTACGGCCACTGGTTCGAGCGCATCGGCGCCCGCTACCCCGGCATCGACCTCGCCCTCCTGCCGATCGGCGCATACGACCCGCGGTGGTGGCTGCGCGACGTGCACTGCGACCCGGAGGAGGCGGTGCGCGCGGCGGCCGACCTGGGGGCGCGCCGCATGGCCCCGATGCACTGGGGCACCTTCCTGCTCTCCGCCGAGCCGGTCCTCGAACCGCTCACCCGGGTGCGCGAGGCGTGGGAGCGGACGGGGCGGCCGCGCGAGGACCTGTGGGACCTGCCGGTCGGTGCGTCGCGCGTGCTGGATCGAAGCTCCGCAGCTGCCGGGTGAGCGCGTCCCCCAGGGTCTGGTCCAACGGGCCGCCGTGTTCGATGCCCAGCTGACCGGCCAGCTCGACGGCGTGCAGACGGACGGCGGCCTCCAGCAACTGGGCGTAGGCCTCGACCGCGCCGCGGAGCCGGGACCTCGCGGTCAGCGCGAGCACCCCCGCGACCGGCGCCGCGGGCCACCACCACACCGCCAGCGGCGCGTACAACACCCCCCAGCCGCCCAGCGTGGACGCGCGCGTGAGCGCCTGCTCGGCGGCGGTGATCTCCGCGCGGGTGGTCTCGGGCAGCATGAGCCACAGG
This sequence comes from Streptomyces sp. NPDC030245, assembly GCF_055572995.1. Classification (NCBI taxonomy): domain Bacteria; kingdom Bacillati; phylum Actinomycetota; class Actinomycetes; order Kitasatosporales; family Streptomycetaceae; genus Streptomyces; species Streptomyces sp. NPDC030245. The sequence continues at coordinate 167,852 of NZ_JBVICF010000013.1, read as the reverse complement.
TGCGGCCAGAGCACCGGCAGGTCCAGGTGGTGGTCGCGCTCCAGGCGGACGGCGACGGCGTGGACACGGTCGCCGCTCCACGTCGGCCGGTCCGGTTCCTCCACGCCGACGCGCCGCACGGCCCGGTGCGCCGCATGGCGCGGCGCGGGGTCGGCCCGCTCGCCCCGCAGCGCCAGGAACCGGGCGTCGGCGTCCAGTTGGTGCCGGTAGCGCAGCGCGGCGTCCTCCCAGCGAGCCCGGCGGCGTACGACGCGTCCGTACGCCCACTGCCGGAACGGACGCGGCCAGACCCGCCACCCGGCGGCCAGAACGGCGCGCCGGAGCACCGAACCCAGCCCTTGGGCGGCAAGGCCCGCCGCCCCGGCCGCGGCGAGAACCGCGCCGAGCAGCACGACCTGCCCGCCGATCTCGGAGGCGACGGGGGACTGGGCCCACCGGCCGATCCGGTCGACGAGGAGCCGGTGGTCCAGGGCGTGGGCGTGGCCGAGGGAAGCGGCGACGGTGGCCGTGGCGAGCAGGAGCGCCCCGGGCAGCACCAGCAACGTGAGCCAGCGCTCGGCGAGCTTCTGCCCCAGTGCGCCGAGGAACCCGTTCACCGCGCTACAGCCGTTCGCCGCGCAGGGGTCGGCCGCTGACGCGGCAGCGCGGCGCGGCGGAGCCGTCGGGCCAGGCGATCCGGGAACACTGGCGCGTCGGACAGAGCAGTACCCGCTCGTCGGGCAGGGCGGGGTCGACCCCGAACGGGGTCATGCCCCGGGCGGCGCCGCCGTGCACGCCCACGGCGTCGCCCGCCGCGAGCAGCGCCTCGTGCAGGGCGTCCAGCGCGCGGGCGGGGTCCTCTCCGGCGCGCAGGTCGGCGAGGAGGCGCTCCAAGGGGGCGGCGCCCCCGGTCGCGTACGTCTCCAGGTCCGCACGGATACGCTCCAGACGCTCGCAGACGTGGGCGATCCCCTCCCGCACCCTCGTGTCGACACCGCTGCGCTGTTCCGCCACTCCGAGCCCCCTGTCCGTACTGACGCGGCCATGCTGTCCGAAGCCGCCCGTCCGCGGCAACAGTCGATCTAGCCTTGCCGGTTGACGAGCCGTCATCGACAGGGGGCCTGATGGGACAGCGCGAAAGGCTGCTGGCAGCGGTCAGGAGCTGCGTGGAACGGGCGGGCGACAGGCGGGGCCTGTCCCACGCCCTGGATCCGGCCGCGCTGACCGCCGCGCGCGATCTGGCGGCGTTCGCCGCCGAGGGTGACCTGGAAGCCGCGCACGCCTTGGCCTGGCTGCATTACCTGCGCTCCCAGGCGCTCCCGCGGGCGCGGGCCGAACGGGAGTGGAAAGAGGCGGTCCGCCTGTTCGGGCAGTGCTTCGTCACGGCGGAGGAAACCGTACCGGAGTCCCTGCGCCCGGCCGTCGCCGAGCGGGCGGTGCCCGACCTGATGGACCTGCTCACCCGCTCGTTCACCACCACCGATCCGGCACTCCTGGACATCGCCGTGGACCTGGCCCGACGTATCGAGCGCAGGCTGCCCGAAGGCCATCCGCGTCACGCGCACACCCTTTCCCTCCTCTGTGCCGCCCTGGACACGCGGTTCGTGCGTGGCGGGGAGCTGACGGACGCGGACGACGCGGTGCGGGCAGGCCGTGCCGCCGTCCTGGCCACCCCTGACGGCCGTCCGCAGCGCGCGGGCTACCTCTCCAACCTCTGCGCCGCTCTGCTGAACCGTGCCAAGCACACCGGTGACGTGCGGGACATGGACGAAGCGGTGGCCACCGGCCGCGCCGCCGCCCGGGGCGGCGGCGAGGACGACTCCGAGCGGGCCCAGCACCTGACCAACCTCGGTGCGGCCCTGCGGGCGCGGTTCCAACGAAACGGCGAGCCGGGCGACATCGACGAGGCGGTGGAGGCGAGCCGCGCCGCCGTCCGGGCCGCACGCGCGGAGGACCCCCGCCGGAGCCTTTTCCTGTCCAACCTCGCCGTCGCCCTACAGTCCCGGTTCCAGCACGCCGGGATGCTCACCGATGTGCACGAGGCCGTGGAGGCGAGCCGCGCCGCCGTCCGGGCCGGCGCGCGGAGCGCGGGCTTCCTGTCCAACCTCTGCCTCGTCCTGCTGGACCGCTTCAACCGCACCGGGACGCTCGCGGACGTGGACGAGGCGGTGGAGGCGGGCCGCGCCGCCGTCCGGGCGGCACCCGACGGACACCCCGACCGGGTCGTGAGCCTGACCGGCCTCAGCTCCGCCCTGCGGTTCCGCTTCCAGGGCACCGGGACGCTCGCGGACGTGGACGAGGCCGTGGAGGCGGGCCGCGCCGCCGTCCGGGCCACCCCCGGCCGGCACCCCGAACGCGCGGAACGCCTGGCGGGCCTCGGCGCCTGCCTGCGGATGAGGTTCGAGCGCACCGGGGACCTCGGAGACGTGGACGAGGCCGTGGAGGCGTGGCGCGCCGTCCTGCGGATCGTCCCCGACGGCCACCCCCGACGCGCGGCGTACCTGGCCGAGTTCGCGGTCGCCTCGCAGCTGCGGTTCGAGCACGGCGGGGACCCGGGCGACCTGGACGCGGCGGTGGAGGCGAGTCGCACCGCCGGCAGGCTCACTCCCGACGGCCACCTCCGGAGCATGCACCTGGTCAGCCTCTGCATCGCCCTGCGGACGAGGTCCGAGCGCGGCGGGGACCCGCGCGACCTGGACGAGGCGGTGGAGGCGGGCCGCGCGGCCCGCCGGGTGCTGCCCGCGGACCACCCCCACCGTGCCGGCGCCCTGATGAACCTCGCGAGCGCCCTGCGGCTGCGGTACGAGCGCACCGGAGCGGCAGCCGACTCGGCGGAGGAGCGGTCCGTCTGGGAAGACGCGGCCGAATCGGCCGCCGCTCCACCGTGGATACGTATCCGTGCGGCGCGCGGGGCGGCGCGCCTGGCCGCGCCCTCGGACCCCGGCCGGGCGGCCGCGCTCCTGGAACGGGCCGTACTGATGCTGCCGCAGGTGGCACCGCGCCGCCTGCGGCGGGGCGACCAGCAGCACGCCCTCGGCACCGACGCCGTCGACCTCGCCGCCGACGCGGCGGCCCTGGCCCTGTCCGCCCCCGGCGGCACCGCGTCGGAACGGGCCGCGCGGGCGCTGCGCCTGGTGGAGGCGGGCCGGGCCGTGCTCCTGTCCCAGGCGCTGGACACCCGGGACGACCTGTCCGAGTTGCACGTCCACCACCCCGAACTGGCCTCGCGCTTCGCCGAGCTGCGTGACCTGCTGGACCAGGAGCAGACCGCAGCCGAGGGGGCGGCCGCGGGCGCGGGCCACGAACGACACCGCGTGGCGGCCGAGCTGGAGGAGCTGATGGACCGCATCCGGGCCCTCGAAGGCTTCACCGGCTTCGGACTGCCCCCGACCCTCGACGCCCTCCTGGGCGAGGCCGCCCACGGCCCCGTGGTGACGTACAACGTCAGCCGCTACCGCAGCGACGCGCTCCTCCTCACCGGCGAGGGCATCACCTCGTGCCCCCTGCCCCGCCTCACGGAGAAGGCCCTCTACCCTCAACTGGAGACCTTCCACCAGGCATTGGGTGAGGTGACGGCGCCCGACGGCGACCGGATCGCCGCGCAGCGGTCCCTGCGCGGCGTACTGGAATGGCTCTGGGAGGCGGCCGCGGAGCCGGTTCTGTCGGCCCTGGCCGCGACGCCCGGCATGGCCGCGGAGCCCGGGGAATTGCCGCGGGTGTGGTGGGCGCCGGGTGGGCTGCTGGGACTGCTGCCCCTGCACGCGGCGGGCTTCCACACCGACCAGGGCGACGCGGCACCGCGCCGCACGGTCCTGGACCGGGTGATCTCCTCCTACACGCCCACCGTCCGAGCCCTGCGCCACGCCCGCAGGAGCCGCCGCCTGCCCCCGCCCACCGACGAGCCCGGGTCCCTGATCGTCGCCATGCCGAACACACCCGGTCTCAGCCCCTTGGAGTACGCCGCCGAGGAGGCCCGCCGGATCCACCCCCTGCTGCCCCGCCCGGTCCACCTCACGGCACCCGGCCCCACCGCCGACGGCGCCCCGCCCCCGCCGAGCCGCGGGACCCCGACCACGGACACCGTCCTGGCCCGCCTCCCGCGGTACACCGTGGCCCACTTCGCCTGTCACGCCGAGAGCGACCACGCCGACCCCGCACAGAGCCGCCTGCTCCTGAACGACCACGCCACCACCCCGCTGACCGTCGCCGCGCTGGCCCGGCTGAACCTCACCCACGCACAGCTGGCCTACCTCTCGGCCTGCGGTACCGCGGACCCCGGCAGCTTCGATCTGCTGGACGAGGCCATCCATCTCACCAGCGCGTTCCAGCTCGCGGGCTTCCCCCACGTCATCGGGACACTGTGGCCGGTCGGCGACCGCCTGGCCGCCGACATCGCCGAGTCCTTCTACACCCACCTGACCACCGGCCCGCCCGGCGGGGCGCTCACCCCCGCACGGTCCGCCACGGCCCTGCACCACACCATCCGGGCGATACGCGACCGCTACCCGGCGACGCCGTCGCTCTGGGCGGGCCACCTGCACGCGGGCGCGTAGGCGACGGCCCCGGCCCCGGCGTCTACGCCGGGGCCCGCCGGACCTTGCGCCACACGGCCGGCGCCACGCTGATCAGTACCGTCAGCGCCACCGCGACCGCCACTCCCTCCCACGGCTCCTTGAAGAGGGACCCGCCCAGGATGCCGATCAGCTGGTACGTCACGGCCCACGCGAGGCACGCCGGCACGTCGCCGCGGGCGAACTGACGCAGCGGCATCTTCGCCATCAGGCACGCCAGCATCACCGGGATACGGCCCGCGGGGACGAGCCGCGACAGTACGAGGACCATCACGCCGTGGTCCGCCAGCTTGGCCTGCGCCTGCGCGAGGCGCTCCTCCGGCGCCCGGTCCCGTATCGCCGCGAGCCAGCGCGAGCCGTTCTTCGAGCGCATGCCGCGCCGCCCCAGCCAGTACAGGGCCATGTCCCCGAGGAACGCCGCGAGCGCCGCGACGGCGAAGACCACAAGGAGTGCGAACGGCGCCGTCTGGTGGAAGGCCACCACCGCCGCCGAACTGACCAGCGCGCCCGTCGGCACCACCGGGACCAGCGCGCCGATCACCACGAGCAGGAACAGCGACGGATAGCCGACCGCCTGCTGCGTACTCTCCGGCGACACCTGCACCGCCGCGGCCAGCATCACCTGGACACCTCCGGCAGCACGCTCTCCCCGTGCGCGAGCCGGTGCACGGCCACCTCGGGGGCGAGCAGGGCCGCCTGCCGTACGAACTCGTGGCCCGGCGCGTGGAATTCGTGCGGACGCACGGCGTCCATGCCGATCGGCCAGTACGTGCCGTAGTGCACCGGCACCGCGCTGCGCGGCGCGAGCCGGGCCAGCGCCTGCGCGGCACGGCCCGCGTCCAGATGCCCGTGGCCCAGATAGGGACCCCAGCCGCCGACGGGCAGCAGCGCCACGTCGACGGAGCCCACCTCCTCGGCCATCGAGTCGAAAAGACCGGTGTCCCCGGCGAAGTAGGTGCGCGCCTCCCCGTCCACCACATAGCCGAGGGCGGGCGACCGGTGCGGGCCCACGGGCAGCCGCCGCCCGTCGTGCAGCGCGGACACCACCCGTACGACGAGATCACCGACCGGGACCTCGTCGCCGGGGACGACCTCGGTGAAGCGCAGGTGCGGCAGCCGGCGGGCCAGGCCCGGCACCGACCGCGCCGTCCCGCGCGGGACCAGCGCCCGGGTGCCCGGCACGAGCCGGGCGAGCGACGGTACATGCAGATGGTCGGCGTGCAGATGCGAAAGGAGCACGACGTCGGCGACGGCGGCGCGCGGCGGCGGCAGTGCGCCCCTACGACGCCTCAGATGCGCCAACCGGCGGGCGAAGAGCGGGTCGGTCAGCACGCGGACGCCCGAGTCCTCGACCGTACAAGTGGCGTGACCCCACCATGTGACCTCTACGGGCACCCGTTCCTCCTTCGTGCGACTGTCTCCGAGCCTACGGCCAGGAGTAGGGTCAGCGGCCGGTACCGAAGGTCGGGAAGGTCAGGGGGACGCCGTGGGAGATGCCGTGGGCACCGGCGCCGTGCGCGTCGCGGCGATCGCCAGCCTGACGCCCCTGGAGGAGCTGGAGGCCGACCCCTTCCTGGTCGACTCCCGCAGCCAGCACGCGATGTGCGCCCGCTGGGCCGCCGCACGCGGATACGTGATCACCAGGGAACTCGTCGTACGAGGACTGCGCGCCGACCACGCCATGCTGTGGGGCGACATCGAGGCCGGCCTCGTCGACCTCTTCGTCGTGCCGAGCCGCAGGGTCCTGGAGCGGGCGCTGAGATCCGCGGACGAGTTCACCGCGGAGTGCGGGCGGCGGGGCGTGCGCATCGAGACGGCGGGCCTCGCCGAGCCGGCGTACGACTCCCAGATGAAGGCGAGCGTGCACCGCAGGCTGTCCATGCCGACGGCGGGCTACGACGGCCGCTGACCACCACGTGCCCCCTCCCGGCGGCCTTCCCCGCCCCCCACCGGCAGGTTGTGACACGCTGGTGGCCGAAATCCGGGGTCGCTGAAAGGGCTGGGCGTGGGGCAAGGGCGATGGCGGCGGTTCGGCAGCGCTCTGTGGCGTGTGGTCGCCGTGTGGGCCGTCAGCACGCTGACGATGCTCGTGCTCGCCGGCATCCTGCCGGACTTCAGGCTCCAGGCCGGTGACGACGACAGCGCCACCCGCATCGCGGTCACCGCGGCCCTCGGCGCCGGCGCCTTCGGTCTGCTCTCCGCGCTGGTGTGGCCCCTGCTGGTGCGCGCCCTGCTGCTCGTGCCCGCCCTCGTGCTCGGGCTGCTCGCCTTCTTCCTCAACGGCTCGCTGCTGCTGCTCGCCCTGAGCCTCATCCCCGAGGGTCGCGGCGAGGCGGGCGCGGAGACCGCCGTCGTCGTCGCCGCGGTGATGTCCGCCGTCGCGTCGGCCACCGGCGGCGCCCTCGCCGTGCGGGACGACGACGCCTACCGGCGCAGGCTCTACCGGCTCGCGGACCGGCGGCGCAGGCGCGGCCCGGACGGCAGCCCGGGGCCCGCGGGACCCGGCACCGTCTTCATCCAGCTCGACGGCGTCGGCCACGACGTCCTCACCGCCGCCGTCGCCAAGGGGCTCATGCCGACCGTCGCCCGCTGGCTCGGCGGCACGGGGAGCCCCACGCACCGGCTCACGCCCTGGCGCACCGACTGGTCCAGCCAGACCGGCGCCAGCCAGCTCGGCATCCTGCACGGCTCCAACCACGACGTGCCCGCGTTCCGGTGGTACGAGAAGGACACCGGCGAGGTCATGGTGAGCAACCGGCCCGCCTCCGCCGTCGAACTTCAGCGGCGGGCCGTCGCGCGCACCGGGGACGGCGGACTCCTCACCGTCGACGGCGCGAGCCGCGGCAACCTGTTCAGCGGCGGCGCCGAGCAGCTCGCCCTCGTCCTGTCCGTGGCGGCCCGCAGGGGCAAGGAGAACCGGTCGCGGGCCGGGTACTTCGCGTACTTCTCCGACCCCGCCAACGCCGTCCGCACCGCCCTCTCCTTCGTCGCCGAGGTCTTCCGCGAGCTCGGTGAGTCCACCCGCGCCCGGTGCAGGCGGACCCGCCCGCGGGTCGGCCGCGGCGGCCTCTACCCGTTCATCCGCGCCTTCGCGACCGTCGTCGAGCGCGACGTCGTGGTCGCCGCCGTCATCGGGGACATGCTCGCCGGGCGCAGCGCGGTCTACGCCGACCTCGTCGCGTACGACGAAGTGGCGCACCACTCCGGTCCCTCGGGCAGGGACGCCGAGAAGGTCCTGCGGCGGCTCGACCGGTCGCTCGCGCTGCTCGACCAGGTCGCCGAGCACGCGCCGCGCGCCTACCGGATCGTGGTCCTCTCCGACCACGGGCAGAGCCCCGGCGAGACGTTCCGCGCCCGCTACGGCCTCACCCTCGCCGACTTGGTCCGGGCCGGCTGCGGGCTGCCCGTGCCGCGCAGGGCGCAGCGCACGCACAGCGGCGCCGAGGCCCGAGCGGCCGTGCGGGCCGCGCTGCGCCGGCCCGTCGAGGAGGGCGCCGAGGAGCGCCGTCCGCTCCGCCGCGCCGAGCCGATCGTGCTGGCCTCCGGCAACCTCGGGCTCGTCTCGTTCCCCGACGTGCGCCACCGCATGACCCGCGAGGAGATCGACCGCCGCCATCCGGCGCTGCTGCCGACCCTCGCCAACCACCCGGGCATCGGCTTCCTGCTCGTACGCAGCGCGGAGCGGGGCCCGGTCGTGCTGGGGGCGCGGGGCGCCGAGGTGTATCTGGACGAGGAGCCCGCCGAGCTCGGGCCGCTCGCCGACTTCGGCCCCGGCGCCGCGGAGGCCGTACGGCGCACCGACGGCTTTCCGCACACCGCCGACATCATGGTCAACTCCTGGTACGACCCGGAGGAGGGCGAGGTGCTCGCCTTCGAGGAGCAGATCGGCTCGCACGGCGGGCTCGGCGGGGCGCAGTCCCGGCCCTTCCTGCTGTCGCCGCTCGTCCTCTCCGACCCGCTGCGGGACGCCGAGGACGGCGCCGGGCTCGTCGGCGCCGAGCAGGTCCACCACGTGCTGCGGCGCTGGCTGGGGGAGGCCCAGGGGCCGCAGATACCCGTGTCCGTCGATGTGAACGATTCCTTGTTCGACACCCCGGACGACACAGCTTTTGCGGCGCCCGACCACGCCGCACCGGACAAAACACACTGATTTGGATCGGCGTCCGCGGTGCCCGACCATGTCCTTCGCCCGGCGATCCCGGGCCCCGGGCACGACGAGAGGCGCACCACCCCATGCACGACACCGGAACCGTTGCACCGTCGGATCCGGCCCCCGACCAGGGAGAACCGGCGCAGGACCAGAGCAGGCACGCCCGCCGCTTCGGCCTTCCGATCGCCACCTGCCTCGTGATGGGGAACATCATCGGCGGCGGCATCTTCCTGCTCCCGGCCTCCGTCGCCCCGTTCGGCACCATCAGCCTGGTGGCCTTCGCCGTGCTGACCGCCGGGGCCATCGCCCTCGCCCTCGTCTTCGGCAAGCTCGCCGGGCGCGACCCGCGCACCGGCGGCCCGTACGTCTACGCCCGCGCGGCCTTCGGCGACTTCGCGGGCTTCCTGGCCGCCTGGTCGTACTGGATCACCACCTGGGTGAGCAACGCGGCCCTCGCCGTCGCCGCCGTGGGGTACCTGGACGTCCTCGTCCCCGTCAACGACCACAAGTGGAGCGCCTGCCTGGCCGCGCTGGTCCTGCAACTCCTGCCCGCCCTCGCCAACTTCGCGGGCACGCGGTACGTCGGGGCCGTCCAGCTGGTCGCCACCGTCCTGAAGTTCCTGCCGCTGCTGCTCGTCGCGGTCGGCGGCCTCTTCTTCTTCGACAGCGCCAACCTCGGGGCGTTCCAGGCGAGCGACGACAGCCCCCTGGGCGCCGTCTCGGCGGCCGCCGCGATCCTGCTCTTCTCCTATCTGGGCGTCGAGTCGGCCGCCGTGAGCGCCGGCGAGGTCCGTGACCCGCGGCGCAACGTGGGGCGCGCCACCATCCTCGGCACCCTCGGCGCCGCCCTCGTCTATCTGCTCGGCACCCTCGCCGTCTTCGGGACGGTCGCGCACGACAAGCTGGTCTCCTCCACCGCGCCGTTCTCGGACGCCGTCGACGTGATGTTCGGCGGCTCCTGGGGCGGCACCGCGGTCGCCTGCGCCGCGCTCGTCTCGATGGTCGGCGCCCTCAACGGCTGGACGCTGCTCAGCGCGCAGACGCCGTACGCGGCCGCCAAGGACGGGCTCTTCCCGAGCGCGTTCGGGCACAAGAGGCGCGGCGTGCCGACCGTCGGCGTCCTCGTCACCGTCGTCCTCGCCTCGCTGCTGACCGTCTACAACTACACGGCGGGCTCCGGCGGGGTCTTCGAGTCGCTCGTCCTGATCACCACGTTCACGGCGACCGTGCCCTATCTCCTCGCCACCGCCGCGCAGATCTACTTCCTGGTCTCCGGGCAGCGCGAGCGCGTCCACCGCGGCCGCCTGGTGCGGGACGGCGTCCTCGCGGGTGTCGCGTTCGCGTTCGCCATGTGGCTGGTCGCAGGCTCCGGCTACGCGGCCGTCTACCAGGGCGTGCTGTTCCTCTTCGTCGGTGTGCTCGTCTACGCGTGGATGGCGGCCCGCAAGCAGCGGGCCGCCACCGTGAGCGACTGAGCGGGTTACCTCGCCAGCGGCGCGACGACCCAGCGGCGGGTCTTGAACATGCTGCCCGGCGAGCCGATCTCGATCAGCTTGCGGGCCGCGGGGTACGCCTCGTTGCCCTCCAGCTCATAGCCGACCTCGAAGGTGCCGGGGACGTCGCTGACCTGGGGCGCCCGGGCCGCCGTCGCGGCCTGTGCCGGGTCGTCGGCGGTGACCGTGGCGAGCTGCGCGAGGAGTTTGCGCTGCGCCGCGTCGAGCGCCTTGCGCGGGTCGCGCTCCAGCGGCGCCGCCGCGGCCTTGCCGCCCTTGGGCGACGGCGGTGAGATCTCGGTGCTCGGCTCGCGCGTGCTGCCGGTGGTCCGGCGGGTGGCGATCTCGGCCTGGACGGCGGTGCCGTCGTTGTCGAGCCCGACGCGGATCAGGCCGCGCCCCGGCGTGATGACGGGCACGCCGTCGAAGACCTGCCGGAACGTCACGTGTGTTTGCAGCGTCACCGGGCGCCCGACCTCGGAGCCGTCCTTCGTCCCGGAGTTCTGCATCAGGTCGTGCACGCTGTCGACGACCAGCTCGGCGCCCTCGGCGTACCGCTCGGCGACCGTGCGGGCCGCCTCGATCGCCCGCTCGGTGGGCAGCTGCTGGGTGTTGCGGTGGTTGGGCTCGGCGAGCCTGACCCAGCGGACGCCCTCGGGACCGGTGGAGACGACGCGGTCCCCGGAGGTCGCGTTGAGCACGCCGAGCTCGTCGACCTGCACCTCCTGGAGCGCCGCCGACGGGAAGTCGGCCAGCTGCCCCAGCCTGCCGAGCTCGGCGCTCGGGTCGCGGGGCGCCAGCTGGACGATCTGCTGCTGCCCGGGCAGCCGGGTCAGCGCCTCCCGGACGCCTTCGCGCGCGTAGTACCAGCGCCACGCGTACCAGTTGTCCGGCACGTGCTCGCGGAAGAAGTTCCGCTCGGTGTTGAGGCGGTTGGTGGCCTCGGCCTGGGTGGCGCCGACCGCACACACCGACGGCGCCTGGCCGTGGTAGATGTCCCAGCTGGCGTTGAGCCAGGCGTCGCAGAAGGTCTGTCCGGCCCGCCACTTCTCCCAGAACTTCTTGCCGTAGTCCGGGCTGTCGATGCTGACCGTCTCGAACCCGAAGATCATCCGGAAGCCGATGTTGGGCCCGGCCCAGGTGCGGATCGGCGAGTGCCCGCCGGTGACCTTCAGCGAGTCACAGGTCGACCAGAAGACGTAGTTGGCCTTCTCGTTGCCGAGCGCCATCCGGTTGGAGACGGCGTCGCTGCGCCCGTCCCAGGCGGCGCCGAGCGGCGCGAAGAACACGCCGTTGCCGTCCATGCCGCCGTGGCCGGAGTGGTAGACGGCGCAGACGGCGTCCATGCCGTAGCGGTCCTGCCAGTTGTCGTACGTCTCCTCGTACGCCCACACCTGCGCGCCGCCGTCGGCGAACCAGAAGTTGCGGTCGTAGAACTGCTGGAGGTACGCCAGCCAGCCGGTGGCGTCGGCGTGCGTGTGGTACAGCGGCGACTGGTTGACGAACTTCTGGATGCTGAAGGCGCCCCACCAGCCGAAGGTCGAGTCCCGGTCACCCGCCGCTCCGGGCTTCTCCGGTTCGAGTGGCGACGGACCGCGGTCCGAGTAGTTGATGCGCATGGCCCTACCCCCTGAGAGGATCTCCTCGCCGTCGTCCGCGAGGGGGCCTCAAAGTGTCACCGCGGGCGTGCCTTGCCCAGTTGCCATTCCGGCCATAGGACCCCCGCCACGTGCCTGTTCCCGCACCTCAGAAGCCCCTGTGGCGCGGCGGCCCACACAACGTGTTCGTATCGGGCGACGCGTACCTGCACACCCTGCTCGAACATCTCCCCGGTGCCGGCCGGGCGCCGGGCGGCTCGTATCCGCCGTGGCGACATCGCGTCGGTCGCTTTCCGGCCGGGCATACCGTTCACAGTTCAATGTCACCGGTGAGAAGCGGAGTTGCCCATGCACAGCGCAGAGGATCGGATCGACACCTCGACGGCGCATTCGGCGCGGGTGTACGACTACATCCTGGGCGGCAAGGATCACTACCTCGTCGACGTCGAGGCGGGCGACGCCATGTGCAGGCACTGGCCGGCGCTGCCCGTGCACATGCTGGAGAACCGGCGGTTCATGCACCGTGCCGGGCGGTTCCTCGCCCAGGAGCACGGTGTACGGCAGTTCCTCGACATCGGCACCGGCCTGCCCACCGCCCCCAACCTGCACGAGGTGGTGCAGGGCGTGGCACCGGAGTCCCGCGTGGTCTACGTCGACAACGACCCGATCGTCCTGGCCCACGCCCGCGCCCTGCTCCAGAGCTCGCCGGAGGGGGCGACCGCCTATGTCGACGCCGACATGCACGATCCGGACGCCATCCTGGACAGCCCCGAGTTCCGTGCCCTGGTGGATCTGGACGAGCCGGTCGGCCTGATGGTCATCGGCATACTGCACTTCATCCTGCCGCCGGACGACCGGCGTCTCGTGCGGCGCCTGCTGGAGCCGCTCCCGTCGGGCAGCTTCCTCGCCATGACGATCGGCACCGCCGACTTCGCGCCGGAGGAGGTCGGCCGCGTGGCCGAGGAGTACGAGCGGCAGGGCATGCCCATGGCGCTGCGCGACCTCCCCGCCGCCACCGCCCTGTTCGAGGGCCTGGACCTCCTGGCTCCGGGCGTCACCCAGGTGCACAAGTGGCGTCCCGGCCCCTTGCAGGACGGCATCGACGACGGGGCGATCGCGATGTACGGGGCGGTGGCGAGGAAGCCCTGAGCGGGCCGCTTCGGCCATCGCACGCCGTGCGTGGCGACCGCGCGCCCCGTTTTCGTCCGGAGTGTGATCGGATGGTGGCAACGGAAAATCCGATCACGGATCCGCACTGAAGGGAACACATCGTGGCTACCACTCGCTCCGCGCACACCGTCTGGGAAGGCTCTCTGGCGGAGGGCTCGGGCACCGTCACCTTCGACTCCTCCGGCATCGGGGAGCAGGCGGTGTCCTGGCCGTCGCGCGCCGAGGAGGCGAACGGCAAGACCAGCCCGGAGGAGCTCATCGCCGCCGCGCACTCCAGCTGCTTCTCCATGGCCCTGTCGCACACCCTGACCGGTGCCGGCAACCCGCCCACCCGGCTCACCACCTCCGCCGACGTGACCCTCCAGCCCGGCACGGGCATCACCGGCATCCACCTCACCGTCGAGGGCGTCGTGCCCGGCATCGACGAGGCCGCCTTCGTCGAGGCCGCCGAGAAGGCCAAGGACGGCTGCCCGGTGAGCCAGGCCCTGACGGGCACGACCATCACGCTTTCGGCCAAGCTGGCCTGAGAAAGCCGCAGTTGACAGTGCCGCCGCCCCTGTCGGGGTGGCGGCATTGTCGCGTGCGGCATTGACATCGACCCGCTCAAGTTTTGTGATGGAGAACGGAGTAGACCGGGAAACGGGGGACGTGAGCTCGCGGCGGAAGGGACTGGACCATGGCACGTGCGGTCGGGATCGATCTCGGGACGACGAATTCAGTGGTGGCCGTGCTGGAGGGCGGTGAGCCCACCGTCGTCGCCAACGCGGAGGGCGCGCGCACCACACCCTCCGTCGTCGCCTTCGCGAAGAACGGCGACGTCCTGGTGGGTGAGGTCGCCAAGCGGCAGGCGGTCACCAACGTGGAGCGCACCGCGCGCTCCGTCAAACGCCACATGGGCGACGGCGGCTGGCGCTTCCCGGAGAGCGGCTCCGTGGACGGCACCCGCTACACCGCGCAGGAGCTCTCCGCGCGCGTCCTGCAAAAGCTGAAGCGCGACGCCGAGTCCTATCTCGGCGAGGACGTCACCGACGCGGTGGTCACCGTGCCCGCGTACTTCGACGACACCCAGCGCCAGACCACCAAGGAGGCCGGTGAGATCGCGGGGCTCAACGTCCTGCGCATCATCAACGAACCCACCGCGGCGGCCCTCGCCTACGGCCTCGACAAGGGCGACGACCAGACCGTCCTCGTCTTCGACCTCGGCGGCGGCACCTTCGACGTCTCGCTCCTGGAGATGGGCGAGGGCGTCATCGAGGTGAAGGCCACCAACGGCGACACGCAGCTCGGCGGCGACGACTGGGACCAGCGGATCGTCGAATACCTGGTGCGGCAGTTCAAGAACGGGCACGGCGTGGACCTCGGCAAGGACAAGATGGCGCTCCAGCGGCTGCGTGAGGGCGCCGAGAAGGCGAAGATCGAGCTGTCCTCGTCGAGCGAGACGGACATCAACCTGCCCTACATCACCGCCTCCGCGGAAGGCCCGCTGCACCTGGCCGAAAAACTGACACGCGCTCAGTTCCAGGAGCTGACGGCCGACTTGCTGGACCGCTGCAAGGAGCCCTTCCACCAGGCGGTGCGGGACGCGGGCGTCCAGCTCTCCGCCGTGGACCACGTCATCCTGGTCGGCGGCTCCACGCGGATGCCCGCGGTGACCGACCTGGTCAGGGAGCTCACCGGCAAGGATCCGCACAAGGGCGTCAACCCCGACGAGGTCGTCGCGCTCGGCGCGGCGCTCCAGGCCGGAGTCATCCGCGGCGACGTGAAGGACGTGCTCCTGCTCGACGTGACACCGCTCTCCCTCGGCATCGAGACCAAGGGCGGCATCATGACGAAGCTCATCGAGCGCAACACCACGATTCCCACCCGGCGTTCGGAGACCTTCTCCACCGCCGAGGACAACCAGCCCTCGGTCGGCATCCAGGTCTTCCAGGGCGAGCGGGAGATCGCCGCGTACAACAAGAAGCTCGGCGTCTTCGACCTGACAGGCCTGCCGCCCGCGCCGCGCGGCGTTCCGAAGATCGAGGTCACCTTCGACATCGACGCCAACGGAATCATGCATGTCTCGGCGAAGGACCAGGCCACCGGGCGCGAGCAGCGCATGACGGTGACCGGCGGTTCCGCGCTGCCCAAGGACGACATCAACCGCATGGTGCGGGAGGCCGAGGAGCACGCGGAGGAGGACCGCAAACGCCGTGAGGCGGCCGAGGTCCGCAACCAGGCGGAGCAGCTCGTCTACCAGACGGAGCGGTTCCTGCGCGAGAACGGCGAGCGGGTGCCGGCGGACACCAGGACCGAAGTGGAGTCGGTGTCCGACGAGTTGAAGGGCCTGTTGAAGAACCGGGCGGACGACACGGCGGCCCTGCGCGCCGGCGCGGAGAAGCTCGCCGCGGTCAGCCAGAAGATGGGCCAGGCGATGTACGCGGACTCCGGCGGGGGAGCCCAGCAGGAGACGGCCGCGGAAGCCCCCGCCGAGGAGGGAGTGGTGGACGCGGAGATCGTGGACGAGGAGGACAAGCCCGCCGGAGAGAAGGGCGACGGGGACAAGGGCGGCGGCCGATAGGCGCTGTGGGGGCGGACGGGGGTCACGACCCCGTCCGCTCCCAGCCCCGCCGCTCCGGCCGCGCGCCCAGCCGCTTCGGGTCCCGGCTGCGGTAGACCACGTACGGACGGAAGAGGTACTGGAGCGGGGCGCTGAACATGTGGACGAGCCGGGTGAACGGCACCAGCGCGAACAGCACCATCCCGACCACCGCGTGGATCTCGTACAGCAGCGGCACGCCCGTCATCCGGTCGATGTCCGGCTGGAGCGTGAACAGGCTGCGCGCCCACGGCGCGATGGACGTGCGGTAGTCGTAGCCGTCGCCGGACGAGTGCATCAGCTTCGCCACCATGCCGAGCACGATCGCCGCGAACAGCACCAGGTACATCAGCTTGTCGTTGGCGGTCGTGGCCCGGAACACCGGCGTGTTGGTCCGCCGCCGGTACAGCAGCAGCAGGATGCCGAGGACCAGGAGCACACCGGCCGCCGTGCCGCCGTACAGCGAGAACAGGTGGTACGTGTGTTCGCTCACGCCCGCCTTCTCGGTCCACGACTCCGGCAGGAACAGCCCGACCAGATGGCCCACGAGCACGAAGAGGATGCCGTAGTGGAACATCGGTGAGGCGATGTTCAGGAGCTTGGACTCGTAGACCTGGGAGGAGCGGGTCGTCCAGCCGAACTTGTCGTAGCGGTAGCGCCAGACCGTGCCCGCGACGAGCAGGACGAAGGCCAGGTAGGGGAGCACACCCCACAGCAGCGTCTTCATGAAGGGGCCTCCCCGACGAGTGCGAAGGGCTGGAGGCCGACGTCCTCGCGCGGCGGCCCCGAGCGGGCGAGGGCCAGCGCCTCCGCACGGTCCTTCGGCGAGGGGCCCGGCAGCGTCGCGCACACCGCCTCGACGACGGACGCGTACGGGGTGCCGTGGTCGGCGAGCGCGATCCGCAGCAGCTCCAGGCCGCCGCGGTGCTCGTTCAGGAGGAGCGGGCCCGCGTGCGCCGAGAACTCCAGGACCGCGGGCAGGAAGTCAGGCAGCTCCTCGCCGGTGAACTCCAGGCCGTGCGCGCGGTAGACCTCCTTGAAGCGGACCAGGGCCATGCCGCGCCGCCGGGTGTCGCCCTCCCGCCACCAGCTCAGATACAGGCTGTGGCGGTTCTTGAAGTCGAAGACCTGGACGTAGTGCGCGGCGAGCTCGCGGGGCGAGGCGGCCGAGGCGTACTCCAGGAAGCCGTGCAGCTCCGCGGGCGCGGCTTCCCGCAGCAGCGGCAGCCGCGCGCGGAACTCGTCGTCCGGATAGGCCAGGCAGAGCGCCGCCGCCTGGTACAGCACCGCGTGCCGGGTCACGTCTCGTCCTCCTGGGGCGCGTGGGCCTTCTCGACCGCGCTCGGCTGCTCGTCGGTGGTCTGCCTGGCCCGCAGCGTGTGGAAGTTCTCGATGGTGACGAGCGGCAGCTGCCTGCGACCGGAGTCCTGGCCGAACGGCCCGTCGCCGCCCATCCCGGGACCGCCCTCGAAGTCGAGGCTGCACGAGTCCGAGCCCTCGGGCAGCGCGGACTCCTCCAGGCGCCGCGCGTCGGCGACCGCCGCGGTCGGGATGACGTACCGCTCCTCGTACTTCGCGATCGCGAGCAGCCGGTACATCTCCTCGATCTCCTGGCCCGACATCCCCACCGCCGCCGCGGTCGAACCGTCCGGCGGGTCGCCGAGGTTGATGGCCCGCATGTGGGCCCGCATCGCGGCCAGCTTCTCCAGCGAGGCCCGCACGGGCCCCACGTCCCCGGCGGTGAAGATCTCCGCGAGGTATTCGAGGGGGATGCGCAGCGTGTCGATGGCGCCGAAGAGATTGCCCAGGTCCTCGCCGTCGTGGCCGGTCTCCGTCAGCGCGTCGACCACCGGGGAGAGCGGCGGGATGTACCAGACCATCGGCATGGTGCGGTACTCCGGGTGCAGCGGGAGCGCCACCTTGTACGTGCTGATCAGCGCGTGCACGGGGGAGCGGCGCGCCGCCTCGATCCAGTCGTACGAGATCCCGTCCCGCTCCGCCGCGCGCCGCACCTCGGGGTCCTCGGGGTCGAGGAAGACACCCAACTGGGCCTCGTACAACTTGCGTTCGTCGGGCTCGGACGCGGCGGCCGTCACCTTGTCGGCGTCGTACAGGATCACGCCGAGATAGCGCAGCCGGCCCACGCACGTCTCCGAGCAGACGGTCGGCAGCCCGACCTCGACGCGCGGATAGCACAGCGTGCACTTCTCGGCCTTGCCGGTGCGGTGGTTGAAGTAGACCTTCTTGTACGGGCAGCCGGTCACGCACTTGCGCCAGCCCCGGCAGTGGTCCTGGTCGACGAGGACGATGCCGTCCTCCGACCGCTTGTACATCGCGCCGGACGGACAGGACGCCACACAGGACGGGTTGAGGCAGTGCTCGCAGATGCGGGGCAGATAGAACATGAAGGTCTGCTCGAAGGTGAACTTCACCTTGTCCGCGACCTGTTGGCGGGTCCTGGCGACCATCGGGTCGAGGTCGCCGTGCTCGGTGGCGCCGCCGAGGTTGTCGTCCCAGTTCGACGACCACTCGATCTTCATGGGTTTGCCGCTGATCAGGGAGCGGGGTTCGGCCACCGGGTAGTCGTCGCCGAGCGGGGCGTCGGTGAGGTTCCGGTACTCGTACGTCCAGGGCTCGTAGTAGTCCTTGATCTCGGGAAGCTTCGGGTTGGAGAAGATCTCCAGGAGCGACTTGATCCGGCCGCCGTTCTTCAGCTTCAGCGCGCCGCGCTTGTTCAGCTCCCAGCCGCCGCGCCACTTCTCCTGGTCCTCGTAGCGGCGCGGGTAGCCCTGGCCGGGCCGGGTCTCGACGTTGTTGAACCAGACGTACTCCATGCCGTCGCGGTTGGTCCACGCCTGCTTGCAGGTGACCGAGCAGGTGTGACACCCGATGCACTTGTCGAGGTTCATCACCATCGCGATCTGCGCCATACAGCGTCCGATAGTTCCTGCGTCACGGGTCATCAGTACGCGACCTCCTGGCTGCGACGGCGGATGACCGTCACCTCGTCCCGCTGGTTGCCCGTCGGGCCGAGGTAGTTGAACGCCCACGACAACTGCGCGTAGCCGCCGATGAGATGGGAGGGCTTGAGGATCAGACGGGTCAGGGAGTTGTGGATGCCGCCACGCTTGCCGGTGGTCTCCGCCCTGGGGACGTTCACGGTGCGTTCCTGGGCGTGGTGCATGTAGACCGTGCCGGCCGGCATGCGGTGCGAGACGATCGCACGCGCCACCACCACGCCGTTCCGGTTGACGGCTTCGATCCAGTCGTTGTCCCGCACGCCGATCGCCTCCGCGTCCTGCGGCGCCATCCAGACGCACTGGCCGCCGCGCGAGAGGGAGAGCATGAAGAGGTTGTCCTGATACTCGGAGTGGATCGACCACTTGTTGTGCGGCGTGAGGTAACGGACCGTCACCTCGCGTTCGCCGTCCGAGCCGAGCCGCGGCTCGCCGAAGAGCCGGTTCATGTCCAGCGGCGGCCGGTAGACGGGCAGCGCCTCGCCCAGCTCGTGCATCCAGTCGTGGTCGATGAAGAAGTGCTGGCGGCCGGTGAGCGTGTGCCAGGGCTTCAGATGCTCCGTGTTGAGCGTGAACGCCGTGTATCTGCGCCCGCCCGCCTCGCTGCCGCTCCACTCGGGCGACGTGATCACCGGCACGGGCGCGGCCTGCGTGTCGGCGTAGGTGATGCGTTTGCCCTCGTGCTCGGCGGCCAGGTGCGCCATCTCCTGGCCGGTGCGTTCCTCCAGGGTGTGGAAGCCCTGGGTGGCGAGGCGTCCGTTCGTCGTGCCGGACAGCGCGAGGATGGTGTTGGCGGCCTTCACCGCGGTGTCCAGGGCGGGGCGGCCGGCCGCGGGCCCGGCGCGCACGACGCCGTTGCGCTCGCGCAGCTCCTCGACCTCCTGACCGGGGTGGAAGGTGATGCCCTTCACCGGCAGCCCCAGCGTCTCCACGAGCGGGCCGAGCGCGGCGAACTTCGCGCCGATCGCGGTGTAGTCGCGCTCCACGACCGCCAGGTTCGGCATCGTCCTGCCCGGCACCGGCTCGCACTCGCCCTTGCGCCAGTCCAGGACGACCCCGCCGGGCTGCGCGGTCTCGCCCGGCGTGTCGTGCTGGAGCGCGGTGGCGACGACGTCCTTGCGCACACCCAGGTGGCCGACGGCCAGCTCGCTGAGCCGGTCGGCGATGGCGCGGAACGTGTCGAAGTCGGTGCGGGCCTGCCAGGGCGGGTCGACGGCCGGGGTGAAGGAGTGCACGTAGGGGTGCATGTCCGTGGTCGACAGGTCGTGCTTCTCGTACCAGGTGGCGGCGGGCAGTACGACGTCGGAGAGCAGCGTCGACGACGTCTGGCGGAAGTCCAGGGAGACGAGCAGGTCGAGCTTGCCCTCGGGCGCCTCGGCCCGCCACGCGACCGTGGACGGGCGCTCGTGCGGGTCCGCCTCCGCCGCCCGCAGCGACGAGTGCGTGCCCAGCAGGTGCTTCGTGAAGTACTCGGCGCCCTTGGCGGACGAGCCGAGGAGGTTGGCGCGCCACAGCGTCAGGACGCGCGGCCAGTTCTCGGGGGCGTCCGGGTCTTCGCAGGCGAACTTGAGGGTGCCCGCCTTGAGTTCGTCGACGACGTTGGCCACCGGGTCGTCCGTCGTCGCGGCGAGGTCCAGGGGGTTGCGGTCGAACGTCGGGTACGAGGGCATCCAGCCGGTCCGCGCCGAAAGGGCCAGGCAGTCGGCGCCCGTCAGACCCGCGAAGCGGCCCTCGCCCAGCGGTGAGGCGAGCACGTCCGCCGCGAACCTGTCGTAACGCCACTGGTCGGTGTTGAGGAACCAGTACGCGGTGCCGATCATCTGCCGCGGTGGCCTGCTCCAGTCGTTGGCGCTCGCGAGCGTGGCCCAGCCGGTGT
This sequence comes from Streptomyces sp. NPDC030245, assembly GCF_055572995.1. Taxonomy (NCBI): domain Bacteria; kingdom Bacillati; phylum Actinomycetota; class Actinomycetes; order Kitasatosporales; family Streptomycetaceae; genus Streptomyces; species Streptomyces sp. NPDC030245. Next base: position 147,420 of record NZ_JBVICF010000013.1, on the reverse strand, counting down.
TCGGACGGCACTTCTCCTGCCCGACGTAGTGCGCCCAGCCGCCGCCGTTGCGGCCCTGGCAGCCGGTGAGCTGGAGCAGCGCGAGGAAGGCGCGGTAGATCGTCTCGGAGTGGAACCAGTGGTTGGTCCCCGCCCCCATGAGGATCATGCAGCGGCCGTGCGACTTCTCGGCCGTCGCGGCGAACTCGCGGGCGATCCGCACGCACTTGGCGGCGGGGACGGAGGTGTGGACCTCCTGCCAGGCGGGCGTGCCGGGCTGGGAGGCGTCCTCGTACGACGTGGGCCACGTGCCCGGCAGCCCCTCGCGCCCGACGCCGTACTGCGCGAGCAGCAGATCGAAGACCGTGGTGACCAGCGGCCCGTCCTGCCCGCCGAGCCGGGTGGCGGGAACCCCGCGCCGCACGACCTCGCCGCGGCCCTGCCCGTGCGTGCCGCCCTCGGTGTCGAACCGGGGCAGCAGCACCTCGATACCCGCCGCGACCGCCGAGCCCTGGAGGGTCAGGAGCGGCTCGATGTCGCCGAGCTCCAGATTCCACCTGCCCTTGCCGGAGTCGGTCCAGCGGAAGCCCAGCGAGCCGTTCGGCACGGCCGGCCGGCCGGTCTTCGCGTCGAGCACCGCCGTCTTCCAGTCGCCGCCCTCTCCCGCGTCACCGAGGTCGGTGGCGCGCAGGAACTTCGAGGGCACGTACGCGCCGTCGCGCTCGGTGAGCGTCACCAGGAACGGCAGGTCGGTGAACCGGCGGACGTAGTCCGTGAAGAACTCCGTCCGCCGGTCGACGAAGAACTCCTTGAGGACGACGTGCCCCATCGCGATCGCCAGCGCCCCGTCGGTGCCCGGATGCGGATGCAGCCACTCGTCGGCGAACTTGGCGTTGTCGGCGTAGTCGGGCGCCACCACGACGACCTTCTGGCCCCGGTAGCGCGCCTCCGCCATCCAGTGGGCGTCGGGCGTCCTGGTCACCGGCACATTGGAGCCCCACATCATCAGATACGCGGCGTCCCACCAGTCACCCGACTCCGGCACGTCGGTCTGGTCGCCGAAGACCTGCGGCGAGGCGACCGGCAGGTCCGCGTACCAGTCGTAGAAGGAGAGCATCGGCGCGCCGATGAGGCTCATGAAGCGGGCGCCGGCCGCGTGCGACACCATCGACATCGCGGGAATGGGGGAGAAGCCCGCGACCCGGTCGGGGCCGTGCGTCCTGATCGTGTGCACGTGCGCGGCCGCGATGATCTCGACGGCCTCGTCCCAGGTCGCCCGCACCAACCCGCCCTTGCCGCGCGCCTGTTGGTACGTCCGGCGGCGCTCCGGGTCGCCCTGGATGTCCGCCCACGCGAGCACCGGGTCCTTCAGGCGCGCCTTCGCCTCCCGGTACATGTCGATGAGGACACCGCGCACATACGGGTAGCGCACGCGCGTGGGGGAGTACGTGTACCAGGAGAACGCGGCGCCCCGCGGGCAGCCGCGCGGTTCGTACTCGGGGCGGTCGGGGCCGACGCTCGGATAGTCGGTGGCCTGCGACTCCCAGGTGATGATGCCGTCCTTGACGTACACCTTCCAGCGGCAGGAGCCGGTGCAGTTCACGCCGTGCGTCGAGTTCACGACCTTGTCGTGGCTCCACCGGTCCCGGTAGAAGGCGTCCGCGTCCCGGCCGCCCGTCAGCCGGACGCTGTGCAGGTCGGGGGCGGCGGTGCCGCGCCGGAAGAACCTGCCCGCCCGCAGCAGGGCGGCGGCGGGCTCGGTCGTCTCTGTCACCGTGGCGCTCCCTAGGTCTGCCTCCCCCGAACGTAGGGGCGGGACCGGCGGCGCACCCGTCGGCGTCGGCCGTACGGGTTGCCGGGCGGCCCGCGCGGCATTACCCGTGACGGGGCGCAGGGCGGCCGCGCGGCATTACTTGTGACGGGGCGCAGGGCGGCCGCGCGGCATTACCCGTGACGTAATCGACCGGTCGGCGCGGGCGCGACAGAGTGATGCCACCGGATCCGGTCCGGCGCACTCCGGACCGGGTCCGGCACCGCGAAACGGTCCGGCGGTGCGCATTGCGCACCGGATCCGGCGCCCGAAAGGGTCCGGCGCACTGCGCACTCCGCACCGGACCCGGCACCCGAAAACCGTCCCCGCTGGGAGGCATCCGCCATGGCCACGTCCACGTACCCGCTCGCCGCGCTCGCCCGCACCACCGACCCGACCACGATGCTGCGCCGCTTCCTCGGCCTGGACGCGGTCGTGACCGCCGGCAACGGCATCGCGTACGCCGCCGCCTCGGGCCCCCTCGGCGACTTCCTCGGCGTCGACTCCGGGCTGCTCCTCGGCCTCGGCGTCTTCCTCACCCTGTTCGGCGCGGGCGTCGGCTCCCTCGCCTGGCGCAAGAGCCCGCCCAAGCTCGCCGTGCGGGCGGTCGTCGAGGCGAACGCCCTCTGGGCGGTGGCCAGTGTCGTCGCCCTCGTCGGCTGGCTCTCGCCCAGCACGGCCGGAGCGGTCTGGATCCCGCTCCAGGCCGCGACCGTCGGCGGCTTCGCGGCGCTTCAGTACGCGGCGCTGCGGGCGCTCAAGCCCTGACGGCCACGGCCACGGCCACGCACGTCTAGGACATGTGCGCCTGGAGGTACTTCGACGTCGCCGGGTCGGCCGGGAGCAGCGTCTCGATGGCCAGCTCGGCGACCGTCACGTCCATCGGCGTGTTGAACGTCGAGATCGACGAGATGAAGGACAGCACGTGCCCGTCGTGCTCGATCCGCAGGGGCAGCGCGAAGTACGGCACCTCCGCCCCCGCCTCGAAGGCGTCGACGCCGGGATCCGCCACCGGATACGCCGCCACCTCCTCGTAGACCGCCCGCAGCGCGTCCGAACGCTGCAACGCGATCTGCCGCTCCATCTGGTGCAGCAGGTGTCCCCGCCACTCCCGCAGATTGCGGATCCGGGGCGCCAGGCCCTCCGGGTGGAGCGTCAGCCGCATCGCGTTCAGGGGCGGCTCCAGCAGATGCCCGGGAACGCCGTCGAGCATCATCGAGATGCCGCGGTTCGCCGCGACGACGTCGTACGCCGCGTCGACCACCAGCGCCGGATAGGGCTCGTAGCCCGCCAGGAGCTGTTCGAGGCCCTCGCGCAGCGTGCCCATGGCGGGGTCGTCCAGCGAGGTCTCCCGGAACCGGGGAGCGTAACCGGCCGCCAGGAGCAGCGAGTTGCGCTCCCGCACCGGCACGTCGAGGTGGTCGGCGATGCGCAGCAGGAACTCCTCGCTCGGGCGCGACCTGCCCGTCTCGACGAAGCTGATGTGCCGCGCGGAGGAGTCGGCGCGCAGGGCCAGCTCCAGCTGGCTCACCCGGCGCCGCTCGCGCCAGCCGCGCAGCAGCGGACCCACTCCGGTGCCGCTCGCGACGGTCTTCCCCGTGTTCTCCGTCTGTCCCTTGGCCTTGCCTCTGGTGCTCCCCTTGGCGGGCGCGGCGGTTGTCATACGTAGAAGGTAATCGAAACAATTTGTGGCAGGGTGAGGCGAAGACCGACTTCACGGAAGGCTTCACGGAAGGAGCGTGGCCCATGCCGCCCGAACCGCTCTCGCAGAAGGAGATCGAGGACCGCCTCGCGGAGCTGCCCGGCTGGTCCCTGGAGGCGGGCAGGCTCACCCGCTCCTACCGGCTCGGCTCGCACTTCGCGGCGACCGGACTCGTCGTCCACATCGCGCGGACGCAGGAGGAGCTCGGCCACCACTCCGACCTGACCCTCGGCTACAACACCGTCACGCTCACCGTGCACACGCACAGCGCGGGCGGCGCGCTCACCGAACTCGACTTCGAACTCGCGCGCAGAGTGCGGGAGTTGGCGCCCGCGCACGGGGCGGGCTGACCGCCGATGCTGGACTACAGCAAGGAGGCCGACCGGTACGACGCCTCGCGCGGCGGCGAACCCCGCGCCGCTGCCGCCGCCGAAGCGGTCCTCGGCCTCATGCCGGCCGACACCGGCACACTCCTCGATGTCGCCTGCGGCACCGGCCTGGTCACCCGCCGCCTCGCCGAGCGGCCGGGGCTGCGGGTGACCGGGGTGGACGCCGCGTACCGCATGGCCCGGATGGCCGCGGACCGCGTCCCCGGCGCCATCGTGCTCGGCGACAGCCGCCGACTCCCGTTCCCCGACGCGTCGTTCGACGCCGTCACCACCGTATGGCTGCTGCATCTCCTCTCGGGGCCCGAGGAGACGTCGTCGGTCGTCGCCGAGTGCGCGCGGGTGCTGCGGCCCGGCGGCATCTACGTCACCACCGTGGACAAGGCCGCCTCGCACGACGTGCGCAGCGACATCGACGCCGTGCTCGCGCCGCGCCCGGTGCGGCTCGCGGTCGACCGGGTCGAGGCCGTCGACGCCTACGCCGCCGAGCACGGTCTCACGCCGGCCGGGCGGGCGCGGTTCCGCGGCCACGGGCAGGGCCGCACGCCCCGCTCCACGGTCGACGACCTGCGGCGCGGCTGGTTCACCAGCATCCCGCCCGACGGACCGCTGGCCGCGCGGCTCGCCGCCCGCCTCGCGGAGCTCCCGGACCAGGACGTGCCACGCCCGGACCCGCGCTTCACGCTCCGCGCGTACCGCAAACGACGCTGACCGGGCCCGCACCCGCACTCGCGCACGCGCACTCGGGGTGAGTTTTTGCGATAGCGGCAAAACCGCTCGTCGAAAACCGGAAACCGGGAGCAGGCTGGTCCCGTCCACACAGTCCCGCTCCCACGCGCGGACGGCGAACCGGAAGGCGGCACAAGACGATGGGGCATCACGACGGTCACGGCGAGGGCCACGGGCAAGGCCACGGCCACAACCATGGCCACACCCACACCCACACCCACAGCCACGACGACATGGACTGGTCGGCCATGGGCGCCATGCTGGAGCGCTACGCCCGCGTCGCGGCGCCGATGTACGGCGAGGTGGCGTCCTGGCTCACGCGCTGGGCCCCGGACCCGGGCGTCGTCGTCGACGTCGGCAGCGGCCCGGGCGCCGTCTCCTTCGTACTGGCCGAGGCGTTCCCCAAGGCGCGGATCGTCGCGGCGGACCCCGAGGAGGCGCTCCTCGCGCGGGCCCGCGAACGCGCCGCCGACGAAGGCCTCACCGACCGCTTCGACACGGTGCGTGCCGCGCTCCCTGACGCCATCGACGACGTGCCCGAGGCGGACCTGCTGTGGCTGTGCAAGTCCCTGCACCACGTCGGCGACCAGGGCGCCGCGCTCACCGCACTCGCCGGCCGCCTCGCGCCCGGCGGCGCCATCGCCCTCCTCGAAGGCGGCCTGACCGCCCGCTACCTGCCCCGCGACATCGGCTTCGGCCGCCCCGGCCTCCTCTCCCGCCTGGAGGCGGCCGACGAGGAGTGGTTCGCCGGAATGCGCGAGGGCCTCGACGGTTCGAAGGGCGCGACGGAGGACTGGCCGGCCCTCCTCACCGCCGCCGGCCTGCGCTACGAGGCCACCCGCAGCTTCCTCCTCGACCTGCCCGCCCCCCTCTCGGACGACGCCCGCGCCCACGTGGTGCAGGAGTTCACCCGCCGCCGCGAAATGCAGTCGGAACGCCTCGGCCCGGACGACATGGCCATGTTCGACCGCCTCCTGGACCCGGCCGACCCACAGAGCCTCCACCGGCGCCCCGATCTGTTCCTGCTGACGGCGCAGACGGTGCATGTGGCGGTCAAGGACGAAACCCGGGGAGGCGAAACCCGGGGATAGGGGAACGGCAGGCATCAGCAGAGGCCGGGGCGCGCGTAGAGAGTGACGCGCGCCCCGCGCGTGTGCCATGACCGGCACATTTTGAAGCGGTCCCGAATGACACGGTGTTTCACCGTTTCCTGGTCGATCGTGTCGGCGGTCCTGCCCGATGGGTCGGTGACCAGGACGATCCTCGGCTCCGCGCTCATTCGGGCTTCGATGACGTGCGCGGGCACCTCCGTGCCGTACAGGGTGTGCGAGGCGGCCGGGCCGCGGTCCTGTGCCAGGTCGCGCAGTCCCTCGACGGCACGGGGTGACGGCAGAGTCCACGCCCTTCGGCGGGAGGGCAGGTACACCACCGCGTCCCCCGGGCGACCGGCGATCCGGATGGCGTGCGCGGCGGCGGTGGCGTTGTCGATGCGGCTCTCGGGGGTCCGCAGGTGTACTGCCGACGGGATCAGCGAGGCGAGAGCGGCCCCCACGGCCACGGCGGCGACCGCGCGGTGCATGCGGCTGCCGCGCAGGATGCGGTCCAGCAGAGCCCCGAGGAGCAGAGCGAGACCGGCCCAGCCGTACAGGACGTAGCGGTCCACGAAGAGGGGCTTGACGGGTGTGAGAAGCATCAGCAGACCGGTCGGGGCGACCAGCAGGGGCAGCGCCACCCGGACGAGCCCGTTCGATGCTTGCGGACCGCGAGGCATCAGCCTTGTGAGGAGCACGGCACACCCCACACCGAACAGGCACACGCCGAGCGTCGCCGCGTACTGGCGAGGATCGAACGAGAGCCAGGCCACCTGTGCTTGCTGTCGCCGGCTCAGCACGGCGAGCGGCGCGAGTCCCACGACCACCACGCCCGCGGCCATGGCCCACTTCCGGCGTGCCGCAGGGGGAAGCGCCAGCGCGTGCCCGGCGAGGGCGAACACCGCGAACTCGTGCAGCACGCAGGCCACCAGCATCAGTACCGCGTAGCGGCACCACAAGCGTCTCGTACGACACTTCTCGGCCGTGACGGCGTCCAGCAGAGCGTGTGTCGCCCAGACGACCAGCGCGCAGACCGCGGCGTATGAGCGGCCTTCCTGAGCGAAGCGCTGCATCAGCGGGAACACAGCGAACGCGAGGCCGCCGAGCAGTCCCGCACGCGGCCCCGCGAGCCGCCTGCCCAGCAGCGCCACACCGGCGGCCGCGGCGCTCATGGCGAGGACGGAGGGGACCCGCATGACGAGCAAGGGGTCGGCGCCGCCCGTGAGCCGGAACAGGCCGTGCATGAAGAGGTAGTACAGACCGTGCACGGCGTCCGCGTTGCCCAGCGTGTGCCAGAGATCGGAGAGACCGCGCCGCGATACCTCGTACGTCACCGCTTCGTCCCGCCACATGGCGCCGCCGCGACGGATGCCCCACAGGCCGAGGCCGAGCGACAGGAGCAGCGCCGGCAGGGCGGTGGTCGCCCGCCGTGTGCGGGCGCGGGACGGCGGGGTGGACGGGGCGCGCTGCGCGGAGCGCCTGGCGTGGTCCGAGAGGGTGGACCGGATGGTGGCGATGACGTGCTCCCGTGGGTGAGCTGCGGAAGGGGCCTGAGGAGCCCAGGACCGGGCCTGAAAGCCCAGTTCAGCGGCGCACGGATTGATGGGCAGCCCTGTCCCCCCGCATCAATCAATTGCTAGCGTGGCTCGGGATCTTCGCCGGGCGGTGTTGGGGGAGAGGTGCCGATCGGGGGCGTCGGCATGCGCTGAGAGGGGGGCGGAGTGGGGCGTCGTGAGAAGCCGTTGGAGCCCACGGCGGGCCCCGTGCAGCGCCTCGCGCACGGACTCCGCAAGCTCCGTGTGGACGCGGGCGGTCCGACGTACCGCGCGATGGCGCGACGCGTCCCTTACTCGGCACCCACTCTCTCCGCGGCGGCCGCCGGGCAGCGGCTGCCGACGCTGCCCGTGCTGCTCGCCTACGTCGCCGCCTGCGAGGGGGACCCGGAGGAGTGGGAGCGGTACTGGTACGAGACGGTGGCCGAGGATGCCGCGCGCGGCCAGGACGACTCCGAGTCGCCCTACCCCGGCCTCGCCCGGTTCGGCACCGACGACCGGGCACGCTTCTTCGGCCGCGACGACCTCGTGCACGAGCTGACGGCGCTCACGGCCCGGCGGCACGTCGCGGCGGTCATCGGCGCGTCGGGCAGCGGCAAGTCGTCCTTATTGCGGGCCGGACTGATCCCGGCGTTGCGGCAGTCGACCGGTTCTTCACGCCCCGCCGCGATCCGCCTCCTGACCCCGGGGGAGCGGCCTGCCCGGACCCACCACCGCCTCTTCACACCGGTGGACGGCGACGGTGACACGCTGCTCGTGGTCGACCAGTTCGAGGAGGTCTTCTCGCTCTGCCACGACCCGGCGGAACGGAACGCCTTTCTCGACGGGTTGCTCACCGCGCGCGACCCCACCACCCGGCTGCGCGTGATCCTCGCGGTTCGGGCCGACTTCTACGGCCGGTGCGCCGAACACGGGCGGCTCGCCGAAGCGTTGGGCGATGCCAACCTGCTGGTCGGCCCGATGTCCCCGGACCGCCTGCGCGAAGCCATCGTCAAACCGGCCGCGGCCGAACGGCTCGTGGTGGAGCGCTCCCTGACCGCACGCATCGTCGCCGACGTGGCGGACGAGCCGGGCGGCCTGCCGCTGATGGCTCACGCGCTGCGCGAAGTGTGGCGGCGCCGCAGCGGCAGGATGCTGACAGAGGCGGCGTACGAGGCGATCGGAGGGGTGCGCGGCGCTGTCGCGCACACCGCGGAGGACCTCTACGGGCACCTGAGCGAGACGGAGGCGGCGCGGGCGCGCACGCTGCTGCTGCGGATGGTGGAGCCGGGCGACGGCACTCAGGACACTCGACGCCCCGCCGACCGCTCCGAATTGCCGCCCGCCTGCGACGGCGTCCTGGAGCGGTTGGTCGCGGCGCGCCTCCTGACCGTGGACGGTACGACGGTCGATCTGGCGCACGAGGCACTGATCGGAGCCTGGCCCCGGCTGCGGGCCTGGATCGAGGAGGACAGGGAGCGGCTGCGCCTGCGTCGGGCTTTGACCGGAGCAGCACACACCTGGGAGGAACTGGACCGGGACCCCGGGGCGCTGTACCGGGGAACGAGGCTCAGGGAGGCGAGGGAGGCGTTCGAAGGGAGCAGGGGCGCGGGCGAGCTGACCGCGCGTGAGAGTGAGTTCCTCGATGCGGGGATCGCTGCCCACGAACGGGGCATACGTGAGCAAACCCGTGCCGCGCGCCGCACCCGTGTGCTCCTTTCGGCGCTCGCCCTGCTCCTCTGTCTCGCGACGGTGGCGGGCGCGGTCGCCTGGCAGCAGGACAGGGACGGTCAGCGGCAGAGCGACGAGGCCCGGGCGCGGCGGATCGCCGGCGTCGCCGAGACGCTGCGTACGTCCGATCCGGTCACATCCATGCGGCTGAGCGTGGCCGCCTGGCGGATCGCGGACCTGCCCGAGACCCGGGAGGCGGTGCGCAGCGCCGCCGCACAGCGGGAGCAGGACGCGTTCTTCGTGGGCGGAGCCGCGGTCTCGCCCTCGACTGCGCGGTTCCTCAGCGCGGACGGCCGCGTCCTGACCACGTCCACCGGGCGGCGGGTGACACGCCGGGAGTTGAGCGGTCAACGGCGGATCAGTACGTACGACAGGCCGGGACCTTTCGGCGAGTCCGACTACGACACGGATGTCAGTGCGGACGGGCGGCTGATCGCGCAGGCCACCGGGCGCGGGTTCCAGATCTGGGACCTGCGGCACAAACGACCCGTGGGGCGACCGCTGGGGACGAACGGGCTTACAGGGCTGGACGGAAGATTCGCGCCCAGCGGACGGATGTTCATCGTCCAGGACGAGGCCCGGGGCGACGTCCAGGTGTGGGATGTGCGGCGGCACAAGGTCGTGGCGACGGTCCGAAGGACGGCAACGACGAGCAGTTCGCCTTTCTCCGTCATGAGCCACGACGACCGTTTCCTTGCGGCCTGTTCAGGGGATGACGGCCCTCTTGTCGTACGCGACACGCGCACGGGGCGGGACCTTCCCAGGCGGTGGTCGCCCGCCCTCCACCGGAACTTCTGCCGGGCCCAGGAGGCTTCCTTCACCCCGGACGGACGGGCGCTGGCCGTTCCTGTGGCCGGTGGTGTACGGACCTGGGACGTCAGGACCGGCGAGGAGCGGCCCAGGCTCAAGCTGCCCGGTGCGTACGAACCGAGTGTGGACTTCAGCGCCGACGGCGCCACGGCGGTCGCCCTGGGGAAGGGCGAGGTGGTCCTGTGGCGCACCGCCGCTCCGGAAACTCCACTGCTGCGGCACCCGGTGGGCGAGCTGACGGCGCAGGGAGTGCGCCTGGACGAGGCAGCCGGAGTGATCCGTCTCCAGGCGAGCACCAAGGTGATCCGCACGTACGACGTCCGGGACGTCCTGTCAGGACCGCGCGGAGCACGGCCGGTCCACCTCGACACGGCTCGCTTCAGCCCGGACGGACGCACCCTGGCCACTCTGGAACGCCGTGGCAAGGAAGGGGAGATTCAGCTGCGCGACGGGCGGGACGGCAGGGTGCTGCGTACGCTGCCCGGCCGAAGGTGCGAGGACTGCGGCGACCCGGCCCTGGCGTTCTCCCCGGACAGCGGCACTCTCGCGTACAGCGTCGACGCGGAGGAGGGCTCGACGATCCGGCGATGGGACGTGCGGCTGGGCAAGGTGAGGGCTCGGACGACCGTGGCATCGAAGGTGGAGAGTCTGGTGCTGCCCGCGGGCAGGCCGCCCGTCACCGCGGGAGCCCCGCCCGGACCGCAGGACAACGACAGGCCGAAGGTCGATGCATGGCGGATCGGCGAGCGGACCAGCAGGCGCCTGCTGCACCGCGAGCTCCTCGGTTCGCTGGAGCTCGCGCCCGGCGGCCGTGAACTGCTGTCCTTGGACGGCCGGGTGGTCGACCTCGGGACAGGGCGCACGAGACCCGCTCTGCGCGGTGAGGACGCGCTGACGGCCGGAACGTTCAGCCCCGACGGCCGCTTCCTCGCCGTCTCCGACGACAACGGCAGGCTCACCCTGTGGGACGGCCGGGCGACCCGTCCCCTCGCCGTACTGTCGGCGGACGGGCCGGAAGGCGGCGAGCCCGCGCCGGCCGTCGCCTTCTCCGCCGACGGCCGCTACGTCGCGGCGGCCGGCGCCGACGGCTCCGTGCGGGTGTGGGAGACGGACACCGCGCGCCTCGCCGGTGCCCGGTTCCCCGGGGCGTACGGCACCGTCCTCGCCCTCGGCTTCGCGGGCGACGAGTTGCGCGTCACGACCGCCGAGGGCACGGTCCGCAGGGTCTCCGTCGCTGCGGAGCGCGGTGCGGACCGCGTGTGCGATCGAGCCCGCGGCGGACTGACGCGTGCGGAATGGCGGACCTATCTGCCGAACACCGAGTACCGGCAGACGTGTTGACGCTACCTTCCAGACAGTGCCGGGCCGGCCGTGGAGGGGATCGATCACGTGAACGAACTCATGCGCTGGGAGTCCGACGAAGGGCCTGTCGTCGTGGAGGTGGACTCCAGGGACCCCGGATTCCGGTCGGTGTCGCGGCGCGGGGAGGGTGGTGAGATCCACGACGTCGAGGGGCGGTTCGAGTCGGCGCTGGACAATGTGCGCGGCGCCGCGATGTCCGCGCTGCGGACCTTCCGGGACCGCGCGCTCGACCCCGACACGATCGAGCTGGAGTTCGGTGTCAAGCTCAGCGCCGCGGCGGGCGCGGTCATCGCCAAGACGGCGGCGGAGGGTCACCTGACGGTGAAGCTGACCTGGTCGCGTGGTGTCCCGCAGCAGGGGGCCGAGGGGGCCGCGGAAGCGGACCGCCCCCGTCAACCCTGAGAGGGAGGCGGAGGCGGTCCGTCGGAGTGGCGTGCGGGCGGGCCGGCCCGCGGGGTGGGATCAGGCCACGTCGAACGTCGCCGGGTCCGGGCCGATCCGTCGGTCCTCGTTCAGCGCGGAGATCGCCGCCATGTCCTCGGGGTCGAGCTCGAAGCCGTAGACGTCGATGTTCTCCTTGATCCGCGACGGTGTCACGGACTTGGGGATCACGATGTTGCCCAGCTGGATGTGCCAGCGCAGCACGATCTGCGCGGGGGAGCGCCCGTGCTTCTGCGCGATGGCGACGATCGCCGGGACCTCCAGGAGGCCGCGGCCCGAGCCGAGCGGCGACCACGCCTCGGTGGCGATGCCCTGCTCGGCGTGGAACTCGCGCGCGGCGCGCTGCTGTAGATGCGGGTGGAGCTCGATCTGGTTGACGGCCGGGATGATCGACGTCTCGCCGGTCAGCCGCTCCAGGTGCTCGGGCAGGAAGTTCGACACGCCGATGGACTTGGCGCGGCCGTCGGCGTGGATCTTCTCGAACGCCTTGTACGTGTCGACGTACGCGTCCTTGGAGGGCACCGGCCAGTGGATCAGATACAGGTCCACGTAGTCGAGGCCGAGCTTCTCCAGCGAGGTGTCGAAGGCGCGCAGCGTCGCGTCGTGGCCCTGGTCGGAGTTCCAGAGCTTCGTCGTGACGAACAGTTCCTCACGGGCCACGCCGGAAGCGGCGATCGCCTTGCCCGTGCCTGCTTCGTTGCCGTAGATGGCCGCGGTGTCGATGCTGCGGTACCCGGCCTCCAGCGCCGTCGCGACGGCCTTCTCGGCCTCGTCGTCCGGAACCTGCCAGACGCCGAAACCGAGCTGGGGCATCTCGACGCCGTTGTTGAGGATGATCGGGGGAACCTTGCTCACGAGCTCTCGATCCTTAAGTCGTCGGGTGTTGTGCCCCATGGTCAACGATCAGCGGCCGTGCCGCATTCCTGAATGGCCGGATATCGAAGCGGCCCGTGCACCGGATCGGCCCGCGCCATTGACGGTGTCCCGTCATGCCGCGACTCTATTGCACGTCACTGAACGCGGTACACCTATGTGAACACTACAAGCGCATGGGTTGTCCCGCGTCCCTGTGGTTTGTTCCTGAAACCCCACCTCTTCAGGAAGGCAGCGTCATGCACAGCACCGACCAGGAGAATTCCGCCCGCCAGCCGGTAGGCGGTACCGACGTCGACGTCACTGGCTGGCAGAGTCCCGAGTACGCCATCGTCGACACCGCTCTCGAAATCACCGCCTACCGCCTCGCCGACCGGTAGAGCCGCCGCCATGCTGCTCCAGGTGCTCGGCACCGCGGCGGGCGGCGGGCTGCCCCAGTGGAACTGCGCGTGCCCCGGGTGTGCCGGGGCACGCGCCCACCCGGAACGCCGCCGCCGGCACGCCGCGCTCGCCGTCCACGCCGGCGAGGGCCACTGGTACCTCGTCAACGCCACCCCCGACATCGGTGACCAGATCGAGGCCGTCCCGGCGCTGCACCCCGGCGCGGCGGGCGACACGCGGCGCAGCCCCGTCGCCGGGGTCGTCCTCACAGACGCCGAGCTCGATCACACCCTGGGCCTCGCCCGGCTGCGCGAGGCGCGCGACGGTGTCGAGGTCCTGGCGACCGCTCCCGTGCGCGACGCCGTCCGCGACGGGCTCCGCCTCGACGCCCTCCTGGAGCCCTATACGCGCGTACGGTGGCGGGAGCTTCCGCACCGGGGGCGCGCCGTGCCGCTGAACGGTGGATACGAGAGCCAGGGCGGCGGATCCGGCAGCGATGCCGACGGCTCCGGCAGTCATACCGGTGGCTCCGGGGTCCACGTCAGCGCCGTACCCATTTCGGCCAAGCGTCCGCGGTACGCCGCCGGGGCCGGACCCGAGACCGAGACCGACACCGGTGCGGATACCTGGTCCGTCGCGCTGCGGCTCAGCGAACCCGCCACCGGGCGCACCGTCCTCTACGCGCCCGCCCTCGCCGTCTGGAGCGACGCCTTCGACGAGGCCGCCCGCACCGCTGACTGCGTCATCGTCGACGGCACGTTCTGGGACGAGGACGAACCGGTGCGCGCCGGGTTCACCGCCCGTACCGCCACCGCCATGGGGCACCTCCCCATCGCCGGACCCACCGGCACGGCCCACCGACTGGCACAACTGCCCGGCCGCGTCCTCTACACCCACCTCAACAACACGAACCCCCTCGGCGACCCGGACGCCGAGCAGTACAAGTTCCTCGCCGAACGGGGTCTTGAAGTCGCCGCCGACGGGATGGTGATCGAGCTGTGAGCACCACGACCGTCGCGGACGCCCTGCGGCCATGGACCCCGGACGAGCTCACCGACCGGCTGCGCGCCGTCTCCGCCGAGCGCTACCACGACCGGCACCCCTTCAACGTACGCATGCACGAGGGCGCCCTCACCCCGGAAGAGGTGCGCCGCTGGATCGTCAACCGCTTCCACTACCAGCGGCACATCCCCGTCAAGGACGCGCTGGTCCTCGCCAAGTTCGACGATCCGGCGCTGCGCCGCGGCTGGCTGCGCAGAATCCGCGACCACGACGGGGAGCGGGACGGTGAGGGCGGCATCGAGCGCTGGCTGCGGCTCGGCGAGGCGGCCGGCCTCGGAAGGAAGCAACTCCTCGACGGGTCACGTGTGTTGGCGGGCGTGCGGCTCGCCGTCGACGGCTACGTCAACTTCTGTAGGCTCAGGCCCGCGCTCGACGCCGTCGCCGCCTCCCTCACCGAACTCTCCGCACCCGACCTGATGCGGACCAGGATCGCCGCCTTCGAGCGGCACTACCCGTGGATCGACACCGCGGGGCTCGACTACTTCCGTACGCGCGTCGGGCAGGGCGGTCGCGACGGCCAGGAGGCGCTCGCCCTCGTCCTGGCCTGGGCGCGCACCCGCGAGGAGCAGGAACGGGCCGTCGCGGCGCTCGCCTTCAAGTGCGACGTGCTGTGGTCGCTGCTCGACGCCGTCGACCGCGGCCCCGGGGGTGCCGAATGACCGCCCAGGACGTCGTACGAGAGGTCTGGCGCCCCGTGCTCGCCCGCTCCGTGCTGCTCCGGCACGACCGGGTGCGCGGCGTCGACCTGCTGGTGCTGCCGGAGCGCGTCGTCGTACTGCGGGGTGCGGCGGGCAGCATCGTGGGCCTGTGCGACGGCGAGCGCGACGTCGCGGACATCGTCGCCGAGCTGTCGGAGCGCCACCCGGACGCTCCCGTCGCCGAGGAAGTGCCGGATTTTCTCGGGCGGTTGCGGTCGGAGGGGTGGCTGCGGTGACTCAACCCGAAGGGGAGCACTCCCGGCCCACTTCGACCTCCACCCCCACCCCCGACCCGCCCTGGGCGCTCCTCGCCGAACTCACCCACGGCTGCCCCCTGCGCTGCGCCTACTGCTCCAATCCAGTCGAACTCGCTCCTCGGTCAGCGGAGTTGACGGCGGCCGAGTGGGCCTCCGTGCTGCGTCAGGCCGCCGATCTCGGGGTGGTCCAGACGCACCTGTCCGGCGGTGAGCCGCTGCTGCGCCGGGACCTGACCGAGATCGTGGCCGCGGCGGACGCCGCCGGTATCCACACCCAGCTCGTGACCAGCGGCGTCGGCCTGCACCGTGAGCGCCTCGACCGGCTCGTCAACGCCGGGCTGCGCAGCGTCCAGCTGTCCGTGCAGCACACCGACCCGGCCGCCGCCCAACGCATCGCCGGGGCGCGGGCGTTCACCGCAAAGGAGCGCGCGGCGCGGCTCGTCGGGCGCGCCGGGCTGCCGCTGGGCCTCAACGCCGTCCTGCACCGCGCCAACCTCGACGCGCTCGACTCCCTCGTCGAACTCGGCCTGGCCTGGGGCGCCGAGCGCGTCGAGCTGGCCAACACGCAGTTCTACGGCTGGGCGCTGCGCAACCGTGCCGCCCTGCTGCCGGACCGCGCCCAGGTGGCCCGGGCCCGCGACCGCGTCGAACGGTGGCGGGCGCGGCTCGCGGGACGCATGGAACTGGTGTGGGTCGCACCCGACTACATCGACGGCACCGCGAAGCCCTGCATGGGCGGCTGGGGCGCCCTCTCCCTGACGGTCGCCCCCGACGGCACGGTGCTGCCCTGCCCGGCGGCCGCCGAGCTCCTCGGCCCGGCCGCACCGAACGTCAGGGACCGCGAACTGGCCTGGGTCTGGCGGGAGTCGGACGCGTTCAACCGCTACCGCGGCGAGGCCTGGATGGGCGATCCCTGCCGCGGCTGCGCACTCCGTGCCGTCGACTTCGGCGGCTGCCGCTGCCAGGCGTACGCCCTGACCGGTGACGCCGCCCGCACCGACCCCGCCTGCCACCGCTCACCGGACCACGCGACGGTCCGCGCCCTGGTGGACGAGGCGAGCGCCCACGAGCCGGCCCCGCCCCGCTACGAGTACCGCACCCACACCGCTGACCTGGCGGCGCAGTGACGCCTGACGCCTGACGCCGCAGAAGGGATCTCTCCGTGCCGTCTCTCATACCGACCCCGCGCAGACTGACCGCCACGCTGGCGGTCGGCGCGGTGCTGGCAGGGGTGACACCGGCCGCCCTGGCCGGAGCCGCGCCCGCCGCTCCGCGAGCCCCGTACAGCGAGCCGGGAGCCATCACACCCATCTCCACCGGCTGGACCATTCCCTGGGGCACCGCCTGGCTGCCCGACGGATCGGCCGCCCTGGTCACCGAGCGCGACGACTTCCGGGTGTGGCGGGTCTCCAAGGACGGCAGGGAGAAGAAGCTGCTCGGCACCGTCCCCGAGTCGCAGACCACCGGCGGCGAGGGCGGGCTGATGGGCGTCGCCGTCGACCCCGACTGGGCCACCAACCACTACGTGTACGTCATGCACACGTCCTCCGAAGGCAACCGCATCGCCCGCATGACGTACGACGGGACGGCCCTGAACGGCTACAAGCCGCTGCTCAAGGGGATCAAGAAGAACAAGTACCACAACGGTGGCCGACTCGCCTTCGGGCCCGACGGGCATCTCTACGCCACCACGGGCGACGCCCAGGACAAGCCGCTCGCCCAGGACAAGAACTCCCTCAACGGCAAGATCCTGCGCCTGACCAGGGACGGGAAGCCGGCACCGGGCAACCCCTTCGGCACCTACGTCTACAGCATGGGGCACCGCAACCCGCAGGGCATCGCCTTCGACGCGCAAGGGCGCCTCTGGGAAGCCGAGTTGGGGGACAGCAAGAAGGACGAGCTGAACCTCATCAAGCCGGGCAGCAACTACGGCTGGCCCACCTGCGAAGGCACGTGCTCCGTCGCCGGCATGACCAACCCCAAGAAGACCTGGGGGGTGGCCGAGGCCTCGCCCAGCGGCCTGGCCGTCGTCGACGGCGCCGTCTACATCGCGGCACTGAGAGGCCAGCGCCTGTGGCGCATACCGATCAACGCGGGCAACGAGGACGTGGGCGCCGCGACGTCCTACTACGTGGGCGCGTACGGACGCCTGCGCGCGGTCACCGCCGTGCCGGGCGCCGACGCGCTCTGGCTGTCCACCACCAACGCCGACAACAACGGCGGACAGCCCGACGGCTCCGACAGCATCCTCCGGGCGACGCTCAGTTAGGGCCCCACGCAGTAAGAGGGCCGCAGTAAGAGGGCCATGCGTCCGTCCTAGGTCAGGCTCTCCGGGACGGAGGCGAGCAGGTCCCCGTAGTGGACGAACAGGCGGGGGGCCGGAGTTGTGGCGGCGGTGGGGGTGTCGGCCTCGGCCAGTGCGGTCCAGCAGGTGGCCGTGAGCCGGCGGGCGCGCGCACCGGGCCAGGGCCGGGGGAGGAGTTCGGGCGGCAGGAGCGGGTCCGGTTCCATGGCGTGGCTGAAGGCCGCGGCGAGCCGGACGGCCATGGCCAGCCGCTCGGGCCCGGTGGGCCCTTCCGGCTGCGCGAGCCGGTCGAGGTAAGCCTGGGCGAGAGCGGCGAGGCGGTCGTGGCGCGCGGCGATGTCGTCCAGGGGCCAGAGGGCGGCGGCCAGGGCGGGCGGGTGGTCGACACCACCGACGCGCAGGTCGGTGCTGGTGAGACAGGTCAGCGCGGGGGCGACACCGAGTTGGCGGGCCTGGGCCTCGACGAGGTCTCCGATGGGGTTCGCGGAGACGTACAGACCGCTCTGGACCGGGGCGGCGCCGAGATGGCGCAAGGTGTCGCGGAGGGTGTCGCGGGCCGTCCTGCTCGACTCGGGGATGGCGAAGGCGAACAGGTGCCAGACGCCGTCCCAGGCGGCGAGCCCGTGATCCTGGCGGTAGGCGTGGCGTACGTAGGCGACATCGGGCGTGATCGAGCCCGTGTAGTCGGCGACCGCCTTCAACAGGGCCTTGCGGCCGCGGCCCTCGTGGGTGAAGCGGCCCTCGGCGACGAGCCGCTTGATGCAGAGGCGCACCTGTTGGTCGGTCATGCCCAGCAGGCCGGCGACCGCGTACAGCTCACCGGAGTCGACCGTGCCGTCCTCGCGGACCAGGGCGTGGACGAGGAGCCGGGTGGGGACGGGGACCGGGGCGGTGCCGTCCGTGCCCTCCGTGTTGGCCTGCGGGTCTCTCGGGGTGCTGGGGGCAGTGTTCATCGAGCGTCCCGGCGGTTGGTGGAGGCGGCCGGTGTGACCGGCCGGTGCATGGTCGTGACGGCGCCGAAGCCCATCAGGTTGCGCAGGTACGGGGTCTTCTCGGTGCGTACGGCGACGAAGCCGTGCCGTTCGTACAGGGCGCGGGCGCGCGGGTTGACGTCGATGACGTCGAGACGGACGCGCCGGCAGGAGTGCTCGGCGGCCACGGCCGCGATCTCGCGCAGCAGGAGGCTGCCGATGCCCTTGCCGCGGTGCTCGGGGGCGACGGCGATGCCGTCCATCACGAGCTCCCTGTCGGCGGGCCGCCGTTCCATCAGGAGGAGGAGCGGC
This sequence comes from Streptomyces sp. NPDC030245, assembly GCF_055572995.1. Taxonomy (NCBI): domain Bacteria; kingdom Bacillati; phylum Actinomycetota; class Actinomycetes; order Kitasatosporales; family Streptomycetaceae; genus Streptomyces; species Streptomyces sp. NPDC030245. The sequence continues at coordinate 128,988 of NZ_JBVICF010000013.1, read as the reverse complement.
AGGCGGGGCAGCCCGCGCAAGGTGCCGTACGTGGACAGGACGTCGCTCGCGCTTCCGCCCGTCAGGCCGCGCTTGTCGAGTTGGTAGCCCGCCACCCCCGCCACCTCGCCGTCGACGAGGGCGACCACGCCCCGGTCGTGGTGGAGATGGGCCGCGAGGAAGGCGCGCGCCTTGTCCGGCGGGTTCAGGGCGGCGCCGAGCTTCCGCCCGAAAGCCTCCCAGTACAGCGCGGCCACACGCGTCTCACTGCCCTCGGGCACGCCCCTCCGTATCCCCGGGCTGTCCATGGGCTCCCTCGGCTCCGTCGGTTCCGTCGCGTCCATCGATCGGTGTCCCTCCCGTATGGCCGGGCGGCCAGCCCGCCCTTGTGCTATCGACTCTACTACGATCATTCTGTGTACGAACGTATTGTGAGCGATAGTTTTGGGGGAGAGGGATGGCTGGAGAGACAGGGCTGCTGCCTGCGCCACTCGCGCGGCGCCGATGGCGTGTCCTCGCGTGGTCACTGGTCGCCGTGCTGCTGCTGGGCGCGGGAGTCTTCGGTGTCGCGGTCTGGCAGAACACCTACGCGCTACGGGAGGAGCGCATCGCCGTGCGTCACGACGGGCGGCTGCTGGACGGCGTCCTGGCCCGGCCGCAGGAGGGCGAAGGTCCGTTCGGCCTCGTCGTCTTCGTCCATGGCGACGGGCCGGTCGACGCCACGCACGACACCTTCTACCGCCCTCTGTGGGAGTCCTTCGCGAAGGCCGGTTACGCCTCGCTCTCCTTGAGCAAGCCCGGCGTCGGCGCCTCCGAGGGGAACTGGCTGGACCAGAGCATGGACGACCGGGCGGACGAAACCCTCGCCGCGATCGCCTGGGCCCGCGAGCGCCCCGACATCGACGGCCGGCGCGTCGGCCTGTGGGGGGCCAGCCAGGCCGGATGGGTACTGCCCAAGGTCGCGGCCCGGGACCGCGCCGTCCGCTTCGTCATCGCGGTCTCACCGGCCGTCGACTGGCAGCGGCAGGGGCGTTACAACCTCCTCGCCGAACTGCGCGAGGACGGCGCGGGACGGGACGAGACGCGGGCGGCGCTGCGGCGGCGCGAGACGACCCTGCGCCTGCTGCGGCAGGGCGCGACCTTCGAGCAGTACCGCTCCGCGGTCGCCGCAACCGACGACGGCACGACCGCGGATACCGACGGCAAGGCCGCCGACGGCATGACCGCCGACCGCTGGCGGTTCATCGGCAAGAACTACCGCTCCAACGCGAGCGACGACCTGCGTGCCATGCGCGGTACCCCCACGCTCCTGGTGCTGGCCGGGCACGACATCAACGTGGACGTCGCCGACACCGAGGCCGTCTACCGCCGCATCCTGCCGCCCTCGTCCCTGACGGTGAAGCGCTACCCCGACGCCACCCACTCCCTGGTCGACAACGCCGTCGAGAACTCCGAGGCGCGCCTCACCCTCACCGCCGTCTTCGCCCCCCGACGCCTGTACGCCGACGGATTCCTCGCCCACCAGCGCCGGTTTGTCGAGGAGATCACCCCCAGGCGTCAGACCCCGGAGCCACCGGAGTCGCCGGCCCCCAGGTAGGCGTCCCGCACCCGCGGATCCGCGCGCACCTCGTCCGCCGTGCCGTGCGCGAGGACCCGGCCGAGGTCGAGGACGACGACCCGGGCGCAGAGCTCCATCACGAAGGCCACGTTGTGCTCCACGAGCAGCACCGCGCAGCCCTCCTCGTCCGCGAGCCGGCGGATGACGACCGACAGCAGGTTCCGTTCGTCGGCCGTCATCCCGGATGCGGGCTCGTCCAGGAGCAGCACCCTGGGCGGGTCCGCGACCGCGCGCCCCAGTTCCACCATGCGGGCCTGCCCTACCGGCAGCGCGCCCGCGTACTGCGCGGCGAGCGTGTCGAGGCCGCACGAGCGCAGCACCGCCGCGGCCCGCTCCCGCCGCGCGCCCTCGTGTGCGCGCCGGGTCGGCGCGGCCAGCAGATCGGCGGCGAACCCGCCGCCACCGCCCCGCCACTCCTGTGCGACGACGAGGTTGTCGGCGACGGTGAGCTGCCCGAAGAGCTGCTGCCGCTGGAACGTGCGGCGCATCCCGTGCCGGGCGCGCCACACGGGGGAGCGGCGCGTGACGTCACGGCCGTCGAGCAGTACGCGGCCGCGGTCCGGCCCGCGCATGCCCGACAGCACGTCGAACAGCGTGGTCTTCCCGGCTCCGTTGGGGCCGATGAGGCCGCAGATCTCTCCTCGGCGGACGGTGAGCCCCACGCCGTCCAGGGCGCGGATGCCGCCGAAGCGGACACCGACGCCCTCGGCCTCCAGGACGTACTCCCTCATGACGTGCCCACCCCCTCGGCCGTCTCCCCGCCCGCGGCCATGCCCAGGTACGCCTCCGTCAGCCGGTCCGCGCGCACCTCGGAGCGCGGGCCGCACCAGGAGACGCGGCCCTGCGCGAGATACGCCACCGTGTCCGCGACCCCGAGGATCTCGGCGGCCTTCTCCTCGACGAGGAGCAACGCGGCGCCGCCTTCCCGGAGGTCGAGCAGGAGCCGGAACACGTCGTCGACCACGCGGGGGGCGAGGCCGAGCGACGGCTCGTCCGCGATCAGTACCTTCGGCGGACGCTGCAACAGCGGTGCGAGCGCGAGGAGTTGCTGTTCGCCGCCGGAGAGCGAGCCGGCGGTGACCCTGCGCCGCGCCGCGAGCCCCGCGAACCGCTCGTACACGGCGTCGCGTTCGGCGCGGTCTTTGAGGTACAGGGCGAGGTTCTCGTCGATGGTGAGCGCGGGGAAGATGCCGCGGCCCTCGGGGGCGAGGACGACACCGGCGCGGGAGCGGCGGACGGCGCCCTCGCGGGTGGCGTCGCGCCCGGCGACGTACACGCGGCCCCGCGTGGGCACGAGCAGGCCTGCCGCGGCGAGGCACGTGGTGGACTTCCCCGCGCCGTTCGGGCCGAGCAGCGCGACGATCTCGCCCGGGTGCACGGTGAGGTCCACGCCGTGGAGGACGGGGGCGCCGTCGTATCCGGCGTGGAGGTGGCGGAGGGCGAGGGCGGCGGATGACTCCTCCCCGGTCCCGCCGTCCCTCGGCGGCGGCACGCGTGGCTCCGCCGTGGAGGAACTCGTGCCGCGTGCCCCGGAGGCCGGAGGGGCCGAGGCGAGCCGGCGGCGGTGCAGCCGCACCGACACCGCCGCGCAGTACCCGTCCGGATCGTTCGCCAGCGCCAGTCCCGCGAGGCCGAACAGGATCACCGGCAGGTGCACGGACTCGGTGACGTACTCCGACACCAGGTGCGGCACGATCGCGAACACCAGCCCCGCCACCACCGCGAACTGCGGCCTCCGCACACCCGCGGCGACCACCACCGCCAGCCAGATCAGACCGGTCATCGCGGTGAAGTCGGTCGCCGTGATGCGGGTGTTGTAGGACGCGTACATCACGCCGCCGAACCCCGCGAGCCCCGCCGACAGCGTGAACAGGAGCAGTTTGGTGCGCACCACGGAGACGCCGGACGCCATCGCGGCCGCCGGGGCGGACCGCACCGCCAGCATGGCCCGGCCCGTCGGAGAGTTCCGCAGCGCGCCGAGCGCGGCGACGGCGGCCGTGACGAGGACGACCATCGCGACGCCCAGGGCCCGGTCGTCCGAGAGGTCGACGGGGCCGAGGACCGGGCGGGGGATCTCCCAGCCGGTGTCGCCGTTGCGCAACCACCCCATCTGGAAGAGGACTTGGTCGGCGAGGAAGGCGAGCGCCAGGGTGGCGAGGGCCAGCGAACGGCCGCCGAGCCGCAGCGCGGGCAGCGCCACGAGCGCGCCGAGGAGCGCCGCCGCGCAGGTCCCGACCAGCGCCGCCGCGAGGAACGGCCAGCCGTGGCTCATCAGGAGCCCGGCGACCAGCGCGGCCCCGGTGACGAAGGTGGCCTGCGCCAGCGACACCATCGCGCCGAGCCCCGTCACCACGGTGAAGGAGACGAAGACCAGGGAGATCGCGAGCCCCTGGGCGAGGATGCCGCTCCAGAAGGGGGTCGTGACGGTGTAGAACGCCAGGGCGAGGAGCGCCGCCGCCACCGCCCACGGTCCCCAGCGGCGGGCCCACGGCCGGCCGGCGAGATAGTCGACGGGCGGCGGGTCGACCGCCGCCGTGCCCGCCGTCCGCTGCCGCCGCGTGAGCAGGAGCAGCCCGGCGAAGAGGATCACGAAGGGCACGGCCGTACGGAAGCCGGTGATCTTCTCGGCGAAGTCGGCGTACCCCGCGACGAGGTTCTGGAGCACGCCGAGCCCGAGGCCGCCCGCGAACGCCAGCGGGATCGACATGAAGCGGCCGAGCACGGCAGCCGTCGCCGACACGAAGAGGAACAGCGTGAAGTCGTGGGCGGAGAGCCCGAGCAGAGGCGTCGCGAGCACTCCCGCGAGGCCCGCGAGGCCGGACGACAGCATCCACGCCACCGAGGAGAGCCGGTCCGCGCTCAGGCCGCGCAGCTCCACGAGCGAGCGGTTGTCGACGGCGGCCCGCAGCCCGAGGCCGAGCCGGGTGTGGCGCATCAGGATCCACAGGCCGACGGCGACCACCGCCGTGGCCACCCAGGTGATCAGCTGGTCGGAGTCGACGCCGACACCGTCCATGAGCTGCCAGCTCTTTGCGGGGCTCGGCCCGACACCCGGCAGCCCGAACTGGTTCTCGGCCGGTTTGACCGGGGCCCCCGCGTCCGCCAGGAGCTCCACGGCCCACAGGCCGAGCGCGGGCAGCGCGACGAGCAGGCCGATGGTCGCGACGATCTGCGCTGTCTCGCCGACCCGCGCCAGCTTGCGGAACATCAGCCGGTCCAGGGTCCAACCGAGCGCCGGGGCGACCACGACGACCAGCAGCAGCGCGGTCGGCACGGCGGGCCAGCCGAAGCCGGAGTGCAGTTCGTGGAAGGCGAGGGCGCACAGGTAGGCGGTGGCGCCGTGCGCGAAGTTGAAGAGGCCCGACGCCGAGTAGGACAGGACGAGGCCCGTGGCGAGGAGGGCGTACAGCGCGCCCGAGACGAGACCGCTCAGCACGAATCCCAGCAGGTCCGACATGGCGGCCCGCCCCTACTTGAAGGGGATCGGTTCGTAACACTCGAACGGCGACGACACCGTGTACTCGCCGCCCTTGAGCCGCACGAGGGCGCCACAGCCGAACGCCTCCTTCCGCCCCTCCGGGAGCCGCCGGTCGCCGACCATGGTGCCGGTGTCCGAGTAGCCGTCCGCGGCCTTCTGGAAGGAGTCGACGGTGAGGTCCTTGCCCGCCTTCTCCGCGATGGCGAGGAAGAGATCGGCGGACATGTAGCCGGTCATCATGTGCATGTTGAGCGGCACCTTCTCGCCCGCCGCCTTCCTGATGTCCGCCTTGAACCGCCTCATGTCCTCGCTGTCCTGCTCGAACGGCTGGAAGGAGAGGAGGACGTGCACGCCGTCTAGCGCTTTCCGCGTCGCGCTCTTGGCGAGCAGGCCCGGGTCGTAGTCGGTGGGGTCGGTGAGGACACCCTTGTAGCCCGCCCGCTTGACGGCCGTGAAGAGGCCGATGTTGTACGGGGTCTGCATGACGGAGACGACGGCGTCCGGCGCCTTGCCGCCGTCGGAGCGCAGGATCTCCTTCGTGTACGCCGACCAGTCGCTCGGCACCGACGTCGCGGGCACCGTCGACTTGGCGTACGTCACCTCGTACCCGGCGGCCGCGAAGCTCTGCTTGTAGGTGCGGATGGCGAACGTGCCGGCGTCGTTGTCGTTGGCGAGGATCGCCACCGACCTGCCCTTCGCCCCGCCCGTCACCTTCTTGAGGCCCTCGGGCCAGCTCTGCGTGATGGTGCCGCCGGGCATGGGCACCATGCAGCCGCCGAAGCCGTACATGTAGGTCGGGCCGCAGAAGGGCGGAATGGTGCCCCAGCCGAACGTGGGCACCTTCTGTTCCTGAAGGAAGTCGGCCCCGGAGAAGGTGACCGAGCTCATCGGGGCTATGGCGAACACCTTCTCCCGCTGGACGAGCTTGCGGGCCGCCGCGAGGTTCTTGCCGGGGTCCTGCCCGTCGTCCTCCGCACCCAGGTAGTCGATCTTCCGGCCGTGCACGCCGCCCTCGGCGTTGGCGCGGTCGAAGCGGGCCTTCGCGCCCAGATCGGTGTCCTTCTTGCTGTATCCGCTGGCGGTCGTCATCGAGACGATGCCGCCGACCTTGATGGAGTCGTCGCTCACGCCCCGCGTGGAGCCGCCGCCCTCCTTCTGCGAACCGCCGCTGTCGGAAGCCGAGTTGCAGGAGGTGGCGAGCAGCAGCGCCGCGACGGCGGCGGTGATGGTGCGGATCGATCGCGACACGGTCGAGCCCCCCTGAAGTCGAAGTGGGGCTGATTGTGTGCGGGACCTGACGAACCGTCAATAACTATGAGCCGTCAATGACTAGCTTCGGTACAGCGCCTCGACCTCGGCCGAGTACGCCGTCTCGATCGCCTTCCGCTTCAGCTTCAGCGACGGCGTCAGGAGGCCGTGCTCCTCGGTGAACTGGTGCGCCAGTATGCGGAACGTACGGATCGATTCGGCCTGCGACACAAGGGTGTTGGCGGCGACGACGGCCCGCCGCACCTCGGTCTCCAGATCGGGGTCGCGCACCAGCTCACCGGGGGAGAGCAGCGGCTTGCGGCGCATGGTCAGCCAGTGCTCCACGGCCTCGGAGTCCAGCGTGACGAGCGCCGCGATGTACGGGCGGTCGTTGCCGACGACGACGCACTGGGCGACCAGCGGATGGTCGCGCACCCGCTCCTCCAGCTGCGCCGGCGACACGCTCTTGCCGCCGGACGTCACCAGGATCTCCTTCTTGCGCCCGGTGATCGTCAGATAGCCGTCCTCGTCGAGCGAGCCCAGGTCACCGGTGGCCAGCCAGCCGTCCCGCAGGGTGGCGTCGGTGGCCCTGGGGTCGTTGAGGTAGCCCTGGAAGACGTTGCCGCCGCGCAGCCACACCTCGCCGTCCTCCGCGATGCGCACCGTCGTGCCGGGGATGGCCTGGCCGACCGTGCCGTAACGGGTGCGCTCGGGCGGGTTGGCGGTCGCGGCGGCCGTCGACTCGGTCAGCCCGTACCCCTCGTAGACCGTCACGCCCGCGCCCGCGAAGAACAGGCCGAGCCGGCGGTCCATCCCGGAGCCGCCGGACATCGCGTGCCGCACCCGGCCGCCCATCGCCTCCCGCACCTTGGAGTAGACGAGCTTGTCGAAGAGCTGGTGCTGCATGCGCAGCCCCGCCGAGGGCCCCGGACCCGTCCCGAACGCCTTGGCCTCCAGCGCGTCCGCGTACCGCACGGCACACTCGACCGCCTTGTCGAACGGGCCCGCCCTGCCGTCCTTCTCCGCCTTGCGCCGCGCCGCGTTGAAGACCTTCTCGAAGATGTACGGCACGGCGAGGATGAACGAGGGCCGGAACGCGGCCAGGTCGGGCAGCAGCGCCGCCGCGTTGAGGTTCGGCTGGTGCCCCATCTTGACCCGGCCGCGCACCGCCGCCACCTGCACCATGCGGCCGAAGACGTGCGCCAGCGGCAGGAAGAGCAGCGTCGTCGCCTCGTCGCCCCGCTTGGAGTGGAACACCGGCTCCCAGCGCCCCACCATCACGTCCGCCTCGAACATGAAGTTCGCGTGCGAGATCAGGCAGCCCTTGGGGCGGCCCGTCGTGCCGGACGTGTAGATGATGGTGGCGATCGAGTCGGGCGTGACCGCGCGGCGGTGCCGGTGCACCACGTCGTCGTCGATCTCCCGCCCCGCGCCGGTCAGCTCACCGACCGCGTCGGCGTCCAGCTGCCACAGCCGGCGCAGCTGCGGCAGCCGGTCGACGACCGAGCCGATCGTCATCGCGTGGTCCTCGTGCTCGACCATCGCGGCCGACACCTGCGCGTCGTGCAGCATCCACAGGACCTGGTCGGCCGACGACGTCGGATAGACCGGCACGACCTGGGCGCCGATCGTCCACAGCGCGAAGTCGAAGAGCGTCCACTCGTACCGCGTACGGGACATGATGGCCACGCGGTCCCCGAACCGCACGCCCTGCGCGATCAGGCCCTTGGCCAGGGCGAGCACCTCGTCGCGGAACTCGGCCGCGGTCACGTCGGACCAGCGCCCGTCGGTCTTGCGACCGAAGGCGACGCGCGTCGGATCCTCGACGGCATGGTCGAACACGGCGTCGGCAAGGCCGCCCACCAGCGGCACCGACGCCATCGGAGGATTGGTGAACTCGCGCAATGATGCTCCTTGTGGCGCTCCGCACAGCGCCGTGACCGTACCCCACGCCGCGCGCCTGCGGGAGGGGGTTCAGGCGCGGTCGGCACGGTCCATCGGCACAGGTCAGCTGGTGGAAATGCGGCCACAAGGGGAGGGGCGGGACAACTTACTTACGCCAGAGTAAGTTTCGGTCCCGTAATCTCCACGGAATCTGTACGCGGCACGCCCCGTGGGTGGGGGCGGTGGGGAACTCGTACACGGCTCCCGGCGTTGTACGTCGCAGGCGGGCATGTGGGCTGGCTGGGGGTGTTCGCGGGGGTTCAGAAGCTGTGCAGCCTGTCCAGCCTGTCTCTGCCGCCACGACGCTGTACGAACCGCCACGACGCTGTACGAACCGCCGTAACGCTGTACGAACCGCCGTGACGCCGAAGGAGCCTCCGTGTCCCTGTCCGCCGACCCGCCCCGCTCCCCGCTGGTCTTCCCGAGCGTCTGCGAGCCCCCTCGGGCGGCGGTCCTCCTCCTGCACGGAGGCCGGGAGCACGGGACGTCGACGCCCCCTTCCTGGAACCTGCCGAGCCTGCGCATGCGGCCCTTCGCGCACGCCATCAGAAGGGCCTTCGGGGCGCGGGGCGTCGTGGTGGGACACGTCCGCTACCGCTGCCGGGGCTGGAACGGCGAGCGGGAGGACGCCGCCAAGGACGCCCGCCGCGCGCTCGACGCGCTGGCGCCGCGTATCGGCGGCGCACCGGTCGTCCTGGTCGGCCACTCCATGGGCGCCCGCGCCGCCCTGCGCGCGGCCGGCCACCCCTCGGTCCGGGCCGTGGTGGGCTTGGCCCCCTGGTGCCCGCCCGGAGACCCGGTCGACCACCTGCGGGGCCGCGGCGTGGTGCTGCTGCACGGCGACCGGGACGGCACGACCGACCCCGCGGAATCCGCGGCGTACGTGACGCGGGCGGTGGCCGCGGGGGCCGACGCGACCCTGGTGACGATGCCGGGCAGCGGCCACGCGATGCTGCGCGCCGCACCCACCTGGCACGCCCTGACGACGGCAACCCTGGGCGGCCTCCTCCACCTCGGCCCACTCCCCGAGCAGGTCGCACGCGGGCTGAAGGCGCGGCCGGCGGTGTAGCGGGGGAGGGGTGTGGGGCGGGTCCGAGGCGGCGCGCCGTCAGCGCCGTGCCACGAGCGCCTTCTCCCCCGCCCCCGAGGCCGCTGCCCCGGGCGCCGCCCGGCCCCCGGACCCCCGCACCAGCACGAGCACCAGGACCCCGGCGACCAGGCCCGCCACCCCCGCCGCCAGTGAAGCCCCGTTGAGGCCCGACGCGAAGGCCGCGCGTACCGCGTGTTCCGGCACCGTCCCGTGCAGGGCCGAGGCGCCGCCGCCCGCTGCGGTGTGCGCCGCCTCGCGGCCGAGGGAGTCCTGCATGCGCGCGGTGAGCACCGTCCCGAACAGGGCGACCCCGACCGCGTACCCGAGCTGGCGGAACGTGTTGACCGCGCCGCCCGCCATCCCGGCGTTCGCGGGCGGCACCGCCGCGAGCGCCGCCCCCGCCAGGGCCGGTGCGACCAGACCGGCGCCGACGCCCGTGAGCGTGAGCCCCGGCGCGAGCGCACCCCACGACGACCCGGCGTCGAGCACCGCGAGGCACAGCCCGCCCGCACCGATCAGCAGCAGCCCCACCCCGATGACGACGCGCGGCGCCACCCCGTGCAGCAGCCGCCCGGCGACCAGCGCCACCACGAACGACGTCGCGGCGAGCGGCAGCAGCACCAGGCTGCCGCGCACCGGACTCATGCCGAGCACGGTCTGCAACCAGATGGAGAGGTACGGGACGACGCCGAAGGCGGCACCGTTGTAGCCGATGGCGCCGATCAGCACCCCGGTGAAGGCGGGCTTGCGCAGCAGCCGCAGGTCCAAGAGCGGCTGCGCCACGCGCCGCTCGACGAGGACGAAGCAGAGCAGCGCGAGCGCCGAGACCGCGAACGACGTCCCGGCGGCCGCCGAGGCCCAGCCGTCCGCCCCGCCGCGCAGCACCCCGTACGTCCCCGCGCCCGCGAAGCACGCGAACGCGACCGTGCCCGCCCAGTCGACCCGGCGCCCCGTCGGCCCCTTCGACTCCGGTACGACCCGCAGCGTCAGCCAGATCGACGCCACGCTGACCGGCAGGTTCACGAAGAAGATCCAGCGCCAGCCGGGCCCTTCGGTGAGCAGCCCGCCCACGATCGGACCGAGCGCGGCCGACGCCCCGCTCACCGCGCCCCACACGCCGAGCGCGGCCGACCGGTCGCGCCCCTGGTAGGCGGCGCCGAGCAGCGGCAGTGTCGTCGCGAGCATCGCGGCGGCGCCAAGGCCCTGCACGGCACGCGCCGCCACCAGCAGCTCCGCGTCCGACGCGAGCCCGCACCCCAGCGAGGCGAGTGCGAACAGCGCGGTGCCGACGACGTTGAGCCGCCGCCTGCCGAACACATCGGCCGCGGCGCCGACACCGAGCAGCAGCGCGGCCAGCGCGAGCGCGTACCCGTCGATGACCCACTGAAGATCGCTCAGCGAGGCGTCCAGCGCCCGTGCCATGTCGGGCAGTGCCACGATCACGATCGTCACGTCCAGCAAGAGCATGAACGTCCCCAGAGACACCGCGGTGAGCGGCCCCCATGTACGCATTTCCTCAACCCTCCGACTCGTCGCCCGACACCTGCGGACGTCCTCGTACGATGAGCCGACAGCGAATGAAGCCGGTGTCGGAGATGCATCTGACGCACTGAACCGACATGGAGGGGCCGTCAAGCGATGGAATCCGACACCTTCGACGACCTCGATCTCCAGCTGCTCCACGCCCTCGAAGTCGACGGCAGGGCCCCCTTCAGCCGCATCGCGGGCGTCCTCGGCGTCTCCGACCAGACCGTCGCCCGCCGCTTCCGCCGCCTGCGCGCCGAGGCGGGGCTGCGCATCGTCGGTGTCCGCGACACCCGGCGGCTCGGCCACGACGAGTGGATGCTGCGCCTGCGCTGCACGCCCGACGGCGCCGAGGCCATCGCCGCCGCACTGGCCCGCCGCCCCGACACGGCGTGGGTCCACCTCACCTCGGCCGGCACCGAGGTGGTCTGCATGTCGCTGCCGCGCACCCCCGCCGACTACGACGACCTGCTCTTCGGCAAGCTCCTGCGCACCCGCAAGCTCATCGAGATCACCGCACACCAGCTGATCCACCGCTTCTACGGCGGCCGCACCGGCTGGATCGGCAAGCAGCGCCCGCTCTCCGACGAACAGGTCGCCGCGCTCGGCCCCGCCGCGCCGTCGACCGCGCCGGGCCCCGCCCACATCACCCCCGACGACGAGCCGCTGGTCGCCGCACTGAAGGCCGACGGCCGCGTCACCTACCCCGAACTGCAACGCCTCACCGGCCGCTCCGAGTCCGCCGTCAAGCGCCGCGTCGCCGCGCTGCTCGGCTCGGGCGCGCTCTACATCGACACCGAGTACGACACCGCGCGCATCGGTTTCACCACCGCCGCGATGCTCTGGGTCACCGTCGACCCGGGCGCGCTCGACCGGGTGGGCCGGGCGATGGCCGAACACCCCGAGATCGCCCACGTCTCCGCCATCACCGGGTCGGCCAACCTCATGGCGAGCCTCCTGACCCGCGACACCGACGAGCTCTACGCCTATCTGAGCGGCAGCCTCGGCTCGCTGGACGGCGTCCGGCACGTCGAGTCGGCGCCCTATGCGCGCCGGTTCAAGGAGCTGACCTACCCGCGGCCACTGCGCTGAGGCGGGCCGCGGACGGCGCGCCGGGGAAGGCCGCGCCCGGCGTCAGCGCCCACCCCGGTGCAACCGGTCCCCGCCCGCCAGGATCGCCGCCGCCAGGGCGTCCGCCGCGTCCTGGGCCGGGGCACGCCGTTCGCCGTGCAGCAGGACGAAGTCGACCGGGCCGAGCTCCGGCAGGCCCGCGCGGTCGGGGACGCGGACCAGGCCCGGCGGGATCAGGCCCCGTGAGTGGGCCATCACGCCGAGCCCGGCGCGGGCCGCCGCCACCAGGCCGTTGAGGCTGCCGCTCGTGCAGGCCACCCGCCAGGCGCGGCCCCGCCGCTCCAGCGCCTCGAAGGCGAGGGCGCGGGTGATGCCGGGCGGCGGATAGACGATCAGCGGCACCGGCCGCTCCGGGTCGAGGCGGAGCCGCTCGGCGCCGATCCAGACCAGGTCGTCCTGCCACACCAGCTCGCCGCGCGGGTCCTCCGGGCGCCGCTTGGCGAGCACCAGGTCGAGCCTGCCCGCGTCCAGCTGCTTGTGGAGCGTGCCGGAGAGCTCGACCGTCAGCTCCAGGTCGACGTCGGGGTGGTCGTGCCGGAAGGTCTCCAGGATGTCGGTGAGCCGCGTCAGGACGAAGTCCTCGGACGCCCCGAACCGCAGCCGCCCGCCGAGGCGCTTGCCCGCGAAGAACGCCGCCGCCTGTTCGTGCGCCGCCAGGATCCGGCGGGCGAAGCCGAGCATGGCCTCGCCGTCCTCGGTCAGCTCCACGCTGTGGGTGTCGCGTGCGAACAGCTGTCGCCCGGTGGCGTCCTCCAGCCGGCGCACGTGCTGGCTGACGGTGGACTGGCGCAGGCCCAGCCTGCGGGCGGCCCGCGTGAAGCTCAGCGTCTGGGCGACCGCGAGGAACGTCCGGAGCTGTGTGGGGTCGTACACGCCGACCAGCCTATCCCGGCCATCGCGATACGTGATGACAGTCAGAGTGGTGTGCGGGATTCCCGATGACCCTCATCGGGAGGATCATGGAGAGGACACGTACCGCCCCTCGGTACGCCCCCGTACCCGCCCCGACACCGAGAGCATGGAGCCCCGTGAAACGCCTGAAGTGGCCGTCCTGGGTGCCGGTCGACCCGTACATCGTGGCGTTGCTCGCGACCGTCGGCCTCGCGGCCCTGCTGCCCGCCCGCGGCACCGCCGCCGACATCGCGTCCGGCGCCTCCACGGGGGCCGTCGCGCTGCTCTTCTTCCTCTACGGCGCCCGGCTCTCCACCCGCGAGGCGCTCGACGGGCTCAAGCACTGGCGGCTCCACGTCACGGTCCTCGCCTGCACCTTCGTCGTCTTCCCGCTGCTCGGGCTCGCGGCGAAGGGACTCGTCCCGTACGTCCTGACGCCCGCGCTCTACAGCGGATTCCTCTTCCTCACCCTGGTGCCCTCGACGATCCAGTCGTCCATCGCCTTCACGTCGATGGCCCGCGGCAACGTCCCCGCGGCGATCTGCGCGGGCTCCTTCTCCTCGCTGGCCGGCATCGTGCTCACCCCGCTGCTCGCGGCCTCCCTGCTCGGCGGAAGCGGCGGCGGCTTCTCGGCGGACTCGCTCCTCAAGATCGTGCTGCAACTGCTCGTGCCGTTCCTCGCCGGACAGCTCCTGCGCCGGTGGGTGGGCGGCTTCATAGCGCGCCACAAGAAGATCCTCGGATACGTGGACCGCGGGTCGATCCTGCTCGTCGTCTACACCGCCTTCAGCGAGGGCATGGTGCAGGGCATCTGGGGCCAGGTGCACCCGCTGCGGCTGCTCGCGCTGCTCGGCGTCGAGGCGGTGCTGCTGACCGTCATGCTGACCCTGACCTGGTACGGGGCGAAGCGGCTCGGTTTCGGCCGGGCCGACCGCGTCGCGATCCAGTTCGCCGGGTCGAAGAAGTCCCTGGCGGCCGGACTGCCCATGGCGAGCGTCCTGTTCGGCGCGGACGCCTCGCTCGCCGTGCTGCCGCTGATGCTCTTCCACCAGATGCAGCTGATGGTCTGCGCGGTCATCGCCAAACGCCGCTCGCGCGATCCGCGGGAGTTCGTCAGCGAGCCGACGCCAGCCGCAGGGAGACGAACCGCGGCCGGTACAGCGACACGTTCCGGGTGACGTTGGCCTGCGCGTTGGCGGGCGTCGCGTCCAGCCAGTTGACGTCGTAGCTGAGCACGACGCGGCCGTCGCCGCCGAGCGCCGGATGAGCCTGCGGGTTGTAGGCGGCGGTCTCCTGGCGGACGGCGCTGTCCTTGGGCAGCGGCGCCTCGAACGCCTTGGTGGGGCCGTGCCAGGGGCCGGTGGGAGAGCAGGACCAGTACGAGGTGACGGTGGTCAGGCCCTCGGTGCCCGCCGCCATGGTGAACAGCACGTACGTCCCGTCGTCCCGCACCACCGTGAACGCGCTGCCCACCCCCTTCCGTCTGCCGTCCCCGAGCACGGCCCGCGGCGTGACGTCGTGCCCCCACGCCTCGCCGTCCCAGAACTCCCAGGCGTCGGGGTCGGCGAGCCTGCCGTGAGGGACCCGCGCGACATGGGCGTGCGACGAGGGGCGCGAGGTCGCCTGCGCATCCGTGCCGCCGAAGACGTACGTCCAGCCGTCGTCGTCGACCGCCGCTGCGCCGTACAGGACCCGCTTCTCCGGATCGGCGACCGTCCGCTGGTCGGAGACCTTGGTGATGCTCTCGACGCGCAGGTCGGGCAGGGAGAGCGTGGCGACCTCCGTGGCGACGGGGACGCCGTAGATCCAGGGACCCTGGCTCGCCATGCGGTTCCACAGCAGGACCCGCACCACCCGCTCCTGCGAGCCGGACGAGCGGGGCTCCACGCGGGCCGCCACCGGCCAGCGCCACTCCTGAGGGGCCGGGTCGGGGAAGAGCGGCGCGGCGAGGGTGCGCTGCAAGGTGCCCGAACGGGACATCACCACGGCCGAGTTGCGGACCATGGGTGTGTTCGGGTCGCGCCAGGTGTGCGGCTGGCCCGCCTGGTTCGGGGGCGCGTGGACCCGGCCGAGGAAGGTGTCGGAGAACAGCCACAGCACGCGCCCGTCCGGCAGCCGCACCGAGTGGGTGCCGTCGCCGCCGGTCCAGTCGTCGGTGCGCGTCATGTCGTCGCCGTAGCGCGCGAACTCCCCGGTGGACCTGTCGTCGGCGGTCCAGGAGGCGACGGTACGGGGGGTGCATGCCGCGGCATCGCCCTCCCGGTCGTCATCCGGGAGGGCGATGAGCAGGACGGCCGCGCAGACCAGGGCGAGCAGCAGGACGAGCCAGACGCTGCGCGCCCCCGGCGCGGGACGTTCACGGGCGGACACGCCGGGGACGTTAGTTGCTGTCGCGCACCCGGTCCATGGGGAGCCGCACGACGGTGTCCCGTGTCACAGGAGCATCGGCAGTGCGCAGGGCCCCCACCTCGGCGTCGTCCAACGCCCTGTCGTACACCCGCACTTCGTCGATCGCGCCCGTGAAGTGGGCCCGGCTGTCGAGCCGTTGCCCGACGTGCACGCCGAAGGGCGAGTTGCGGCTGACCGAGCCGGGCACGTCCGCGGCGGTGACCTGCGTGCCGTCGAGGAACAGCGTCAGCCGGCCGGCGCCGCGGCGCAGCGCGACGTGGTGCCACTCGCCGTCGTTGTACGCGCCCGTCGTGCGCACGAACGCGGACTTCGGGGGCGCGGCGCCGTCCCGGGTGGTGATCAGGCCGGCGAGGCGGTCGCTCGCGGGCTCGCCGCGCAGCCACACCTGCGGCTGATTGGTGCCGATGCCGCCCATCCACAGCAGCGGCTGCTCGCCGGCCGTCGCGGTGTAGCGGAACCAGAGCGAGGCCGTGAAGTCGTCGGCGCCCAGCGGCAATCGGCTGCGGTACGGCAGCCGTACGGCGTCGTCCGTGCCGTCGAAGGAGATCGCCCCGCCGAAGCGGCCCGGCGTGCCGTGCGCCCCGCCGAGCACGGCGGCGGGCCGGGCGCCCGGCGCGTGGTCGCGGGTGGTCGGATCCGGGCCCCGGCGCGGCTTCAGCCACTCCTCGGTGAAGCGGGCGAAGCGGATCTCGTCGCGCGCGTCCACCGCGCCGCCCTCGTACAGCAGCCCCACGTGGGTCCGGTCGGCCCGCACCAGGTCGGAGTAGCCGGACCAGTCGGTGGTCACCGTGGTGCCGCGGTCGACGCTGTCCCAGGTGCGGCCGCCGTCGTAGGAGGAGCGGATCTGCATCGTGCGGCGGCGGTCCGGGTCGGCGGGGCAGGCGAGCAGCATCCGCTTGCCGAACTGAAGCGTGGCGCCCTGCACTTGGGGGGTGTACAGGTCGGGGATCGCGCGGAAGGGGGCGGTGAAGGAGTCGCCGCCGTCCCGGCTGACGGTCTGTGTGCGGTGGCCCAGGTCCGTGCCGTCCTGTTCGCGGCCGCTGACGTGGATCGCCCCGTCGGGCCGTTCGGTGATGGTCATCTCGGACGGCTTCTGACGGAACGTGCCGCCGGCCGGTATCGGGTACGAATCCGTCGCGCCGATCTTCCAGTGGTCGCCGCCGTCGTCGCTGACGATCAGCGCGGCGTGGTTGGCGGTGACCCGGCCGCCGTCCCACGTCTCGGTGTTGGCGGTGAAGACGAGCCGCCCCGCGTGCCGGCCGCGGGTCAGCTGGAGTCCGTGCACCGGGCCGGTCGCGTACCAGGAGTTCCAGTGGTCCGGCAGGATCTGGTCGCTGAGGTCGCGCGGCTCCGACCAGCTGCGGCCGTCGTCGTCGCTGTACTGGAGGTGCGGGGTGCGGTCGCACGGCACGTCGCAGTTCCTGCTGTCCGTACGGCCGGTGTTGTACGTCTCCGCCAGCAGGATGCGGCCGGTCTCCCGGTCCACGACCGGTGCCGGATTGCCGTGCGTGTCGCCCGCGCCCTCGTTGACGACCTGGAGCGGGCCCCAGGTGCGGCCGCCGTCGTGCGACCGCTTGAGCACCAGGTCTATGTCGCCCGCGTCGCCGCAGTCGTTGACCCGGCCCTCCGCGAAGGCGAGCAGCGTTCCCTTGGTCGTCCGCACCACGGCCGGGATGCGGAAGCAGGCGTAGCCGGGGTCCCGGTCCGCCTTGAAGAGCACCTGCTGTTCGAACGGCGGCGACTGCGCGGCCCGCGCGCCGGGCGCGGGCAGCAGGGCGCCCACGGCCACCGCGGTGACGGCGGCGGTGACGGCGCGGAGCGATCTGAGGCGTACACGGCGTGCGGGGAGACCTGATGACATGGTGCGGTCCGCCTTTCATGGCGACGGCGACTCATGGCGATGGTGATGGCGATGGCGTTGGCGTAGGCATGACGACGGCGAGGGCAGTGATGATGTGATGGACATCCCACGTCCCATGTCCAACGTACGTGGACCGACGCTACTTGCGGGCTTCGACACCCCACAAGAAGCGTGCGTCAGGCTCATGCGCCCCCGGCCGGTCGCGGCACGGCACGTACGGCCGGGGCGGGGCGGCCCGGGTCAGCCCTGGGCGGCCGTGGTCCGCAGGGCGACGCGGTGCTCGCCCGCGTACACGTTCATGGAGGAGCCCCGCAGGAAACCGATCAGCGTGAGCCCCGTCTCGGCGGCGAGGTCGACGGCGAGCGACGACGGCGCGGAGACCGCGGCGAGCACCGGGATGCCCGCCATCACGGCCTTCTGGGCCAGCTCGAAGGAGGCGCGGCCCGAGACGAGCAGGACGGCGCGGGACAGCGGCAGGTCGCCGTTGCGCAGGGCGCGGCCGACCAGTTTGTCGACGGCGTTGTGCCGCCCCACGTCCTCGCGTATGTCGAGGAGCGTGCCCTCCTCGTCGAAGAGCGCCGCGGCGTGCAGGCCGCCGGTCCTGTCGAAGACGCGCTGCGACGCGCGCAGCCGGTCGGGGAGGCTCGCGAGCAGCTCGGTGCCGAGCCGGACGGGGGGCGCATCGGCTATCGGGAAGCGCGCCGTGGTGCGGACGGCGTCCAGGCTCGCCTTGCCGCACAGCCCGCACGACGAGGTGGTGTAGACGTTGCGTTCGAGGGTGATGTCGGGAAGGACGACTCCCTCGGCGGTCCGCACGTCGACCACGTTGTACGTGTTGGAGCCGTCCTCCCGCGCCCCCGCGCAGTAGACGATCGACCGCAGGTCGTCCGCCGAGGCGAGCACGCCCTCGCTCACCAGGAACCCCGCCGCGAGCGCGAAGTCGTCGCCCGGTGTGCGCATGGTGATGGCGAGCGGCCTGCCGTTCAGCCGGATCTCCAGGGGTTCCTCCGCGACGAGGGTGTCGGGCCGCTCCGAGACGTGGCCGTCCCTGACGCGGATCACCTTGCGTCGCTCCGTGACTCGTCCCATGTCTCGATCAGTCCCGGTTCTGTCCGTGCTGGTGGCCGAAGCGGCCCTTGATGCGGGGATCGCCGTGTCTCATTGTCCTGCACGCGCGCCGTGCGGCGGACACGCTGTACGAACTCGCACACAAGGTCACACCGCTCTTCGGAGGGTGACCACATCATGAGAAGCATCCAAACCCAGAGGTCCTTTCCTGTCGCATCACGTGCATCGTTACTGATGAGTCGCTGACCAAACTGGAGGGTCCCGCATCTTCGGCAACAAGGGGGACCCGTACATGCACGGCTCGCGCATCGCCGCTGTCGGCCACTATCAGCCCGCCAGAATCCTCACCAACGAGGAGCTGGCGAGCAGGGTCGACACCAGCGACGAGTGGATCCGGTCCCGGGTGGGCATCCGCACCCGCCACATCGCGGGCCCGGAGGAGCCGGTCGACGAGCTGGCCGCGCACGCCGGCGGCAAGGCCCTGGCCGCCGCGGGCCTGACCCCCGACGCGATCGACCTGGTCCTGGTCGCCACCTCCACGGCCATCGACCGCTCGCCGAACATGGCCGCCCGGGTCGCCGCGCGCCTCGGCGTCCCCGGCCCCGCCGCCCTCGACCTCAACGTCGTCTGCGCGGGCTTCACCCACGCGCTCGCCACCGCCGACCACACCGTGCGGGCCGGCGCCGCGACCCGCGCCCTGGTCATCGGCGCGGACAAGATGTCCGAGGTCACCGACTGGACGGACCGCACCACCTGCGTGCTGACCGGTGACGGCGCGGGCGCGGCCGTCGTCGAGGCGTGCGGGCCCGGCGAGGAGCCCGGCATCGGTCCCGTGCTGTGGGGCTCGGTGCCCGAGATGGGTAACGCGGTCCGCATCGAGGGCACGCCGCCGCGCTTCGCCCAGGAGGGCCAGAGCGTGTACCGCTGGGCGACGACCCGGCTGCCGCCGCTGGCCCGCGCGGCCTGCGAGCGCGCGGGGCTGACCCCGGCCGATCTCGCCGCGGTCGTCCTGCACCAGGCCAACCTCCGCATCATCGAACCGCTCGCCGAGCGCATCGGCGCCGTGAACGCCGTGGTCGCGCGCGATGTCGTCGAATCCGGCAACACCTCGGCGGCGAGCATCCCGATGGCGCTCTCCAAGCTGGTGGAGCGCGGCGAAATCAGCTCCGGGGACCCGGTCCTGCTCTTCGGCTTCGGCGGCAACCTCTCGTACGCGGGACAGGTCGTGCGCTGCCCCTGACGCCGGGGCACCGCACCCGTGCCGGCTATTTGTGACTCGTAGACTGCGGACAAAACGCAGTCTTCGGGGAGGGGCGGCGATGTCCGCGACGGGCCATCGGGACGGGGAACAGACGCACATGAGCACGGAGCACCGCATGCGTCCGTTGATCGAGCAGGACGTGCGCGTACGCCCGTTGATCGAGCAGGACGTGCGCGTACGCCCGTTGATCGAGCAGGACGTGCCGGTGGCCGTGCACACCCTCGCCCGCGCCTTCGCCGACTACCCCTTCACGCGCCACGTCGTCGCCGCCGACGGACACGAGGAGCGGATCCGCCGCTTCCAGGAACTCTTCCTGACCCGCATCGGAATGGTGTACGGGCGCGTCTGGGTCGCGAACGCCGGCCGTGCCGTGGCCGTCTGGACCACACCGGACCGCGACCCGGCGCCGGGCTTCGCCGCGATCGGCCCGCTCATCGGGGAGCTCGCGGGCGACCGCGCGCCCTGGTTCGAGTCGGCGGACCGCGTGCTCCTGCCGCACCGCCCCCAGTACCCGGCGTGGTTCCTCGCCACGGTCGGCGTCGACCCGGACGAGCAGGGCAAGGGGCTCGGCGGCGCGGTGCTCGAACCCGGCCTGGCGGCCGCCGACCGCGCGGGGCACCCGTGTTTCCTGGAGACGTCGACCGAGCGGAACGTGGCGTTCTACGAACGGCTCGGCTTCACCGTCACGGCCGACGTCACACTGCCGGACCACGGCCCCCGCACGTGGTGCATGCTCCGGAAGCCGGCCTAAGAGCACGGAAATCGGCCCAGGAACACAGAAGTCGGCCCAAGAACACGGCCCCGCGCCCCTTTGTCCTGTGACTGGAGAAAGTCATGGGTAATTCGCGCTCAACTTCTTCCCAGCCCCGGCAGGCACTGCTACGTTCCCCTCGAAAGCCTGAAGGAAGCCCCACGGCGACGGCGGCCGCACGACGGCGCCACCGCCCCGGGGGCAACGGCATGGGAAGCCCGATGAGGCGGGGAGGGGCGCGTGAGACGCATGACGGCTCGACCCGCCAATGCGCACCAGGCACGGTTGTTGCGCCTGTTGCGTGACGGAGGACCCAACTCCCGCGCCCAGCTGGGCGATCAGATCGACCTCTCACGGTCCAAGCTGGCCGTGGAGGTCGACCGGCTCCTGGAGACCGGACTCGTGGTCGCCGACGGGCTCGCCGCCTCGCGCGGCGGCCGCCGCTCCCACAACATCCGCCTGGCCCCCGCCCTCCGCTTCCTCGGCGTGGACATCGGCGCGACCTCGGTCGACGTCGCGGTGACCAACGCCGAGCTGGAGGTCCTCGGCCACATCAACCAGCCCATGGACGTGCGCGAGGGCCCGGTCGCGGTCTTCGAGCAGGTCCTCGCCATGGCGGCCAAGCTGAAGGCCTCCGGGCTCGCGGAGGGGTTCGACGGCGCCGGCATCGGCGTCCCCGGCCCGGTCCGCTTCCCGGAGGGCGTGCCGGTCGCCCCGCCGATCATGCCGGGGTGGGACGGCTTCCCCGTCCGGGAGGCCCTCAGCCAGGACCTCGGCTGTCCCGTCATGGTCGACAACGACGTGAACCTCATGGCGATGGGGGAGCAGCACGCGGGCGTCGCACGCTCCGTGGGCGACTTCCTCTGCGTCAAGATCGGCACGGGCATCGGCTGCGGCATCGTCGTCGGCGGTGAGGTCCACCGCGGTACGACGGGCAGCGCCGGCGACATCGGCCACATCCAGTCCGAACCGGACGGACGCCCCTGCGCCTGCGGCAACAAGGGCTGCCTGGAGGCCTACTTCAGCGGCGCGGCGCTCGCCCGCGACGCCGAGGAGGCGGCCAGGGAGGGGCGTTCGGCGGAGCTCGCCACGCGGCTCGACGCGGCGGGACGGCTCAGCGCCGTCGACGTCGCGGCGGCCGCCGCCGCGGGTGACCCCGCCGCGCTCGACCTCATCCGCGAGGGCGGCAATCGCACCGGCCAGGTCATCGCGAGTCTCGTCAGCTTCTTCAACCCCGGCCTCGTGGTGATCGGCGGCGGCGTGACCGGCCTCGGCCACACGCTGCTCGCCGCGATCCGCACCCAGGTCTACCGCCAGTCGCTGCCCCTGGCGACCGGCAACCTCCCCATCGTGCTCGGGGAGTTGGGCCCCACCGCCGGAGTCATCGGCGGCGCCCGGCTCATCAGCGACCACCTGTTCTCACCGGCCTGACGGCCGGCCCCAGTCCAGCAACGCCACCGCGTCACCTCACCCGGCACAGCACCCCGCTCCGCCCTGCGCCGGTGCGACCACCCAGGCAATTCCGCCCTGCCCTGAATCCGTCCTGCCCTGCTGCGGCCGCCGCCGAGGGGAACCGTCATGGCACCAGAACCACCCCTGCTCACCATGTCCGGCATCACCAAGTCGTTCCCCGGGGTCCGCGCCCTCGACGGCGTCGACCTCCAGGTCCAGGCCGGGGAAGTGCACTGCCTCCTGGGCCAGAACGGCGCCGGGAAGTCCACCCTCATCAAGGTCCTCGCGGGCGCCCACCAGCCCGACGGCGGCGAGATCACCTGGCGCGGCGAGCGCATCACGCTCCGCTCGCCGATCGCCGCCATGCGGCTCGGCATCGCCACCATCTACCAGGAACTCGACCTGGTGGAAGGCCTCTCCGTCGCGGAGAACGTCCACCTCGGACACGAGCCGACCACCGCCGGTTTCGTGGTGCGCGGCCGCGAGGCCAAAGCCTCGACTGCCGCACTGCTCCAGCGGCTCGGGCACGCGGAGATCGATCCGGGCCGCCTCGTCGGCGACCTCTCCGCCGCCCAGCAGCAGATCGTCTCGATGGCCCGCGCGCTCTCCCACGAGGTACGCCTCATCGTCATGGACGAGCCGTCCGCCGCCCTCGACCCCGACGAGGTCGACAACCTCTTCCGCATCGTCGGCGACCTCACGGCGGAGGGCGTCGCCGTCGTCTACATCTCCCACCGGCTGGAGGAGATCCGCCGCATCGGCGACCGCGTCACCGTCCTCAAGGACGGGCGCGCCGTCGCGGGCGGGCTGCCCGCGGAATCCACCCCGACCAGGGACGTCGTGGCGCTGATGACGGGCCGCAACGTCGAGTACGTCTTCCCGGACCGGCCCGCCGAACCACCCGCCGCGCAACCGGTGTTGACCGTCCGCGGCCTCTCCCGGCGCGGCGAGTTCGAACCCCTCGACCTCGATCTGCGCCCCGGCGAGATCGTGGGTCTCGCCGGCCTCGTCGGCTCCGGACGCTCCGAGATCCTGGAGACGATCTACGGCGCCCGCAAGCCCACCACCGGCCAAGTCTCGGTAGAAGGGCGGGAGTTGCGGCCGGGCAGTGTGCGGGCCGCCGTCCGCGCGGGGCTCGGACTCGCCCCCGAGGAACGCAAGGCACAGGCCCTCCTCATGCTGGAGTCCGTCACCCGCAACGTGTCGGTCTCGACCATGTCCCGCTTCTCGCGCGGCGGCTGGCTCGACCGCGGCGCCGAACGCGCGGCCGCGCGCACCGCGACACGCGAGCTGTCGCTGCGCCCCGACGACCCCTCCGTCCCCGTGCGCACCCTGTCCGGCGGCAACCAGCAGAAGGCCGTCCTGGCCCGCTGGCTGCTGCGCGGCTGCCGCGTCCTGCTGCTCGACGAGCCGACCCGCGGCGTCGACGTCGGAGCCCGCGCCGATCTGTACGCGGTGATCCGCCGGCTCGCCGACGAGGGCCTCGCCGTGCTCCTCGTCTCCAGCGAGGTGCCCGAAGTGCTCGGCCTCGCCGACCGCGTCCTGGTCCTGCGCGAGGGCCGCGTCGTACACACCGCGCCCGCCCGTGACCTCGATGAACACCGCGTACTCGACCTCGTCCTCGAAGGGAGCCCGGCGGCATGACCCAGCCAGCCCCGGCGGCCGAGGCCGCCACCCGCAAGAGCGCACCTGCCGACGGCGGAAGCCCGTGGCGTGCCACGCTGGCCCGCGCCGACGTGCGCACACTGTCACTGCTCGGCGTGCTCGCCACGCTGATCGTGATCGGCGGCATCACCCAGCCCGACTCGTTCCTCGACACCGACAACGTCCAGCTGATCCTCACCCAGGCCTCCGTCATCGGCGTCGTCACCGTCGGCATGACCTTCGTGATCATCTCCGGCGGCATCGACCTCTCCGTCGGCGCGATCGTCGCGCTCGCCTCGGTGTGGGCGACGACGGTCGCCACCCAGGAGTACGGCTTCGCGGGCATCCTCTTCACGGCCGTGGTCGTCGGCATGGGGTGCGGCCTCGTCAACGGCCTGCTCATCGCGTACGGCGGGATAGTGCCGTTCATCGCCACCCTCGCCATGCTGGCGGCGGGCCGCGGCCTCGCCCTCCAGATCACCGACGGCAAGACCCAGATGGTCACCGTGGACGGGGTGTTGGACCTCGGCCTCCGCGAGTCGTACATCCTCGGCATCCCGCCGCTGGTCCTGGTCTTCGCCGCCGTCACCGTCGTCGGCTGGCTGCTCCTGAACCGCACGACCTTCGGGCGGCGCTCGGTCGCGGTCGGCGGCAACGCGGAAGCGGCGCGCCTCGCCGGCATCGACGTCCGCAGGCAGCGGCTCTATCTGTATCTGCTCTCCGGCCTGTGCTGCGGCATCGCGGCCTTCCTGCTGATCGTCCTCTCCGGCTCGGGCCAGAACACCAACGGCAACCTGTACGAACTCGACGCCATCGCCGCGGTGATCATCGGCGGCACCCTGCTCAGCGGCGGGCGCGGCACGATCACCGGCTCCGTGCTCGGCGTACTGATCTTCACCACGATCACCAACATCTTCGCGCTCAACAACCTGGAGACCGCGACCCAGCAGATCGCCAAGGGCGCGATCATCGTCGCCGCGGTGCTCGTCCAACGACGTACGGCCACCACCACGTGAGCTGATCCGGCCACCACTTCCTGAGTTGAGGGGTTCACCCATGCCATCCCACACGAGCCGCAGAGGGCTCCTCTTCGGAGCCGCCGCCCTGTCCACCGGAGCCCTGATCACGGGGTGCACCAGCAACGACTCCAAGGACGAGGGGTCCGAGGACACGGCACAGCAGGTCGCCGACGACAAGCCGGGCAAGAAGGTCACCATCGGCTTCGCGGGCCCCCAGGCCGACCACGGCTGGCTCAACGCCATCAACGACAACGCCAAGAAGCGCGCCGAGAAGTACTCGGACGTCACGCTGGAGGCCACCGAGGGCTCGAACGACACCGCGGCCCAGATCGGCCAGGTCGAGACGCTGATCAACAAGAAGGTCGACGTCCTCGTCGTCCTGCCCGCCGACGGCAAGGCCCTCACCCAGGTCGGCCTGAAGGCCATGAAGGCGGGCATCCCCGTCGTCAACCTCGACCGCGTCTTCGCCTCACCGCAGGCCTACCGCTGCTGGATCGGCGGCGACAACTACGGCATGGGCCTCAGCGCCGGGCACTACATCGGCGAGAAGCTCAAGGACAAGAAGAACGCGCGCGTCATCGAGCTGGCGGGCATCGACAACCTCGAACTCACCAAGCAGCGCACCAAAGGGTTCGACGACGCCCTCAAGAACTACCCGAACATCAAGAAGGTCGCCCGCCAGGCCGCCGAGTTCACCGTCGAGTCGGGACAGGCGAAGATGTCCCAACTCCTCCAGGCCCAGAAGAACTTCGAAGCCCTGTGGAACCACGACGACGACCAGGGCGTGGGCGCGCTGCGCGCCATCAAGCAGGCGGGCCGCGACGACTTCCTGATGGTGGGCGGCGCGGGCGCGCTCTCCGCGATGCAGGCCATCGAGGCGGACAACAGCGTCCTGAAGGCCACCGTCCTCTACCCGCCCACGATGGCCGCGTCCGCGATCGACCTGGCGCGCGCACTCGGGCAGGGCAAGGGCGTCAGCGGCATGGCGGAGTTCGAGATCCCGTCCTTCGTCACCTGCTACTCGGCCGTCGTCGACAAGGAGAACGTCGGCCAGTACATGTCCACCGGCTTCAAGTGATGCGCACGCCCGCACCCCCCACCGAGCGTCGACGAGGAGGATCACCGCATGCGTGAGACGGAGACCGAGGCCGGAGCCGATTCCGGGGCCGGCAAGCGGCCATTGGGAGTGGGCATGGTCGGCTACGCCTTCATGGGTGCCGCCCACTCACAGGGCTGGCGCACCGTGGGGCGAGCCTTCGACCTGCCGGTGCGGCCGGTGCTCTCGGCCGTCTGCGGCCGCGACGGCGGCGCCGTGCGCGCCGCCGCCGACCGGCTCGGCTGGGCCGCCGCCGAGACCGACTGGCGCACCCTGATCGCCCGCGACGACGTCGACCTCGTCGACATCTGCACACCGGGCGACAGCCATGCGGAGATCGCCGTCGCCGCCCTGGAGGCGGGCAAGCACGTGCTGTGCGAGAAGCCGCTCGCGAACACCGTGGAGGAGGCCGAGGCGATGGCCGAGGCCGCCGAACGGGCCCGCGCCCGGGGTCAGGTGGCCATGGTCGGCTTCAACTACCGCCGGGTGCCCGCCCTCGCGCTCGCCCGCCGGATGGTCGTGGAAGGACGCCTCGGCGCGCTCCGCCACGTACGCCTGACGTACCTTCAGGACTGGCTCGTCGACGCCGACTTCCCGCTCACCTGGCGGCTGCGCAAGGACCGCGCGGGCTCCGGGGCGCTCGGCGACCTGGGCGCGCACATCGTGGACCTCGCGCAGTACCTGGTGGGGGAGCCGGTGGCCGGGGTGTCGGCGCTCACCGAGACCTTCGTACGCGAACGCCCCGTACTGGAGGGGGCGTCCAGCGGGCTCACGGCGGCGGGCGGCAGCCGGCTCGGGACGGTCACGGTCGACGACGCGGCCGTCTTCACCGCGCGGTTCCCGTCCGGCGCCCTCGCCTCCTTCGAGGCGACCCGCTTCGCGGCGGGACGCAAGAACGCGCTGCGGCTCGAACTCAACGGCTCCGACGGCTCGTTGGCGTTCGACCTGGAGCGCCTGAACGAGCTGTCGTTCCACGACCACACCGAACCCGCCGCGTCGTCCGGCTTCCGCCGTATCCTCGTGACCGAGCCCGAACACCCGTATCTGGAGGCGTGGTGGCCGCCCGGCCACGGCCTCGGCTACGAGCACACCTTTGTGCACCAGGCCCGCGACCTGCTGCACGCCATCGCCACCGGGGCGCGGCCCGAGCCCTCCTTCGCCGACGGCCTGTCCGTGCAGCGGGTGCTCGCCGCGGTGGAGGAGAGCGCGGCGAAGAACTCCGTCTACACGCTGATCCCCGCCTGAGGAGGCCCCGCCATGCCCCGTAGGTTCACGCTCTTCACCGGCCAGTGGGCCGACCTGCCGCTCGAAGAGGTCTGCCGACACGCCCGCGACTTCGGCTACGACGGTCTCGAACTCGCTTGCTGGGGCGACCACTTCGAGGTCGACAGGGCGCTCGCCGACCCGTCCTACCTGGACGGACGGCACGCGCTGCTCGACAAGTACGGGCTCAAGTGCTGGGCCGTCTCCAACCACCTCGTCGGCCAGGCCGTCTGCGACGCGATCATCGACGAACGGCATCAGGCGATCCTGCCCGCCCGCATCTGGGGCGACGGCGAGGCGGAGGGGGTGCGGCAGCGGGCCGCCGCCGAGATCAAGGACACGGCCAGGGCGGCCGCGGCCTTCGGCGTCGACACCGTCGTCGGCTTCACCGGCTCGTCGATCTGGCACCTGGTCGCGATGTTCCCGCCCGCCCCCGAGTCGATGATCGAGCGGGGGTACGAGGACTTCGCCGAGCGCTGGAACCCGATCCTGGACGTCTTCGACGCGGAAGGCGTGCGGTTCGCCCACGAGGTGCACCCGTCGGAGATCGCGTACGACTACTGGACCACGCACAAGGCGCTGGAGGCCGTCGGCCACCGTCCTGCTTTCGGGCTGAACTTCGACCCCTCGCACTTCGTGTGGCAGGACCTCGACCCGGTCGGCTTCCTCTACGACTTCCGGGACCGCATCTACCACGTCGACTGCAAGGAGGCCCGGCGCCGCCTGGACGGCCGCAACGGCCGCCTCGGCTCACACCTCCCGTGGGGCGATCCGCGGCGCGGCTGGGACTTCGTGTCGGCGGGCCACGGAGACGTCCCCTGGGAGGACGTCTTCCGGATGCTGCGCTCCATCGCGTACGACGGGCCGATCTCCGTGGAGTGGGAGGACGCGGGCATGGACCGCCTCCAGGGCGCGCCGGAGGCGCTGACGCGCTTGAAGGCGTACGACTTCGAGGCGCCGACCGCCTCCTTCGACGCGGCGTTCAATCATTAGCCCGTCCGGCGTTTGAGGACGAACCCGGCGAAGCCGGTGATTCCGGTACCACTTTGTCCTGGTACTGGAAGAAGCTCAACTCCGCCGGTGTGCAGAGGCTTTCGGCCGAGGACAAAGCTCGCTACGGTCGTTGAGATGTACAGGACATAAGACTCCGGGGTGACGGCGCACCCCGGCGCACGGAGCACCGCACGACACCCGCCCCCTTCCGGAGGAACCCCGTGCACAGGAAACGCCCGAGACTCCGCACCACACTCGCTCTGCTCACCGGCACCGTACTCACCGGCGCCACCCTCACCTTCGCCGTACCGCAGGCCGGCGCCGCCCCGGCGGACCCGCCCGCGGCCGCCGCCCCCGCCGCCGAGGACTTCCAGCAGGTCACCCTCGCCAAGGGGGAGCCCGAGACGGGCGAGCCGATGACGCTCTCCGTGCTCCCCGACCGCTCCGTCCTGCACACCTCGCGCGACGGCACGCTCCGCCTCACCGACGCGGCGGGCAACACCAGGATCGCCGGGAAGATACCGGTCTACACGCATGACGAAGAGGGCCTCCAGGGCGTCGCCATCGACCCGGAGTTCAGCGAGAACCGCGCGATCTACCTCTACTACGCGCCGCCGCTGGACACCCCCGCGGGCGACGCCCCGGAGAACGGCACGGCCGAGGAGTTCAAGAAGTTCGACGGCGTGAACCGCCTCTCCCGCTTCGTCCTCAAGGCCGACGGCACCCTGGACAACGCCAGCGAGAAGAAGGTCCTCGACGTCCCCGCGAGCCGCGGCACCTGCTGCCACGTCGGCGGCGACATCGACTTCGACAAGGAAGGCAACCTCTACCTGTCGACGGGCGACGACTCCAATCCCTTCGCCTCCGACGGCTTCACCCCCATCGACGAGCGGCCGAACCGCAACCCCGCCTTCGACGCCCGCCGCAGCGCGGGCAACACCAACGACCTGCGCGGCAAGATCCTGCGCATCAAGGTCGCCGCCGACGGCAGCTACACGGTCCCCGACGGCAACCTCTTCCCCAAGGGCACCGAGAAGACCCGCCCCGAGATCTACGCGATGGGCTTCCGCAACCCCTTCCGCATGAGCGTCGACAAGCCCACCGGCATCGTGTACGTCGGTGACTACGGGCCCGACGCCGGCGCGGCCGACCCCAAGCGCGGCCCGGCCGGAAAGGTCGAATTCGCCCGCGTCACCAAGCCCGGCAACTTCGGCTGGCCCTTCTGCACCGGCAAGAACGAGCCCTACGTCGACTACGACTTCGCCACCGGCACCTCCGGCGCGACCTTCGACTGCGCCGCCCCCAAGAACGACTCGCGGCACAACACCGGACTGACCGAGCTGCCGCCCGCGCAGGAGGCCTGGATCCCCTACGACGGCGGATCCGTCCCCGAGTTCGGCAACGGCTCCGAATCGCCGATGGGCGGCCCCGTCTACCGCTACGACGCGGCGAACACCTCCCCGGTGAAGTTCCCCGAGGCGTACGACGGCGACTACTTCGCCGGTGAGTTCGGCCGCCGCTGGATCAAGCGCATCGAGCACGACGCGGACGGCACCGTGCAGTCCATCAACCCCTTCCCCTGGACGGGCACCCAGGTGATGGACATGGAGTTCGGGCCCGACGGCGCCCTCTACGTCCTCGACTACGGCACGGCCTGGTTCGGCGGCGACGAGAACTCCGGCCTCTACCGCATCGAGAACGCCACGGACGGCCACTCCCCGGTCGCCGAGGCGAGCGCGTCCGTCACCAGCGGCCAGGCACCGCTGCGCACGAAGTTCACCGCCAAGGCGACGGACGCCGACGGCGGGACACTGACCTACTCGTGGGACTTCGGCGACGGCGGCAAGTCCACCCAGCAGAACCCCACGTACACGTACAGGAAGAACGGCGTCTACACGGCGACCGTGACCGTCAAGGACTCCACCGGACGCACCGGCTCGGCCAGCGCGCACATCACCGTCGGCAACACCGCGCCCAAGGTCACCCTGGAACTCCCCGGCGACGGCCAGCTGTTCACCTTCGGCGACAAGGTGCCCTTCAAGGTGCAGGTGACCGACCCGGAGGACGGCCCCGTCGACTGCGCCAAGGTCAAGGTCACCCACATCCTCGGCCATGACAGCCACGGCCACCCGGTCACCTCGGCCAACGGCTGCGAGGGCACCATCCAGACCTCGGCGGACGGCGAGCACGACCCGAACGCCAACATCTTCGGAGTCTTCGACGCCGAATACACCGACAAGGGCGCGAACGGCCAGCCCGCGCTGACCACCCACGACCAGAACGTCGTCCAGCCCAAGCACCGCCAGGGCGAGCACTTCAACAGCTCCAAGGGCGTCTCCGTCGTCAACCACACCCCTGCGCACGGCGGCAAGACCGTCGGCGACATCCACAACGGCGACTGGATCTCCTTCAAGCCGTACATCCTCGGCAACGCCACCAAGCTGACCGCGCGCGTCGCCTCCGGCGGCGCCGGCGGCACCCTGGAGGTGCGCAGCGGATCCGCCGGCGGCAGGCTGCTGGGCACCGCGAAGGTGACGCCGACCGGCGGCTGGGAGACGTACACCGACGTCAGCACGGCGATCAGCAAGCCGCCGACGAAGACCACGACGCTCTTCCTGGTCTTCAAGGGCAACGGCTCGGGGGCGCTCTACGACGTGGACGACTTCACCTTCACCACCAGCTCCAGCTCCGGCTGAGGAAGGGGCGGCACCATGCGCAGACGCGCACGGCTCATGACCGCGACCGCGGCCGCCGCACTGCTCATCGGGTGCGTGTCGGGCCCCGCGGCGTCCGAACCGGACACGGCCCGCGCCGGCGAACGGGTCCTGGTCTTCTCCAAGACCGCGGGCTTCCGGCACGACTCGATCCCCACCGGCATCGCGACCGTCAAGGAACTCGGCGCCGCCCACGGCTTCGCCGTCGACGCGACCGAGGACGCGGGCGCCTTCACGGCCGCCAACCTGGCCAAGTACGACGCCGTGGTCTGGCTGTCGACCACCGGGGACGTCCTGAACGCCACACAGCAGGGAGCCTTCGAGCGGTACATCCGCGGCGGCGGCGCCTATGTGGGCGTGCACGCCGCGGCCGACACCGAATACGACTGGCCCTTCTACGGCGGGCTCGCGGGCGGCTACTTCCAGTCGCACCCCGCGATCCAGCCCGCGAGGATCCACGTCGAGGACCACGCGCACCCCGCGACCTCCCACCTGGGCACCGGGAGCTGGGACCGCACCGACGAGTGGTACAACTACCGCGCCAACCCCCGGGACAAAGCCCACGTCCTCGCCTCCCTCGACGAGACGTCGTACACGGGCGGCACGATGGCGGGCGACCACCCGATCGCCTGGTGCCAGAGCGACTACCAGGGCGGCCGCTCCTTCTACACCGGCGGCGGCCACACCAAGGAGTCCTACGCCGAACCGGCCTTCCGGCAGCACCTTCTCGGCGGCATCCGCTGGGCCGTCGGCGCGGCCCAGGCAGACTGCCGCCCCGAGAAGGGCTACAGCCCGCTCTTCGACGGGACGGCGGCCTCGCTGGAAGGCTGGAAACAGGCAGGCCCTGGATCGTTCGCACTGGACGAGGACGACGGAACGCTCACCACCGTCGGCGGCATGGGCATGCTCTGGTACGACCGGCGGGAACTCGGCTCGTACTCCCTCAAACTCGACTGGCGCATGCGCGGCGACGACAACTCCGGGATCTTCGTGGGCTTCCCGCCCTCCGACGACCCCTGGTCGGCCGTGAACAACGGCTACGAGATCCAGATCGACGCCACCGACGTCCCCGCGAAGACCACGGGGTCCGTCTACGGCTTCCGCTCCGCCGACCTGAAGAAGCGCGACAGGGCGCTGAACCGGCCGGGGGAGTGGAACACCTACGAGATCCGCGTCGAGGGAGAACGCCTTCGCGTCCACCTCAACGGAGTCAAGATCAACGACTTCACCAACACCGACCCGGCGCGAAGCCTGCGCCAAGGCCACATCGGCATCCAGAACCACGGCGACGCCGACGAGGTCTCCTTCCGGAACATCCGGCTGAAGGACCTGCCGGCCCGCCACGCCGGAACACCCGCACCGGACGGCTCGGAAGCGGGCCGTCACCCGGGAGCGGGCCGCTAGACGGCGGCGGGCGGAGGACGCCGGACCTCCGCCCGCCGTCCCGCACCGCGATCCGTTCGTCGAACCCGGTGTCCCGTATCGGGTTCCCGCATCGGGCTCCCGTATCGGATCCCCGCATCGGGCTCCCGGGTCGTGTACCGAGCTCTGGAGCCCTGGCCCTGGCAGGAGGCAGCCGTGTCCACATCCGCGACCTCTACATCCACGCCCTCTACTTCCCCCCTCGGGACGTCGCCCGCCGACCGCACCGGCCCCGGCGGTCCTACCGGCGTATGGCTGATCGGGGCACGCGGCTCGGTCGCGACCACGGCCGTCGCCGGATGCGCCGCGGTGGCCGCCGGACTGCACGCGCCCACCGGCATGGTCACCGAATCGCCGCCTTTCCAGGACCGCGGACTGCCAACGTTGTCGTCGCTCGTCTTCGGCGGCCACGACACCGCGAGCTGCCCCCTGCCCAAACGCGCCGAGGAACTCGCCGCGGGCGGCGTCCTCCCGCACGGCCTCCCTTCGGCCGTACGCGCCGAACTCGCCGCCGCCGACGCCGAGATCCGCCCCGGCGGACCCCAGCCCGGCGACACCCGCAGCGACGAAGAACTCATCGACGCCTTCACCGCCGACCTCCGCGACTTCGTACGCCGCCGCGGACTGGCCCGCGCGGTGGTCGTGAACGTCGCCTCCACCGAACCCCGCCCCGCGGACGGCGACGAACGACTGCCCGCCAGCTCCCTCTACGCGGCCGCCGCCCTCCGCGCCGGCTGCCCCTACGTCAACTTCACCCCCTCCACCGGCCTGCACCACCCCCGCCTCACCGAGGCGGCACGCGCCTCCGGCCTCCCGTACGCCGGCCGGGACGGCAAGACCGGCCAGACCCTCCTCCGCTCCGTGCTCGGCCCGATGTTCGCGCAGCGGGCACTCGCCGTGCGCGCCTGGTCGGGCACGAACCTCCTGGGCGGCGGTGACGGCGCCGCCCTGGCCGACCCGGCCGCCGCCGCCGCGAAGAACGCCGGCAAGGAACGCGTCCTCGCCGACACGCTGGGCTCCACCCCCGAAGGCGAGGTCCACATAGACGACGTGCCCTCGCTCGGCGACTGGAAGACGGCCTGGGACCACATCGCCTTCGACGGCTTCCTCGGCACCCGCATGGTCCTCCAGACCACCTGGCAGGGCTGCGACTCGGCCCTCGCCGCCCCCCTCATCCTGGACCTCGCCCGCCTCACCTCCCGCGCCCACGAACAAGGCCTCTCCGGCCCCCTCCCCGCCCTCGCCTTCTACTTCAAGGACCCGGACCCCGGCGCCCCCGCCGCCCTGGGCGACCAATTCACCTCCCTCCTGAACTTCGCGGAGCGGCTGGGGGAGGGCGGCCGATGAGTTTTCGACAGATACGGGGAGGCCCTGTGCCGGAGGCTGCCGCTCGGTGCGGGCGGCCCGCGCCGACGGCCAGGCACAAGGTGCCGCTCGCCCTGTCGGCGAGTGATGCCGCATGATCGCCGCACACGGCGCCGCCCACGCCTGGGTCGAACTCCTCCGGCTCCCCGCCCTGTTCACCGTCCCCGGCGACGCCCTCGCCGGAGCGGCGACGACCACTGCGCGCCCCAACCACCGCACCCTCCTCGCCATCGGTTCCTCTCTCTGTCTGTACGAGGCCGGCATGGCCCTCAACGACTGGGCGGACCGCGCGGACGACGCCGTCGAGCGCCCCGAACGCCCCCTGCCGTCCGGCCGCATCACCCCGCCCGCGGCCCTCGCCGCCGCGACCGCCCTCACCGTCACCGGCCTGGCCCTCGCCTCCCGCGCGGGCCGCCCCTCCCTCACGACGGCGAGTGCCCTGGCCGGCACGGTGTGGGCGTACGACCTCGGCCTGAAGCACACCCCCGCGGGACCGGCAGCCATGGCCGCCGCACGCGGCCTCGACCTGCTCCTCGGCGCGACCGCCACCGCGGGCCCCGGCCATGCCACGAGCGCCAAGGCCGCCGCCCCTTCCGCCGCAATCCTCGCCGCGCACACCCTCGCCGTCACCGTGGTCTCCCGCCGCGAGACCCAGGGCGGCTCCTCCACCGCCCCCTTGGCAGCCTTGGCGGCGACGGCCGCGCTGGCACGGCTGGTGGGCGTGGGTGGTGGCCTCGACGGTGGGGGCTGGCTCGGCAGCGGGGGCGGCGGCCTCCGGAGGGCTCGGAGCGCTTGGAGCGGGCTGAGCGGTCAGGGCGGGCTGCGTCTCGGCCGGAGCGGATCTCGTCTCGGTAGGGGCAGATGTGGATTCGGCCAGGGAGGCCTCCCGGTCGGTCAAGGCGCCGGCGCCGCCACCCCCACCGGCCGCCAGGCCCTCCGCGGTGCGCTCGCCCTCGCCTACGTCGGAACCGCCGCCAAACCCCTCTTCCACGCCGCCCTCAATCCGTCACCTCCCCTCACACAGCGGGCCGTCGGCGGCGGGATCCGCGCCATGATCCCGTTGCAGGCCGCCCTGGCCGCCCGCGCCGGCGCCGCGGGCACCGCCCTGCTGACCGCGGCCCTCGCCCCGGCCGCCCGCACGTTCGCACGGAAGGTGAGCGTCACATGACGGGCACGGCCCCACACCACCCCCACCCGCCCGCCGGGCTCCGCTTCGGCTACGGCACCAACGGTCTCACCGACCTCCGCCTCGACGACGCCCTCGGCCTCCTCGCCGACCTCGGCTACGCGGGCGTCGGCCTGACCCTCGACCACATGCACCTCGACCCCCTCGCCCCCGATCTCGCCGCCCGCACCCGCCAGGTGGCCCGCAGGCTCGACCACCTCGGTCTGACCGCCACCGTCGAAACGGGCGCCCGCTACGTCCTCGACCCGCGCCACAAGCACGGCCCCTCCCTCCTCGATCCCGATCCGGAACGTCGCACCGAACGTGTCCGCCTCCTCATCCGCGCCGTCCAGGTCGCCGCCGACCTGGGCGCCCACGCCGTGCACTGCTTCAGTGGCCTCACCCCGGAGGCCACCTCGGACGCCACCGCGTGGCAGCGTCTCGCCGACGCGCTCGGCCCCGTCCTCGATGCCGCGTCCCGCGCCGGTGTCCCGCTGGCGGTCGAGCCCGAGCCAGGCCACCTCCTCTCCTCCCTCGCCGACTTCCACCGCCTGCGCCGCGAGCTCGACGACCCGGACCCCGAAGTGCTCGGCCTCACCCTCGACATCGGCCACTGCCAGTGCCTCGAACCGCTCCCTCCCGCGGACTGCGTGCGTGCCGCCGCCCCCTGGCTGCGGCACGTCCAGATCGAGGACATGCGCCGCGGAGTCCACGAGCACCTGCCCTTCGGAGACGGGGAGATCGACTTTCCGCCCGTCCTCGAAGCGCTGGCAGCCGTCGGCTACCAGGGGCTGACCGTCGTCGAACTGCCCCGCCACTCCCACGCGGGCCCCGACCTCGCAGCCCGCTCCATCGACTTCCTGCGCCGCGCCGCACCCGCCACCCCGATGGCCGCCACCCCCACCGCCACCGCCGCTGCCGTCGAAGGAGGTACCCCGTGACCGAGACCCCCGGGATCGCCACCCTCCGCACCCGTCTCGAAGCCGAACTCGGCGGAGCCGCCCGCGCCTGGCTCGACCAGGCCACCGCCGAGGCCGCCGCCCACGGAGGACGACCGGAGCAGGAGCAGCGCGGGCCCCTCGCCACCTGGGAGTTGCGGTTCGCCGAGGCCGGACGGCGCTGCGGCCCCGACCACGCCGACGCGGCCCGCATCCTGCTTCTGCACGCCGCGAACGCGACCCCGGCCACCCTGGCCCGCGTCTACGCCCACGGCACCGCCGACGAACGCCGTGCCGTCCTCCTGGCCCTGCCCCACCTGGTGCCCGGCCCCGAAGCCCTGCCCCTGGTCGAGGACGCGCTGCGCACCAACGACACGAGGCTCGTCGCCGCGGCCGTCGGCCCCTACGCCGCCGCACACCTCGGCCCCCACGACTGGCGCCACGCCGTCCTCAAGTGCCTGTTCACCGGGGTCCCCGTGGACGCCGTCGCCGACCTGCCCAGGCGCGCCCGCGGGGACAGCGAGCTCGCCCGCATGCTCGGCGACTACGCGGATGAGCGGACAGCAGCCGGCCGTGCCGTCCCCGGTGACCTGCACCGCGCCCTGCGTCTGACCGCCCCAGAGTCCCCCGAGCCGCCCTCGGCCCCCGCGGGCCTCGCGGGCCCTCCGTCCGGCGAGGAGTAGGAGTCCTGATGCGTATCTTCGATCCCCACATTCACATGACGTCCCGCACCACCGACGACTATCAGGCGATGTACGCCGCGGGTGTCCGCGCGGTTGTGGAGCCCGCCTTCTGGCTCGGCCAGCCCCGCACCTCGCCCGCCTCCTTCTTCGACTACTTCGACTCCCTCCTCGGCTGGGAACCCTTCCGCGCGGCCCAGTACGGCATCGCCCACCACTGCACGATCGCCCTGAACCCCAAGGAGGCGAACGACCCCCGCTGCACACCCGTCCTCGACGAACTGCCCCGCTATCTCGTCAAGGACAACGTCGTCGCCGTCGGCGAGATCGGCTACGACTCCATGACGCCGGCCGAGGACACCGCGCTCGCCGCCCAGCTGCAACTCGCCGCCGACCACGAACTGCCCGCTCTGGTGCACACCCCGCACCGCGACAAGCTCGCGGGCCTGCGCCGCACGATCGATGCCGTCCGCGAGTCCGCCCTGCCCATGGACCGCGTCCTGATCGACCACCTCAACGAGACCACCGTCAAGGAGGCGAAGGACAGCGGCTGCTGGCTGGGCTTCTCCATCTATCCCGACACCAAGATGGACGAGGAACGGATGGTCGCCATCCTGCGGGACTTCGGACCCGACCGGGTGCTGATCAACTCCGCCGCCGACTGGGGGAAGAGCGACCCCCTCAAGACCCGCAAGGTCGCCGACGCCATGCTGGCGACCGGGTTCGCCGAGGACGACGTCGACCTCGTGCTGTGGCGCAACCCCGTGGCCTTCTACGGCCTCAGTGGCCGGCTCCGACTCGACGTACGGGAACCGGACGCGACGACCCACGAGGGGAACTCCATCCTGCGCGGCGGGGCGTGAGCCATGCGCTTCCGGCACCCCGACGGCTCCACCGTCCACCTCGCCTACTGCACGAACGTCCACCCCGCCGAGACCCTCGACGGTGTGCTCGCGCAGCTCCGTGACCACTGCGAGCCCGTGCGCAAACGGCTCGGCAGGGACCGCATCGGCATCGGTCTGTGGCTCGCCAAGGACGCCGCCCACGCCCTCGGCACCGACCCTGCCGCACTGCGCGGCCTGCGCACCGAGCTCGACCGGCGCGGCCTCGAAGTCGTCACGCTCAACGGCTTCCCCTATGAGGGCTTCGGCGCCGAACAGGTCAAGTACCGCGTGTACAAGCCGGACTGGACCGATCCGGAACGCCTCGCCCACACCACCGAACTGGCCCGGCTGCTCGCCGCCCTGCTCCCCGACGACGTCACGGAAGGCACCATCTCCACCCTTCCGCTCGCCTGGCGCACACCCTTCGACGCACCCCGTGCCGAGGCCGCCCGCACAGCCCTGACTGCGCTCGCGCAACGCCTCGACGCCCTCGCCGAGCTGACCGGCCGCTCCATCCGCATCGGCCTCGAACCGGAACCCGGCTGCACCGTCGAGACCACCGCCGACGCCATCGCCCCGCTCACCGCGGTCGGCCACGACCGCATCGGTGTCTGCGTCGACACCTGTCACCTCGCCACCTCCTTCGAGGACCCCGGTGACGCCCTCGACGCTCTCACCGCCGCGGGCATCCCCGTCGTCAAGTCGCAGCTGTCCGCCGCGCTCCATGCCGAAAACCCCCACCGTCCCGACGTACGCGAGGCACTCGCCGCGTTCGACGAACCCCGCTTCCTGCACCAGACCCGCACCATGACCCGCGCCGGCCTGCGCGGCACCGACGACCTCGGCGAAGCACTCACCGCGGACGTCCTGCCCGACACGGCGCCCTGGCGCGCCCACTTCCACGTCCCCCTGCACGCCGCTCCCGCCCCACCGCTCACCTCCACGCTCCCCGTGCTCCAGGACGTCCTGACCCGGCTCGTCGGCGGACCTGTCCCCCTCACCCGCCACCTCGAGGTCGAGACCTACACGTGGCAGGCCCTCCCGCCCGCACTGCGCCCGCGCGGCCGCCCGCAGCTCGCCGAGGGCATCGCCGCCGAGCTCGCCCTCGCCCGCGACCTCCTGACCGACCTCGGCCTCAAGGAACTCCCATGACCGTGAACCCCTTGCTGGTTCTTGACGTCGTCGGCCTCACCCCGCGCCTCCTCGACCACATGCCCCGCCTCAAAACGCTCGGCCAGTCCGGGTCCCGAGCGCCGCTCGGCACCGTGCTGCCCGCCGTCACCTGCGCCGCCCAGTCCACCTTCCTCACCGGCACCACCCCCGCCGAGCACGGCATCGTCGGAAACGGCTGGTACTTCCGCGAGCTCGGCGACGTACTCCTGTGGCGCCAGCACAACGGCCTCGTCGCCGGCGACAAACTGTGGGACGCCGCCCGCCGCGCGCACCCCGGCTACACCGTCGCCAACATCTGCTGGTGGTACGCCATGGGCGCCGACACCGACTTCACCGTCACCCCCCGACCCGTCTACTACGCCGACGGCCGCAAAGAACCCGACTGCTACACCCGGCCTCCGGACCTCCACGACGAACTCACCGAGAAACTCGGCACGTTCCCCCTCTTCCACTTCTGGGGGCCCGGCGCGGACATCGTGTCCAGCCGCTGGATCGTGGCCGCCACCCGGCACGTCATCGACACCCGCCACCCCGACCTGGCCCTGTGCTACCTCCCTCATCTCGACTACGACCTCCAGCGCTTCGGCCCCGACGACCCGCGCTCCTTCCAGGCGGCCGCCGACCTGGACGCGACCCTCGCCCCGCTCCTGGACGACGCGAAAGCGGAGGGCCGGACCGTCGTCGCGCTCTCCGAGTACGGCATCACCCGGGTGAGCCGGCCCGTCGACATCAACCGGACACTGCGCCGCGCGGGCCTGCTGGAGGTGCACACCCAGGACGGCATGGAGTACCTCGACCCGATGGCGTCCCGAGCCTTCGCCGTCGCCGACCACCAGATCGCCCACGTCTACGTCCGCCGCCCGGAAGACCTCGACGCCACGCGCGCCGCCCTCAAGGACGTACCCGGCATCGAGCAGCTCCTCGACGACGAAGGCAAGAAGGCACACCACCTGGACCACCCGCGCTCCGGCGAACTCGTCGCCGTCGCGGAACCGGATGCCTGGTTCACGTACTACTACTGGCTCGACGACGCCCGCGCGCCCGACTTCGCGCAGCTCGTCGAGATCCATCGCAAACCCGGCTACGACCCCGTCGAACTCTTCATGGACCCCGAGGACCCGTACGTCCGCGTCAAGGCCGCGGGCGCGCTGGCCCGCAAGAAGCTCGGCATGCGCTACCGCATGGCGGTCGTGCCCCTGGACCCGTCACCTAT
Organism: Streptomyces sp. NPDC030245; assembly: GCF_055572995.1. Classification (NCBI taxonomy): domain Bacteria; kingdom Bacillati; phylum Actinomycetota; class Actinomycetes; order Kitasatosporales; family Streptomycetaceae; genus Streptomyces; species Streptomyces sp. NPDC030245. The sequence continues at coordinate 89,714 of NZ_JBVICF010000013.1, read as the reverse complement.
CCGCGGCAGCCATGGCCGCCTCCCCACGAGCGAGGACGAAAGTCCGCTCATTCTGTGCTCCACCCCCCGCGCTGTCAGCGGCCGCGTCGCGGCCACCGATGTGAAAGCGCTTCTGCTCGACCTCGCGGGCCTGCGGTGACGACCGCCTGCCCGCGCCGCTGAAGCTGCCTGATCTCCACTGAACTGCTTGATCTCCACTGAACCAGAAGGCTCGGGCCCTGCCATCAGGGTCCGACCCTCAGCGACCCCTGATCCGTTCTTCGAACCCATCCCTGACGCGACCCCGAGCCAGCCGAGGAGAACCACATGATCCGCAAGCCGTCCTCCACCGATCCCGGTTCCGATCCCGAACTCGCCCGCAGACTCAGCCGACGCGGCATGCTCGGTGTGGCCGCCGGTGCGACCGCCGCGGCCCTCGTCGGCGCGGCCGCACCGACGGCCGCAGCGTCGACCAGCCCCACTGACCCCACCGGCGCAACCGGCCCGGCCGGCGCGGGGAAGGGCCGCGGGCGCCCCGTCCTGCCGCCCGGCCGGCTCGGCATTCAGCTCTACAGCCTCCGCGACAAGGTCTCCACCCTCGGATTCGCCCCCGTCTTCGCGGAGTTGAAGAAGTACGGATATGACGAGATCGAGTTCGCCGGCTACACGCAGGGCTCGGCAGGCGCCATCACCCTCGCGCAGCTGAAGGCGCTGGCGCGGGACCACGGTCTGCACCCCATCGGATCCCACGTCGGCTACTACGCCGACAACAACCCCAACGCGTACACGTTCGCGCAGAACCTCACCAAGGTCCTCGACGACGCCGAGGCCCTCGGTCTGAAGCACATCGGCACCGCGTCGGGGCCCTTCCGCTACGGCACCACCGTCGACGCCTGGAAGCGTGCGGCGGAGGACTTCAACACGTACGGCGAAGCGGCCCGCAAGCGCGGCATGAAGTTCTACCAGCACAATCACGCCGAGGAGTTCTCCTTCGCCACCGACAAGCCGAAGGTGCGGCTCTACGACGTGCTGCTCGCCGAGACCGACCCCGATTTCGTGTACCTGGAGATGGACATCTACTGGGCCTACAGCGCCCAGTTCCGGTTCGGCAAGCGGCCCGACGGCACCCCCGCGCCCTTCGACCCGCTCGACTACGTACTCAAGCAGCCCCACCGCTACCCGTTGTTCCACGTCAAGGACGGCATCCGAGATGAGACCACGCGCGACGGCTACCGCATGACGGACGTCGGCGACGGCGACATCGACTACAAGCGGTTCCTGTCCAAGGTGACCGCGCGCACCCACCACGGGAAGCGCTACCACCACTGGCAGGCCGAGCACGACAATCCGGCCGAGTCCTACGCCTTCGCGCGCAAGTCCAGCGAGCACCTGCACTCGCTGCGCACCGGCCGCTGCGGCGACTGACCGACGCCTATTTGGAGGGGGTCCTCCCGCGGTTCTATGGAGGGGCCCTCCCGCAGTCGGGCGGGAGGGCCCCTCCCTGCGCGGGCGGCCTGCCGGATCGTGGCTCCGGTTCAGCCGATGCCCTGGCGGTCCGGCAGCAGGGCGAACACGCGGTCCGCCGCCTCCGGTACCGAGCGCTCCACGGCCTGCGTGAGGAGTTCCCGGTGCCGCAGCAGTGGCTTGCGCCGCTCCTCGGGGACGAGCAGCAGCAGATCGTCGAGTCCGGCGAGCATGCGGCGGGTCACCTGCGGGTTGCCGACCGCGCACCCCCTGATCTCCGCGAACCCGAGATCCACCAGGGCGGTCCAGTCCGGTACCGACTGGATGAGCCGCAGCACCCCGCGCCGGTCGCGGTGCCCGAGCGCGCCGAGCGGGTGCGGGGCGACCGACGCGAGGAACTGCACGATGCGGTCCAGGGCCTGCACGGCGGTCGTCGGATCGTTCACCGCAGGCGACAGGGCCCGCAGCGCGATGTCGGACAGTTGCCGCAGACCGAACCCGAGATCCTGGTGGAAGGTCCGCTCCACCCCTACGGAGACGGTGTAGCCGAGCGCCCGCCGCGAGGGCGCCGCCCCGCCGTGCACCGTGAACACGGGTGTCCCCGGCACCACGAAGTCACCGATCCGAGGGATCAGCCGCAGCACGACGCCCTGCCGCCGGGCCGCCCGCACGGCTCGTGCGATGTTCACGTCACGCAGCACGCCCGCCCTGCCGTGATGTGTGACCCGGGCGGTCTCGGGCCCGAGCCGCTCCGTGTCCACCGGGAGCTCCGTGGGCTGCTTCACGGCGACGCGGAACGACTCGCGGGCGACCCGGAGCGACTCGCGGGCGATCCGGTCGATGACGAAACCGATCCGCATCATCCGGACGGTTCCGTTCACGTACGCCACGAACAGCAGCAGGCTCAGCAGCACCATCACCATCGCGAGCACCGACTCCACCAGCGGCACGGTCGTCAGGAGGCGAGGGTCACGTTCGCTGTCGAACGAGGTGAGGGTCAGGAGGGAGAAGAGGAACGTCGCCAGGAACCCGGTCAGCGTGATCTTGGTGATCCGCGACCGGACGTACAGCCGCACCACCCGCGGGCTGAACTGCCCGCTGGCCATCTGTACGGCCACGAGCGAAATGCTGAAGACGACACCGATGAACGTCATCATGGCGCTGCCGATGGTGCTGATCACCGCCTTGGCGTCGTCGGCGATCCCCATCAGCTCCTTGATCGCGTCGTAGTCGCCCCCGTCCCGCAAGGACGCGACGATCTCCGCGTCCAGCTCCGCCGCGCCCCACCACAGGAGCATCGCCCCCACGAGCCCGGCGGTCGGCGCGAACCACATGGTGTCCCGCAGGTGCTCACGCAAGGGGGAGAGCATCCGGGGGCGGCGGACCCGCACGTCGCCGAGCATGCCGGTGCCATCCGTAATCGATCCGTCACTCATGGTGAGACTGTAGGCGGGGTGGCGCGGGTCACCGTGCATACCGCGGTCGGCGGACGGATATGCAGGTGAAAGGCACTCCGAAACCTTGGTATTGTTGTCCATGTCGCCGCGGGGAACACCCCGCAGGGCGGCAGACACCTAGTCCGGGTGGCGGAATGGCAGACGCGCTAGCTTGAGGTGCTAGTGCCCTTTATCGGGCGTGGGGGTTCAAGTCCCCCCTCGGACACCAGCCAGATCCCCACGGTTCTTCGCGAACCGTGGGGATCTGTCGTTTCCGCGGATCTATTGGTTCCGTGGAGCTGTTGTTTCCGTGGAGCTGTTGTTTCCGTGCCGGGTCCTGGCGGGGTCGCTATGGATTAACGCAGGTGATCGAGCCGGTCGGCAGGTTGTTGCCGGTCGAGGTGGCGGTGAAGCCGAACGTCACGGTGCCATCCGGTGGGATGGTGCGGTTGTGGTCGACGTTCTTCACCGTGACCGTGCCGTCGGAGCCGGTGCTGAGCGTGCCGTTCCAGACCTGGCCGACCTTCGTGCCGGCGCCCGGCTCCCAGCGCACCGCCCATCCGTTGCGCGCGGTGGTGTTGTGGTTCATCACCTCGACGGAACCCTGGAAGCCGCCGTTCCAGGAGTTCGTCACCTTGTACAGGGCCATGCAGCCGGTGTGCGGGTCCGTCGGGGTCGGGGTCGGCGTGGGTGTCGGGGTGGGAGAGGGGCCTCCCGCGCCGTCGCGGATACCGGTGACCTCGCCGTTTCCTCCGTCGAAGACGATGTCGGAGCAGGAGAAGAAGTTCTCCTGGCTGTCCGACCGTACCCACTGGATGAACATCATCGCGTCACCGGAGCGGCCCGAGGGCAGCTTCAGGTCCCAGTAGTAGTGACCTGACTCGCTTCCCACGGAACCGGACTGCGGCGGGTTGGTGACGGTCTGGACGAGCTCCAGGTCGCCCCAGCCCAGTGGCTTCGTGGGTGAGTAGCCGGGCTTGGAGATGTACACGCGGAAGTCGCCGGGGTGCGCCGCCCAGTTGCTGTGCTTGATCTTGATCGTCGCTCCGGAGGTGAGGTGCGTCCGGGGCCAGTCGGCGCGGGCGGCGTTGTAGCCGGTGAAGTTGTACGGGGAGCGGTCACCGGCGCTGCACAGCTTGCCGTCCGGGACGTAGCCCGGACCGCGTCCGCCCGCGTTGGAGTCGAGCACGGCGAACCAGTTGTACAGCGAGTTCGTGCCGCTCTCCGCGAGGGCCGCCTTGCACGCCGGGTTCGTCGGGTCGAGCGCGCCGGTGCTGGTCTTGGCGTCCAGATAGCAGAGGTACGTCCGCGATCCGGGCGTCATCGTCACGCCGTGCGCCTGCGCGCTGTGCTGGCCGACCAGGGCGAGGCCGAGCCCGCTGAGCAGGGTGGCCAGCACCGCGAGTAAGGACAGTGGTCGTCGTCTCTTGCTTCGGGTCATGGTCATGGGGTGGGTTCGGCCTTCTCTTTGGTGATTCCTGATGGGAGGTGGGAGGTGGGAGGTGGGGGGGATGGGGAGAGGCGTGTGCCCCTCGTGGGCTCTAAGGGGCGTCCGTGGGTACGGCCGGGTGGGCGTTGCGTACGAGCAGGGAGAACTGGTCGTGGAACCAGTGCCCGGCCAGTGGTGCGTCGGGCATGGCGCCGGTCGGGTTGCCGCCCGCGCCGGGTGCTCTGTACTCCGGGTCGCACATCGGGTCCGGACGCTTGCCCTCGTCGTTCGGGATGTCCTCGCTCGCACCGTCCGACTCCCCGGGCGGCTTGACCCACAGGAACGCGTCGAGGTGCGAGTCCGGGGAGTCCGCGGGCACGGCCTGCGGGGGATGGCCGAGTCCCGCTCCGTTGACGTTGCACCACAGGCCGCGGTGGGTCCGGCGGTCGACCTTGGACTGGCTGACGTAGGTGTCGAGTTCGGTGCTGGTCCCCTCGGAGGTCGGGCGGTCGCTGCCGCCCCAGCCGTTGCGGGAGGTGTCGATGGCCATGCCGGTGGAAGCGGGCCAGCCCTGGGAGACCAGCGCGGAGTGCATGGCCTTGGTGAAGTCCGTCTCGTCGAAGTTCGGGTTCCACCCGTAGAACGTGCCGGACTTGACCGTGTTGCCGCCGACCGTCTTGTCCGGGTCGGTGAGGAACGGCTCGGTCGAGGGCGTGTAGTTGGAGACGTTGGTGATCAGGCCGTCCACGCTCCGCAGGCCGGCTCTGGTGCCTTTGACGACGTCCGTGTACAGCTGGGCGGCCTGGGTGAGGTTGGTGTCCCAGCCGAGCCAGCCGGAGTGACCGACGTCCATGTACGTGTACACGTTGGGGATGGCGTGCAGCTTGTTGAGGGCGTACCGGGTGGCGGCCACCTGGATGCCGCTGCTCTTCGCCTGGGCGCACTCCGGGTCGGAGAGGTTGGTGACCAGGTTCGGCAGACCGTCCGGCTCGATGACCGTGGCGATGCGGATGTTCCGGTACTTGGGTCTGGCGAAGACCTTGGCGATCTCGTCGATGTACTCGGCCTTGTAACGCGCCAGACCCTTGTGCGTGAGGGGCAGTTCGCCGTTGGAGGCGAGGGCGGCGCAGTCGCGGCCCGGCAGGTCGTAGACCACGAACGAGGCGACGAGCGGTCGGCCCGGCTTCTTCTGCGCCAGCGCCAGGTCCAGGTGGTCGGCGAGGCTCTTGCGGCCCGCGTTGGCGTCGCCGCCGTGGATGGCGGCGATCCGGTCCAGCCAGACGGCCGTCGGATAGTCCTTGACCCGCTCCATCCGGGACTTGAGGGTCGCGTCGGTGGTCTTGGCGATGGACCCGTCGACGAGGCGCGCATAGTCCGGGTTGACGTAGAAGGACGCGTTGGCGAAGGGGTTGTCGACGTGGGGTTCCGCGGTCGAGGCTCTTGGGGTCGTTGACTGCGGTGGCGCCGCCGACGCCGGGGGTGCGGCCACCTGGACCGCCCCTCCGAGCAGCAGGGCGCTCAACGCGGCAGCCAGGACGGCCGGTCGCTTGCGGTGAGGTCTGCGGGGCCGGGCGCTCGTGCGTCTGGTCGGATCGGGCATGGGTTCTCCTGGATGGGGGTGTGGGTGGATCGGGACCAGGGGAGCTCCTGGTCAGCCGCCGATGTGTCAGCCGCCGAGGTGTCAGCCGCCGATGTGCACGGCGGAGGAGAAGGAGTTCACCGACAGCCCGGTGCCGTTCTGCCACGGCTCGAAGCCGGCCTGCACGCTCGTCAGGTACCAGTTGCGCTGCGCCATGCCCCGGGCGACGGCCTGGTCGACGAAGTCCATGACGTCGAAGCTCCAACTCGTGATCGCCGACGGGGCGACGAACGAGATGACGTCGTTGCTGCCGTTGCTGCCGGTCCAGACCTCCCAGGTGCGCCCGCCGACGGTGGCGGTGCCGACCCGGGATCCGATGGGCTGGATCGGACCGACCCGGTTGAACCAGATCATGATCTCGGTCCGGTTGACACCGTCGGTGCGAGGGGTCGGGTCCAGCCAGATGTCGTACGAGGCGTTGTACACGGCGCCTGACACATAGCCGTAGGAGATGCTGCTCGGCGCGCTGGAGACCGTGCTGAGCCGCGCGGGGAGCTTGGTCCCCGGTGAACAGACGGTGTAGTGGCAGCCGTTGAAGACCGAGGGGTACGACTTCGGGGCGCCGTTGGTGGGCACCGAACCGTCGGCCCGGGCGACCCGGAAGCCGGTGTTGGTGGCGGTGACGCACTGGGTGGCGCTGGTGCCCCAGCGGTTGTTCTGCACGACGTGGCGTTCCTGGATCACGGTGGTTCCGAAGGGTTCGCAGATCGTGGTGTCGGCCTGGGCGGGGGTGCCGACGACGAGGAGCGCCGCCATCGTGGTGAGAGTGGTGAACAGCGCGCCTGACAGGGCGCGGACGGTGCGGAGGCGATGCGGTGATGAGCGCATGGGGGAGCCTCTCTCCGAGGGGGTCCTTCGGGGGCGTTTTCGTCTCTCGGTGGCTGGGAGGTGGGAGCGCTCCCACCTCTCGCCCACAGCCGGACTGTAAGAGTCCGATGGGTCCATGACAACCCTGTGGGAGTCGATCCGTCGAACGGAATCCGACTCCCTGTACAGGAATCCACGGGCGAACGTAACCCTCCCCGCAGCGAACGAAAGTGGCCATCCGGCGGGCGGACCCGGTCGTCCTCGTCCTGCGTGGGCTGGGCGGGAGGGTTGCGGGAGCGCGGGCGGGAACCCTGCGCCGAGGCCGGACCGGGCGAGTGAGCAGGTGCGACGTCGCGGAGTGTGCCCGCGCACAGGCGGCGCCCCGGCCGGTTCCCGCGGGCCGTGCCGACGCGGAACGCACCTCCGCACACCGCCGGGATCGGTGTTGCGCGCGGAACCGGTGTCCGCCGCCCGATGAGAGCACTGCGCCGCGCGGTGCGGGCAGCGACTCGCGGGGTCGGCGAGCCGGCCCCCGGGCCCCGGTTCTCGCAGCGTGCGCACCTCATGCCGTACGTCCGGCGGCCGAGCGGGGCGGCCGCCGCCGGACGGGCTGCCGGGCCACCGCCCGCGCCCCGCGCTTGCCGCGTCAACTACCGCTCGGATGTGGCGCGTTCGGATGTTGCCGCCGTGTTACCGCACCCGCAGATTATTTTGCGGGAGCGCTCCCACGCGGCACCTCGCACCGCAGCCCCCCCCGTCGCATACGTCACCCCCCACGTCTCATCCGACGCACCCCCACAGGAAGCAGGAGCCCGATGGATCGTCACTTTCATCTCCCCCGCACGAGACGCGGTCTGACGCTCGTTTTCAGCGCCCTGGCCGCGTTGCTGCTCAGCCTGGTCCCCTGGAGCGGGACCGCGGTGGCGCACGGTTCGGTCGTCGACCCGGCATCGCGCAACTACGGCTGCTGGCAGCGCTGGGGCAGCGACCACCTCAACCCGGCGATGGCCCAGCAGGACCCCATGTGCTGGCAGGCGTGGCGGGCCGACCCCAATGCCATGTGGAACTGGAACGGCCTGTACCGCAACGGCTCCGGCGGCAACTTCCGGGCCGTCGTCCCGGACGGCCAGCTGTGCAGCGGCGGCCGGACCGAGGGCGGACGTTACAACGCCCTCGACACCCCCGGCGCGTGGCGGACCACCCCTCTCGCCGACGACTTCACCGTGAAGCTGTACGACCAGGCCAGCCACGGCGCGGACTACTTCGAGGTCTACGTCAGCCGGCAGGGCTACGACCCCGTCACCCAGCCCCTGCGCTGGAGCGATCTCGAACTGGTCGCCCGCACCGGCAAGTACGCGCCGAGCCAGAACTACTCGATCCCCGTGGACACCTCCGGCTACAGCGGCCGCCACGTGGTGTACACGATCTGGCAGGCGTCGCACATGGACCAGACGTACTTCCTCTGTAGTGACGTCGACTTCGGCTGATCGTGACGGCCGAGTACCGTCCCGCCGGGCAGCGCCATGCCCGGCGGGACGCGCCCGGCTCGGCTCGAGCCCCCTCCTTCCGGTGCCTTTTCCCCCGGTGCCCCCTCCTCCTGGAGCCGACATGCCCCCAAGACTCTGCATCGGCACCTTCCTCCCCCTCGTCCTCCTCAGCCTCCTGCTGAGCACCCTCGCCGCCCCGGTGACCGCCGCCGCGACCCCGCGCGCCGCTGACGTCCCCCTGACCTCGCTACACGCCACCACCACGCAGGTCGCGTCCGGACTGAGACGGCCCACCGCCCTCGCCGCCCCCGACGACGGCACCGGCCGGCTCTTCGTCACCGAGAAGTCCGGCACCGTCCGCGTCTACCACCCCGACACCGGTCTGGCCACCACGCCCCTCCTCGACATCAAGTCCTCCGTCGACGAGTCGGGCAACGAACGCGGACTGCTGGGCATCGCCGTCCCGCCCGACTTCGCCACCAGCCGGCAGCTGTACCTCGCGTACACGGCCCTGCCCGACGGCGCGGTCACCCTCGCCCGCTACCGGCTCGACGGCGCCCGTCTGGAGCCCCTGCTCTCCCAGGAGCACGCCGAGTACAGCAATCACAACGGCGGCCAGCTCGCCTTCGGCCCCGACGGGCACCTCTACTGGAGCATCGGCGACGGCGGCGGTTCGGCGGACCCCCTGCGCGCCGGGCAGCGGCTGGACACGCTGCTGGGCAAGATCGTGCGCGTCGACGTGGACCGCACGTGCGGAGAGCTCGCCTACTGCGTCCCCGACGACAACCCCTTCGTCGACGTCCCCGGCGCCCGCCCGGAGATCTGGCTGTACGGGCTGCGCAACCCGTGGCGGTTCTCCTTCGACCGGGCCGACGGCTCGCTGTGGATCGGTGACGTCGGGCAGGGCCGCTGGGAGGAGATCGACCACATCGCGCCGGGGCGCGGCGGGCTCAACCTCGGCTGGTCCTGTTACGAGGGGCTGGAACGGTTCGCGGGCGGCGACTGCACACCGGGGGAGCGGTACACCGAGCCGGTGTTCACGTACTCCCCGTACACGGGCGGGTGTTCGGTGATCGGCGGTCACGTCTACCGCGGCAAGAAGTACGCCGACCTGGCCGACGGCACGTATCTCGCCACGGACTACTGCTCCTCGACCGTCTGGGCGCTGCGCCCGGACGGCAGCGGCGGTTACGAGCAGGCGGAGATCGGCGAACTGCCCACTCAGGTGACGTCCATCGGCGCGACCGTCGACGGGGAGCTCTACATGGTCAACGACCTGCCCGGCGGCCTGCACCGCCTCTCGCTCGCACGGGAGGAACCCACCTGCCGCGTGGACCGGACCGTGCAGAGCTGGGGCACGGGAACGAAGGTCGACCTCACCCTCACCAACACGGGCGCCACGCCCGTGAACGGCTGGCGGCTGGAGTTCCCCCTCGCCCTCGGCCAGACCGTCGTCTCCGACTGGGGCACCGACCTGACCCAGGGAAGCAACACCGTCACGGCCGCCAACGCCCCGTACAACGCCTCCATCCCGCCGGGAGGGCGTGTCACTCTCGGCTACCTCGCCGACCACACCGGGGACAGCACGCCACCGCCGCGCTTCCTCCTCAACGGGGACGCATGCGCCGTGGGGCGGTGACCTTCCGTCACGGGTGTGACGTCACGGGCGGCTGTCGTTCTCGGCCCACAGCGACCGCACGTGGCCGAGGTGCCGGGCCATGCACTTCTCCGCGGCCTCGGCGTCGCCCGACAGCATGAGGTCGAGGAGTTCGATGTGCTCCTCGGCCGACGGGGTCAGCTGGTCGCGTTCGTCCAGGGTCGTCAGGCCGTAGAGGCGGGAGCGCTTACGCAGGTCGCCGACCGTCTCGACCAGCCGGTCGTTGCCCGAGAGGGCGAGGAGCGAGAGGTGGAAGCGGCGGTCGGCCTCCAGATAGGCGATGAGATCGTGGTCGCGGGCGGCGCGCACGATCTCCTCGGCGACCGGGCGCAGCACCTCCAGGTCCTCGCGGGCGGCGGTGCGGGTGATCCGGCCGATCATGGGGACCTCGATCAGGCCGCGGATCTCCGTGTACTGGTCGAGGTCGCGTTCATTGACCTCGGTGACCCGGAAGCCCTTGTTGCGGACCGGCTCGACGAGGCCCTCCCTGGCCAGGTCGAGCATCGCCTCGCGCACCGGTGTCGCAGAGATGCCGAAGTCCTCGGCGAGGCCGGGAGCGGAGTAGATCTCACCGGGGCGCAGTTCGCCGGAGATCAGGGCGGCGCGCAGGGCGTGGCCGACCTGGTCGCGCAGCCGCTCCCTGGTGGTGATGAGGTTCTTCTGCTTCAGGTGCCCCATGGTGTCCCCTCCGGTGGTCCCCGCGCCCGCGCGGATCACCAAAGTACAATGTCACGTGGCAAGTTGGGGGGCCGGGAGGTACGGGGGAGGGCTCACTCGGGGCTCAGAGCAGGAAGCCCGCCGGGAAAGGGTCGTCCGGGTCGAGGAAGTACTGGGCCGTGCCGGTGATCCAGGCCCGTCCGGTGATCCGCGGGACGACCGCGGGCAGGCCCGCCACCTCCGTCTCCGCCACCAGCCGTCCGGTGAACCGAGTGCCGATGAAGGACTCGTTGACGAAGTCGCGGTCCAGCGGCAGCTCGCCGCGTGCGTGCAGTTGCGCCATGCGCGCGGACGTGCCCGTCCCGCACGGCGAGCGGTCGAACCAGCCCGGGTGGATGGCCATGGCATGCCGCGAGCGGCGCGCGTCCGAGCCGGGCGCGGCCAGGTAGACGTGCTTCACCCCGGCGATCTCCGGCTGCTCGGGGTGGGCCGGGCGGTCCGGCGACGCGTTGATCGCCTCCATGACGGCGAGGCCCGCCGCCAGCAGGTCGTCCTTGCGCGCGCGGTCGAACGGCAGGCCGAGCGCGTCGAGTTGGACGAAGGCGTAGAAGTTTCCGCCGTAGGCCATGTCGTACGTCACCGTGCCGTGCCCCGGCACCTCGACCTTGCGGTCCAGGGCGAGACAGAACGCGGGCACGTTGGTGAGCGTCGCCGACGTGGCCGCGCCGTCGCTCACCCGTACGTCCACGGAGACCAGGCCCGCCGGGGTGTCGAGGCGGACCGTGGTGACCGGCTCGGTGACGCGGACCATGCCGGTCTCCACCAGGACCGTGGCCACACCTATGGTGCCGTGGCCGCACATGGGGAGGAGCCCGGACACCTCGACGTAGAGGACTCCGTAGTCGGCGTCCGGACGGGTCGGGGGCTGGAGGATCGCGCCGCTCATCGCGGAGTGGCCGCGCGGCTCGTACATCAGGAGGGTGCGGAGGTGGTCCAGGTGCTCGATGAAGTGCAGCCTGCGGTCGGCCATGGTGGCGCCGGGCAGCACTCCGACACCTCCGGTGATCACGCGCGTGGGCATGCCTTCGGTGTGCGAGTCGACGGCGTGGAAGACGTGACGGGTGCGCATGGGTGTCCCTTCCGGTTCTCATGGCGGGGCGGGTGCGGACACGGGAGAGAGATCAGCGGTGGCCTGCCGCCATCGCCTTCTCCGTGGCCGAGCGCACCAGCGCCTCCGTGGCGCCGGACAGCGGCGAGCGCGGCGGGCGGGTCGGGCCGCCGCGCCGGCCCACGATGTCCATCGACAACTTGATGGACTGCACGAACTCCGTCTTGGAGTCCTGGCGCAGGAGCGGGTGCAGCGACCGGTAGAGGGGCAGTGCGGTCTCCAGGTCCCCGGCGCGGGCGGCGTCGTAGAGCTCCACGCAGGTGGCGGGAAAGGCGTTCGGGTAGCCGGCGATCCAGCCGACCGCGCCCGCGAGGGCGAGTTCGAGCAGTACGTCGTCGGCGCCGATCAGCAGGTCGAGCTCCGGGGCGACCTCGGCGATCTCGTACGCCCTGCGGACGTCCCCGGTGAACTCCTTCACCGCCACGACGGTGCCGTCACCGTGCAGTCCGGCCAGCAGGTCCGGGGTCAGGTCGACCCTGGTGTCGAACGGGTTGTTGTACGCGACCACGGGCAGGCCCGCCTCGGCGACCTCGGCATAGTGGGCGCGTACGGCGTGTTCGTCGGCGCGGTAGGCGTTCGGCGGGAGGAGGAGCACGGAGCCGCAGCCCGCCTCCGCGGCCTGTTCGGCCCAGCGGCGGGACTCGGCGCTGCCGTAGGCGGCGACGCCGGGCATCACGCGGGCCCCGTCGCCGGCGGCCGCCACGGCGGTGCGGACGACGCGGGCGCGCTCGTCGTGGGTGAGGGTCTGGTACTCGCCGAGGGAACCGTTGGGGACGACGCCGTCGCAGCCGTTGCCGATGAGGTGGCTGACGTGCTCGGCGTAGGCGTCGTAGTCGATGGAGAGGTCGTCGCGCAGGGGGAGCGCGGTGGCGACCATGATGCCGCGCCAGGGGCGGTCGGCGGTCCAGGTGGTGGCGGTCATGAGGGGTGTCCTTCTGTCGGGTGGGAGCCTGCCGGGTGGGGAGCGGAAGGTAGAGGGGCGGGGGCCGCCGGGAGGGCCGCGAGGGTGCCGAGCGGCACGGGTGTGGCCAGCAGGCGGCGGTCGGGGGATGCGGGCGGGGCCGGAGTGCGGTGGGGGTGGCGCGCCGAGGAGGAAGGCGGGGGTGGTGGCGATGCGAGACAGGTCGTCGCCCAGCCGCACATGCGGCCCTGGCACCAGCCCATGCCCGCTCGGGTCAGGAGTTTCACGGTGCGTGCGTCGCGGGCGCCGTACTCCGTGACGGCCTCGCGGATCCGGCCCGCCGGAACCTCCTCGCAGCGGCAGACGTCCGTGTCGTCGGAGAGCCACCGGGTCCAGCCGGGGCCCGGCGCGTGCGCCGCGGCCATGACGGCGGCGAAGGCGGCCGTGCGGTCACGGCGACGGCGCAGGGTGCGCAGACGCGCGACCGGGGCGGGACGGCATCCCGTCAGCCGGGCCGTGACGGCCAGCGCGGCCAACTCGCCCTCGACGAGGGCTGCTTGGGCGCCGCCGACGCCCGAGGTCTCGCCCGCCGCCCACAGGCCGCGCAGTGACGTCTCCTGCAACGGGGTCAGTGTCAGGGCGTGCGTGCCGTCGACGGTGCGGTGGGTGGCGCACCCCAGGGCGGTGGCCAGGTCTGTCTGCGGGACCAGGCCGTGACCGACGGCCAGCGCGTCGCAGGCGATGCGGCGGCCCGTGCCCGGCACCGGCCGCCAGTCGCGGTCGAGCCGGGAGACGGTCACCGCCTCCAGCCGGTCCGTGCCGTGCGCCTCGGTCACCGCGTGGCGGGTGCGCGGGCGCACCTTGTGGCGGAGCAGGCTCGCGCCGTGCAGCGCGGCCTCCGCCAACTTGTGGGGCTGGGTGGCGAGTACGGCCGGGTGGCGGGCGTAGCCGAGGTATCCGGAGGCCTCGATCAGTTCGGGCACCTCCGCCCCGGCCTCGGCGAGCGACGCGGCCACCGCGAGCAGCAGGGGGCCGCTCCCGGCGACGACCACGCGCCGGCCGGGCAGGGCCAGGCCCGACTTGAGCATGGCCTGGGCGCCGCCCGCGCCCACGACACCGGGCAAGGTCCAGCCGGGGAAGGGGAGATGCCGTTCGTACGAGCCGGTGGCGAGGAGGAGGGCGCGGGACCGGACGACCACTGGACGCTGCCCCGCGTCACGCGCGCCGTCCTCGCCCGTGAGGGCGTGGACCGTCCAGTGGTCCTCCGCCTCACGCGTGACCGTCCAGACGTGATGGTCGAAGAGGCGGGTGACGTCGCTCGCCGCCAGCCGGTCGCGCAGGTCGGCGAAGGTGGACCAGTCGTGGTGCAGGGCTTCGGTGCGGGCGGCGCGTGTGGCCGCCGCGGGGTGCCGGTAGAACTGCCCGCCCGGTTGTGGAGCCGAGTCCAACAGGGCTACGGAGAGACCGAGTTCCCCTGCCGTCACCGCACCGGCGAGGCCCGCGGGCCCGGCGCCCAGCACCACGAGGTCGTACGGCGGCGGGCCCTCCGGCGCCGCGGTGGCCTCAGTCGTCGAGCCCGGCATGCCCGTTCCCTTCCTGGGTGGTGACCGTGTCGTCCGGACGGGCGGTGACCAGGCAAGCCCGCCTGTTGGGACGGCCGTTGACGGTTGCGAGGCAGTCATAACACTGGCCGATGCCGCAGAACGCGCCGCGCGGGCGGCCACCGACGCGCGTGGTCCGCCAGGAGAGGATCCCCGCGGCCCAGAGCGCGGCGGCGATGGACTGGCCTGGCAGCGCGCCGATGTGCCGCCCGTCGAAGGTGATCGTGAAGGAGGTGCCGGAAGGCGCCCCGACGAGTTCGGCGGCGGACCCGGTCCGGTCTTCACATGTCATGGGGGGTGCTCCTCTCGGCGGCCTTGAGCGGGACCTCAGCCGAATTCTCGCGTGGGCCTTCGTACTCGAAGCGTTCAGGAGCGAACGGGCGTGCCGTGACAGGGAGTTCGCCTCCCACCAGCATCGCCGCGATCAGCGCCCCGGTCGCCGGAGCCAGGCCGATGCCCGCGCCCTCGTGGCCGCACGCGTGCAGCAGGCCGGGCACGCGCGGGTCCGGGCCGATCGCCGGGAGGTGGTCCGGAAGGTAGGGGCGGAACCCCGCGTACGTCCGGATCGCACGCACCGCGGCGAGGCCGGGGAACAGGCCGACCGCCTGGGCCGCGAGCCGCCGCAGGACCTCCACGGACAGCGTCCGGTCGAAACCCACCCGCTCCCGGCTCGCCCCGATCAGCACCGGGCCCGCCGGAGTGCCCTCCACCACGGCCGAGGTCTGCAAGGCCGCCGATCCGCTGGCGACGTCGGCGACATACTCCGCGGAGTACACCTTGTGGCGCACCACGCGCGGCAGCGGTTCGGTGACGAGGACGAAGCCGCGGCGGGGCAGCACCGGCAGCTCCACGCCCGCCAGGCGCGCCAATTCACCGCCCCACGTGCCGCCGGCGTTGAGCACGTGCGGCGCCCGCACCTCTCCCCGCCGTGTCCGTACGCCCCGCACCTCGCCCTTCGTGCCGGTCAGGACCGCCGTGACCTCCTCGCCGAGCCGCAGTGTCAGGCGTCCGGAGTCGGCCGCCGCTCGCAGCAGGTGCGCGGCGGCGAGAGCGGGCTGCACTTGGGCGTCCTGGGGGTAGTGGAAGCCGCCCGCGAGGCCGGGGGCGAGGTTCGGTTCGAAGTCGGCGAGGCAGTCGGCGGGGACCTCGGTCGCCTTGACGCCCGCGCGTGTCTGCGCCGCGGCGAAGTCCCGCAGCGCGGCGAGCCCCGGCGCGGTCGAGGCGACGACCAGGCCGCCCTTCGCCTCGTACTCGACACGCGAGGGAATTTCGGCCGCGAGCTCGCGCCACAACTGGGCCGAGAATAGGGCTAGTTCGAGCTCTGGGCCCGGCTCCTTGTCGGAGACGAGGAGGTTGCCCTCGCCCGCTCCGGTGGTGCCGCCCGCGACGGGGCCGCGGTCGATGACGGTGACGTCGAGGCCGGAACGGGCGGCGTAGTAGGCGCACGCGGCGCCGACGACGCCCGCCCCCACGATGATGAGGTCCGGCTGTCCGGACGGATGTCTCGTGAGCACGGCAGTAATATTTCACATGGCACTGGCGCTGCCAAGGGTGCGTACGCACAAGGCAGTTGACCGATCCGACAGTCAGGAGTGGGTGCTCAGGCGCGGCGCTGATGGGTGCCCGGCGTGTATCCGTAGGCGCGGCGGAACACGTCGATGAACGCGCTGGTGGACGACCAGCCGCAGCGGTGCGCGACCGTGGTGACCGGCATGCCCTCGGCCAGCAGGCGCAGCGCGTGGTAGAGGCGCAGTTGGGTCCGCCACTGCGGAAACGTCATCCCGAGCTCCCGGCGGAACAGCCGGCTCAGGGTGCGTTCACCCGCTCCCGCCACGGCGGCCAGCTCGGCCAGGCCGCGCGGGTCGGCGGGGTCGCTGAGCAGCAGGTCGCAGACGGCGACGAGGCGGGGGTCCGCAGGGGCGGGCAGCTGCACGGGCTGCTGCGGTGACGCGCGCAACTGGTCGAGGAGCACGGCGCGCAACCGGCGGCGCTGCGGGGATTCGTCGTGCGGGGCGCGGGTGCAGGCGAGGATCAGTTCGCGCAGGAGCGGGCTGACGGCGAGGACGGTGGGGGAGTCCAGGCCGAGCGGATTCGTGGCCGCGGGCAGGCCGAGCAGGTGCAGGGCGAGGTGGCCGTGGGCGCGGTGCGCGTGCACGCATCCGGCGGGGACCCAGATGGCCCGAGTGCCCGGTGCGAACCAGGTCCCCGCGTCGGTGGTGACCGCGACGACGCCGGAGCCCGCGTAGATGATCTGGTGGTCGTCGTGTCGGTGTGCGTCGATGCGCTCTCCGGGGGCGAGTTCCCGGGTGACGGTGGGGGCTTGGGGGGTGTGGCGGATCTTCGGCACAGGTTGGCACTTTATCGGAAGCGGGCCATGCGGGGGCGTGGCGAGGATGGGGCGATGCCGACGAACCAGCCACCCCCGTCACCTTCGCCACCCCCGTCACCTCCGCCATCACCGTCACCTTTGCCACCCCCTTCACCGTCACCTCCGCCATCCCCTTCACCTGCGCCTTCAGTCCCACCTGCACCCGGGTGCGCACACACAACACCCGCAACACGCGCACCCCGCCCACAGGCCCCCCGCCCCATCCCCCTCCTCTCCCTCGGCCACGCCTGCGTGGACGTCTATCAGGGCGCCGTCGCCGCCCTCGTCCCGTTCTTCGTCGCCGAGCGTGCCTATACGTACGCCGCCGCGTCCGGCATCGTGCTCGCCGCCTCGCTGCTCTCCTCCGTGGTGCAGCCGCTGTTCGGCGCGCTCGCCGACAAGTGGGCCATGCCGTGGCTGCTGCCGGTGAGCACGCTGGTGGGCGGTGCGGGGGTCGCCCTCGCGGGCGTCGGCGGGAACTATGCGCTGACGCTGCTCGCCGTCGCCGTGTCCGGCATCGGTGTCGCCGCCTACCACCCGGAGGCGGCGCGTGTCGCGCGGCAGGCGAGCCGGGGCAGCCACACGGCGATGAGCTGGTTCTCCCTCGGCGGCAACGTCGGCTTCGCGACCGCGCCCCTGCTGGTCTCGGCCGTCGTCGCGACGGGCGGCCTGCGCGCGTCCCCGCTCCTGGTCGTGCCCGCCCTCGCCGGAGCCGCGCTCTGCGTGGCCGCGCTGCGGAGCGTCAGGGCGCGGGAGGCCGCCGACGGAGAGGGCGGTTCCCGGGGCCCGCGGGGCATGCCCGACCCGGTCGCCGAGGACGACTGGCCGTCCTTCGTCAAGCTGTCCGGTGCCATTGTCTGCCGCTCGATCGTCTTCACCGGGCTGAGTACGTTCATCGCGCTGTACGTGCGGGAGCGCACCGGCGGCGGTGCGGCCGCCGGTACCGTCGCGCTGTTCGTGCTCTACCTCGGCGGTGCGGTCGGCACCGTCGCCGGCGGGTGGCTCGCCGCGCGGTACGGCCGCATCCCGGTCGTCCGGTGGTCGTACGCCTCGACGGTCCTCGCGGTGGCGGGCGTCGTCCTCGTCCCCGGGCCGCTGCTGTACGTCTTCGTCGTGCTCGTCTCGGCCGGTCTGTACGTGCCGTTCTCCCTGCACATCACGCTCGGCCAGGACTATCTGCCGCGCCGCATGGGCACGGCGAGCGGGGTCACGCTGGGGCTGACCGTGAGCATCGGCGGTCTCGCGAGCCCGCTGATCGGAGCGGTCGCGGACGCCACTTCCCTGCGGGTGGCCCTCGCGCCGCTGATCGTGCTGCCCGCTCTCGGCTGGCTCCTCCTGCGCACCCTGCGTGAGCCGGGGGCGGAGCAGGTACCCCACTCCTGAGCCACTAATTCCGGTTCAGCCAGGGTCTCCTGAGGGGTTGTCAGTGCAATTTCACATTACTACGTTACGCATCACATGACGCTAGGGCAGCCCCCAACTGGGGCTGCTCACGCGCCAGTTCAGCGTTGCCTCACCTCTTGCCCCCACCTCCCACACAGGAGCCCTCGGTGTCCCAGCCACGCCTACGAACCCTGCGCAGATCCGTGCTCGCCGGTGCGACAGCGGCGACCCTCTGCCTCTCGGCCGCCCAGTACGGCCACGCGGCCGAACCCTCCCGCGCGGCGTCCCAGCCCCCACGTGCGTCCGCGCCCGCACCCGCCGAACCGAACCCCCACGACGTGGTCGACCGCAGGGCGAAGGCTCCCAGGCCGAGCGCCTTCGAGATCCCCGCGCCCGGTGGCCTCAAGGAGGGCCGGATCCCCGGCGCCCGCACGCCGAAGCCCGCGAAGCAGGTCACGGCGGATGCCGCGGTCGCGCCCTGCACCCTCGACGGCGTCACCGGTCTGTCACCCGAGCGGTTCGCCGACTTCCTCGCCGACCCGGCCGTCACCGCCGACGGCTGTCTGCGGAATCTCGTCTGGACCTGGGACCCGCGGCTCGCCCCCGTCATGTCGGACGCGCACGTCCAGGCCGTCTCCGGCCGCGTCACCCGCCTCGCGCCGGCCCACGACGGCAGGAACGGCAGCAACCTCCTGGAACTGCTCACCTATCTGCACGCCGTCGCCTACCAGGACTTCTCGCACGACGAGATCGACGTCACCGACGCGCCGACCGTGGACGCCATGCGCCGCGCCGTCGCCGCCTTCGGCTCGGCTGCCCGCACCTTCGACGTGACCCGCACCAACGCCGAATCGCTGCGCGAGGCGCTCTACGCCGCGAGCGCCCCCGGGCTGCGCCAGCACCAACTGCCGCTGGTCAAACGGGTCCTGGCCACCATGGACGCCAAGCACCCCGACACCGCCAAGGACACCGCCTGGGCCGGCTCCGCGCTCGCCGCGCTCTCCCTGAGCTACCTCGGCGTGTACCCCGGCAACAAGGACACCGCCTTTCACGCGGCGGTCAAGGCCGACCCGGCCTACCGCGCCGCCTTCAAGGCCTTCGGCGGACACACCCACCTCAAGGGCACGGCCAACGCCTGGGTGGTGCGGGACGCGCTGAGCGAGTACGGCAGGTTCGGCCAGATAGACGGCCTCACCGGCGAGATCGTCCCCGGCCTCGGCGGCCTGCTGCCCGTCACCGTCCGCAACTTCGGCGAGGGCAGCGCCCCTTGGGCGAAGGTGGCCCTCTGGCTCAACGAGTACGACGCCTGCACGCCGTACAACGTGTGCAAGGCCGACATCGAGCGCCGCGTCTTCCCGCAGACCTATACGTACGACAAGGGCGGCATGAAGGTCCGCACGGCGCTGGACCGCACGACCGTCGACCAGCTGTACTACGCGAGCAAGCAGGTCAAGGCGCAGTTCCACCGGGTCGTCGGCACCGAGGAGCCGCTCGCGGGCGACCCCAACACCACGCTGACCACGGTCCTCTACGCCTCGCGCGCCGACTACGAGAACTACCACCCGCTGCTCACCGGGATGGACACGAACAACGGCGGCGTCTACATCGAGCGCGGTGCGACCTTCTACACCTACCAGCGGCGCGTCCCGCAGGACTCCACGCTGACGCTGGAGGAGCTCTTCCGCCACGAGTACACGCACTACCTCAACGGCCGCTGGGCGGTACCGGGCTTCTTCGGCGAGGGCCCCTGGTACCAGGGCGACCGGACCACCGCCATGGACGAGGGCACCGCGGAGTTCTTCGACGGCGCCACCCGCGACGACGGCATCAAGGTCCGCAAGTCACTGGTCCGGGGCATCATCGACGACACGGCGAACGGCGGCCCGCGGATGACCGTCGACCAGCTCCTGCACGCCACGTACGAAGGCGACGGCTTCCGCTTCTACGACTACGCGGGCACGTTCTTCGAGTTCCTGTGGACCGAACGCCCCGCCCTCGTCAAGGAGATGTACAAGCACCTGCGGGCCGACGACCCGGCGGCCTTCGACGCCTGGCGCGACCGGCTCGGCGAGGACCGCGGCCTGCAAAGCCAGTACGACGCCTTCCTGGACAAGCAGATCGCACACGTCGACGACCTCTTCGTGCCCGACACCAAGTACGTACCGGTCGCCGAGCTCCGCGACACCACCGCCGCCCAGGTCCGCGCCTCCATCGCCGCGACGACGGGCATCACGCCCGACTGCCGCTCGAACGGCGCACCGGAGCGCCCGCGGTACACCTGCACGGGCAGGATCACCGCGAACCTCACTGCGGCCGACAACCCCGACACCGTCTTCAAGGACATGTCGGAGACGGTGGACTACTTCCTGCTCGACCGCTCCACGGCCGGTGACAACAACCTCACCGACATGAACTGCTCGTTCGGCGAGGTGGACATCTGGTCCGACCGGCGCGCGGGAAGTGCGGACTTCAGCTGCGAGGGGCCGCTGAAGGGGTGAGACCGCCGCCCGCGAGCAGCTCCGCCGCCGCGATCCCCGACACACGGGTCGCGCCGTGGGTGATCAGGCGGGTGGCGCCGAGCGCGTCGCCCGCCGGGACGCCCATCTCCACGACCAGGGCGTCGGGGCGGCAGCGCAGGATGCGGTTGAGGGTGTCGGTCACCCAGCGGTGCCGGGCCGCGTCACGGACCACGACCACCAGGGCGCGGCCCGTCGCCGGGGTCAGCACCTCGCGGTCCAGGAGGTCGCCGACGTGGGCGAGGTCGGTCTCCGTGAGGCGTACGGACGTGGTGCCGGGGCGCAGGTCCCGCAGCGGTTCGGCGACGCCCCACGGGGTGTGCCCGTCGATCGCCAGGTTCATCGTGGGGGACAGCTCCACGACGTGCGGCACGCCCGCGACGGGGAGCGCCGCGTTCGCCGTGCCGGAGCGGTGGTGCACCCGCACGGCGCGGCGGGCCGCGACCAGGCCGATGGCGCCGACTTCGGAGGGTTCCGGGGCGCGCCCCACGGCCCGGGAGCGCGCGCCGGACCAGGCGGCGAACTCCCGCACGCGCGAGCTCGCCTCGGCCAGGCGGGCCTCGGGCAGCGTGCCGTCGAGCACGGCCTTCACCAGAGCGGTGGAGAGCAGGTCGAACGTGGCCTCGTCGGCGCTCTCGCCGCCCACGCACACCGCGTCCACGCCGCCGGCCACCGCCTTCACGGTCGCGCCGTCGATGCCGTAGCGGTCGGTGACCGCGCCCATCTCGATGCCGTCGGTGACCAGGAGGCCGTCGAAGCGCAGCTCGCCGCGGAGCAGGTCCACCAGGATGCGGTGGCTGAGGGTCGCGGGCAGCTCCGGGTCGTAGGCGGGGGCGAGGAGGTGCGCGGTCATCACGGCGCGCACCCCCGCTTCCATCGCCGCGATGAACGGCGGCAGCGCGGTGAGCGCGATCTCCTCGGCGGAGCCCTGCACCTGGGGCAGGCCGTAGTGCGAGTCGACGACGGTGTCGCCGTGGCCGGGGAAGTGCTTGGCGCAGGCGGCGACGCCCGCTTCCTGGAGGCCGCGGATCCAGGCGGCCGTGTGGCGGGAGACGACGTCGGTGCGGGAGCCGAAGGAGCGTACGCCGATCACCGGGTTGAGCGGGTTGGAGTTCACGTCGGCGCTGGGCGCGAAGTTCAGGGAGACGCCCGCCGCGTGCAGGTCGCGGCCGATGTCGTGGGCGACGCGCTCGGTCAGGTCGATGTCGTCGACGGCGCCGAGGGCCAGGTTTCCGGGGCGGGACGAGCCGGTCCACGCCTCCAGGCGCGTCACGTCGCCCGCCTCCTCGTCGATGGCGACGATCAGGTCGGGGTTCTCCGCGCGCAGGTCCGAGGTGAGCCGCGCGACCTGCTCGGGCGTCTCGATGTTCCGCGCGAACAGCACGACGGAGCCCAGGCCCTCGGAGATCCTGCGGCGCACCCAGTCGGGGGCCGTGGTGCCCTCGAAGCCGGGCTGAAGCACGGAGTGGGCGAGGTGCTCCAGAGTCGGGTCACTGCTCGATGCCATGGCGCGACCTCCGAAGTTGCGGGTACGTACGGGAGACGTACGGGGCACGGGATGTGCAAGGTGCACGGGGTGAGCGGGTGTGTGGCGGGGCTCCTGCTGATTGGTCCAGGCCAATCGGATAGTGGATATTGGCTCGTACCAATCAGGGCTGTCAAGGAGTCGGAACAGGTCGAGACGGGCGAATCCACCAACCCGGAGGGAGAGTTGGGGAATCCTTGGGACTTCCGCAGATCGCATCCGCTGAGGGGAGAGGGCCATGCGCAGGTACGAGCTCGTCGGCCGGCGTGACATCAGGCTGGTCACCGATGTCGCGGTGCCGGAACCCGGACCGTCGGAGGTCGTCGTCCGCGTCCGGGCCTGCACGGTCTGCAACCGCAGCGACCTCGCCTACTTCCACTACTACGGACTGCGCGAGCACTGCTCCCAGGGGTGTTTCGGCCACGAGATCGCCGGAACCGTCGAGGCGACCGGCGCGGGCGTCCGGCGGGTGGTGCCCGGACAGCGGGTCTTCGTGCGGACCCCGCTCACCACCGGGTACGCCGACTACGCGCTCGCCCGCGAGATCTCCGTGGGCGCACTCCCCGACGACGTGCCCTTCGAGCAGGGCGCGATCCTGCAACTCCTGCCGCTGGCCGTGCACGCCACCCGCGGCGTCCGGCTCGGCGACCGCGTCGCGCTCGTCGGACAGGGACCCGTCGGGCAGCTGGCGCTGCGGGTCGCGCTGGCGCGCGGGGCCGCCGAGGTCGTCGCCGTCGACCTCGACGGCTGGCGCCTGGAGCGGTCGGCCGCCGCGGGCGCCGACGACGTACGCCGGGTGGACGGCAGCGCGGAACAACTGGCCTCCGTCGGGGCGGACTTCGACGTGGCCGTCGACGCCGTCGGCACCCCCACGACCCTCAACGCCTGCGTGCGCCTCGTACGGCAGAACGGCCTCGTCGTCCTCCTCGGCACCCACCACGTCGACACGCACGTCACCGTCGACCTGGTCACCTGGGAGCGCAAGGGGCTGCGCGTGCACAGCTCCGCGGAGCCGCTGGACACCGCGCGCGCCGAGGCGCTCGCCACCGCCGAACGGCTCGCCCACCGCCGCACCGACCTCCTGCGCCTGCCCGACCTGCACACCCACACCTACCCCCTCGACGAACTCCCCAAGGCCCTGGAACAGCTCTCCGCCAGCCGCTCCCTCTACCCGGACGCCGCACAGGCCCCCTACGAAGGACCGCCGCCCGAGACCCTCAAGGTGGCGATCGTCCCCTGAACGGCCGGAGGTCGAGCGCATGAGATGGGGCATCGCCGGATACGGCGACATCGTGACGCGTCGCGCGCTGCCCGCCCTGCACGCGCTCGGCGAGGAACCGGTGGCCCTGTGGGGCCGCGACCCGCACCGCGCCGCGCGCACCGCCGGGCGGTACGGGATCGCGAGGTCCGGCGCCGACCCGGACCTCCTCCTGTCCGGCGTCGACGCCGTGTACGTCGCCACTCCCGTCGCGCTCCACGTGCCGGTCGCCCGGGCCGTCCTGGACGCGGGCCTACCCGTGCTGATCGAGAAGCCGCTCGCGGGCGGGCTCGGCACCGGTGGCACGCTCGACACGACGGGGCGGTGCGCGGGCGTCGCCTACTACCGGCGGCTCGCGCCCGCCGTGCGGCGGCTGCGCGAGGAGCTCGCCGGGTGGACGCCCGAGCGGGTGGAGGTGCGGTTCCGCTGCGCCTTCGCGCCGGGGCCCGGCGACCCGAAGCGGTGGCGCGCCGATCCCGCCGTGTCCGGCGGCGGAGTCCTCGCCGACGCCGGGAGCCACCGGATCGATCTGCTGCTCCACCTCTTCGGACGGCCGGACAAGGTGGCGGCGCGGCTCGGCCGCCGCTTCCCGCGCGGCGCCGAGCGCCAGGCCGAGCTCGTCCTGCGCTGGCGGTCCGGGCTGCGGGCGCACTGCCTCGTGGAGTGGGGCGACGGGCCGCCCGTGGACCGCATCCGGTTCAGCGGCGGCGGACGCGCGGTGACGCTCGACCCGCTCGACTCCGGCCGCCTCGAAGGAACCACCGGGTCACCTCTCCTGCTGCCCCCGGCGCCCAACCCCCACCAGCCCCTGCTCGCCGACTTCGCGGCCGCCGTGGCGACCGGCACCGCCCCGGTCTGCCCGGTGGCCGAGGCCCGCCTCGTCGACGACGTGCTCGTCGCGGCGGAACGCTCGGACGCGGCGGGCGGCAGAACCGTCACGACCGGGGTCTGAACCGGCTCACGCCCCGTCATCCGCCGACCAGGGGTGCAGCCAGCGCGGGTCGGGAGTGTCGCCGGAGCGTACGAAACGGACGTCCACGGAGAGCCGCATCGCGTCCGTCGTCGTGTCCAGGGACGCGTGGATGACGCGGGGCAGGTGCACCATGACGTCACCCGCCGCGAAATCCGCCCACAGCCAGCGACGGCCGAGCGTGCGGGCGGTCAGCTCCAGGTCGTGGCAGATCTGCCGGCGGTCGCCGGGCCGGTCGGTGACGTCGCGCAGCGGGGCGTACGCCTCGGGCGGCAGCCGGTGCGAACGCTCCAGGTAGACCAGGGCGCCGGTGCGCGGCGGGCAGTCGCCGACGGGGATCCAGAAGGTGACGACGCGCGGGGAGCCCCGGTCCATGTAATCGAAGTCGACGTGGGCGCGGGAGGCGCGCCGCGTGCCCCGGTGGAAGTGGCGCAGGATGCGGCGCGGCAGCATCTCCGCGTCGGCGCCGAGGAGTTGCGCGGCGAGGGTGGAGAGGACGGGGTCGGCGACGAAGCGGTCGAAGTGCGGGGAACGGACGAACGCGTACGCCGGGTGCCCCGCCACCCCGTACTCGGGAACGCCCTCGGGCACCCGCCCGGAGAACACCCCGTCCTTGGCGTCGGTGCCCGGCGCGAGGAGACCCGGCGGGAAGAGCGAGAAGTACGCGCCCCGCAGCCGCAGCACCTCCGCACGGTCGAGCAGCCCCGGTAGATACAGATAGCCGTCCGCGTGCAGCCGCTCCCGCAGCGCGCCGGGGTCCCGCGGCGCCAGCAGGTCCGCGCTGGGCCGCAGCGGGCCGAAGAGCTCCGGCGTGAAGGGTATGGGTACGCCGTTCGACGACAGGTTCACGATGCGTGTCCCTCGATCCATCGGTCGGTGGACCGGCCGGTGGACCGGTCAGTAGACGCCTTCCACCGCCTCCTCGGCGGCCCCGGACCCGCGGAAGGGCCGCACGGCGGCGACCCCGTCCCAGGGGAACCACGGATGCGGCCCGGTCCTGACCGCGCTGTCCCGCTCCAGGAGGCCCGGCAGGAACAGGTCCTCCAGGAGGGTCGTGGCGCGGACGCGGCCCCGCTGCCCGACCTCGACCTCGCGCCACGGGTCGGCCGGGTCGACGACCGTCAACACGGCGAAGGGCGGCGGCAGATGGTAGGAGTGCCCACCGCCGCCCGGCACCTCCGGAACGCCCGCCGCCGTGCCCGCCGCCGCGTCGGCCTGGAGCGCGTGGCCGACCAGCGTGTTGCCGTAGGTGTCGATCCACCGCACCCCCGGCAGATGCTCCTCGCGCAGGAACGCGGCCTCGGCGGCGCTGCACGAGGTGCCCCCCGTGCACACGGCACGCAGGCCGTACGTGTGCAGGGGGCGGGGCAGCCGCATCGCGAGCTGGACGAGCAGCCGTGAGGTCGTGAAGAGCAGCGCGGGCCGTTCGGCGGTCAGCAGGGTGAGGGTCTGGTCGATCAGGTGCGCGGTGTAGGCGCCCGCGTCGCCGCCCGAGCGCAGCTCGGCCTTCACCCAGCGCGGATCGAAGTCGATGGCGTGCACGGCACCCCGCCAGCTGTCGGCGAGACCCTCCACGAAGTGCCCGTACGCGTGCGGCCCGCTCGGCGTCATCGCGAGCACGTCGCCGCCCGCCACGCCGCGCGCCTCCAGGACGGTGCGGTAGATCTCCACGTCGTACGCGAGACGCGTGACGTTGACGATCCGGCAGGGAGCGCCCGTGCTGCCACCGGTCTCGAAGACCCGGAAGGGGCGGTCGCGGTAGCCGCGGGGCAGCAGGTCGCGGGCGTGCGCGGCGCGCAGCTCGGCCTTGTCGAAGAGGCCGAAGCGCGTCAGGTCGGCGAAGCCGCCGATGTCCTCGACCGGGTCGAAGCCGAGCGCGCCGCGCCGCGCGACCCAGAAGGGGCTGCCGGTCTCCAGGTCGAAGTGCCAGCGCATCATGCGGCGCGTCCATGTGTCGAGGTCCACGCCGAGCTCGGGAACGCGCTCGCGCAGCGTGTCGGACAGGGCGCTGAAGACGGTGGTCATGAGGGGCCTCGCTTCACCGGGCGGTACACGAACAGGGAGGCGGCGGTGATGGCCCGCGCGGCCTCGGGGGAGGCGCTCAGGACGGCGGCGGAGGGGAAGGGGACCTCGTGGCCGATCAGTGGATGGGACGGGGCGCTGTGCGTGAAGTGGCCCGCGAGCAGCGTGAGATGGGGCAGCGCGTACACGTCGTGCGCCGCGCCGGTCAGTACGGGCGGGCGGCGGGTCAGGACGCGGTCGCCGGGGCGGAGCCGGTCGCGGACGGTGCCGGTCGCGCGCTCCGCCGCGCCCGGTTCACGGAAGGCGGCCAGGGGCCACGCGCCGTCCGGGGGCAGGGCGTCGAGGGCGGCGGCCAGCGCGGGCGCCAGCTGTTCCGCCGCGTCGGGTGCCTCGCACACGACGGTGCGTACGTTATTGCAGAACCGCCCGGAGTCCGCCGCCACCAAGGGCAGCAGCCACGCCACGGCCTCGTCGGCCGGCATCCCGCGGGGCACCAGCGCGCAGCCCCGGCCGGGGCCGTGCACGGTGAGCGCGGGGGAGGCGCGGAGCCTCGCGGCGAGTCCGGCGCCGCCGTAGACGACCTGCCGGTCCGTGAGCCGCAGGAGCCCCGGCAGGGCGCGCTGTTCGGCGGGGTACAGGCCGATGCGGGCCGGAGGCCAGCCCGCCGCGAGCAGCGCGGCGACGAGCCGGGCGGCGGAGAGCGGTTCGCGCCGGCTCGGCCGCAGCCACACGCCCGCCGACCGCTCGGCCTGGTCGCAGACCGACTCCAGGCAGGTGAAGGTGTTGCCCGGCAGCGCGACGAGGGCCAGCCGCCCGTCGGGTCGGGGCGGGTCACCGCGCTTCAGAAGGTGGTCCCGCAGCATCGCGCCCCACCGGTCGACCAGCGGCCCCGGCAGTCCCGCGCTCTCCCACAGCGCCGCGCGGAAGTCCTCGGCGCTCTGCTCGCCGACGCCTCCGACGGTGACGGTGCCGCGGCCGAACAACTCCAGCGCGTCGAGCAGCAGTTGGCGGCGGCCGGTGAGGTCGGGCAGGGCGGGCAGGGCGCTGTCCCACCATCGCCGGTCCGCGTCGGCGACGATCTCCGGTACGAGGGCGAGCTCGCGCCCTCCGGGGCCGGGCAGGGGCGCCCGGTCCAGGGACGTCCGCCACTCGCCCCGGCGGAACGCGTGGAGCACGGCGGTCACGGCAGCTCGCTGCGGAGCGCGGCGACCACCCGTGACTGCTCGGCCTCCGTGAGGGACGGGTACAACGGCAGAGCGATGTGGTGCCGTGCGAACCAACGGGCCCGGTGGAAGGCGCCGTCCGCCGCGTCCTGGCCGCGCCGCGCCGCGAACTGCGGGTGGTCGCACAGCAGATGGTCGTAAACCTCACCGGCCAGGGAGACGCCGTGCCGCTCCCGCAGCCGCTTCTTCAGCAGCGGGCGGTCCAGCGGCGCGTCGGGGTGCAGATGGGCCAGGTACTTGTAGTAGTTGCTGCCCGCCGCCGACGGCACGGCGTGCGGGCGGACGCCGGGCACGTCGGCGAGCAGCGCGTCGTACCGGGCGGCGAGCGCGCGGCGTGCGGCGAGGGTACGGGCGAAGCGCTCCAGGTCCACCGTGCCGACGGCGGCGTGCAGTTCGCTCAGCCGCCAGTTGCCGCCGGGCCGGTCGTGCAGCGTGGAGCCCTGGGCGCTCTTGCCGTGGTCGCGCCAGCGCCGCACCTGCTCCAGGTCGGCCGCCGACGCGGACAGCAGCCCGCCCTCACCGCTGATGGCGACCTTCGTCGGGAAGAAGGAGAAGGCGCCGAACCGGCCGAAACCACCGGCCGGGCGCCCGGCGAGCGTGGCTCCGAAGGCGTGCGCGGCGTCCTCCACGACGGGGATGCCGCGCTGCTCGCACTGGGCGAGCACCGCGTCCAGCGAGGGGGCGACGATGCCGCCGATGTGCACCGGCAGGACGGCGGCGGTGTCGGGATGCCGGTCGAGTGCGGCGCGCAGGGCGTCCGGGTCCATGCCGAGGCCGTCGAGCTCGATGTCGATGAAGCGCACGGCCGCCCCGGCGCGCACGGCGGCGGCCGCCGTCGCGAAGAAGGTGTTGACCGGCACGAGCACCGTGCGGCCCGCCACGCCGATGACGCGCAGCGCGATCTCCAGGGCCGCAGAGCCGGACGCGACGGCCGCCGTCTCCCGGCCGGTCCAGGGCCGGGCGAGCTCCTCGAAGCGGGCCACCTGCGGGCCCTGCGTGAGGACGCCCGAGGCCAGCGCCGCGTCGACGCGGTCCAGCACGGCGTGGCGCTCGGACACCTCGAAGCGGATGCGCTGGGCCGGCACGTCAGGGCCCCGGGGTGCGGGCCCGGCGAGTGTGCGGGTGAAGAAGTCCGCCGCGTGACCGACATGTGTGCCGTGGCCCATGGGGAGTGCGTGGACCTCCGCCTCGGCCCCGACGGCTGCGTACGCGTCCTTGACCGTGTCCGCCGCCGCGCGCGCGTCGGCGGGTTCCAGGTAGGAGTCGGCCGTGCCGTACTGGAGCTGGAGCGGCGCCGGGGCGAGGGCGCCGTACAGGTCGGGCAGGTCGGCGTACTCCAGGATGCCGGGGAGCACGGCACCCTCATGGCCGGTCAACAGCCGTTCGTACAGCGCCTGGTAGCTGCCCACATGGCTTGCCGCGCAGAGCGGGATGCCCTCGCGCCCGCCGAGCAGCGCGGTGTGCAGGGCGACGGCCGCGCCCAGGCTGTGGCCGAACAGGCCGACGCGGCACGGGTCGACGAGCGGATGCGCGGCGAGGACGTCGAGCGCGCCCAGGGCGTCACCGGTGAGGGCGCCGAGCAGGGAGCGTCCCGTGAGGGCGAACGCGTGGGCGAGCAGCGTCCCTTCGTCCCGTCCGGCCCGGCGCGCGGCGTCCATGGCGCCGCCGATGCCGTGGTCGAAGGAGAGCGTGACGAAACCGGCGTGCGCCAGCTGTTCGGCGACGTTGCGGTCGGGGTGGTCCGGCGGCACGTCGCCGGTGAGCTGGTCCAGGCGGGCGTTCTTGCCGCCGAGGACGAGGACGGCCGGTCGGGCGGGGGCGGCAGGGGAGGTGCCCGGAACGGGTTCCGTCGGTGCGAGGAGGGTGCCCTGGAAGGAGCCGCGTACGGGCGAGGCGAACAGGAGCCGCTCACGGCGCAGACCGGCGCGCTCGGTGACGGTCGACTCGGCGGTGGTGAGCGGGGCCCGTTCGACGCGGGCCAGCCGCTCGACGACGGCCCGCACCCGGCGGGCCCGCACGGCGTGCCCCTCGGCGCTCTCCTCGTGGCTCTTGTCGTGGTGCAGGGCGGGCTCGGCGGCGAGGAGCCCGCGCAGGTGACGCAGCTGCATGCGCGCGGCTCAGACGAAGTCGCCGTGCAGGGTGCTCGGCACTTCCAGTTTGTAGGCGTCCAGCGCCTCGTCGAGTTTGATCCGGCCGCGTTTGAGGAGTTCCAGGAGCTCGTTCTGCGGACGGTAGAAGCACGACTTGCACAGGTCGGTCCTGCGCGGATTGGACGCCTCCCACTCGGCGCGCGGGCCGCCCTCCAGGACTTCCGCGTATCCCTGTTCGACGACATTGCCGATCAGATAGCGGCTGTTGAGGTGCACCTGCGGGCACGGATAGAGATTTCCGTCGGCGCCGACGGCCGTGACGAAACGGCTGTAGTGGCAGTGCTCGAAGTCGCCCTCGACCTCTTCCACCTGGTCCATCGGGCCGCGGTCCAGTTTCGGCACCGACACTTCGAAGGCTTCCGTGGAGAGCGCGGCGGCGTGCCGGAGTGATTCGGAGATCTCCGGCATCACGGATTCGATGGTCTCGTGGCCGAGGGCGCTGTAGAACTCGGGCTCGAAACGTACGTAATGCGCGCCGGACTCACGGGCGATGCGGGCCGCCTCCATGATCTCCCGGTAATTCTGGAGGGTGATGACGTAGTTGAAGCCGATGCGGAAGTCCGGGGCGGCGGCGTTCTCCCTGAGCCTGCCGACCGAGCCGATGAAGTGCGAGAACGTCTGCTCGCGGTCCCGCGTGACGGCGTCGAAGGTGGCTTCCGTGCCGGCGTTCAGACCGATGCGGACCCAGGTGTGCGTCTCGGCGACACAGTCGGCGACCTTCGGCCGGCCGAGCCGCGAGCCGTTGGTGATCAGCCCGATGCGCAGCCCGGCCGCGTGCCCGGCGCGGCAGATCTCCGTGTACCCGGGGTGGATGGTGCACTCGCCGCTGCCGCAGAACGTCACGGCGCGCCCGTCGTTCGCGGCGAACTCGCGGAGCAGAGTGACCGCCTTGTCGGTGGCGATCGAATCCTTGAACGAGAACAGGTCGTAGAACTGTTCTTCGTTGGGCGAGTGGAAGTTGCAGAAATTGCACCGCATATTGCAGGCGCCCATGATGCCGATCCGCATGTGGACCGGCTTGATCTCCTCGCCCGCGACGAACCGTCGCAGCAATTCGCCGTGGGCGAGGACCTTCTGCGGCGAGTGCGCCTGGTCGAGACTGACGACGGGCAGGCCTTCTCGATTTCGGGGGGCCGCCATTCCGATGTCGCCGGTACCAGCTGTGCTGTCCACGAGCCCCCCACGCATGATCGATGTGCGGTGTGGTTTTCCAAGCGGTGCTGGGGACACTAGGGAGCCGCAGAAAGGCTGTCAATGGGTCTAGACAACCCGCTGGTTGATGGCGAAATCATGTGGTTGATGGCGGAATTATGGATCGAAGTGACGGGAGCGCCCCCCTCGGTGACCGTGGTCGGCACGGCGGCCGCCCACACCCTGCCGGCCCGCACTGTGGTGCCCGCGACCATGGGAGGAGCCGCCCCCGCCTCTCTAGCGTTCCGGGCATGACGAGCGAACACTTCACGGGTCGTACCGCCCTCGTGACCGGGGGCGGGAGCGGCATCGGGCGGGCCTGCGCCGAGGCGTTCGCCGCCGCAGGCGCCCTGGTCCACGTCGTCGACATCGACGCGGAGTCGGCCAAGGCCGTGGCCGATGCCGTCGGCGGCGTCCCGCACGCCGTGGACCTCACCGACGCGGACGCGATCCCCGGGCTGCCCGCCGCCGTTGACATCCTGGTCAACAGCGCGGGAACCCAGCACGTCGCCCCCATCGAGCAGTTCGACCCCGCCCGCTTCGAACTGATCCAGCGCCTGATGGTCACCGCGCCCTTCCTGCTGCTGAGACACTGCCTGCCGCACATGTACCGGCGGCGCTGGGGCCGGGTGGTGAACATCTCCAGCGTGCACGGAGTGCGGGCCAGCCCCTACAAGTCCGCGTACGTCGCCGCCAAGCACGGTCTGGAAGGGCTCAGCAAGGTCGCCGCCCTCGAAGGCGCCGCGCACGGCGTCACCAGCAACTGCGTCAACCCCGGCTACGTCCGTACACCGCTGGTCGAGGGCCAGATCGCCGACCAGGCCGCCGTGCACGGCGTCGCTCCGCAGGACGTCGTCACGGATGTCCTGCTCGACCGGTCCGCGATCAAACGGCTCATCGAACCGTCGGAGGTCGCCGCCGTCGCCCGCTGGCTCTGCGGACCCGACACGGGGTACGTCACCGGAGCCTCGCTCCCCGTGGACGGTGGCTGGGGGGCGAGCTGACCACGCCGGACCGCCAGAGGAAAACCCTGGGTTCGGCCGCCGACCGAAGTGGTTGAACGGCGGAACCAACGGTTCACGTGCCCCGCGTCCGAAGTCGTACGCCCCACCAGCCCCGCCCGTCCCGCGGAGCCCGGCCGCCCACCCCGGCCACCGGCCCCGGACCCCAGGGTTTTCACGGTCGCCCCCGCCCATGTACGGGTCCATGGTGTACCCACGGTCGCGGAGCCGCGGCGGACCTGAAAACACCGAATCGGGGGGAAGAGACGGTGACCGGACGTACTACGGGGGTGTACGCACGGGTGGTCCGCCCGGGGACGGGGGAGCGACCGTCGCGAGGGCGGGGGACGGGGGTGCCCGACGGCACCCCCGCTCGGGTGCGGGACGTCTTCATGGCCGGGTTCAGCCCCGACGGCCCGGTCGGGGACCGGACCGCCTACGCCCTTGTCGGAGGCACGGGCACGGGCACGGACACAGACGCCGGGCGAAGCGGGTGCCCGGCGGAGGAGGGCCGATGAGGCCCGCCGAGGAGTACATGGCCACGGGGGGCGTTGGAGATACCGGGGCGGCCGGAGTGGACCGAGTGGCCGGCACCGTCCTGGTGGTCGGCAGCGGCACCCAGGAGTACCGCGAGCACCTGCTGCGGTCGGCCGCGCTCCGCGCCGACCTCTGGCTGCTCGACGCGGCGGCGCCCACCTGGCAGGCCCCGTACCTCACCGGCTCGACCGAGCTCGACCCCGGTGACCCGCACGCCCTGATCCGCGCGGCCCGCGCGGTCACGGAGACCCGGAAGGCGCGCGGCGTCCTCTGCCACGAGGAGGCGCTGATCCTGCCCGCGGCCCGGCTCGCCGAGGCCCTCGACGTGCCGGGGCCGTCCCTGACCGCCGTGCGCAACTGCCGCGACAAGCACCGCACCCGCGCCCTGCTGCGCGACGCCGGGCTCCCGCAGCCCCGGCACGCCGTGGTCGCCGACCTCGCGGAGGCGGCCGCCGCGGCCGACTGGATCGGCTATCCCGTGGTGGTCAAGCCGCGCGGCCTCGGCGCCGGCCGGGGCGTCGCACTGGTCCGCTCGGCGGCCGAACTCCGGGGGTTGTTCGACCAGGCGCGGGCGGCGCACTGGCCGGGCGTCCCGACGTACCGCGTGGGCATCCTCGTGGAGGAGTATCTGGACGGGCCGGAGATCAGCGTCGACGGCGTGGTCCACGCAGGCCGCTACACGCCCCTCTTCCTGGCCCGCAGGCTCTCCGGCAAGGAGGGCGCCCTCTCCCCGTACTTCGAGGAGACCGGCCACCTGGTGAGCGCCGACGACCCGCTCCTGGGCGACCCGGCGCTGCGCTGGGTGCTCGCCGAGACCCACCGCGTGCTCGGCGTCGACGACACCATGACGCACACCCAAGTCCGCCTGACGCCACGGGGGTTCGCCGTCGTCGAGGTGAACGGCCGGCTCGGCGGGGACCTCGTCCCGTACCTCGGGTTCCTGGCGACGGGCATCGACCCGGGCCTGGTGGCCGTGGACGTCGCCCTGCGCGTCCCGCCCCGCCTCACGCCCGACCGGACCCGCACCGCCGGCATCCGCTTCCTCCACCCGCAAGAGCACTGCAAGGTGGAACACGTGACCGTACCCGAGGCCGACGCGGCCAAGGGACTGCTGCGGTCCGTGGCCCTCGCGGCGCCCGGGGACGAGCGCGGCATGCCACCTTTGGACCATCTCCAGCGGTACGCCTACGTCCTGTGCGAGGCTGGCACGCCCGCCGAATGTGCCGCACGGCTGGACGCGGCGGCCGATCAAGTACGCCTGACAGCACGGCCGTTGACCGTGGCGCCCGACGGACGAGCCGCTTCCTGAGAGAAGAGCCGACATCAGAGAAGAGATGACGAACAGCGAGCCCGACGCGGAAACCGGCACCGGCGCGGCAACCGGCGCCGACAGCGACGCGGAAACCGGCACCGGCGCCGACAGCGACGCCGATCCCGGCACCGGTACCGACGCCGGTGCCGACTGGTACGAGCGGTCGGGTGTGCGCAGCGGCCCCCACCGCACCGTCGCGGGCCCCCTCGACCCCGCGACCAGGCTCTTCCCGCCCCGCCTGGTGCCGTACTGGAGCCACCCGCTGGTCCGTGCCCTGCCCGACCGGCGCCGCCACGAACTCCTGGCCCGGCACCTCTACCACTACCTGACGTTCACGGCCCACTTCGAGACCCGCGTGGTCAACCGCGCCACCGAGCGCATAGCGGACGGCCGCACCGGGCTCGCGCTGCCCGCCGCGGTGCGCCTGGACGCGTACCGCATCTACTGCGACGAGGGCTACCACGCCCTCTTCAGCCTCGACCTCGTCGAGCAGCTCGCCGAGGCGACCGGCATCCCGCCGCTGCCCTACGCCTTCGACCCGTTCCTGCGCCAGCTCGACGGCATCGGTTCGGAACTTCTGCCCGGGGAGCCGCTGTTGGCGCAGCTGCTCCAGGTCGTCGTCTTCGAGACGCTCGTCACGCCGGCCCTGAACGAACTCCCCGGTGACCGTTCGGTGCTGCCCGTCGTGCGCGACGTCGTCCGCGACCACGCGCGGGACGAGGACCACCACCACGTGTACTTCTCCCGCTTCTTCGAACGGCTGTGGGAGGGCCTGCCGGTGCCGCTGAAGCGGCGCGCGGCCCGCTCGCTGCCCGAGCTGATCGTCGCCGGTGTCGCGCCCGACCTGCGGCCGGTGGGCGCCGCGCTGACCGTGGCGGGGCTCCGCGCCGACGCCGTGCGGCAGGTCATCGAGGACAGCTACCGCACCCGGCGCAGCGAGGCCGCGCTCCGGTCCGCCGCGACCCGCACCGTCCGGCTCTTCCGTGACGCCGGAGTCCTCGAACTCCCGGGCGCCACCGAGGCGTTCGCCGCGGCCGGTCTCCTTCCGCCCGGTCCGCCGTGACCGGCGGCGCGGCAGGCGGGCGGTCAGACCCCCGAGACCTCCGAGGCCTGGGCGAGCAGTCGCACCAGCTGCGCCCTGCGGTGCACTCCGTCGAGCTTGCGGTAGATGTTGCTGAGGTGGAACTCGACGGTTTTCACGCTCAGGAAGAGCCGCTCCGCCACCTCGTGGTTCGTCAGACCCCGGCCGACCACCAGCGCGACCTGCAACTCCTGCGGCGTCAGCCGCTCCAGCGGCGCCCGCTCCGGCCGCACTTCGGTGCCGCCCGCGGCGTGCAGCTCGGCCGCCACGCGTGCCGCCCACCCGGCCGCGCCGAGCCGTTCGAACGTGGCGAGCGCCCGCTCCAGGAGGCGCCGTGCCTCGCTGCGCCGCCCCTGCCTGCGCAGCTGCTCGCCCCACGCGAACTCGGTCCGCCCCCGCTCGAAGGGGACCGGACGCTCGGAGAGCAGGGCCAGGGAGCGCCGCATGTGCCGTGACGCCGTCTCCGGATCGCCCGGTTCGAGCAGCCCGCGGCAGCGGGCCGCCGCACCCGCGGTGACGGGCCGGTGGCCGCGCCCCGCCTCGTACTCCAGGACGTCGAGGACCTCGCGCGCCTCGTCGGTCCTGTGCAGGTGGACGTACGCGTCGGCGAGGTCGGCCGCCCACGTCAGATACAGGCCGTCGCCCCGCCCGTGCCGCTGCGAGAAGGCCCGCACCTCCTCCAGGTGGTGCACGGCCTCCTCGAAACGGCCGAGGCCCAGCTCCAGCAGGCCGAGCCCGCCGAGCGCGCGTGCCGCATCCATCTGGAGCTCGGTGGAGGCGGCCCACTCCATGGCCTGCGCAGCGTGCCGCCGGCAGTCCTCCTCGCGGTTGAGGACGGCCTCTGTCTTGACCAGGGCGGGCAGGCCGCGCGCCACCTCGATCAGCTGGCCGCTGGCCTCGGCGAGCCGCACCGCCTCGTCGGCGTGGGCGAGCGACGTCGTCCAGCGGCCCCGCCAGTACTCGACGACCGACAACGTGCACAGGAGGTGCGAGAGCAGCCCCACCGCGCTGGAGCTCCGCGCGGTGTAGGCGGCCCGGTCCAGCATGGTGTGCGCCTCGTCCAGCTCCTCGGCCGCGAGGTGGCACAGGCCGCCCACCCCGGCGAGCGGGTAGGGGAAGGCGGGGTCGGGCGACGCGAGGGGCTCCGCCAGCTCGCGCAGGAGCGCGCGGCCCGCCTCCGCGTCGCCGCCGAGCAGCAGCACCAGGGTGCGCAGGAGGCGTACGGGCAGCAGCGTCTCGTGCGCGGAGTCGGCGAGGTCCATCGCCGCGGCGGAGGTGCCGCGGGCGGCGGTGAGGTCGCCGACGGCGAGCTCGGTGAGCGCGATGCCGCCGAGCATGATCGCGGCGAGCGCCGGGTCGACCTTCTCCGCCTCGTCGGCGGTGGACCTGAGCAGTTCGCGCGAGCGGGTCGGGCGGCCGCGCTGCACGTCCAGGTAGCAGCGCAGCTGCCGGATGTCGAGCTGGGTGCCGAGCTGTTCGGCGTGTTCCAGGGCGCGGTCCAGGATGGTGGCCGCCTCGTTCAGCGACCCGGCCGCCTGGGAGGCGCGGGCCGCGCACAGCAGCCGCTCCGCCTTGTGCTGCCCCGCCGGGGTGAAGCGCGCGGCCCGCTCGTACAGCCGGGAGGCCAGCGGGTAGGCGAGGGTTTCGGGGGCTCCCGACGCGGCGTTCTCCAGGAGGGACGCCACGTGTTCGTCCGGTTCGGCGCCCGAGGCGGCCAGGTGCCAGGCGTACTGCTCAAGGGCGGGCGCGGTCGCTCCTTGCAGGGAGCGGGCGATGGCGTGGTGGGCGCGGCGCCTGCGCACGGGTGTCGCGCCGTGGTAGACCGCCGAGCGCACCAGCGGGTGCCGGAAGGCGTATCCGTCGCGCTCCTCGACGACCAGGCCGGCTTCCTCCGCGGCCTCCAGGGATTCGTAGCTGAGTCCGTGGGCCCGCAGCGCGGCTTCGGTGCCCGCGAGCGGCCGGGTGCCGAGGACGGCGAGCAGCAGCATGGCGTCCTGTGCCTCCGCGGGCAGCCGGGCCACGGCGCTGCCGAAGGTGTGGGCCAGCATCTCGCCGATGGGCAGGGGCGCTCCGGAGCCTTCGCCGTCGTCGTCCCCGGCGCCGCTGCCCGCGAGGAGGGCGGGGAGTTCGATGAGGGCGAGGGGGTTGCCGCGCGCCTCCGCGAGGAGCCGGGCCGCCTCCTGCTCGGTGAGTTCGGCGGTGCCCTCCTCGGCGATCAGCCGGTGCGCGGAGTCGGGGTCGAGGCCGGTGAGGGTGAACGTCTCGACGGAGGCGAGCCGGGACACCGCCTCCTCCGACTCGTCGCGTGCGGTGAACAGGACGACGACGCCCTCGCGGCCCAGCCTGCGGGTGGCGAAGGCGAGCGCGTCCAGGGAGTACGGGTCGAGCCAGTGCGCGTCGTCGACGGTGACGAGGACCGGGCCGTCCTCGGCGAGCGCGCCGAGCAGGCTGAGTGTGCCCGCGGCCACCGCGAACCGGTCCTGGGCGACGGCGGGTCCGAGCGCGAGCGCGCCGGTGAGCGCGGCGGCCTGCCGCTCCGGGATGCGGTCGAGGAAGTGCAGGACGGGCCGGAGCAGGTCGGCGAGGCCCACGTAGGGCAGGTCGGACTCGACCTCTACGCCGCGGGTGCCGAGCCGCAGCAGGTCGTCGGCCTGCTCGGCGACGTAACCCACGAGACTGGTCTTGCCGATGCCTGCTTCCCCGCGGATGAGCAGGGCGCTGCTCTCGCCCCCGCGTGCCTTGTCGATG
Organism: Streptomyces sp. NPDC030245; assembly: GCF_055572995.1. Classification (NCBI taxonomy): domain Bacteria; kingdom Bacillati; phylum Actinomycetota; class Actinomycetes; order Kitasatosporales; family Streptomycetaceae; genus Streptomyces; species Streptomyces sp. NPDC030245. The sequence continues at coordinate 52,204 of NZ_JBVICF010000013.1, read as the reverse complement.
AGAGCGAGAAGACGAGCGCATTCCGCCGAACGCCCCAGGAGCATGCGTAAAGCGTACCGGCGGTACATGACTTCGGAGAGGCGTGGAAGGGGACGTTTCTTTTCTTCTCGGGCCGCGCCTCTGTCAACCGTCGCCGCCCCTCGCTACCCTCCGCGCATGATTCCCACGGTGGTCTGGGGGACCGGCAATGTCGGCCGTGCGGCCGTCCGTGCCGTCGAGGCCCATCCCGGGCTGACGCTCGCGGGCGTGCTCGTGCACGACCCCGCGAAGACCGGCCGCGACGCGGGCGAACTGGCGGGGCTGGGGCGGGCGTTGGGTGTGTCGGCCTCGGACGACGTCGGGGCGGTCCTCGCTGCCCGGCCGCGCGCCGTGGTGTACGCGGCCTCCGGCGATCTGCGCCCCGACGACGCGCTCGCCGATGTCGTCAGGGCGGTGCGGGCCGGTGCCGTGGTCGTCACGCCCGCGCTGTACGCGCTCTACGACCGGCTCGGCGCGCCCGCGGAGTTCAGGGACCCGGTGCTCGCGGCCGTCGCGGAGGGCGGCGGCTCGCTCTTCGTCTCCGGCGTGGACCCCGGCTGGGCCAACGACGTCCTGCCGTTGCTGGTGAGCGGGCTCGGCTCGACCGTCGAAGCGATCCGCTGCCAGGAGATCTTCGACTACTCGACGTACGACCAGGAGGACTCGGTCCGCCATCTGATCGGCATGGGGCATCCGATGGAGTACGAGCCGCCGATGCTCGCGCCCTCGGTCCCGACCATGGTGTGGGGCGGCCAGATCAGGCTGCTGGCCCGAGCCCTCGACGTACAACTCGACGACGTCGACGAGACGTTGGAGCGCCGGGCGCTCGACGAGGCGGTGCGCACGCGGACGATGGGGGAGTTCGCGGCGGGCACCCAGGGAGCCGTGCGCTTCGAGGTACGGGGCACCGTCGAGGGAGTACCGCGTCTCGTCATCGAGCACGTCACCCGCATCCACCCGTCGTGCGCGCCGGACTGGCCGAGCCCGCCCGACGGGGGTGACGGCGCCCACCGGGTGATCGTCGAGGGCCGTCCGCGCGTCGAGGTCACGGTCGAGGCCACCGACGAGGACGAGAACCGGTCGGCGGGCGGCAACGCCACGGCGGTGGGCCGTCTGGTGAACGCCGTCGACTGGCTCGTGAACGCCGAACCGGGGCTCTACGACGCGCTCGACGTCCCGCTGCGTCCGGCAGCCGGCCGACTCGGAAGGAAGTGACCCGTGAGCGGACCCCTGCGCATCGACATCCCCGAGGGCCAGGACGCGATCCCGTACGTGTGGGGCGACCTGGTGCCCGGCATCGGGGCGGCCGCGTCGAACTTCTCGCTCGCCGTGTACGCCCATACCACCCTGGGGCTGCGGGAGTTCGAGGCGGCGCGGCTCCGCGTCGCCCAGATCAACGGCTGTCTGTTCTGCCTGGACTGGCGCACCGAGCGCGACGGGCACAAGGTCGAGGACGGCTTCGCCGACGCCGTGACCCAGTGGCGCACCACTGACGCCTTCGACGACCGCACGAGGCTGGCCGCGGAGTACGCCGAACGGTACGCCCTGGACCACCACAACCTCGACGACGCGTTCTGGGCGCGGATGACCGCGCACTACAGCCAGGCCGAGATCGTGGAGCTGAGCATGAGCATCGGTTCGTGGCTCGCCTTCGGCCGGCTCAATCACGTGCTCGGCCTCGACACGGTGTGTGTACTGCCCAAACCGTGACGCTTCACAGGTCGGCGGTGATGATCTGCTCGATGTTGCGTTCCGCGAGGGCGGTGATCGTGACGAACGGGTTGACGCTGGTGTTGCCGGGGATCAGGGCGCCGTCGATGACGTACAGCCCCGGATGGCCGTGCAGGCGCCCGTAGTTGTCGGTGGCCCTGCCGAGCACCGCGCCGCCGAGCGGGTGGTACGTGAGGTGGTCGCCCCAGATCTTGTACGTGCCGAAGAGGTCGGTCCGGTAGATCGTCCCCTCCTTGGCGTTGATCTTGTCGAAGATGGTTCTGGCCGCGTCGATCGACGGCTGCTTCCAGGCGGTCTGCCAGTTCAGCTCGGCCCGGTCCGCGGCCGGGTTCCAGGTGAACTCGGCGCGGTGCGGGTTCTTCGTGATCGACAGGTAGAAGGAGGCGTACGTCTCGATGCCGGTGGGCAGCGGCGCGACCTCGGCGAAGGCGCCGCCCGCGGCCCAGTTGTCGATGCCGGCCGTGGGGATGGACGACTGGAGCTTTCCCGTCGCGTCCCACATGTGGTTGGCGCGGCCGCACATGACGTTGCCGTTGTCGCCCCAGCCCCTGCCGACCTCGCCGTTGAGGCGGGGCAGGGCGCCCGTGGCCTTCAGCTTGACGAGGAGCTTGCTGGTGCCGACGCTGCCCGCGGCGAAGAAGACGCGGTCGGCGGTGACGGACGTGGTGGCGGTGGTGGCACCGCTGGTGTCGATCCGGTCGATGGTGACGGTGTAGCCGCCGCCGGACGCCGGGGCGACCGAGGTGACCTTGTGGAGCGGTGAGACGGTGACCCGGCCGGTCGCCCTGGCGCGGGCCAGGTAGGTCTGCTGGAGGGACTTCTTGCCGTGGTTGTTGCCGTAGAGGATCTCGCCCGCGAGCGCGGACTTGGGGACCGTGCCCGCGGCCTCCTTCTTCATGTACTCCCAGTCGTAGACGTCGGGCACGAAGACGAACCCGAAGCCGGAGCGCTGGGCGTGCTTGCGGCCGACGCGGGCGTACTGGTAGCACTCGGCCGTCTCGAACCAGTCGGGGTCGATGGTGCTCACGCCGAGGGCGGCGTTGGCGCGCGGGTAGTACGTGCCGTACATCTCGCCCGCGTCGACCGTGGGCAGGACGGCGGCGAAGTGCTCGCGCCGTGGCGTGACCGCCATGCCGCCGTTGACCAGTGAGCCGCCGCCGACGCCGCGCCCCTGGTAGACGGTGATGCCGCCGAACTCCTCGGCGTCCAGGATCCCGGTGTGGCGCGGGACGGCCTTGTCGAGCGGGAAGCCGAGGAAGTTGCTGAGGGGCTGCTTGGTTTTGGTGCGCAGCCAGTAGGAACGGACGTCCGGGCTCGTGGTGTTGGCGAATATCCTGCCGTCGGAGCCGGGGGTGTCCCAGGCCATGCCCATCTCGACCATGTGCACGTCGACGCCGGCCTCGGCGAGCCGCAGGGCGGCCACGGAGCCGCCGTACCCGGTGCCGATCACCAGGGCAGGGACGCGGGCGGCGTCGAGCGCGCGGGCCGGTACGGTACGGGCCGTGAGTGCGGCGGCACCGAGAATGGAACCTGTTCCTGCGAGAAATCTTCGACGTGACACCCCATCAGGTGGGGCGCTGGGCTTGGGTGTAGTACTCATGTGACCTTCCTCACTCATGGCTGAATCGAAACGAGTTCTACTGCTGCCGGCAGGGGAAGTCACGCCATACCTAAAAGTAACTTCTGTCCGATCTCGCCCCCCTCGTGTCGGCCGCTCACACCACCGGCGGCACAACCATGGTGCTCCGCCATATACGCCACTGATCTGCGGTTTCCTACCTTGTGCCGGTACGGAAGCGTCCCCGCGGAATGACTGGAAGTGGTGCACATGGCCTCGCAAGGAACCGCCCCACCCGCCCGCACCGGAATCGTCCGGATCGTGGCGGCGAGCCTCGTCGGCACCACCATCGAGTGGTACGACTTCTTCCTCTACGGCTCGGCGGCCGCGCTGGTCTTCAACAGCCTCTTCTTCCCGTCGAGCGACCCCCTGGTCGGCACGCTGCTCTCGTTCCTCACCTACGCGGTGGGCTTCGCGGCACGCCCCCTCGGCGGCCTCGTCTTCGGGCACTACGGCGACCGGCTCGGCCGCAAGAGGCTGCTCGTCATCAGCCTGCTGATGATGGGCGGCGCCACCTTCGCGATGGGCCTCCTCCCCACCCACGCGACCATCGGCGTCGGCGCGCCCGTCCTGCTCACCGTGCTCCGCCTCGTGCAGGGCTTCGCCCTCGGCGGCGAGTGGGGCGGTGCCGTCCTCCTCGTCTCCGAGCACGGCGGCGACAAGAACCGCGGCTTCTGGGCCTCCTGGCCGCAGGCCGGCGCGCCCGGCGGCAACCTGCTGGCCACCGGAGTGCTCGCGCTGCTCGCCGCCGTCCAGTCCGACGAGGCCTTCCTCGCCTGGGGCTGGCGCGTGCCCTTCCTGCTCTCCGGGGTGCTCGTGATGATCGGCCTGTGGATCCGCATCTCTGTCAGCGAGTCACCGGTCTTCCTCGCGGCGCAGGAGAAGGCGGCGGCCGCCGCCGCGGCGGGGGAGCGGGAGAAGCCGCCCGCGGTCGAGGTGTTCCGCACGAGCCGGCGCGAGGTGCTCACCGCCATCGGCGTCCGCTTCGGCGAGAACATCTCCTACTACATCCTCACGGCCTTCGTCCTCGTCTACGTCACCGTCCACCTCGACCTGCCCAAGAGCGACGCCCTCAACGCGGTGCTCATCGGCTCCGCCTTCCACTTCGTCACCATCCCCCTGTGGGGCGCGCTCTCCGACCGCGTCGGACGCCGCCCGGTCACCCTGATCGGCGCCCTCGGCATGGCCGGCTGGGCCTTCGCCTTCTTCGCCCTGGTCGACTCCCGCTCCTTCCCGGTCATCGCGCTCGCCGTCACCGTCGGGCTGCTCTTCCACGGCGCGATGTACGGACCCCAGGCCGCGTTCATCTCCGAGATGTTCGACACCAAGGTCCGCTACTCCGGCGCCTCGATGGGCTCCCAGCTCGCCTCCATCATCGGCGGGGCGCTCGCCCCGATCATCGCCGTCGAACTGCTCAAGGACTACGACTCGGCCCTGCCCGTCGCCCTCTACCTGTCCGCAGCCGCCCTCGTCACCGCGGTGACCGTGTGCTTCGCCAGGGAGACCAGGGGGCGGGACCTGGCCGCGGACGAGACCGGCGGACCCGCCCCGCACCCGCTGCCCGAGCACGAGGGCTCCGTACCGCTCGGCGGCTGACCCCCCTCCGCGACGGCCTGCCCTGGGGGCAGGTCATGGCGGCTGTCCCTCCCCGTCACGGCCTGCCCCTCCCACGTATCCGGGGCAGGCCATCGACCGTACCCACCCCGCCGGGAGACCATCGCCCCATGCTCCCCACCACCGAGGGCGCGGACCACGCCGAACCCCAGGCGGGCCTGCGCACCCTGCTCGACCTCCTCGACCGGGGCGCGCCCGCCGAGGAGTTCGCGCGCCCCGCCGCCCGCGCCCGCGAGGCCGGCGCCGCACCCGGCCACCTCGCCGCGCTCGACGAGGCCACCGACGTCGCCCTGCGCATCCACCGCACCCTGTCCACGCACCGCCGCCGCGAGGCCGAGCTCACCGCCCTCTTCGACACCGCGAGCGACCTGGCCGCGCTCCGCGACCCGGACGCCGTGCTGCGCGCCATCGTGCGGCGCGCCAAACTGCTCCTCGGCACGGACGTCACGTACCTCTCGCTCAACGACGAGGCGGCGGGCGACACCTACATGCGGGTCACCGACGGCAGTGTCGCCGCCGCCTTCCAGCAGCTGCGGCTCGGCATGGGCGAGGGGCTCGGCGGCCTCGTCGCCCAGACCGCCCGCCCCTACGTCACCGGCGACTACCAGCAGGACCCCCGCTTCCACCACACCGACGCCATCGACAGCGCCGTCCGTCAGGAGGGGCTGCGGGCCATCCTCGGCGTGCCGCTGCGGCTCGGCGCGCGCGTCATCGGCGTGCTGTACGCCGCCGACCGCGCGGCCCGCGACTTCGCCACGGAGGAGATCGTGCTGCTCTCCTCCCTCGCCGACCACGCCGCCATCGCCATCGACGGCGCCCGCCTCCTGGAGGAGACCCGCGCCGCACTCGTCGACCTCAACGCCGCCACCGAGACCATCCGCGCCCACAGCAGGGCCATGCGCCGCGCCGAACAGGCCCACGACCAGCTCACCGACCTCGTGCTGCGCGGCGGCGGCTCCGAGGAGGTCGCCGACGGCATCGCCGCCCTCCTCGACGGCGGCGTCCTCATCCACGACGCCGACGGCGTCGAACTGGCCCGCACCGGCACCGGCCCCCTGCCGCCGCCCGCCCCCGCCGTGGCCGCCTCGCGCGCCAGCGGCCGCGCCGTCCCGCAGGACGGCACCTGGGTGTGCGCGGTCCTCGCCGGACCCGAACTCCTCGGCAGCATCGCCCTGACCGGCCGCCCCGAACTCGCCGACACCGACCGGCGGCTGTTCGAGCGGGCGGGCGTCGTCACCGCACTGCTCCTGCTGCTTCGCCGGTCGGTCGCCGAGACCGAGGACCGGGTGCGCGGCGAGCTCCTCGGCGACCTGCTCGCCCCTGCCGGCGACCCGGCGGGCCTCGCGAGCCGCGCCCGCCGCCTCGGCGTCCGGCTCGACCGCCCGCACGCGGTGTTCGTCGCCCACACCGAGAGCGCTCCCCGGCCGCGGCTGCTCGCCGCCGCGCACCGCACCGCCCGCACCCACAGCGGCCTCGCCGGACTGCACCACGACGACGTGGTCATCGTGACCCCCGCCGAGGCCCCCGGCGCCGACGCCCCGGCGCTCGCCGCCGCCCTGGGCCACTCGGTGGGCGCCCCGGTCACCGTGGGCGCCGCGGGCCCCGCCCCGGGACCCGCCGGGCTGCCCGCCGCCCACGCCGAGGCCCTGCGGTGCCTCTCCGCGCTGCGGGCGCTCGGCCACACCGGGCGCGGCGCGGCCCTCGCGGACCTCGGCTTCGTCGGGCTCCTCATCGGCGAACAGGCCGACCTGGGCGCCTACGTCCGGGCCACGCTCGGCCCCGTCCTCGACTACGACGCCGCACGCGGCACCGAGCTCGTGCGCACCCTGGAGGCGTACTTCGGTGAGGACCGCAGCCTCACCAAGGCCAAGACGGCCCTGCACGTCCACGTGAACACGGTCGTGCAGCGGCTCGAACGCGTGGCGCGGCTCCTCGGCGACGACTGGAACACGCCCGCCCGCACCCTGGAGATCCAACTCGCGCTGCGGCTGCACCGGTTGACCCCGCAGGACTGACTTGTCACAGCCGCGACTGTTGGATCCGTCATACAAGCGACCTACCCTGGAACCGCCTGAAAGGGAGTCGCATGAGCGGACGCATCGAGATCGAGCGCACCGGGACCAATGCACAACCTGTACGGCGCACCAAGGGTGAGCGGGTCGCCGACTGGGCGGACGGGCGCCTCGGCATCCACACCCTGGCCAAGAGCCAGATGCGCAAGATCTTCCCCGACCACTGGTCGTTCATGTTCGGGGAGATCTGCCTCTACAGCTTCATCATCCTGATCCTCACCGGCACCTATCTGACCCTCTTCTTCGACCCGAGCATGTCGGAGGTCGTCTACGACGGGCCGTACGTACCGCTCAAGGGGATCATGGTGTCCCGGGCGTACGAATCCACGGTGGACCTCAGCATGGAGGTGCGCGGCGGCCTCCTGATCCGGCAGATCCACCACTGGGCCGCGCTCGTCTTCGTCGCCGGGATGCTCGTGCACATGATGCGGGTGTTCTTCACCGGGGCGTTCCGCAAGCCGCGCGAGCTCAACTGGCTGTTCGGCTGGACCCTGTTGTTCCTCGGCATCCTCACCGGCCTGACCGGCTACTCGCTCCCCGACGACATGCTCTCCGGCACCGGCATCCGCTTCATGCAGGGCGCCATCCTCTCCGTCCCCGTCGTCGGGACGTACCTCTCCTTCTTCCTGTTCGGCGGGGAGTTCCCGGGGGAGGACATCATCCCGCGGTTCTATCCCATCCATGTGCTGCTGCTGCCGGGCATCATGCTGGGGCTCGTCGTCGCCCACCTGATCCTGGTCTTCTACCACAAGCACACCCAGTTCGCCGGGCCCGGCAGGACCGAGAAGAACGTGGTCGGGGCGCCGTTCCTGCCCGTCTACATCGCCAAGGCCGGCGGCTTCTTCTTCCTCGTCTTCGGCGTGCTCGCGATCATGGGCGCGGTCGCCTCGATCAACCCGGTCTGGGCGATCGGGCCCTACCGCCCGGACCTGGTCTCGACGGGCGCTCAACCCGACTGGTACCTCGGCTTCTCCGAGGGGCTGATCCGGGTGATGCCCGCCTGGGAGATCAACGCCTGGGGCCACACGCTCAACCTGGGCGTCTTCATTCCCTTCTCGCTCTTCCCGCTCATCCTCCTGGCGATCGGCGTCTATCCGTTCATCGAGGCGTGGATCAAGGGCGACAAGAGGGAGCACCACATCGCGGACCGGCCGCGCAACGCGCCGGTGCGCACCGGTCTCGGTGTCGCCTGGCTCTCGCTGTTCGGCGTGCTGATGATCGGCGGTGGCAACGACATCTGGGCCACCCACTTCCACCTCTCCATCAACGCGCTCACCTGGTTCGTGCGGATCGGCTCCTTCGTCGTGCCCGTCCTCGCGTTCGTCGTCACGCACCGGATCTGCCTCGGGCTCCAGCGCAGGGACCACGAGAAGGTGCTGCACGGCCGGGAGACCGGCACCGTCAAACGCCTCCCGCACGGCGAGTACGTCGAGGTCCACGAACCGCTCACGCAGGCCGAGCTGTTCCGGCTGACCGCCCACGAACAGCCCGTGCCCTACCGGATCGGCCCGGTGACCGACGCCAACGGAGTGACCCGCAAGGTGCGGATGTCCGAACGCCTCCGCGCCCGCCTGGCCGACGCGATGTACGGCCCCAAGGCGCAGGTGCCGAAGGCGACACCGGAGGAGTACCTCGCGATCCAGCGGGGGGAGGACGATCACCACCGGCTCGGTTAGCCTCACACGGTGATGGCATCCGAGAAGACTCCCCAGCTGCTCGCGATCAGCGACCTGCACGTGGCCTACGCGGAGAACAGGAAGTACGTCGAGACCATCCGGCCCCGCACCGACGGGGACTGGCTGATCGTCGCCGGTGACGTCGCCGAGCGCATGGCCGACATCGAGTGGGCGCTGCGCACGCTCGCCGGCCGCTTCGCCAAGGTGGTGTGGTCGCCGGGCAACCACGAACTGTGGACGCCGAAGGACGACCCGGTCCAGCTCCGCGGCGAGGAGCGGTACCAGCATCTGGTCGCGCTCTGCCGCGAGTTGGGGGTCGTCACCCCGGAGGACCCCTACCCCGTGTGGCGCGGACCGGGCGGCCCGGTCCTCGTCGCCCCGCTCTTCCTGCTCTACGACTACACCTTCCGGCCCGAGGGCACCCACGACAAGGAAGAGGCGTTGAAGGTCGCCCACGAGGCGGGCGTCGTCTGCACCGACGAGTACTTCCTGCACCCCGACCCGTACGCGACCCGCGACGACTGGTCGCGCGCCCGCGTCAAGCACACCGAGGAGCGGCTCGCCGAGCGGCCCGCCGGCATGCCCACGATCCTCATCAACCACTGGCCGCTGATCCGCGAACCCCTGCGGATCCTGCGCTACCCCGAGTTCGCCCTGTGGTGCGGCACCGAGCGCACCGCCGACTGGCACGTGAAGTACGAGGCGGCCGCCGTCGTCTACGGCCACCTGCACATCCCGCGCACCACCGTGCACGACGGGGTGCCGCACATCGAGGCGTCCGTCGGCTACCCGCGCGAGTGGCGCAGGGACTTCCACCCCGATCCGCATCTGCGGCAGATCCTGCCGGTGCCGCCCGTCGAGGGGTGACGGGCGGGCCCGTCAGGACGGGGCGGGAAGCGGTCTGCGGGCGAGGAGCTCGGCCAGGCCCTGCCGGGTCGCCGCGAGCACGACGCGGTCCTCGGGGCGCAGTTCGTACTCCGGGTCGAGCTCCCACTCCAGGCCCGACGACAGGCCGGGCCCCTGCCCGGACGCGCGCTCCAGGGCCACGACGCGCCAGCACCCCGGCCGGAACACCTCGGCGACTCTGCGGCCCGTCAGCTGCGGCCGCAACGACACGTCGAGCGCCGCGAAGAGCAGCACCGAGCGCTCGACGGGCAGCGCCCCGAGGATCTGCCGGCCCATCATCGCCCCGGCGAACGCGGGCGCGGCGAGCGCGGACACGCTGCGGCTGCGGGTGAGGGCGCCGGGGTGCGCGGCGCGCAGGGTGCGGTAGACGGCGGTCGCGAACTCGTCGTCGTACAACCGCAGCGCCACCCGCAGATCGGGCCTCACCGACCGTGCGTACAGGGCCGCTTCGAGGTTGATGGTGTCCGCGCTGGTCAGCGCGAGCAGGGCGTGCGCGCGGTGCACCTTGGCCGCCTCCAGGACACCCTCCTCCGTCACGTCGCCGATGACGGTCGGCACCCGCAGCCGCCGGGCCAGGGAGATGCCGCGCGCCTCCGGGTCGGCCTCCACGCACACCACCGGGATGTCCAGCTCGCGCAGCCGGGCGAGGACCCGCGTGCCGATCTTGCCGAGGCCGAGCAGGACGACGTGGCCCGAGAGGCCGCGCGGCGGGCGGCGCAGCGACGACGCGGTGCGGAAGGTGCCGAGCGCCTCCAGGACGGCGGCGAACAGGATCGGCAGGAGCAGCAGCCCGACCAGGCCGGCGAGGAGCTGGAGGATCTGCCGGCTCATCGGCCCGTCGGTCGCCGGGTCGTTGATCGAGAAGAGGTCCAGGAGCGTCAGATACGTGGCGTGCAGCGGGGTGGTGTCCTCGGTGGTGACGATCGACGCGATGGCCATGCCGACCACGGCCGCCGCGAACCCGGCCACCGACCAGCGCAGCCGCCGCGAGAACAGCTCCCGCAGCGGCACGCCGCGCCCCGCGAGGAAGCCGGGCGGCGGCGTGGCACCCGAGTAGGAGACGGTCTCCAGGACCAGCGCGCCCCGCCCGGGAGCCGCGGCGACGGCGTCGTCGTCCGGCAGCAGCCGGGGCCCCGCGCCGACGGCCGCGTCGTCCGAACCCTCCGCGCCCGCCGGGTCGTTGGCGGTGGCCGAGAGCAGCGCGAGGGTCGCGAGGCCGCGCGGCGCCACCTCGCCGGGCGCCGGCGGGGTCCGCTCCACCGCGCGCAGCAGCAGCCCGTCGGCGTGCACGACCTTGCTGGTACCGGCGACCGCGGTGGCCGCGAGGGCCGGGGCCGCGGTGTCCGCGTCGGACAGGACGGTGACGCTGGCGTCGGTGGTGGCGAGGCCCGCCACGGCGGCCGCCTGGTCGAGCAGCTCCTCCACGTGCTGCCCGAGCTTGCGGTTGTACAGCCGGATCACCAGGCGCAGCCGGGGGTTGAGCCTGCGGGCCGCCAGCGCCGTGCGGATGTTGGTCTCGTCGTCGTCGTGCATGAGCGCGAGCGCGGCGGCCTGCGGTATGCCCGCTTCGGCCAGCACGTCGTCGGTGAGGTCGGCGGCCTCCAGGGTCCGCGGCAGGTCGGCCGCGTCGCCGCTCTCGGCGGGACCGTCCCCGTTTCCGTTCCCGTTCCCCGTGGTGCGCGAGACGGCGGCGGTGATACGTCCGATCAGCGCCGTCGTCCGGGCCCGCCCCGTCGGCCTGTTGGGCTCGCCGCGGCCCGCGGGCGGCACGACGAGGACGACCTGTTCGCCGTAGACACCGCGCAGCTCGGCGGCGAGCCGGTGGGCCAGGACGTTGTCACCGCCGCACACGACCATGTGGCCGGGCGCGGGCAGCGGCGGGCGCTGTGGGGGAAACGAAGATGCGTGCGACACAGAAGGAAGAGTGCCTCACGCGGCCGCCTGGTTCCCGCGCCGGGCCGGTACGTGGAGGGCTCCGTGCGGCGTCCGTAAGAACCGATGACTGATGCATCAGTCAGGATCGCAATTCCTGCTCAGGGTCTCTTCAAATGCTGGAGATATGGGGGAGTGGTGCGACGCTGGACGCGATTGTGCATTGCGTTCGCCGCAACGCGCGGGTAGGGTCGCCGACCATGCAGCACGACCCCGAGGTGGCAGACCGCGTCCGCAAGGTGATCGCCGACGCCGGAGTGACCCAGCGCGAATTCGCCCGCCGTATCGTCATGGACCCCTCCAAGCTCTCCCGCTCGCTGGGCGGCACCCGGCGCTTCACGGCCGCGGAGCTCGCCCGCATCGCGGACACCGGCGGGGTCGACGCGGGCTGGCTGCTCGGCGCCGCCCGGCCGCCGGAGCCCGCCGCCCGGCGCGAGCGCGCCGTGGCGCCCGAGGGCGGCCGCCCCCTTCAGATCGTCCGCGAGACCGTCCGCCTCATCGCGGAGCGCGGCTTCCACGCCGTGCGCGTGCAGGACATCGCGGCGGCCTGCGACACCAGCACCGCCGCCATCCACTACCACTTCCCCGGCCGCGACGACCTCCTCGAAGCCGCCGTGCGCTGGTGCATGGACGAGGACACCGCGCGCCGGGCGGCCCGCGTGGCGGACGCCGCCGACGCCGCCGACGAACTGCGCCAGCTCATCGAGTTGCAGATCCCCCGCACCCCGCAGCAGCGCTGGCAGTGGGGCGTCTGGCTCGACCTGTGGGCGGAGGCCGCCCGCTCCACCGCCGTGGGCCGCCTGCACGCCGACTACTACCGCCAGTGGCGCACCACCGTCGCCGACGTCCTGCGCCGCGGCATGGCCGACGGCGTCTTCCGTCCCGCCGACCCCGAGGCGGCCGCGCTGCGCCTGACCGCCCTCATCGACGGCCTCGCCACGCAGGTCCTCGCCTCCGGCCCCGACGCGCCGGGCACCGGCCCCGACGCCATGCACGAGGCGCTCACCGCCTACGTCGACGCCACGCTCACCGCGCACTGACCTCCCGTACGACCGCGTACACCCCCCTGCACAACACCCCACCCCCGAGGGAGAGTTCCGCATGCCCGTGAACGACAACGTCATCATCACCTGCGCCCTGACCGGCGCCGGCGACACCGTGCGCAAGAGCCCGCACGTGCCCGTCACGCCCGAGCAGATAGCCGCCTCCGCGGTCGAGGCCGCCGAGGCGGGCGCCGCCGTCGTGCACATCCACGTCCGCGACCCCGAGACCGGCGCCCCCTCCCGCGACCCGCGCCTGTACCGCGAGGTCGTCGAGCGCATCAAGGAGACCGGCACCGACGTCGTCATCAACCTGACCGCGGGCATGGGCGGCGACCTCGTCATCGACCCGGACGAGCCCCTCAAGCACCTCCCCGGCACCGACCTCGTCAGCGGCCTCGACCGCCTCCCGCACGTCGAGGACCTGCTCCCCGACATCTGCACGCTGGACTGCGGCTCCCTCAACTTCGGCGACGGCAGCAACCTCTACATCTCCACCCCCGACATGCTCCGGCAGGGCGCCAAGCGCATCCAGGAGCTCGGCGTCCGCCCCGAGCTGGAGATCTTCGACACCGGCCAGCTCTGGTTCGCCAAGCAGCTCCTCGCCGAAGGACTGCTCGACGACCCCACCGTCTTCCAGCTCTGCATGGGCATCCCGTGGGGCGCCCCGGCCGACCCGGGCGTCCTCCAGTCCATGGTCAACATGCTGCCCGAAGGCGCCCAGTGGGCCAGCTTCGCGCTCGGCCGCATGCAGATGCCGTGGGTCGCCCAGTCCATCCTCCTCGGCGGCCAGGTCCGCGTCGGCCTGGAGGACAACCTCTACCTCGGCAAGGGCAACAAGGCGACGAACGCGCAGCTCGTGGAGCGTGCGGTGCAGATCACCGAGAACCTGGGCTCCCGGGTCGCCACCCCGGACGAGGCCCGGCAGAAGCTGGGCCTCAAGCCCCGGTCCTGACGCCCACCCCCCCCGCAGAGGACATCATCACCATGAGCAACACCACCCCCGAGAACGTCCGCCGCGTCGCCTGCATAGGCGCCGGCGTGATCGGCGGCGGCTGGGTCGCCCACTTCCTGGCCCGCGGCTACGACGTCACCGCCTGGGACCCCGCCCCCGACGCGGAGCAGCGGCTGCGCCGCCTGGTCGAGGCCGCCTGGCCCGCGCTGACCCAGCTCGGCCTCGCCGACGGCGCGTCGCGGGACCGCCTCACCGTCGCCGCGACCCTCGAAGAGGCCGTCGCCGACGCCCAGTTCGTGCAGGAGAGCGCTCCCGAGAAGCTGGAGCTCAAGCGTGCGCTCCTCGCGCAGGTGGACGCCGCCGCCCCCGCCGGCGTCGTCATCGCCTCCTCCACCTCCGGCTATCCGATGACCGACATGCAGACCGAGGCCGCCACACCGGGCCGCCTCGTCGTCGGGCACCCCTTCAACCCGCCGTACCTGATCCCCCTCGTCGAGGTCGTCGGCGGCGAGCGAACCGACGCAGACGCCGTGGCCTGGGCGTCCCGGTTCTACGAGGTCGCGGGCAAATCCGTCATCACGATGAAGAGCGAGGTGCCCGGCTTCATCGCCAACCGCCTCCAGGAAGCCCTGTGGCGCGAGGCGCTGCACATGGTCGCCAACGGTGAGGCCACGGTCCAGGAGATCGACGACTCCATCACCGAGGGCCCCGGACTGCGCTGGGCGTTCATGGGCCCCATGCTCACCTTCGCGCTCGCGGGCGGCGAGGGCGGCATGGCCCACATGCTCGACCACTTCGGCCCCTCCCTGAAGTCGCCGTGGACGCGCCTCGAAGCGCCCGAGCTCGACAAGAAGCTGTACGACGCCGTGGTCGCCGGGTGCGACGAGGCGGCGAACGGCCGCACCATCGCGGACCTCGTCGCCGAGCGGGACCAGGGCGTCATCGACGTCCTGCGCGCCACGGGCCGGCTCCCGGGAGGCACCGAGTGACCGAGCCCCTGCCGCTCTTCCACCGGACGGTGCGCCCCGAGTGGATCGACTACAACGGCCACATGAGCGAGGCCTTCTACGTCCTCGTCTTCGGCTACGCCACCGACGCCATGATGATCGAGACGGGCCTGCACGCCGGCTACCGCGAGTCCACCGGCTGCTCCCTCTACACGGTCGAGGCGCACGTGCGGTACCTCGACGACGTCTCCGAGGACTCCCATCTCGCCGTCCGCACAAGGATCTTGGGTGCGGACGCCAAGAAGGCGCGGTTCACGCACGAGATGTACGTGGTCGGGGCCGAGGGCGCGGAGCCCGCCCCGGACGCGACGCCCGTGGCCACCACGGAGCTGCTCGCACTCCACGTCGACCAGGCCGCGGGCCGGGCCACCCCGTTCCCGGACCAGATCCGCGAGCGCCTCGTCGCCCTGACGGAACCGGCGCCGCAGTGGGCGGGCCGCTCGATCGCCGAGGTACCGAAGACTCCCTAGGGGGAGTCACCGTTCGAGAGGCGTGTGCGCGGTTTCCGGAAGCCGGAGATAGACGGCTGACGAAGCGACACACAGCACGGCCACGTACACGGGAAACAGCCCGGGGGACCCGATCTCCTTGAACAGGGTGCCCATGTACGGGGCCGTGCCCCCGAACACCGCGACGGTCAGCGAGTACGGAAAACCGATCCCGGCCGCCCGCACCCGCGCCGGGAACACCTCCGCGTTCACGGCCGCGGAGATCGACGTGAAGCCGGTCAGGAGCACCATGCCGGCGCACTGCACGAGCAGCAGCGAACCGAACGACCCCGTCAGGGACTTGAGGAGCGGCACGCTCAGCACGGCGAAGCCGACGCCGAAGAACAGCAGCAGTGGCCTGCGCCCGAACCGGTCGGAGAGCAGCCCGCCCACCGGCTGGAGCACGGTGAAGAAGGCGAGGGAGAGCGTGCCCGCGAGGAGCGCCTGACCCTTGCTGATGTCGGTGTTCAGCTCGGCGTACGTGGGCAGGTACGACGTCCAGGTGTAGTAGGCGAGGGTGCCGCCCGCGGTGATGCCGCAGATCAGCAGGGACTGGCGCGGATGGTGCCGCAGCGCGTCGAACAGCCCCGGCCGGGCGCCTTCTCCGGCGGGCGCCCGGTGCGTTTCGTGCGCGCCCTGCCTGATCCAGAAGCCGACCAGGCTCAGCGCCGCCCCGATGAAGAAGGGCAGCCGCCAGCCCCAGCCGTCCATCTGCCCGTCGGAGAGCGTGGCGACGAGGAGGGCGGCGACGCCGGACGCCGCGAGCTGCCCGATGCTCGTGGAGACGTACTGGAAACTGGAGAAGAGACCGCGCCGCCCCGGGCCCGCCGACTCGACGAGGAACGTCGTCGACGCGGCGAACTCCCCGCCCACGGAGAGCCCTTGGAGCAGCCGGGCCAGCACCAGCACGACCGGCGAGACCACGCCCACGGCCGCGTACGTCGGGGTCAGGCCGACCAGCAGACTGCTGCCGCCCATCAGCAGGATCGTGACGGTCAGCGCCGCCCGTCTGCCCCGCCGGTCGGCGACCGCGCCCCATCAGCAGCCCGCCGACGGGCCGCATGAAGAAGCCCACCGCGAAGACGGCGAACGTGGAGAGCAGCGGGACGAGGGAGTTGCCGGAACCCTTGGGGAAGGCCTGGCCGGCGATGTAGGTGGCGAGGAAGGTGTACGCGTACCAGTCGTACCACTCCACGGCGTTGCCGACCGACGCGGCGAGCAACTGCCGGATCGGGCGCCGCTCGGGGGCGGGGACGGGGGCGGCCACCTGCTGGTCGTGCTGTGTCATGATCACGACCTTCCCCCAGGTGGTGCCGCCCCACACGTACCGTCCGTCAGCCGGACACCGGCCCCGGCGTCAGCCCGTGGTCGGCCGGTACGCGTACACCGCCGTCGTCACCAGACACGGCACGGGCGGCACCACCTCGACGCGCAGGGTGCGGCGCGCGGCGTCGTAGTCGACGCCCTCCGTCTCGAACGTGCCGGAGCAGACGCTGCGCTGCGGCGCCGCGAAGAGGCTCGTGACGCGGCCGGTCACGGGCCGCCCGTCGAGCGGGCGCTCCAGATCGACCTGGAGGGCCGGCCGGTCCTCGGGGAACAGCTCCTTGGACGCGTCGTTGGAGGCGCACACCAGGCGTGTGTCGGACGCGAAGTCGCAGCCCTGGATGTCCCGCACCGGCTTGTCGAGCGTGATCTGCCCGGCCTGGGGGAGCGCGCCGCCGGTGGGCGGGGTCGACGGGTTGAGGAGCGGGGCGGGGAACACCTGGAGGCGGTGCTGGTCGCCCCACTCGCCGGAGACCAGCCACCGCGCGTCGGGCGAGACGGCCGCGAAGGAGTTGTTGAGCTTCTCGCCCGCGTCGAGCGGGTGCTCGTACAGGTAACGCTTCCCGGCCGGCGTCGTGACCGCGAACATCTTCGACGCCGCGCTGTCGCCGCCCTGGTAGGCGTCGAAGGTGTGGCCGTTCGCGATGTCCGGGTCGCCTATGTGCCCCCAGCCCTTGGCCCGCAGATCGAGGGGTATCGAGCCGAGGCCGCGGTACAGGAGACTGCCGTCGGCGCGGCTCGCCAGGCCCTGGCTGCCGGTGAGGGAGTTGACGTGCGAGGTGCCGGACTCCTGCCAGCCGCCGGGCGAGGCGGGCGCGGCCGAGGCGGCGCCGCCCGTCATCACCGCCAGGGCGACGGTGCCGAGCAGGGCGGTTGATGCCTTCCAAAGGGTCATCGGGGCGCTACCTCCGTGGGGGGTCGGAACGCTGCCGCGTCATCGTACGTAACGTGAGCACCGGTGATAACGGTCCGACAGAAGGCGGTTCAGACGTGAAGCTGGCAATTCTCGGCGGGGGCGGGTTCCGTGTGCCGCTCGTCTACGGAGCTCTCCTCGGCGACCGTGCCGAGGGCCGCGTCACCGACGTCGTCCTGCACGACCTCGACGCGGCCCGGCTCGACGCCGTCGCCCGTGTCCTCGCCGACCAGGCGGCCGGTGTCCCGGACGCGCCCTCCGTGACCGCCACCACCGACCTCGACGAGGCGCTGCGCGGCGCCGACTTCGTCTTCTCCGCCATCCGCGTCGGCGGCCTGGAGGGACGCGCCGCCGACGAACGCGTCGCCCTCGCCGAGGGTGTGCTCGGGCAGGAGACGGTCGGCGCGGGCGGCATCGCGTACGGCCTGCGCACCGTGCCCGTCGCCCTCGACATCGCGCGCCGCGTCGCCCGGCTCGCCCCCGACGCCTGGGTCATCAACTTCACCAACCCCGCAGGGCTGGTCACCGAGGCCATGTCCCGCCACCTCGGCGGCCGCGTCATCGGCATCTGCGACTCGCCCGTGGGGCTCGGCCGCAGGGTCGCGCAGGTGCTCGGCGGCAACCCCGACGATGCCTTCATCGACTACGTGGGCCTCAACCACCTGGGCTGGCTGCGCGGGCTGCACATCGCGGGCCGCGACGAACTGCCGCGGCTGCTCGCCGACCCCGCACTCCTCGTCTCCTTCGAGCAGGGCAGGCTGTTCGGCCCCGACTGGCTCCAGTCGCTCGGCATGATTCCCAACGAATACCTGCACTACTACTACTTCAACCGCGACACCGTGCGCGCCTACCAGCAGGCCGAGCGGACCCGCGGCGCCTTCCTCCACCACCAACAGGCCCGCTTCTACGCCGACATGCGGCACCCCGGGACCCCCGCCCTCAAGGCCTGGCGCGACACCCTCGCCGAGCGTGAGGCGGCGTACATGGCGGAGAACAGGGAAGCGGCGGGCGTGGGGGAGCGGGCCGAGGAGGACCTGGAGTCCGGCGGGTACGAGAAGGTCGCCCTCGCGCTGATGCGGGCCATCGCGCGCGACGAGCGGTCGACGCTGATCCTCAACGTCCGCAACGGCACGACCCTGGCCGCGCTGGACGCGGACGCCGTGATCGAGGTGCCCTGCTCCGTCGACGCCAACGGCGCCCACCCCATGTCGGTGGCCCCGCTGCCCGGCCACGCCACCGGCCTGGTCTGCGCGGTCAAGGCGGTCGAGCGCGAGGTGCTCGCAGCGGTGGACAGCGGTTCGGCGGCCACCGCCGTCAAGGCGTTCGCGCTGCACCCGCTCGTCGACTCCGTGACCGTCGCGCGTCGCCTGGTGGACGGCTACCGAGAGGTGCACCCCGGCCTCGCGTACCTGAGCTGACCACATACGAGCTGGCCACACCCCAGCCGCCCACACCTGAGATGATCACGACATGAGTCCCGTCGTCTCCATCGGTGCCGCCGCCCGCCGCCCCTGCACGCTCGTCGTGTGCCGGGGCTGCTGCTGCGGCGACCCGCGCAAGAACCCCGGCATCGACCACGCCTGGCAGCTGGAGCGGCTGCGCTCCGCGGCGGCGGCCTCGCGCGGCCGGTTCGCGGTGCGCACGAGCGACTGCCTCGGCCCGTGCGGCCAGGCCAACATCGTCGTGGTCCAGCCCTCCTCCGAGGGGCGCAGGCGGGGCGGCCGGGCCGCCTGGGTCGGCTTCGTCACGGACGACGAGTCGCTCGACGGCATACTCGCCTGGGCCGCCGCGGGCGGCCCGGGCCTCGCCGAGCCCTCGGACACGCTCACCCTCCAGATGGTCGACCCCCGCGCGAGCTAGGGCTGCGTCGGCCGCTTTCAGGCGAGGGTCGCGGCCCGTTCGGGGTCGATGGCGTGCTGGAGGGGGCGGCCGCGGAGGAAGCGGTCGAGTTCGTCGAGGACGAGGTGGCCGAGGCGGTGGCGTTCGGCGCCGAGCGCGCCGGCGAGGTGCGGGGTCAGGACGGTGTTGGGCAGGTCGTAGAGGGGCGAGTCGGGGGCCGGGGGCTCGGGATGCGTGACGTCGAGCACGGCCGTGAGGTCGGGCCTCGCGCGCAGGACGTCCGTCAGCGCGCCCTCGTCGACGAGCGCGCCCCTGGCCGTGTTGACCAGCGTCGCGCCGGTCGGCAGGGAGGCCAGCAGGCGCGCTCCGACGACGCCGCGGGTCTCGGGCAGGAGAGGCGCGTGCAGACTCACGACGTGGCAGGTGGCGAAGAGCTCCTCGACGCCGACGAGCCGTACTCCCGCCTCCCGCGCGGTGTCGGCGGAGGCGAGGGGGTCCGTCGCGAGGACCTCGACGTCGAAGCGGCCGAGGTGCGCCGCGACGAGCCGGCCGATGTGGCCCAGCCCCAGCAGACCCACACGTGACCGGTAGGCACCCGGAACCGCGGGGTTGTGGGGGAAGCTGCGGTTCCGGGTCACCTCGCGGCCGATGCGGTGGGTCTGCTTCAGGCCGAGGAGGACCTGGGCGAGGGTGAACTCCGCCACCGGCACCGCGTTGGCCGCGGCCGCCGAGACGATCGGTATGCCGCGCGCCCAGAAGGCGGGCGTGGTCAGGTGCCGTACGGACCCCGCGGCGACGAGGACGGCCCGCAGCGCGGGCGCCCGCGACAGGAAGGCCGCGTCGAGGACGGGGGCGCCCCAGCCGGTGAGCAGGATCTCGGCGCGGCACAGGACGTCGGGGTGCTCGTCGAGCTGGTCACGAGTGAGGGAGGGGCGTACGCGGTCCACGAGCCGGTCGAGGCCGGCGAGCACCTCGGCCGGATAGACGTCCGCCCGCCGCTCCTCCTCCATGACCAGCAGGGCCGTCGGCCGGTGTACCGCCTCGTCCATGTCGATGACGCTCCTCGTGTTCGACATTTCGACCGAACTGCTGGAGGAGACGATACATCGGATGACTCAAGTGTCCACCCATGGAGGGGAATTGTTCGAGGGTCGGCGGCCCCGCGCGGCTCACCCCTGCGCAGAGGTGCGGGTCCGGGCGGCGGCACCTCGGTGGGCGTAGAGCCGGATCACCCTGACGCTGCTCAAGAAATCTCGTATTCATCGGAGTATTGACCCAGGATTTGACGCCCGTTAGCGTCCCCCGGCAAGCGCTTGCTAAAGGCGGTTGTGACGCGGTGGAACGGGAGTTGCGATGCAGAGATCGCGGTGGATCGGTGCGGGTTTCCTCGCGTCGGCACTGATCCTCACCAGCTGTACATCAGGTCCCGCGGGAGCGGACGTCGAGCAGGACTCCAAGGCGCCCCTCGAACTGTGGACCAGGACGACACCCGGCGGCCCCGGCGAGAAGGGCACGCTCGCGCTCGCCGCCGCCTTCGAGAAGGCCACCGGCCACCGGGTCGAAGTCACCGCCATCTTCGACGACTTCGAGACCAAACTTCAGCAGCGGGCCGCACAGCGCGACCTCCCCGACATCGTCATGAACGACGTGACACAGCTCGGCGCCATGCACAGCCAGGGGCTGCTGCGCGAGATCGACCTGGACAAGATCAAGCACAGCCGGCAGCTCGTCGCCCAGGGGCTCGACTCCGGCAAGGGCGTCGACGGCAAGCAGTACGGCCTGCCGTACTCCGCGCAGGCCACCGGGCTGCTCATCCGCAAGGACTGGCGCGAGAAGCTGAAGCTCGGCGTCCCCGAGGACTGGGACGACTTCGCCGCCATGGCCAAGGCCTTCACCACGAAGGACCCGGACGGCGACGGCAAGAAGAACACCTTCGGCCTCGCCGCCCCGCTCTCCACCAAGCGCGGCTACGCCTCCTGGTACTTCTCCAACTTCCTCTGGGCCGCGGGCGGCGACTTCATCACCGAGGCCGGCGACGGCAAGTACAGGCCCGTGATGAGCACCAAGGAGTCGGTCGGGGCCATGCAGTGGTTCCGCGACCTCGGCTGCGCGGCCAAGGCCGTCCAGCCCGGCGCGGTCACCATGGACACCCCGCCCACGAACGAGACGTTCGAGGCCGGCCGCACCGGCATGTTCGCCGTCGGCCCCTACCTGCTGCCCCGCTTCGACGAGGTCCTCGGCAAGGACAAGTACGAGGTCGTGCCGATGCCGAAGGGCCCGAAGGACGCCACCGTCCTCGCCGAGGGCGGCACCGTCTACCTGATGGCGGGCTCCGAGAACCGGGCGGGCCAGGACGCCTTCGCCGACTTCGCCGTCTCCCCCGAGGGGCAGCGCACCGGAATGCGCGGCGAGACCGGCTTCACCGTCCAACTGCCCGTCAATAAAACGGTGGACGTCTCCAAGGTCCGCCCGGACCCGCGCTGGAAGACGTACGACGAGATCTACCGCTCCTCCGGCCGGTACGCCCCCGCCGTCCCGAACTGGACCGCGGTGCGCCAGGCCACCGCGGAGACCGTCAACGCGCTGATGGCCGACTGCGGCCTGGACACCCGCGGCGAGCTCCGCGACCTCGACAAGAAGCTCGCGGGCATCCTCCAGGAACAGGGAATCGCCGCGTCATGAGCCTCGACCAGGTCGAACACGCCCCGCACCCCGGGCCAGGGACCGCGGCGGGACCGAAGGGGCGGACGGGCGGCGGGGCCGCGGCCGCCCGCCGGGGACGCGGCCGCCGCGCCGGCCGGTGGTGGACGCCCTGGCTCTTCCTCGCCCCGGCGCTGCTCCTCTTCCTGTACTTCAAGTTCATCCCCATGGCCAACGCGCTGACCATGTCCTTCCAGGAGGTCCAGCCCTACCTCGGCAACAAGTGGGTGGGCACGGAGAACTACGCGACCGTCCTCGGCTCCGCGGGGTTCCGCGAGGCCGCCTGGCACACCGTCGTCCTGGCCGCCGGGCAGACGGCGGGCTCGATGCTCCTCGGACTGGTCCTCGCCCTGCTCATGGAGGGGCAGGGGCGCCGCCTGGGATTCGTGCGCTCCGCGGCGTTCCTGCCGGTCGTGGTGCCGATCGCCGTCGTCGCCGAACTGTGGCGGATCATGTACCACCCCACCGGCGACGGCATGGTCAACTCCCTGCTCGGCCTCGTCGGGTTCGGCCCGTCGGGGTTCATCAACGACCCCGACGCCTCACTCGTGTCCATCATGGTCACCGGCGTCTGGCGGGGCGCCCCCTACGACATGATGATCTTCCTCGCCGGGCTCGCGAGCGTCGACCGCGGCCTGTACGAGGCCGCGAAGGTCGACGGCGCCTCCCGGTTCCAGCGGGTGCGGCACGTGACGGTGCCCGGACTGCGGTCGGTCTTCTCGATTCTGTTCATCCTCGCCGCGATCCGCGGCCTGCGGGTGTTCACCGAGGTCTTCCTGCTCACCAACGGAGGCCCCGACGGCTCCACCGAGGTCGTGATGACCCTCATCTACAAGCTCGGCCTCGAACAGAACCGGCTCGGCGTCGGAGCGGCGGGAGCCGTCCTGCTGTTCCTCACCACGCTGGTCCTCACGATCGTCGTCCACCTCGTGCGCCGCAGGGAGAGCAGATGAACGCGCCGACCGAGACCGCGCTCGGCCTCACCGAGAGCAGGAGCCCGGGCGGCCGCCTCCTGAAGGCGGTCACCTACCTCCTGGTGCTGATCGTCTTCGCGGGGCCGCTCCTCGCCCTGCTGGTCAGCGCCTTCAGCAAGGTCAAGGACCCGACGCAGCTGAGCGTCATCCCCTCCGGCGCCACCCTGGACAACTTCAGGATCGCCTTCGACCAGGGCGTCCTGACGTATCTCCTGAACTCGTTCTTCGTGGTCGGCTTCGGCCTGCTGCTCCAGGTGGCCGTCTCCGTCCTGGCCGGCTACGCGCTGGCCAGGAAGGTCTTCCCCGGCATGACCATCGCCCTCGTGGCGATCCTGGCCACGCTGATGCTGCCCGAGGAGATCCTCGCCCTGCCGCTCTCCCTGATCCTCGCCGATCTGCCGGTCGTCCACTTCAACCTCATCGGCACCCTCGCCGGCATGATCGTCCCGCTGGGCGCCTGGGGCTTCTCCATCCTGGTCATGACCGAGTTCATGAAGGACGTGCCCAGGGAACTCGAAGAGGCCGCCCGCATCGACGGCGCCGGTGACCTGCGCATCTTCGCCCAGATCATCCTGCCCATGTGCAAACCGGCGCTGGGCGTCATCGGGGTCTTCGGCTTCACGATGATCTGGGACCAGTACCTGCTGCCCCTCCTCGTCGCCACCGACTCCTCCTCCTACACGCTCCCGCTGGCGCTGCGCACCCTGCGCATCGACCCCGACGTCACCCCCGGAGTGGTCCTCGCGGCCTCGCTGCTCGCCCTGCTCCCCTCCGTGATCGTCTTCCTCTTCTTCCAGCGTTCCTTCGTGTCGGGGCTGTCCTCCGGCGCCCTGAAGGGCTGACCCGTCACCCCCGCCCCCAACCGTCGACCCCAAGGAGCGCCACCCCGTGACCCCGACCGTCGCCCCCGACACCACCTGGTTCACCACCGACCGGTTCGGGATGTTCGTCCACTGGGGCCTGTACTCCCTCGCCGCCCGCCACGAGTGGGTCAAGAACCGGGAGAAGCAGACCGACGAGCAGTACCAGGTCTACTTCGACCACTTCGACCCCGACCGCTACGAACCGGTGCGGTGGGCGAGGACGGCGAAGGCCGCCGGCATGCGCTACGTCGTCCTGACCACCAAGCACCACGACGGCTTCTGCCTGTGGGACAGCGCCCTCACCGACTACAAGGCCACCCGGACCCCGTACGGCCGCGACCTCCTCACCCCCTTCGTCGAGGCGTGCCGCGCCGAGGGGCTCAAGGTCGGCTTCTACTACTCACTGATCGACTGGCACCACCCGTCGTTCCCCGTCGACGGCACCCACCCCCAGCGCGACGACGAGGAGTTCAAGGCCGCCCACGCCGACCGCGACATCCGCGACTACCGGCGCTATCTGCACGGCCAGGTCCGCGAGCTGCTGACCGGCTTCGGCCGCGTCGACTACCTCTTCTTCGACTTCTCCTACGCCGGCCGGCACTGGTGGGGCGGGAAGGGGCCCGACGACTGGGACGCGCCGCGACTGATGGAGCTGATCCGCGAGCTCCAGCCGCACGTCCTCGTCAACGACAGGACCGGCCTGCCCGGCGACTTCGTCACCCCCGAGCAGTACCAGCCCGCAGGGCCCATGACGAAGGACGGCAAGCCCGTCGTCTGGGAGGCCTGCCAGACCCTCAACGGCAGCTGGGGCTACGACCGCGACAACCACGACCACAAGAGCGCCGACCTGTTGATCCGCATGCTCGTCGACGGCGTCTCCAAGGGCGGCAACCTGCTGCTCAACGTCGGCCCCACCGGCCGCGGCGACCTCGACCCGCACGCCGTCGCCGTCCTCGGCGAGCTCGGCCACTGGATGGACCTGCACGAGAGGTCGGTCCGCGGCTGCGGCCCCGCCCCGTACACCGCCCCCGCCGACTGCCGCTACACCCTGCGCGGCGACCGGCTCTATGTCCACCTCTTCGCCTGGCCGCTGCGCCATCTGCACCTGCCAGGACTCGCCGGCCGCGTCCGCTACGCCCAGCTCCTCAATGACGCGTCCGAGATCCCCCGCGTCGAGATCGCCCCCGGACAGCCCGCCCTCAACACCGAGATGGGCGGACAGCCCGCGGGCACCCTCACCCTCCAGCTCCCCGTGCGCCGCCCGGACACGCCCGTCCCCGTCATCGAACTCTTCCTGGACACGGACACATCCACCGACGGCTGACACCCCTCCCACCCCCCCCGCCCCCCTGGAGGCACCATGCAACGCCGCACCTTCCTCACCGGCACCGCCGCCGGAGCGGCACTCGCCGCCGCGCCGCTCGCCACCCTGCGCACCGCGGGCGCCGCCGAACCCACGGCGACCGCCACCGTCAGCTCCCTGACCGACCTCCAGAGAGCCATCGACAGCGCGGTCCCCGGCGACCGGATCGTCCTCGCGGACGGCACCTACACCGTGCCGCCGGGCGGCTCCATCGACGTGACGGGCAAACACGGCACGCAGGAGGCGCCCATCACCATCGCCTCGGCCTCCCGGGGCGGCGCCGTCCTGCGCGGCGAGCGCGGCTTCGTCCTCAGCGGCTCCAGCAACATCACCGTCACCGGCTTCGCGTTCCGCCAGAGCACCACCCTGGAGATACCGGCGAACTGCTCGCGCATCCGGCTGACCCGCAACGACTTCCAGCTCGCCGACATCGAGGGCCTGCACTGGGTGATGGTGCGCGCCGACGACACCAAGGTCGACCGCAACCACTTCCACGGCAAGACCACCCTCGGTGTCTTCCTCGGCGTCGAGGGAGCGGGCAGCACCGCCATGGCCCAGCGCGTGCACATCCTCCGGAACCATTTCTCCGACCACACCTTCGCCGGCGACAACGGCGGTGAGCCGATCCGCCTCGGCGTCAGCCCCCGCGCCCTGTCCGGCGCCCGCGCCGTCGTCGAGTACAACCTCTTCGAACGGTGCGACGGCGACCCCGAGGCCATCTCGGTGAAGTCGTCCGACAACACCGTCCGCTTCAACACCATCCGCGACAGCGTCGGCGGCATCGTCCTGCGCCACGGCAACCGCACCCGGGTCGAGAGCAACTACCTGCTCGACGGCAAGGAGGGCCTGCGCCTCTACGGCAACGACCACCTGATCGTCAACAACTACGTGGCGGGCCTGTCCGGCCGGGCGCTGGTCATCGGCAGCGGCAGCACTCGCGACCACCACTCCGGCGAGACGTCCGACGAGCGGCGCGGCAACGACGCCTGCGACCGCGCGGTGATCGTCCACAACACCCTCTACGGCAACGCCCAGACCGTCTCCGGAGAGAACCGCGCCTACGAACCCCAGAAGGTGGTCGTCGCCGACAACCTCCTGGTGGGCGACTCCGGAGAGCTGGTCGCGATGGAGAAGACCACCGGCTTCACCTGGCGGAGCAACCTCCTGTGGGGCGCCGCAGCCAACGGCAACATTCCGGCGGGCGGCTTCAGCCGGGCCGACCCGAAGCTCCGGCGCGGGCCCGACGGCGTGTTCCGCCTCTCGGCGGGCAGCGCGGCGATCGGCAGGGCCACGCTGGGCAGCCCCGCCGTGACCGACGACATCGACGGCGACCCGCGCGGCGGCACCCGGGACATCGGCGCCGACGAGTACGCGACGGCGGCACCGCTGCGCCGCCCCCTCACGGCGGCGGACGTCGGCCCGCACGCGCCCTGAGTGTCAGCTCCTGTCGGGCCCCGGTCAGCCGTCGAGGACCTGATCCAGGAAACCGTTGAGGTTCCGCATGGTCCGCGCGTTCTGCTCCTGCGGCGTGAGGCTCTCCTCCAGGCGGCGGCGGCCCTGCGCCGTGGTCTTCTTCCCCCGTACGTAGAGGGAGCAGGCCAGGTCCGCGCAGATGTACAGGCCGACGGAGTTGCCCTGGCGGCCCGCCGCGCCCACCTTCGGGGCCACGAGCAGCGTGATGCCGGAGCCGGACTGCGGCGTCACGCAGACCGAGCAGATGCTGGACTTGAGCATGCTCTTGCGCGCCCCGGTGGAGGCGCGCAGGGCGATGCCCACGGGTCGGTCGTCCCGCCACGTCACGACATAGCCGCGCTCGGGCGCCTTGGGGTCCCGCCAGCCGAGAAAGTCCAGGTCGGACCAGGGGGTGTCGGCGAAGTCCGCCGGGAGGGTGAGTCTGCGGGCCTCGCCCTTCGAACAGTTCACAAAGGACGCGCGGATCTCGTGCTCACTTACGGACTTCATGATCCGCAAGGTACCAACGGGCCGTGGCGCCGTCCTGCCATTTTTTCCCCGGTCACCGGGCGCGGGTGCTGAGTCGCGATCCTCGGGGCAGGCTGTCGACTGAGGCGTCGAGGGACTTTCGAGGGAGAGGTGGCCGCGTAGTGCCGACCGGTGAGAACGGCGAGGATCTGCTCAAGGGCCTTTCGGTGGACGAGGCCCGCCCGGAACGCCCGGTGCTCCTCGACGAGCAGGGGCAGCCCCTTCAGACGTGGCGGGAGAACTACCCGTACACGCAGAAGCTGGGCCGCCGGGCGTACGAGCGGCGCAAGCGGATCCTCCAGATCGAGCTGCTGAAACTGCAGAAGTCGGTGCGCGACCGGGGCATGCGCATCGTGGTGCTGTGCGAGGGGCGCGACGCGGCGGGCAAGGGCGGCACGATCAAACGTTTCACCGAGCGCCTGAACCCGCGCGGCGCGCGGACCGTGGCGCTGGACAAGCCGAACGGGCACGAGGCGGGCCAGTGGTACTTCCAGCGGTACGTCGCCCAGCTGCCGACGGCGGGCGAGATCGTCTTCTTCGACCGGTCCTGGTACAACCGCGCCGGCGTCGAGCCGGTGATGGGGTTCTGCACGCCCGAACAGCACCGGCACTTCCTGGAGCAGGCTCCGCTGTTCGAGAAGATGATCACCGATGACGGCATCATCCTCGTCAAGTTCTGGTTCTCCGTCTCACGGGCCGAGCAGCGGACCCGGTTCGCGATCCGGCAGGTCGACCCGGTGCGCCAGTGGAAGCTGTCCTCCACCGACGTGGCCTCCCTGGACCTGTGGGACGCCTACACGTACGCGAAGGTCGAGATGTTCCGGGCCACGGACACCGCGCACGCCCCCTGGACCGTCGTGAAGACCAACGACAAGCGGCGCGGCCGCCTCGAAGCCATGCGCCATCTGCTGCTGCGGGTCGACTACGAGGCCAAGGACACGGAGGCCGTGGGGAAGGCCGACCCGCTGATCATCGGCCCGGCCAACACCCTGCTGGAACCCGGCGAGGACCCCACGGACCTGTCGCCCAGCAAGCTCGCCCCCAACGACCAGGGTCCCGGCCGGCACCCCCGCACCTGAGCCCCCTGCCTCCTGCCCACCCCGTACCGGCGGCCCCTCCGGGCCGCGGCCTACAGCCCCACCGCCCCGTCGATCCGCTCCCGGAGCAGATCGGCGTGGCCGTTGTGGCGCGCGTACTCCTCGACCATGTGCAGCAGCACCCAGCGCAGCGACACCGCGCCCAGCCAGGAGTCCTGCCCCGCCACGTCGAGGTCGGCGGCCTCCTCGACGAACCGCTCGGCGAACGCCACCTCGGCGCGCCACGCCTCCCAGGCCGCCGCGACGGCGCCGGGCTCCGCCACCGCGCCGTCGAAGTCCTCGTCGGCGTTGTCGGGCGTGGCGTAGAGGGGTGCGACGTCCAGCCCTGCGAGGTCCTTGCGGAACCAGCGGCGTTCCACGTCGGTGAGGTGCCGCACCAGGCCGAGCAGCGACAGCGCGGACGGCGCCACGGACCGCCGGTCCAACTCCCGCTCAAGCCCTCGGCACTTGATCTCCAGCGTCTCGCGCTGGGACCGCAGGAAGCTGACGAGCATGGCCCGTTCGTCCCCGGTGGTGACCGCGCCGTAGCGGGGGTCGTCCGGCTCGCCCGTGAAGAAGACGGCTCTTCTGCGTGAAGTCATGACCCCATCATCGGGCCCCGCACCCGGGCCGGTTCGGCCAGTCCTTCGTACAGCGCACCGACCAGGTGGATGCTGCGCAGGTCCTCGCCGGAGGTCCCGGCGCCCATGCGGTTCATGGTGTACGCGTACGAGACGCCGTTCTCCGGGTCGGCGAAGGCGTAGGAACCGCCCGCGCCGCCGTGCCCGAACGCCCGTGGGTTGGGGCCCGCCTGCCCGAACTGGTTGAGCATGTAGCCGAGGCCCCACGGCCAGTTCTCGGCGAGCGGCAGGCCCGCCCGCAGTACCAGGTCCGGTTCGTCGCCCCCGCCCTGCCGGGTGCGCAGCCGCTGCACGGCGCCGGGGGAGAGGAGCTTGCCGTTGGCCAACTCGGCGTAGACGGCGGCGAGTCCGCGCGCGGTGGCGTGGCCGTTGACCGCGGGTATCTCCGCGCTGCGGTAGGCCGCGGCGTTCACGTCGCCGAGCGGCAGGTACCCCAGGGCGAGCGTGACCGGCGCCATCGGGTGGTCCGCCAGACCGCCGACCGGGGGCTTCGGTGCCTCACCGAAGACGGTGCGGGACGACTTCGGTTCCGCACCGGCATCCGTGCGGGGCGACGTCGGTGCCTCGCCGGGCTCCGTCGAAGGCGGCGGCTCCTCGGCGGCGCGGAGGGCCGGTGCCATGTCCGCGCACCGCCCGTGCTCGCTCTCCGGCGTGCCCACGTGGACGTCGGCGCCGAGCGGCCCGGTCACCTCGGCGCGCAGGAACGTCCCGAGCGAGACACCCGTGACGCGCCGCACCACCTCGCCGACGAGGAAGCCGAACGTCACCGCGTGGTAGCCCTGGGCGGTGCCGGGCCGCCACCACGGCCGCGTCGCCGCCAGCGCGTCCGTCACCCTCTCCCAGTCGTACACCGCGCCCGGCGCCAGCGGTTCGTGCGGCGCGATGAGACCGGCGCGGTGGCTCAGCAGCCAGCGCACCGGGATGTCGTCCTTGCCCTCCCGCGCGAACTCCGGCCAGTACCGCGCGACGGGCGCGTCCAGGTCCAACTCGCCTCGGTCGACCAGGAGATGGGCGCAGAGCGCCGTCGTCCCCTTGGTCGTGGAGTAGACGTTGACCAGGGTGTCCCGCTCCCAGGGGCGGGCACCGGTGCGGTCCGCGTCGCCGCCCCACAGGTCGACGACGAGCTCGCCGCCGACCGTGGCGGCGACGGCCGCTCCGAGGTCGTCGCGCTCGGTGAAGTTCCGCTCGAATTCCGCACGCACGCGCTCGAACCCGGGGGCGCAGGTGCCATGGACGCGCAGAGTCATGGCCTCATGGTTGCCTACGGCACCTATCGCCGCAAGAGGGTCGCAAGAGGACCGCGAGAGGGCTGCGAGAGGGCCCGACGTGTGCACGACGCGTGAAGAAATGCCTGCGCTGAATGTACGGGTTTCCGCCACGATGCCCGTCGCTTGTGTCCTGCCCGCCAGAGGTTGGACTTCTCTTCACACAGCCGTCACAGGCTCTTCCGTAGCGCTTGCTCCCCTTGGCACACTTCACCCCGCTCACGTCCCCCACAAAACACGAGGTCGGAACCTTCATGCCTGAACTCAATCGGCGCCGCTTCATGCAGCTGGCCGGCGGCACCGCGACGTTCGCCATGCTCAACCAGAGCATCGCCCGCGCCGCGTCCCTGCCGGCCGCCCGCACCACCGGCACCATCAAGGACGTCGAGCACGTCGTCGTACTGATGCAGGAGAACCGGTCCTTCGACCACTACTTCGGGACGCTGAAGGGCGTACGCGGCTTCGGCGACCCGCGCCCGGTGACCCTGCCCAGCGGCAAGCCGGTCTGGCACCAGCGGGGCGGTGGCAAGGAGGTGCTGCCCTTCCACCCGACCGCCGAGAACCTCGGCATGCAGTTCATCGCCGGCCTCGACCACGACTGGGCGGGCGGCCACAAGGCGTTCAACAACGGCGCGTACGACCAGTGGATCCCCGCGAAGTCCGAGCGGACGATGGCCTATCTGGAGCGGAACGACATCCCGTTCCACTACGCGCTCGCCGACGCGTTCACGGTCTGTGACGACTACCACTGCTCGTTCATCGGGGCCACCGACCCCAACCGCTACTACATGCTCACGGGCCACGTCGGCAACGACGGCAAGGGCGGCGGCCCGGTCCTCGGCAACCAGGAGCTCGGCTACGACTGGACGACGTACGCGGAGCGCCTGGAGCAGGCGGGTGTGAGCTGGAAGGTCTACCAGGACATCGGTGACGGCCTGGACGCGGCGGGCCACTGGGGCTGGATCGACGACGCCTACCGCGGCAACTACGGCGACAACTCGCTCCTCTACTTCAACAGGTACCGCAACGCCAAGCCCGGCGACCCGCTGTACGACAAGGCCCGCACGGGCACCAACGCCAAGGCGGGCGACGGCTACTTCGACATCCTCACGGCCGACGTGAAGGCGGACAGGCTCCCGCAGGTCTCCTACATCGCCTGCCCGGAGGCCTTCACCGAGCACCCCAACTGGCCCGTGAACTACGGCGCCTGGTACATCGCCCAGGTCCTGGACGCGCTCACCTCCAACCCCGCGGTGTGGGCGAAGACGGCCCTGTTCATCACCTACGACGAGAACGACGGCTACTTCGACCACATCGTCCCGCCGTACGTGCCGAAGGACGCGAACCAGGGCAAGTCCACCGTCGACACCACCCTCGACTACTTCCCGGGCAACGCCTCCTACGCGGCCGGGCACTACGGCCTCGGCCAGCGCGTCCCGATGATCGTCGTCTCGCCGTGGAGCACCGGCGGCTTCGTGAACTCCGAGGTCTTCGACCACACGTCGATCATCCGGTTCATGGAGAAGCGCTTCGGCGTCAAGGAGCCCAACATCTCGCCGTGGCGCCGCGCGATCTGCGGCGACCTGACGTCCGCGTTCGACTTCAGCGGCAAGGACACCGACCTGGCCGAGCTCCCCGACACCGCCGCCTACGAGCCGCCGGACAACAAGCGCCACCCCGACTACGTGCCGAAGGCGCCCGCCAACCCGGCCCTGCCCAAGCAGGAGCGCGGCTCCCGGCCCGCCCGCGCGCTGCCGTACGCGCCGCTCGTGGACGGCGCAGCGGACCCCGTCGCCGGGAAGTTCGCGCTCACCTTCAGCGGGGGCGCCAAGGCCGGCGTCTGCTTCCACGTCCGGTCCGCGAACCGCACCGACGGCCCGTGGACGTACACCACGGAGGCCGGCAAGTCGGTCTCCGACACCTGGAACTCGAAGTACTCCAAGGACGCCTACGACCTCTCCGTCTTCGGCCCCAACGGCTTCCTGCGCACCTTCAAGGGCCCCGGCAAGAAGGCGGGACCCGAGGTCGTCGCCCGCCACGACGGCACGACCGGCAACATCAAGCTGACCCTGAAGAACGCGGGCAGCGCCGATGTGAACCTCACGGTGACCAACGCCTACGGCGGCGCCGGCCAGACCTTCAAGGTCAGGGCCGGCTCCTCCGTGGAGCACACCGTCGACCTGCGGGCGAGCAAGCGCTGGTACGACCTGACCGTGAAGTCCGACGGCGACGCCGGATGGCTGCGGCGTCTCGCGGGCCATGTGGAGACCGGCGCGGCGGGCGTCAGCGACCCGGCGATCATCACCGTCTGACACCGGGAGGGCCGAGGAGGGCCGAGAAAAAGGGGGCGCCTGCGGGCGGCGGGCGTGGTTAGCATCCAGAGGCATGGCATCCACCCGTCGCCGTGCAGGCGTCCCCGAGAAGCCCGTCCTCGACGGGCTCGAAGAGAAGTGGTCTCGGCGATGGGACGAGTCGGGCGTATTCGCCTTCGACCGCTCGAAGACGCGGGACGAGATCTTCTCCATCGACACCCCGCCGCCCACGGTCAGCGGCTCGCTCCACGTCGGCCACGTCTTCTCGTACACCCACACCGACGCCGTCGCCCGCTACCGGCGCATGCGCGGCCAGGAAGTCTTCTACCCCATGGGGTGGGACGACAACGGCCTGCCGACCGAGCGGCGCGTCCAGAACCACTTCGGTGTCCGCTGCGACCCCGCCCTGCCGTACGACCCGGACTTCACCCCGCCCGAGAACCCCGGCAAGCGCCAACTCCCCATCTCGCGCCGGAACTTCATCGAGCTCTGCGAGCAGCTCACCGCCGAGGACGAGCAGGCCTTCGAGAATCTGTGGCGGCGGCTCGGGCTCTCCGTCGACTGGTCCCGTACGTACCGGACCATCGGCACCGAGGCCCGCGCGGCCTCGCAGCTCGCGTTCCTCAACAACCTCGCGCGCGGTGAGGCGTACGTCGCCGAGGCGCCCACGCTCTGGGACGTCACGTTCCGTACGGCGGTCGCCCAGGCGGAGCTGGAGGACCGTGAGCGGCCCGCCGCCTACCACCGCCTCGCCTTCCACGGCGCCGACGGCCGCCCCGTCGAGATCGAGACGACCCGCCCCGAACTGCTCCCCGCCTGCGTCGCCCTCGTCGCCCACCCCGACGACGACCGCTACCGGCACCTGTTCGGCACGACCGTCCGCACTCCGCTCTTCGACGTCGAGGTTCCCGTCGTCGCCCACCGCCTCGCCACCCCGGAGAAGGGCACGGGTATCGCGATGGTGTGCACGTTCGGGGACACCACCGACGTCACGTGGTGGCGCGAACTGCGGCTCGCCACGCGGCCGGTGATCGGCTGGGACGGCCGCTTCCGCGCCGAGCCGCCGAGCGGCGTCGAGACACCGGCGGCCGTCGCGGCGTACGCGGAGCTGGCCGGCGCCACCGCGCACACGGCGCGCGAGCGGGTCGTCGGGATGCTGCGCGGGAGCGGCGAGCTCAGGGGCGAACCACGCCACGTCACGCACGCGGTGAAGTTCTACGAGAAGGGCGACAAGCCCCTGGAGATCGTCACCACCCGCCAGTGGTACGTCCGCAACGGCGGCCGCGACGCCGCGCTGCGCGACCGGCTGCTGGCCCGCGGCACCGAACTGGCCTGGCACCCGCCGCACATGCGGATCCGCTACGAGAACTGGGTCGGCGGCCTCAACGGCGACTGGCTGATCAGCCGCCAGCGGTTCTTCGGCGTCCCGATCCCCGTCTGGTACCCGCTGGACGGCTCGGGCCGGCCCGACCACGACCACCCGATCGTCCCCGACCGCTCCGCCCTGCCCGTCGACCCGAGCGCGGAGACCCCGCCCGGCTACGAACCGGCGCAGCGCGGCGCCCCGCACGGCTTCGTCGGCGACCCGGACGTCATGGACACCTGGGCGACGTCCTCGCTCACCCCGCAGATAGCGGGCAAGTGGCTGACCGACCCGGACCTGTTCGCGCGGGTCTTCCCGATGGACCTGCGCCCGCAGGCCCACGAGATCATCCGCACCTGGCTGTTCGCCACAATCGTGCGCTCCCACGCCGAGCACGGTGCGCTGCCGTGGCGGCACGCGGCGATCTCCGGCTGGATCCTCGACCCGGACCGCAAGAAGATGGCGAAGTCCAAGGGCAACGCGGTCACCCCGGACGACCTGCTCGTCCGGCACGGCGCGGACGCGGTCCGCTACTGGGCGGCGAGCGGCCGCCCCGGCACGGACACGGCGTTCGACGTCGGCCAGATGAAGATCGGCCGCCGCCTCGCCACGAAGCTGCTGAACGTCGGCAAGTTCGTGCTGAGCCTCGGCGACGCCCCCGCGGGGGCCGCCGTCACCGAGCCGCTCGACCGTGCGCTGCTCGCCGAGCTGGCGTCGGCCGCCGAGGAGGCCACCGCGGCCTTCGACGCCTTCGACTACTCGCGCGCCCTCGAACGCACGGAGCAGTTCTTCTGGCGCTTCTGCGACGACTACGTCGAGCTGGTCAAGGCCCGCGCGTACGGCGACCACGGCGACGCGGCCGCGACCGCGTCGGCCCGCGCGGCGCTGCACACGGCGCTCGACGTCCTGCTGCGGCTCTTCGCGCCGGTCCTGCCCTTCGTCACGGAGGAGGTCTGGTCGTGGTGGCGGGCGGGCTCCGTCCACCGTGCCGCCTGGCCGAGCGGGGCGGAGCCGCGCGAGCACGCGGGCGACGCGGCGGTCCTCGGCACGGCGGCGGAGGCCATCGCGGCGATCCGCGGGGCCAAGTCGCGGGCGAAGCTGTCGATGCGGGCGGACGTCGCGCACGCCACGGTCACGGCACCGCGCGCGACCCTCGACCGCTTCGCGGCGGCGGAGGGCGATGTGCGGGCGGCGGGACGTGTGTCGGCGGTGGAGCTGCGGGAGGGCGGGGAGGGGCTGCGGGTGGAGGTCGCGTTCTGACGGCGCCCTTGAGGAGCTGCCCGAAGGGCGCTCCTCAGGGGCGCGGGGAACTGCGCGACCAGCCGCGACGAACCCGCGCGCGGCCCGCGGCCCGCCGCCCGCTGAGTCGGAGGTCACACCCGTGCAAAGTGACTGGCGGACGGCCCGTACCCGGGGGGTAGGGTCTCCCGGGTGACAACGCATTCGAACACTCCTGCAGGCTGGTACCCGGACCCGCACGGCGCGGCCCAGCTGCTCCGCTGGTGGGACGGCTCCCAGTGGACGGACCACACCAGCCCGGCCCAGCAGGGCCAGGCCCCCCAGGCCCAGGCCCAGCAGGTTCCGCAGCAGGCCCAGCAGCCGGCGCAGGCCCAGCAGCCCGCGCAGGGCCAGTTCGGCGGCCAGCCGCAGGGCCAGTTCGGCCAGCCGCAGGCGCCGATGCAGGCTCCGCCGGCGGCCGACCCGGCCAAGGTGCAGCGCCAGGTGCAGCAGCAGGCCGGCGTCGCCCCGTCCGCGCAGGGCGGCGGCACGCTGTTCACGGAGCCGGTCCTGGTCGTGAACCAGAAGGCCAAGCTCATCGAGCTGACGAACGAGTACAGCGTGATGGACCAGTCGGGCAACACGCTCGGCTCGGTCGTCCAGGTCGGCCAGAGTGCCCTGAAGAAGGTCGCCCGCTTCGTCGCCAGCGTCGACCAGTTCATGACGCACAAGCTGGAGATCCGCGACGCGTACGGCCAGCCGCAGATGATGCTGACGCGGCCCCGCAAGTTCATGAAGTCGCGGGTGATCGTCGAGCGCCCCGACGGGCAGCAGGTCGGCGAGATCGTCCAGCAGAACATGATCGGCAAGATCAACTTCGCGATGATGGTGAACGGCCAGCAGGTCGGCGCGATCAAGGCGGAGAACTGGCGCGCCTGGAACTTCGCGATCGTCGACCACGCCGACAACGAGGTGGCCCGGATCACGAAGACGTGGGAGGGCCTCGCCAAGACGATGTTCACCACGGCGGACAACTACGTCCTCCAGATCCACTATCAGCTCCCCGAGCCGCTCCTGAGCCTCGTCGTGGCGACGGCCCTCACGGTGGACACGGCCCTGAAGCAGGACGCGCGAGGGTTCGGATAGCCGAGCGCAGGCCCCCGTCCGGGGCGCGAGGCGTCCGACCGAGCGCCGGCGTCCCAGGGGCGCGGGGAACTGCGCGACCAGCCACATCGGGCCCGCAGCCCCAAACGGCGTCGGCCGCACCCACCCGGGAGGGACGGGGGTACGGCCGACGCCGTTGTCGTACCGGGAGAGGGAACAGGGCTCAGGACCGAGAGAGCCGCAGCCCCGCGGACTCCACCGGCTGAGCCGGGATCGAGGGCAGCGGCTCGGCCACGGTTTCGCCCGCGGCGCCGCGCGGCGAGCGCGTCAGCACCACCACCCCGTACGCCGCCACCGCCCCGCCCGCCACCGCGACGAGGATTCCGCCCGCTCCGCCCTGGAGGCGCTCGCCGAGCAGGGCGACGCCGATGACCGAGGCCGCCACGGGGTTGGCGAGGGTCACCACGGCGAGCGGGGCACCGAGGCCCCCGCGGTAGGCGGTCTGCGAGAGCAGCAGCCCGCCCGCGGCGAACGCCGCGACGAGCAGCGCCACGACGACCACCTGCGGGCTGAGCAGCGGGCCCGACCGGTCCGTGACGGCGACCGTCACGGTCTGGGTGAGCGCCGACGCGACCCCGGAGGCGAAGCCGGACGCCGTCGCGTGCCGCAGTCCGGGCCGCGTGCCGGGCCGGGAGAGGACGCCGATGACCGCCATGGTCGCGGCGGCCACGACCAGCGCCTCCGGCACGGTCAGCGTGTCGTCCGGCGCCGGCCCCGAGGCGGTCAGGAGCAGCGTGCCGAGGCCGATGAGCGTGAGCCCGGTGCCGCGCCACTCCAGGCGCGTGACCCGGCGGCCCGCGAGCCGCGCGCCCAGCGGCACGGCGGCGACCAGGGTGAGGGCGCCGAGCGGCTGGACCAGGGTGAGCGGGCCGTACTTCAGGGCCGCCACGTGCAGCAGCGCGGCGGACGCGTTGAGCCCGACGGAGGACCACCAGGTGCCGCTGGCGAGCATGCCCACGGCCCCGCCCTCGCCCTCGCGGACGCGGGAGGCCAGCCGCTCCTGGGCGACCGCCGCGGCGGCGTAGGCGGCCGCGGAGACGAGGGAGAGCGCGACGGCGAGCAGCGTGGCGTTCACCGGCCGGCCCCCGAGGTGATCAGTTCCCGTGCGGGCGCCGAGCGGCGCACGACGAGGGAGCGTCCGGGCCGGGGCAGCCGGATCACCGCGAGGGCGATGCCGAGCAGCGCGGTCGCCGCGAGCGCGTCGAGCCAGTAGTGGTTGGCGGTGCCGACCACCACGAGCAGGGTCAGCAGCGGGTGCAGCAGCCAGAGCCAGCGCCACCGCGTGGAGGTGGCGACGATCAGTCCGACGGCGAGCATCAGCGCCCAGCCGAAGTGCAGCGAGGGCATGGCCGCGAACTGGTTCGCCATGGTGTCGGTCGCGGGCTTGGCGGCGTACACCGACGGCCCGTACACCTGGGCCGTGTCGACGAGGTGCGCGGCGTCCAGCATCCGCGGCGGCGCGAGCGGGAAGCCGAGGTGGAGCACGAGCGCGGCCGCGGTCAGCGCGGCGAGCACCCGCCGCGTCCACACGTAGTGCCGCGGGCGGCGCCAGTACAGCCAGACGAGGAAGAGCAGCGTCGCCGGGAAGTGCACGGTCGCGTAGTACGTGTTCGCGATGTGGATC
Source organism: Streptomyces sp. NPDC030245 (assembly GCF_055572995.1). Taxonomy (NCBI): domain Bacteria; kingdom Bacillati; phylum Actinomycetota; class Actinomycetes; order Kitasatosporales; family Streptomycetaceae; genus Streptomyces; species Streptomyces sp. NPDC030245. Next base: position 14,529 of record NZ_JBVICF010000013.1, on the reverse strand, counting down.
AGCGAGTCGCTGCTGAGGAGTGCGTTCTGCACGGCGCCCTCGCCGGGCAGGTGCAGCGAGCGCTCGGCGTCCCACACGCGGTGCGCGTTGTGGAAGGCCTCGCCGGTGTGCCCGTTGGCGAGCTGCCTGCCGAATTTGTAGACGAGGAAAAGTCCTACGACGAGGAGGAGCTCCCGGACGAGGGGCGGTCGGGCAGCTGTGTCCGGCTTCCGGACGGCGGTCGCGCCCGGCTTCCGGACGGATATGTCCGGCTCCCGTTCGGCAGGCTCGGTTCGGGATTCCATCCCCCGGCCCCTTTGCGTGATGACTGGGTAGTGCGGTCTGAGCGGAGGATCGCCCCACTCATCGATACGCCAGTGTACCGATACGGTGGCGTACCGGTACACTCGCGTTTCGAAAGGTGTCGATCGAGCCGATCGGCCGCCGTACCGAGGAGAAGAGCCATGACGTCGACGTCGAGCCGCTCGAAGATCACGCCCGAGCGTGAGCAGGAGTTCTACGACGCCGTCCTCGACCAGCTCCGCGAGTGCGGCTACGAGGCGCTGACCATGGAAGGCGTCGCCGCCCGCACTCGGTGCAGCAAGTCCACGCTCTACCGCCAGTGGAAGACCAAGCCGCAGTTCGTGGCCGCCGCGCTGCGCGCCAACCGCTGCGTGCGGTTCGCCGGCATCGACACCGGCAGCCTCGCCGGGGACCTGCGGGAGGCCGCCAGGGCCGCCGGCGAGCAGTCGGGGCGCGACACGATGCTGGTGCAGGCGCTCAGCCACGCGGTCCTTCAGGACGAGGACCTCCAGCGGGTGCTGCGCGAGACGCTGGTCGAGCCGGAGCTCAGGGCCATGGCGGCGATCATCGAGCGCGGTGTCGAGCGCGGCGAGATCGCCGCGGGGCATCCGGCGGTGGAGTTCCTCTCCGTGCAGCTGTTCGGCGTGCTGCGGGCCAGGCCGATCCTGGAGGGCGCGTACGCCGACGAGGAGTACGTGACCCGCTTCGTGGAGGCCTGCGTGCTCCCCGCGCTGGGCCTCACCTGATCGTGGGCCCGGGTCTGTCGGATGACGGGACCCGGGCCCGCCCGCGCCGCACCGTGGGGACGGGGGCGGCGCGCACCCCCGGGCCGGACGGGGTTCCTCCTGAGCGGCGAGGAACCCCGTCCGGTCCTGGTTCTCCGGTCCCGTCCGCCCGGCCCGGCTCTCCGGTCCGCTACACGTCTCCGCTACATGTCTCCGCTATACGTCCTGGCCGGCCCCGCCGCCGTCGACGACCGGGCCCGCCTTGATCCCCTTCGCGATCTCGTCCATGGCGGACGGTGAGGGGGCCTTCTCGTTGACGTCGATGCCCATGCGGACGATGACGAGCTTCGACTTGTCGGTGGGGGACGGGAAGGCGAGCGACTCGACGTAGCCGTCGTCGCTCTTCTGCGTGACGGCCTTCCAGCGGACGTGGTAGCCCTTCTGGCCCGCCACGGTGATCGGCTCGGAGGCCAGCACCTTGTGCGAGGTGATCTTGCCGTAGGTCTTGCCGCCGTACCCCTGCTTCGCGTTCTTCTTGATGTCTTCCTTGGCGGCCGCCTCGGGCGTCTTGCCGTCGAGTTTCAGCTGCTCGGCCGATTGCGAGTAGGCGCTGCCCCGGGTGCACTGCTCCTCCGCGTTGCCGGGGCAGGGGATCGGGTCGGTCTGGACCCCGGCGCCGAACTGCGTGGTGCCGCCCTTCCAGCCGTCCGGCACGGGGATCCTGATGCCGTTCACCACGTCGCTCGCGAAGCCCGGGTCATGCCCCGGGGGCTGCCCCTCGGGCGCGCCCGGCGACCGCGGCGCCCGGGGCGACTCCGGCGCCTGCGGCTCTCCCGGCTCCCGCGGGGCGTCGGCCGACGGCTCCCGGACCGCGGTGTCGGCGCCGTCCCCGTCGTCGTCCGCGGTCAGGGCGTACACACCGCCGCCTATCCCGGCGAGCACGGCGAGCACCACACCGGCGGCTATCGCCACGCGCAGTCTGCGGCGCGGGGCGGGCGCCTCTCCGGGGTAGGCGGGAAAGGCCTGTTGAGTCGGGTACGCCGCCGTACCGCCGGCGGCCCGCACCTGGTCCGTCCACACGTTCCCGTCCCACCAGCGCTCGGTGGGAGGACCGCCGGCGGTCTGGCCGGGATCGGGGTACCAGCCGGGGGGAGTCATCTGGGTCATGGCCGTCAGCGTATGAGCACCGCGTGAAAGACGGATGAGAGGGGGCCGTCCAGTATCGGCGTATCGGCCTTTTCCGTCGGCCCCCGCTGTCCGCTACCGGCCCGCGCTCGCATGCCCGTTGACCAGGAGCCTCTCGGGTGCCACGGCCCCCTCCACCGTCCGGGGCCACGGCGTTCCCCGGCGTCCCGGCGTGATCGAACCCAGCACGCTCGCGTGCCGCGCCCCCGTGCTCGCGGGGACGGTCCCGGGGAGGCCGTGCAGGGTCAGGAAGCCGAGGACGGCGAAGGCGTACGCCTCCTTCGCCGCGGCGGGCAGGCCCAGCTCGTCGGAGGTGCGCACCGGGATCCCCTCGCCCAACTCCGCCCGCAGCGCGGCCATCAGCGCCGGATTGCGCGTCCCGCCGCCGGAGACGACGGCCTCGGACGCGCGCACGGAGCGGACGGCGTCGGCGACCGTGCGGGCGGTGAGGCGGGTGAGCGTGGCGACGACGTCCTCGGCGGGCAGCTCCTCGTACCCCTCCAACGCCGCACGCAGATAGGGCAGATGGAAGAGCTCCTTGCCCGTCGTCTTCGGCGCCGGGAGGGCGTAGTAGGGCTCGGCCAGGAGCCGGGTGAGGAGCCCGTCGTCGACCGTGCCGCGGGTGGCCAGTTCGCCGTCCAGGTCGTAGGCGAGGCGGCCGTCCGTCGCCTCGCGCACCGCGGCGTCGATCAGCGCGTTGGCGGGGCCGGTGTCGAAGGCGGTCCCGTCGGCCGCGGTGATGTTGGCGATGCCGCCGAGGTTCAGCGCGGCCGGAGCGCCCGGCCTGCCGCGCAGCCACATCCGGTCCACCAGGCTGACCAGGGGCGCCCCTTGGCCGCCGGCCGCGATGTCCCGGGGGCGGAAGTCGGCGACCACCGGCAGGCCGGTCGCCTCGGCGATCCACGCGGGCTGCCCGAGTTGCAGCGTGCCGTGCACCTGCCCGTCCGCCACCCAGTGGTAGACGGTCTGCCCGTGCGAGGCGACCAACTCGGCCCGTCCGTCGCACAGCTCACGGTCCGCCTCGGCCGCGGCGGCCGCGAAGGCCCGCCCGATGCCGGTGTCCAGGCGGCAGACCTCGGCGAGCGTGGTGGCGGCGGGCGGCAGCGCGGCCGCGAGCCGGGCGCGCAGCCCCGCGTCGTAGCCACGGCTGATCAGCCCGAGGGGAGTGAGCGTCAGACAGTCGCCGTCCAGGGCCAGATCGGCGGCCGCCGCGTCGATCGCGTCGTACGAGGTCCCTGACATCAGCCCGATCACGCGCACGTGGGGCCTCCTTCTCGGTCGGCGCACCCCTGCGCTTGATCATCGCATCCCGGGGGCCGCGGACGGCTCCTGTTCCCGGAAAGCGGTACGCCGTGCAGGAGCGGGCAGAGCCCCCTCTCACCAGCGGGCGTCGAGTACTCGCCCCCGCCACATCCCCGGATCCCCCCATGCGCTCCGCAGCGCCCGCGCCTTCGTCAGCCACAGGGACAGGTCGAACTCCGCCGTGTACCCGATCGCCCCGTGCAGCTGGAGCGCGGCACGGGCCGCGCCGTACGCCGCCTCGCCCGCGGCGACCTTGGCGGCGGCGACATCGGCCGGCGCCATGGTCGTCGCGGCGCCGAACACCAGCGGCCGCGCGAACTCCAGCCGCACCAGCACGTCCGCGAGCCGGTGCTTGACGGCCTGGAACGTCCCGACCGGCGCCCCGAACTGGGTGCGCTGCTTCACGTACGCGACGGTCCTGTCGAGCAGGGCCAGGCCGACGCCGAGGGACTGCGCCGCCGTGGCGAGCGCCGCCCACTCGCCCGCCCGCCGCGCCGCCGCGGTCACGGCCGGACCCGAGGCGAGGAGCTCCCCGCCGGGCAGCGGCGCGGCGAGGCGCCGTGCGGGATCGAGGGAGCGGCGCACGCGCGCGTGCCCGGGGGCCAGCCGCAGGTCGCCGTCGGTCACCGCGAGGATCAGGTCCACGGCGTCGGCGTCCAGGGCGTGCGGGCCGCCGTCCGGCAGCGTCAGCGTCGCGCTCGCCGCCCCCGAGGCGAGGGAGGGCAGGAAGCGCTTGGCCGGTCCCCGCTCACCCTCCTCGGCCAGCCGCGCCAGGAGCACGGCCGCCGCCACCGTCTCGACGGCGGGCCCCGGCACGGCGTGCCGCCCCAGCTCCACGAAGGCGACGGCCGTCTCGACGGAGAGCGGCCCCACCCCCTCGTACTCCTCGGGCACCGGCAGCGCGAAGACCCCCGCGTCCGCCAGCCTCGCCCACACCGCCCGCCCCCGCGCGTGGTCGCCGCGCCCCCACGCGCGCGTGGCCCCCACCGTGTCGGCCGCCGTCAGCATCGCGTCCAGGGAGCGGGCGAACTCCCGCTGCGCCTCGTCGAGGAGGAACCTCATCAGCGGCGTCCCTTCGGCAGACCGAGCAGGCGCTCGGCGATGATGTCGCGCTGGATCTCGTTCGTCCCCGCGTAGATGGGTCCGGCGAGCGCGAAGACGTAACCCTCGGCCCAGTCGACCCAGTCGGTCCGGTCGGCGTCGTCCGGTGGGGCGCCGTCGGTCAGCTCGCCGTCCGGGCCGAGCAGGTCGAGCGCCGTCTCGTGCAGCGCGATGTCGTACTCCGACCAGAAGACCTTGTTGAGACTGGACTCGGCGCCGAGCGTCTCCCCGGCCATGGACCGCGAGGCGCTGGCCCAGGTGAACAGCGCGTAGGCACGGGCCCCGACGACGGCGTCGGCGACCCGGTCGCGCAGCGCCGTGTCGGCCGGGACCCCGTGCTGTCGCCACTGCCGGACCAGCCGGTCCGCGGCGGCGAGGAAGCGGCCGGGGGAGCGCAGCGTCAGACCGCGCTCGTCGCCCGTGGCGGACATGGCGATCCGCCAGCCCTGGCCCGGCTCGCCGATCACGTCCTCGTCCGGCACGAAGACGTCGTCCAGGAAGAGCTCGGCGAAGGCGGGCTTGCCGTCCAGGCGCCCGACGGGACGGAGCGTCACCCCGTCCGCGTCGAGCGGGAACATCAGATACGTCAGGCCCCGGTGCGGCTTGTCCCCGCCCCCCTCGGGCGCTCCGCTGCGGAACAGGCCGAACGCGCGGTCGGCGAACGCGGCCCGCGACGACCACGTCTTCTGCCCGCTGAGCAGCCAACCGCCGTCCGTGCGGCGGGCGGTGGAGCGCAGCGACGCGAGGTCGGAGCCCGCCTCCGGCTCCGACCAGGCCTGCGCCCAGATCACCTCGCCGGTCGCCATGGGGGGCAGCACCCGCGCGCGCTGCTCCTCGGTGCCGAAGGCGAAGAGGGTGGGCGCGAGGAGACTGATGCCGTTCTGCGAGACGCGGCCCGGCGCGCCCGCCGCGTAGTACTCCTCCTCGAACACCAGCCACTTGACGATGTCGACGCCCCGTCCGCCGTACTCCTCCGGCCAGGACACCACCGACCAGCGGTCGGCGGCGAGTGTGCGCTCCCACGCGCGGTGGGCCGCGAAACCCTCCTCGGTCTCCAGCGAGGGCAGGGGCGCGGCCGGCACGTGCGCCGCGAGCCAGGCGCGCGCCCGCTGCCTGAACTCCTCTTCCCCGGCGGTGAAGTCGAGGTCCATCGGTGACCCACCTCTTCGATCCACTTCCCTAACAAGTGTTTGGTAGATTAGCCTGAAGGGGGACCGGCCGTCGAGGGCCCGGACCCGGAATCGGAGGCCGCCATGGAGCCACCCGCCTATGTGCCCGCGCACGATCTGCTCGCGGGCCGCACCGCCGTGATCACGGCGGCCGCCGGAGCCGGCATCGGCGGCGCCACCGCGCGCCGCTTCCTGGAGGAGGGCGCGCGCGTCGTCATAGGAGACGCCCACCCGCGCCGCACCAAGGAGACGGTGGCGTCGCTCGCCGAGGAGTTCGGCGCCGACCGCGTCGACGGCATTCCGTGCGACGTCACCGAGGAAGGGCAGGTCCAGGCGCTGTTCGACCTGGCGGAGCGGCGCCACGACCACCTCGACATCGTCGTGAACAACGCCGGACTCGGCGGCACCGCCGAGCTCACGGAGATGACCGACGAGCAGTGGGACAGAGTCGTCGACGTCACGCTGACCGGCACCTTCCGCGCCACCCGCGCCGCCCTGCGCCGCATGCGCGCCACCGGCCGCGGCGGTGTCCTCGTGAACAACGCGTCCGTGCTCGGCTGGCGCGCCCAGACAGGACAGGCGCACTACGCGGCGGCGAAGGCGGGCGTCATGGCGCTCACCCGGTGCGCCGCCCTCGAAGCCGCCCCCCACGGCATCCGGGTCAACGCGGTCGCGCCCAGCCTCGCCCTCCACCCCCACCTCGCGAAGGTCACCTCGCCCGAGCTCCTCGAAGAGCTCACCGCGCGAGAGGCGTTCGGACGGCCCGCGGAGCCCTGGGAGATAGCCAACGTCATCGTCTTCCTGGCCGGCGGCTACTCCTCGTACATGACGGGGGAGACGGTCTCGGTCAGCAGCCAGCACGCGTAGGCGGAGAATGACGGTGTGCCGAATCAGAAACAGAGTGCCGGTGACAAAGCCGCCACCAAGAAGAAGCCCCAGGTGAGCCCCTCGCCCGAGCGCCGCCGCGAACTCCTCGGCATCGCCGCCGACGTCTTCGCCGAGCAGGGGTACAACGCGACGACGGTCCGCAAGATCGCCGACTCCGCGGGGATGCTCGCCGGCAGCCTCTACTACCACTTCGACTCCAAGGAGTCGATGCTCGAAGAGATCCTCCGCACCTTCCTCACCGAGCTGTGGGACGGGTACGACGCCGTGCTCCAGGCCCAGCTCGACCCCCGCGCGACGCTCGAAGCCCTCGTCACCGAGTCCTTCCGGGAGATCGACCGGCACCGCGCCGCCGTCGCCATCTACCAGAAAGAGGCCAGACACCTGGTCGCACAGGAGCGCTTCCAGTACCTGTCGGACTCGCAGCAGCGCTTCGAGAAGGCCTGGCTGACGACGCTGGAGCGGGGCGTCGCGGAAGGCGTCTTCCGCGCCGACCTGGACGTCCGGCTCGCCTACCGCTTCGTGCGCGACACCGTCTGGGTCGCCGCGTCCTGGTACCGCCCCGGCGGCGGCCACAGCCCCGAGGAGATCGCCCGCCAGTACCTGTCGATGGTCCTGGACGGCATCTCCGTACGTACGTAAGCGGCGCGCCGCCACCCGGCGCCCCCCGACCGAGGAGCACGCAGTCATGGCCGAGGCCTACATCGTCGAAGCGGTCCGCACCCCCGTCGGCAGGCGCAAGGGAGGACTCTCCCGGGTCCACCCCGCCGACCTGGGCGCCCACGTCCTCAAGGCGCTCGTCGAGCGCACCGGCATCGACCCCGCCGCCGTCGACGACGTCGTCTTCGGCTGCCTGGACACGGTCGGACCGCAGGCCGGTGACGTCGCCCGCACCAGCTGGCTGGCGGCCGGACTCCCCGAAGAGGTGCCCGGCGTGACGATCGACCGGCAGTGCGGCTCCTCCCAGCAGGCCGTGCACTTCGCGGCCCAGGGCGTCCTCTCCGGCACCCAGGACCTCGTCGTCGCGGGCGGCACCCAGAACATGTCGATGATCCCCATCGCCTTCGCCTCCCGGCAGGCCGCCGAACCCCTCGGCCTCACCGAAGGCCCGTACGCGGGCAGCGACGGCTGGCGCGCCCGCTACGGAAACCGGCCCGTGAACCAGTTCCACGGAGCCCAGCTGATCGCCGAGAAGTGGGGCATATCCCGCCGCGACATGGAGGAGTTCGCGCTCCGCTCGCACCGGCGGGCGGTCCGCGCCATCGACGAGGGCCGCTTCGACCGCGAACTCGTCGCCCACGGCGACGTCGCCACCGACGAGGGGCCGCGCCGCGACACGACCCTGGAGAAGATGGCGGCCCTCCAGCCCGTCCTCGACGGCGGCACGATCACCGCCGCCTGCTCCTCACAGGTGTCCGACGGCGCCGCCGCACTCCTCATCGCGAGCGAACGGGCCGTACGCGAACACGGGTTGACGCCCCGCGCCCGCGTCCACCACCTCTCCGTGCGCGGCGAGGACCCCATCCGCATGCTCTCCGCGCCCATCCCCGCCACCGCGCACGCCCTCAAGAAGACCGGCATGGGCATCGCCGACATCGACCTCGTCGAGATCAACGAGGCGTTCGCCCCCGTCGTCCTCGCCTGGCTGAAGGAGACCGGCGCCGACCCCGACAAGGTCAACGTGAACGGCGGCGCGATCGCACTCGGCCACCCCCTCGGCGCGACCGGCGTCAAGCTGATGACGACCCTCCTGCACGAACTGGAGCGCACCGGCGGCCGGTTCGGCCTCCAGACGATGTGCGAGGGCGGCGGCCAGGCCAACGTGACCATCGTCGAACTACTCTGAGAGTCTGTGTCATAACCCCGGTCGGATCAGTGGGCGTCGTCTGGTGCGTGCGATCGCAAGGCGCCGGAGCGTCCTCGGTGGGGGTCCCCCCGGGCCCTTCAGGCCTGGGGGAGGAGCTACCAGGGCGGTTCGGCAACGCGGCATGGGGGTCCCCCCCTGGCCTTTCAGGCCTTGGGGGAGTGCGTGCCAGGCGGCGACCACCCGGCCGGGGTCATGACACAGGCTCTGCGGCCCGCGGGTGTACACCGGCCGCCCCCGGGACGCCCTCTTCCTCACCCCTTGCGGGAGTACCTGGCCCGACCGCGCTCCACAGCGGCCCCGACCCGGCTAGTCTCGACTTCTGTACGTCGATTGAGCGACCCCGGGAGGTAGCGCGATGACGCAGGGACGGCCCGGAGGAGCCGCCTGGGCCCCGCTGTGGGAACGCGACGCCGAACTCGCCGCGGTGGCGCGGGCCGTCGACGAGCTCTGCGCCGACGCGACGACCACGGGCGGCCTGCTCGCCTTCTGCGGAGAGGCCGGCATCGGCAAGACCGCACTCCTCGCCGAGGTGCGCCGCATGGCGGAGGGCCGCGCCACCGTCTGGTCCGCACGCGGCGGCGAGACGGTCACCTCCGTCCCCTTCAACGTCGTACGACAACTCCTTCAGCCCGCGCTCGTCCAGCTCACCCCCGACGAGGCCCGCGAGTACTTCGGAGACTGCTACGACATCGCGGGACCCGCCCTCGGCATAACCGAGCCCGGCGGCCCCCAAGCCGATCCGCAAGGCGTCTGCGACGGCCTCGTCGAAGCGGTGTCCCGGCTCTCCCGGCTGCACTGGCCGCTCGTCCTCCTCATCGACGACGCGCACTGGGCCGACCAGGAAACACTGCACTGGCTCGCCACGTTCGCCCAGCGCCTGGACGAACTGCCCGTGCTCGTCGTGGTCGCCCGCAGGCCCGGCGAGGCCACCGGCGACAGCGCCCGCCACCTCGCGACCGTCGCCGCCGAGGCCCGCTCCTTCAGCACACTGCGCGCCCTCACACCGGACGCCGCGGCCGGCCTGACCCGCGCGACGCTCGGCGAGCACGCCGACGCCCCGTTCTGCCGCGAGGTCTGGGCGGTCACCGGCGGCAATCCGTACGAAAGCGTCGAACTCCTCGCCAAGGTGCAGGACAGCGAACTGGAACCGGTGGAGAGCTCCGCCGACGAACTCCGCGCCCTCAACCGCACCGCCCGCGGCCGCGGCCTCGTCGCCCGCCTCGAAGGACTCGGCACCGACGCCACCCGCTTCGCCTGGGCCGCCGCCATCCTCGGCAGCGCCATCTCCCTCGACCTGGCCGCCCAGCTCGCCGGCATGCTGCCCGACAGCGCCGAACGCTGCGCGGAGCGGCTGTGCGCCGCGCGCATCCTGACCGACGGCGACGACGGCCTGGAGTTCGTCCACCCCCTCATCGCCAGCACGGTCTACCGCTCCATCCCGGCGGCCACCCGCACCGCGATGCACGGCCAGGCCGCCTCCGTCGTCACCCTCTCCGGGCGTGGCGCGGCGGCCGCCTCCCGGCACCTCCTGGAAGTCCACCCGGACGACGACCCCGAGCTCGTCGAGCAGCTGCGCGAGGCCGCCGCCGAACACCTCGCCGTCGGCGCGCCCGACGCGGCCCGCCGCTGCCTGGAGCGTGCCCTGCGCGAGCCTCCGCTGCCCGAGATCCACGCGCGCGTGCTCTACGAACTCGGCTGCGCCACCATGCTCACCTCGCCCGCCACCACCATCCGCCATCTGCGCGAAGCCCTCTCGATGCGCGGCCTCGACGGGGAGCTGCGCGTCGACGCGGTCTGCCGTCTCTCCCAGGCCTTCGTCCACAACGACCAGCTGGAGGAAGGCCTGCGCGCCATCGCCGAGGAGGCGGCCGGACTTGAACCGGGACCCGCGAGGCTGCGCCTGCAAGCCGTGCACTACATGTGGGAGGGCATCCACGCGGGCGAGCAGGACTCGCCAGGACGCTCGCGGCGCCTCGCCGCCCTCGCCGGACCTCTCACCGGCCGCGACAACTCCGAGCGCGCCCTGCTCATCCTGCGCGCCTTCGACGCCATGACCCGCGGCGAGAGCGCGGAACTGGTCGTCGAGCTCTGCGACCGCGCCCTCGTCAACGGCCGCCTCGCGCCCGGACTCGGCTGGACCGACACGGAGTGGAGCTTCGAGCTCCGCCTGATGCTCGGCGGGTCGTACGCCTTCTCCGACCGCCTCGACCGCGCCGAGAGCCTGTTCACCGAGGCCGTGCGCGCCTACGAGACCGCGGGCTGGAGCGGCGGACACCTCGCACTCGCCCACGCCTTCCTCGGCTATGTGTACCGCAGGCGCGGTCGGCTGACCGACGCCGAGCGCTCGCTGCGCGAGAGCCTGCGCCTCGCCGACCGTGTCGGCCAGGGCCTGCCCATGCACTGGGAGGCGGCCAGCATGCTCATCGACACGCTCCTGGCCCGCGGGCACATCGACGAGGCCGGTGAGATCGCCGACCGGTACGGCTTCGCGCCGCCCTCCGCCTCCACGATCTACGTCCCCGACGCGCCGTCCGTGCGCGGGCGCCTCCTGCTCGCCCTCGGCCGCACGGAGGAGGGGCTCAACGAACTGGAGGCGACGGCAAAGGCGCTGACGGCGCGCGGCCAGTACAACACCGTCCTCGCACCATGGGCGTACGACCTCGCCCGCGCCCTGGCCGGCAAGGATCCCAAGCGGGCGGCGCACCTCGTCTCGGACGCCCGGATGCAGGCCGAGCGGTTCGGCACGGACACCGCGATCGGTGAGGCGCTGCGGTGTGCGGCGGCCCTGGAGAGCGGCCCGCGCGCCGTCGCGCTGTACCGCCAGGCCGTCAGCTATCTGGAGGCCTCACCCTGCGCGTACGAACACGCGGTCGCCCGCGTCGAGTACGGCATCGCGGCGGGTTCCGCGGTGGAGCTGGAGCACGGCCTGACCCTGGCGCGGACCTGCGGGGCGGACGGCCTCGCCGACCGGGCCCTGGACCACCTCGGCCCCCGGTCATCGGTCGCCGGGCGGGCCTGACCCTGACCCCGGTCCGTACCGACCGCGCAACCCGTCCATGACCTCGTCCGCCTCCCGCATCAGCCGCCCCACCAGCTCCGCGCACGAGGGCAGGTCGGCTATGAGGCCCGCCACCTGGCCCGACGCCATCACGCCCAGCTCCGGACGGCCGTCCACCATCGCCGATCTCAGCATCATGGGGGTGTTCGCGGCGAGGACGACCTGGCTCCAGGTGAGGTCCTTGCCGTGCTTCATCGCGAGGCCGTCGCGGACCAGCCGCGCCCAGCCGAGTCCGGACACCTTCCGGAACGCCGCCGCGTGCCGCACCGCGCGGGCGAGGGAGGCGACGCGGCCGGACCTCTCCAGACCGGCCACCAGCTCGGTGCGCAGCATGCGGTGCGGGAGGCCGTCCACGCGCGTGGTGACGGTGACGTCCTTGACGGAGGCGGCCAGATAGCGGGCCTTGACCGCGTCCGGCACCGGCGAGTCCGAGGTGAGCAGGAAGCGGGTGCCCATGGCGACACCCGCGGCGCCGTAGGCGAGGGCGGCGACCAGGCCGCGGCCGTCGTAGAAGCCGCCGGCCGCGATCACGGGAATGTCCACCGCGTCGACGACCTGCGGGAGCAGCACGGTGGTGGCGACCTCGCCGGTGTGACCGCCGCCCTCGCCGCCCTGCACGAGCACGGCGTCCGCGCCCCAGGCGGCGACCTTCTCGGCGTGCCGGCGCGCGCCGATCGAGGGGATGACCACCACGCCGGCGTCCTTGAGCTCGGCGATCAGCTCCTTGGACGGCGCGAGCGCGAAGGACGCGACCCGCACCCCTTCGTCGACGATGATGCGGACCCGCTCCCTGGCGTCGCCCGCGTCCGCACGCAGGTTCACCCCGAAGGGCGCGGGCGTACGGGACTTGACCTCGCGGACGGCAGACCGCAGCTGCTCGACCGTCATGGTGGCGGAGGCGAGGATGCCGAGCGCCCCGGCGTTCGCGGTCGCGCAGACCAGGCGGGGGCCTGCCACCCAGCCCATGCCGGTCTGGACGACGGGGTGCCGGACGCCGACCAGCTCGGTGAGCGGCGTCCGCAGGGTGGGTGTCATGGGCGGCGGTTCCTGTGTCACGGGCGCACCTCGCGGTCGCGCAGGCCGCCCGGGTCCACCACGTCGCGGATCAGCCGCAGCTCCTCGGCGGTCGGCTCGCGGGTGTACGGGATGTCGGCGTCCGGCACGGCCAGGGTGAACCCGGTGGCCTCGCGCACTTCCTCCAGGGTCACGCCCGGGTGCAGGGACACCAGGCGCATCGTGTGATCGGGGGTCCTGAAGTCGAAGACGCCGAGGTCGGAGACGACCCGGCGCAGCTCGTGGAAGCGGGTCGCGGAGGGCCCGGCGACGGCCGCGCTGTCGTACCCGACCCCGCTGATCATGTCGACCTTCTCGACGAACACCCGCGTCGAGTGCCGCGGAATCCAGTAACTCACCGGGTTGTTCAGCGTGTTGACGGGCGCGCCGCGCACGCCCAGGAGCTGCCGCTTCGGGCGCTCCCAGGCGCCGATGCACGAGATGTTCTGGTTGCCGAAGCGGTCGAGCTGGCTCGCGCCCATCATCACGTGCCGTCGGCCGCCCATCACCATGGTCAGATGCCTGCGGTACGGCAGCCAGCCCTCGGTCACCGCCGACGCGGAGCCGACGGCCGGGACGTCGCCGATGAGGAGGGCCTCGCCGTCCGTGAGCAGCAGGTCGGGGGAGAAGGTCAGCTTGGCGAGGCGGGCCGCGACCGAGGGGACCGTGCCCATGGGGGAGGCGAGGATCTCGCCGTCGTCCCGCCAGGCCTCGGCGCAGGCGATCACGCAGTACTCGGCGCGGGTCGCGGTGGCTCCGGGCGCCCCTGGCGCGGTCGGTCGCGGGAGGGTCATCGCTGCTCCTTGTGCCAGGCTTGGACGGCCAGTTGATAGTCGTGCTCGGTCCCGGCGAGGAAGCGGTCGCGGAAGGTCTGCCAGGCCTCCGGGTCGGCCGCCGCGGTGGCGTAGGCCTTCTGGAAGGGCTCGTCGCGGGCGTAGTCGGGCACGCAGGACGTGAAGTGCGCGCCCTTGGGCGTCTCGGTCACGCCCGTCACCGAGTGCCGGGAGACGAGCATCGTCTGGGGCGCGGCGTGCGCGGTGAGCTCGGCGGAGTCGACGATCCGCTCGCACGAGACGTACGCGGTGTCGGAGGCCTCGCAGAACAGGTCGTCGAAGTAGGGGTCGGGGCCCAGATACTGGCCGTTGCCGAAGCGGTCCGCGCGGTTCAGGTGGACCAGGGCCGCGTCCATCCGCAGGGCGGGCACGGCGACGAGCTCCTCCCCGTCCTCGTACGGCGAAGTGACCGTCCGGAGGTGGGGGTTGACCCGCAGGACGTCCGAGCCGAGTCCCGCGCGGATCGGCAGGAACGGCAGCCGCTGGGCGCCCGCGGTGAGGCCCTGCATGAACATCGCCTCGTCCAGCTCGACGAGGTCGAAGGCGGCACGCTCGCGGGCCGCGCGGAAGTGCGGCTCCAGGGGGATCGAGTCGAGCGTCGTGAAGGCCGTGACGAGCTTGCGGATGCGGCCGGCGGCGGCGAGCAGACCGATGTCCGGGCCGCCGTACGACACGACGGTCAGGTCCGTGACCTCGGACCGCAGCAGCGCGCGGACCAGGGCCATCGGCTTGCGGCGCGAGCCCCAGCCGCCGATGCCGAGCGTCATGCCGCTGGCCAGCCGCCCCACGATCTCGTCGGGCGTCATTCGCTTGTCGGTCCTGCCGGTCCCACCGCTCCTGCCGCTCCTGCCGGCCCCATCGCTCCTGTCGGTCATGACCCGCCCTCTTCTCGCGTCCCGAAGTCCTCACGGATGCGGTCGGCCAGGCCGCTGAGGTTGGCCTCGAAGGTGAAGCCCTGCTCGAAGCGGTAGCTGCGGTGCACGTCCACGGGGTCGATTCCGTTGATCGCGGTCTTGGCGAAGCGCAGCAGTGTGCCGTCCTTGCGGGCGATCTCCCGGGCCAACTCCAT